>NZ_NBOA01000007.1:0-329912 GCF_002213235.1 Thioclava sp. F34-6
GCCCCGCAGATGGACGAGGCCACACGCGAAGCCCGCTACACTGCGTGGAAAAAGGCGGTCGAGGCCACCATCGCGGCAGTCTGACCTGCGGCGACGGGTCAGCCCCCCTTTCCCTTTCGCGTATTTTGCTCTTTCTTGTCCCGGTTCGACCCGAAGACAGGAGCCATTCGATGACCCGCTACCCCCGCGACCTGCGCGGCTACGGCCGCACGCCCCCAGATCCGCAATGGCCGGGAAAGGCGCGCGTAGCGATCTCGATGGTGCTCAACTTCGAGGAGGGCGGCGAGAACAATATCCTGCACGGCGATGCGGCGTCGGAGGCGTTCCTGTCCGATATCGCAGGCGCCGCGCAATGGCCCGGCCAGCGACACTGGAACATGGAGTCGATCTACGAATACGGTGCGCGCGCAGGCTTCTGGCGGCTGCACCGGTTGTTCACCAGGCTGAACGTACCACTCACGATCTACGGGGTCGCGACCGCGCTGGCGCGCGCGCCGGAACAGGTCGCTGCGATGAAGGAAGCGGGCTGGGAGATCGCCTCGCACGGCCTGAAATGGGTCGAGCACAAAGATATGGCGGAAGACGAAGAACGCCGCCAGATCGCCGAGGCTATCCGCCTGCATACCGAGGTCGTCGGAGAGCGTCCGCGCGGATGGTATACCGGGCGCTGCTCGGCCAACACGGTGCGGCTGACCGCAGAAGAGGGTGGCTTCGACTGGATCTCCGACACTTATGACGACGACCTGCCCTATTGGCTGGAAGTGGGCGCGCGGGACCAACTCGTGATCCCCTACACGTTGGAAGCCAACGATATGCGCTTTGCCACGGCGCCCGGCTATATCGAGGGCGAGCAGTTCTTCCAGTACCTCAAGGACAGTTTCGACACGCTCTATGCCGAAGGGATGGACGGCGCGCCGAAGATGTTCTCGGTGGGCCTGCATAACCGCCTGATCGGGCGGCCGGGAAAAGTTGCGGGGCTGAAGCGCTTCCTCGATTACGCGCTGTCGCATGAGGGCGTCTGGTTCGCGACCCGTGGAGAGATCGCCGCGCATTGGGCCGCGACCCACCCCCACACGCGCCGCGAACGCCCGAGCCAGATGAACCGGGACCGTTTCGTCGAAGTCTTCGGCGGCATATACGAACATTCGCCCTGGATCGCCGAGCGGGCTTTCGAGCTGGAGCTGGGCCCGGCCCATGACAGCCATGAAGGGATGGCCTCGGCGCTTGTCCGCATCTTCCGCTCTGCTTCGGAGGCGGAGCGTCTCGGCGTGCTGACCGCGCACCCGGATCTCGCGGGAAAACTCGCCCAGGCCAAACGTCTAACCGCAGAAAGCACCTCGGAACAGGCGAGCGCCGGGCTCGACGCGCTGACCGACGAGGAACGCGCCACATTTGAGGCGCTCAACGCCGCCTATACCGAAAAATTCGGTTTCCCCTTCATCATCGCCGTAAAAGACAATACCAAGGCGTCAATCCTCCACGCCTTCCGCCGCCGGCTTGACCAGGGCCGCGAGACGGAATTCCGTGAGGCCTGCAAACAGGTCGAGCGGATCGCGTGGCATCGCCTGAACGCCATGGACCTTTGATGGAATACACCTATTACGCTCCGACGGGCGGTTTGCCCGATCAGAACCAGCGCGCCCGCGAGCGCGCGCAATTCAACACCTCCTACGCCGTGATCCCGCGCGGTGTGCTCTCCGACATCACCATCTCGCTGATGCCGGGCTGGGAAAACACCCGCGCCTGGGTGCTCGCGCGGCCGCTGTCGGGCTTTGCCGAGACCTTCGCGCAGCTGATCGTCGAAGTCGCGCCGGGCGGCGGTTCGGACAATCCCGAACCCGATCCCGAGGGCCAGGGCGTGATCTTCGTGCTCGCTGGCCACATCCGCCTCGTGATCGAAGGCGTTGGCCACGAACTGGACGCCGGCGGCTACGCCTATCTCGCCCCGGGCACGCAATGGTCGGTCGCGAACGATCAGGACACGCCCGGCACCTTCGTCTGGATCCGAAAACGCTACGAGCGTGTGCCCGGCATCGACGCGCCGGAAAGCTTCGTCACCGCCGATCAGGACAAGCCGCCGCTCGAGATGCCCAACACCTCGGGCTACTGGTCGACCTCGCGCTTCGTCGATCCGAACGATCTGCGCCACGACATGCATGTCAATATCGTGACCTTCATGCCGGGCGGCACCATCCCCTTCGCGGAAACCCACGTCATGGAGCACGGCATCTACGTGCTGCAGGGCCGCGGAGTCTACCTGCTGAACCAGGACTGGATCGAGGTCGAGGAGGGCGACTTCATGTGGCTGCGGAGCTTCTGCCCGCAGGCCTGCTACGCCGCCGGTCGCCGTCCGTTCCGCTACCTGCTCTACAAGGACGTGAACCGCCACCCGAAGCTCGGCTCGCCCATCTCGAGCTGACCCTTTCGGCTTGGTCGAAATATCCCGGGGGTGAGGGGGCAGCGCCCCCTTTCTTCCGCCCGAACCCGGAGGCGCCATGCAGATCAAGGCCGAACCGCTGACACCCGAGGCGTTTGCCCCGTTCGGGGATGTGCTCGAGGCGTCCGGCGCGCCCGACAAGATCATCAATGCCGGGCTCTGTGGGCGCTACCATGATCGCGCACAGCTTGATTTCGGGGCGGAGTCCGGCGGGCGCGCCGGACTCTCGATCTTCAAGGCGGAGCCGCGAACGCTGCCCTATCTTTGTGACCTGCTGGAGCGGCACCCCGAAGGCTCGCAGGCCTTCCTCCCGATGAGCGCGGACCCGTTCCTCGTGATCGTGGCACCGGACGCAGGCGGCAAGCCCGGCACGCCGCGTGCTTTCCTGACCGACGGCGCGCAGGGCATCAACCTCCATCGCGGGACGTGGCACGGTGTACTGACGCCGCTCGCAGCGCCCGGTCTCTTCGCCGTGGTGGACCGGATTGGCGAAACCGCGAACCTCGAAGAACATCCGCTGGACGCTCCCTTCACCGTCACCGTGTGACGCATCGTCAAAGAGGCATGGACACTTCCGCCGATCTTTCCCAATCTGCGCCAAATCGTTTTGGGGAGGAGCAAGAATGAAAACGCGGATCGCACTTTTGCGCGAGATGGGCAAGGCGCGCCCCTATACCGACAGCCAGCCGCTGGAGATCGTCGAGGCAGAGCTGGACGATCCCGGCCCAGGCGAGTTGCTGATCAAGATGTCCGCGGCGGGTCTGTGCCACTCGGACCTCTCCGTCATCAACGGCGACCGCCCGCGCGACATGCCTGTGGCGCTGGGTCACGAGGCGGCGGGCGTTGTCGAGGCCGTCGGTCCCCATGTCACGCGCTTCGCGCCCGGCGATCACGTGGTCCTCGTCTTCGCGCCGTCCTGTGGCCATTGCGTGCCCTGCGCCGAGGGGCGGCCCGCGCTTTGCGAGCCGGCCGCGGTCGCGGCGGGTAAGGGCAGCCTGATCACCGGATCGAAACGCATCTCGGTCGCGGGCGAGCATGTGAACCACCATATCGGCGTGTCGGCCTTCTCGGATTACGCAGTCGTCTCCGAGGCGTCCTGCGTGAAGATCGACAAATCGATCCCCCTCGACCAAGCCGCGCTGCTGGGCTGCGCGGTGCTGACCGGCGTCGGCGCGGTGCTGAATTCGGGCGGGCTGAAGACCGGGCAAAGCTGCGCGATCATCGGCCTTGGCGGCGTCGGCCTCGCGGGGCTTCTGGGCGCGGTCGCGGCAGGCGCGCGCACCCTCGTTGCGGTCGATCTGGCCAAGGACAAACGCGACCTCGCACTCAAGCTTGGCGCGACCCATGCCATCGACCCGACCGAGGAAGGCGCGGTGCAGAAACTGCGCGACCTTACCGGCGGCGGCGTCGATCTCGCGGTGGAGCTGGCTGGCGCGGCTCCGGCGCTGCAATTCGCCTATGCCATCACCCGGCGTGGCGGCACGACCGTCACGGCGGGCCTGCCGAACCCGAAGGCGGAGTTCACGATCCCGGCCGTGTCGCTGACGGCGAACGAACATGCGCTGAAGGGATCCTACATGGGCTCCTGCGTGCCGGTCCGCGACATCCCGCGTTTCGCGCAGATGATGGTGCAAGGGCAACTGCCGATCCCGGACCTGATGACCCATCGCCTAAAGCTCGAAGACATCAACGAAGGTTTCGAGCGGCTCGCCGCGGGAGAGGCGATCCGGCAGGTCATCGTCTTCGACTAAGCGCCGATCTCGGCCCGCAACCAATCGCGGAAGGCGCTGACATGCGGCGCCTCCCGCGCGCGCTCGGGCAGGATCAGCGCGTAATTCTCACCGGTGGCAAACCGGCGCGGCGTCGCCTGCACCAGCCGCCCCGAGGCCAGCGCCCCTTGCGCGATGATCGCGGGCACCAGCCCCAGCCCCATGCCCGCGCTCGCCGCATCGAGGATCATGTCGAAATGATCGAACCGCGCGCCGCGGAGGATATGCCGCGCGTCGCGCCCGCTCTCGCGGAACCAGTCGAGCCAGAGCGTCGGGCGCGTCGACTGCTGCAAGAGGGGCAGCGCCAGCAGCGCGTCGTCCTCCAATTCCGCGCGCCCCGTCATCAGGTGCGGCGCGGCCACGACGATCAATTCCTCCGCAACGAGATTTTCGACCTCGGCCCCCGCCTGTTCATGCCTGGAGCGCATGATTGCCAGGTCGAATGGCTCCCGCGCGAAATCCACCGGCAGCAGTCGCGCGCTGAGATCGAGGCTCACCTCCGGCTGCGCGGCCTCGAACCCGGCCAATCGCGGGATCAGCCACGACCGCGCAAAGCTCGGCAGCACGGCCATACGCAGCACCGCGCGCGCGCCGCCGAAGGCCATCGCCCCCATCGCGGCCCGGTCGATCTGACCAAGGATTTCTTCTGCCTGCGCAAGGAAAACATGACCTGCCGGCGACAGAGACAGCCGTTTGCGCACCCGGTCGAACAGCGCCACGCCCAGCCGTTCCTCCAATGTCCCGAGCGAGCGCGACACCGCCGATTGCGTCAGGTTCAACTCCGCTGCCGCCCGCGTCGTCGTGCCGAAGCGCGCGCAGGCTGCGAAGGCTTGCAGCTCGTTGATCGTAGGAGTGTAGCTTTTGCGCATGGTCGCGAGGGTGCTCCGCTGTGTCTTGCTGGATCATGCGCAAAACTCATCATCTTCGCAAATTTAATCGTTTGCGCCGCGCGGCACGATGCCTAGAGTTCGACGCAACGAAAGACAGATCCCGAGGACCGCCATGACCGACCGCCCCACGCTCAAAGCCAAGGATGCCCCCGATCTGGGCAAGTTCACCTGGGACGACGCGCTGCGTCTGGAAACCCAGCTGAGCGAAGAGGAGCGGATGCTGCGCGATGCGGCCCGCGCCTATGCGCAGGACAAGCTGCAACCGCGCGTGATCGAGGCCTTCGAGAACGAGACCACCGACCCCGCGATCTTCCGCGAGATGGGCGAGATGGGCCTCTTGGGCGCGACCATCCCCGAGGAATATGGCGGGATCGGCGCGGGCTACGTGTCCTACGGCCTGATCGCGCGCGAGATCGAGCGCGTCGATAGCGGCTACCGCTCGATGATGTCGGTGCAATCGAGCCTCGTGATGTATCCGATCTACGCCTATGGCTCGGAGGAGCAGCGCCAGAAATACCTGCCGAAGCTGGCCTCGGGCGAGTGGATCGGCTGTTTCGGCCTGACCGAACCCGATGCGGGCTCGGACCCGGCGGGTATGAAGACCCGCGCCGAGAAGACCGAGGGCGGCTACCGCCTCACCGGCTCGAAAATGTGGATCACCAACTCGCCGATCGCCGATGTCTTCGTCGTCTGGGCGAAGTCCGAAGCCCATGGCGGCAAGATCCGCGGCTTCGTGCTGGAGAAGGGCATGAAGGGGCTGAGCGCGCCGAAGGTCGGGCAGAAACTGTCGCTTCGCGCGTCGATCACCGGCGAGATCGTCATGGAGGGCGTCGAGGTCGGGGAAGACGCGCTGCTGCCGCATGTCGAGGGGCTGAAAGGTCCGTTCGGCTGCCTCAACCGTGCGCGCTACGGTATCGCCTGGGGCGTGATGGGCTCGGCCGAGTTCTGCTGGCACGCCGCGCGCCAATACGGCCTCGATCGCAAACAGTTCAACAAGCCTCTCGCGCAGACGCAGCTGTTCCAGAAGAAGCTCGCAGACATGCAGACCGAAATCACGCTGGGCCTGCACGCCGCGCTGCAAGTGGGCCGCCTGATGGACGCAGCCGATGCCGCCCCCGAGATGATCTCGCTCATCAAGCGCAACAATTGCGGCAAGGCGCTGGATATCGCGCGGATGGCCCGCGACATGCATGGCGGCAACGGCATTTCGGGCGAGTTTCAGGTGATCCGCCACATGGTCAACCTCGAGACGGTGAACACCTACGAGGGCACCCATGACGTGCACGCGCTGATCCTGGGTCGTGCGCAGACGGGCCTGCAGGCCTTCTTCTGATGGCCCCGCTGGAAGGTGTGAAAGTCGTCGAACTGGCGCGGATTCTGGCCGGTCCCTGGGCCGGTCAGGTGCTGGCCGATCTCGGCGCGGAGGTGATTAAGGTCGAAGCGCCCGAGGGCGACGATACCCGCCGCTGGGGCCCGCCCTTCATCGCGCGCGAAGGCGACGGGCCGGAGGGTCGATCGGCTGCCTATTTCCACGCCACCAATCGCGGGAAGATTTCGGTCGTGGCTGATTTCCGTACCGAAGAAGGCCAGAAGATCGTGTGCGATCTGGTCAAGAACGCGGATGTGGTGATCGAGAACTTCAAGCTCGGTGGGCTGAAGAAATACGGCCTCGATTACGAGAGCCTTTCCGCGATCAATCCGCGTCTCGTCTATTGCTCGATCACCGGTTTCGGGCAGGACGGTCCTTACGCGAGCCGCGCGGGCTATGACTTCCTGATCCAGGGCATGGCTGGCTGGATGGACCTGACCGGCGATCCCGAAGGCCAGCCGCAAAAGGTGGGCGTGGCCTTCGCGGACATCTTCACCGGGCTTTACGCGGTGATCGGCATTCAGGCGGCGCTGGCCGCGCGGGCGCGCACCGGGCGCGGGCAGTTGGTCGACATGGCACTTCTGGATTGCGCGGTGGGCGTGCTCGCCAATCAGGGGATGAACTTTCTCGCGACCGGCAATGCGCCGCATCGCTTAGGCAACGCGCATCCAAACATCGCGCCCTACGAGGTCGTCAGTGCCAAGGATGGCGATCTGATCCTCGCAGTCGGCAATGACGGGCAGTTCCGGCGGCTTTGCGAGGTTCTGGCCCTCGACCTCGCAGCCAATCCTGACTTCGCCACGAACGAGGCGCGCGTCGCCAATCGTGAGGCCATGCGCGCGGCCCTCTTCCCTGCGCTTGCGGAATGGCCGCGCGCCGATCTGCTCGCCGCGCTCGAAAAGGCGACGGTCCCCGCGGGCCCGATCAACTCCGTCGATCAGGTCTTCGCCGATCCGCAGGTGGAGGCGCGCGGAATGCGGGTCGAGGCCGAGGGTATCCCCGGCATCCGCACGCCGATCCGTTTTTCGGACACGCCCTTGGCGGAACCAAAACCCGCCCCGAAATTAAAGGCCGACTAGCCTTTTCCTCTTGGTGGAAATATCCCGGGGGGTGACGCGGGATCAGCGGCCTTCCAGTGGAAGGACGCCCCGCCGAACGCCCGAAGCGCAAGCGAAGGGCCGTCAGCGCGGGGGGCAGCGCCCCCTCCCGACTTCAGTTTTGCACGCGAGAGCGTGCAGGCGTCACCCCTTACAAGCCAGCGTCAGCGCGATCGGGATATTGTCCGGCCCGCGATGCACATCGGGTTGGTTGACCGAGACGTTCGGCACGCAGGTCGCGCCGTCGGCCAAGCCGCGGATCACCACCGGGTCCGATTTCACCGGCACCAGTCCAGTCAGGTTCTCGGGGTCATACATCTCGATGCGCAGGTCGTTCGGGTCTTCGGGCTGGGCGAGGGCGAGCGCGAAGGCCATCGTGACGGCCCCATCCTTCACCGTCGCCTGAAAGCCGTAGATCTGGGGATCGGGCAGTTGCTGGGTCCCTTTCCAGAACCGGGTGTAGAAGAACGAGCCCTCCGAATTCTGCTTCGCCGCGTCTTGCAGCGGCGCCAGCTCGTCTCCGGTGAAGGCCCCGTCGCCATTTTTGTCGAAACTCTGGATCAGCCAGTCGGACACGGTCGGATCGAAGGTCCAACTCTCGCCAATATGGGTGACTTTGCCGCTCTCCATGCCGACAAGCAGACGGATCAGGATTTCGTCTTCCGGGTGGGCGTTCGCGAGCCCCGGCAGCAGCCCGATCAGACCGGCGAGGGTGAGAACGGTGCTGCGGATCATGGTTGGAAATCCGGTTTCTTGCTGCCGGGCGGGGCGGCGGGCGGCGGCGCGCCGAAGCTGGGGAAAGCATCGGCCTCGGGCACTGCGGTTTCTGCCGCGGGCGCGTTCTCCGAGGCGGCGGTCGAAGGATCTGCATTCTTCGGCTTCAGCTTGCCGCCCATCAGTGCGACGCCTCCGTAAAGCAGTCCGATCGCGACCAGCCAGCTGCCGACGATCCGGCCTGCTATCTCGAACCATTGCGCCTGCCAGCTGCGCAGCACCAGATAGACCGCGCCGATCAGCCAGATGCCCAGGCCGATCCCGGCGAGGAAGACCCAAGGCGCACCGCCATAGCTCGGGTCGGACAATTTCACCGAGAGCGCATACATCACCCCCAGAACAAGTCCCGCTGGCACGATCAGCACGGGCCGCGACCAGCGCCCAAGCGCCAGCGTGGCACCGATGGCGATGGCCGAGATCGGCATGGTCAGGAAGTGATGCGTGATCGCGCCGGGGAGTTGTTGCAACGCGGCCATCAGCTCGATGCGGAAGGTGAAGCCGAGCGCGATCCCGACGGCCCCGAGCAGCGCCGCGATAAGTGCAGCGCGCCGCCCGACCAAGGCCAGCGAGATCCCGAAGCCGAATAGCGGGAACAGCCGCTCGATCGCGAGCGCGTCGCGTATCAGCCACGCCCCGGTCTCGCCGCGGTCCGCAGGCGGGATCAGCGCCAGCACAATCAGAGCGGTCAGCCCGGCCAGCACCCAGAGGTGACGCAGCCAGCTAAGGCCGGAACGGTTATGCGATACGTCAATGGCCAAAGAGGCTCAGCCCACCTTGCAGGAACCCGAGCTGAGATTGCAGGTAACCCAGTGCCAGCGCAAGGAAGCCGAGCCCGACCACCGCGATGATCGCGCCCAGCCCGCGCGAGAACTGTCCACCCCGGATCGGGTCGAGGACGAGACCCACGCCGACCCCGATCACGTGGATCATCCCGGTCGCCAGCACGAAGCCGATCGCGAAATCTGCCGGGTCGGCGGCCATCGGCAGCTCTGCCCCATGTGCGTAACCGTGGTAAAGCGCGAAGACCGAGATGATCGCGAGCGCTATCCATTCGTAGGGCTTCCATGCGGTGGCGATGGCGAGGCCGAGAACTACGATCGACAGCGCGATCCCGATCTCGATGCCGGGCAGCGGCAGGCCGAGAATGCCGATCACGCCACCTACGACCATGATCAGCGGGAAGGTCACCGGCAATTGCCAGACCTGACGTCCACCCATCTGCGCGCCCCAGAGGCCCACCGCGAACATCGCGAGGAAATGGTCATAGCCCGAGAGCGGATGCTCGAACCCTGCGGTGAAACCGCCCGAGCCGGTCGCGGTGATGTGGGCGGCGGCCACCTGCGGCAGCATCAGGGCGACGAGGCCAAAGAGGGCGGCAAGGCGGCGAAGGATCATGCGGAGGCTCTCTGTCCCGTGACTCTCGAGCGGCATCTTCCGGATCGTCGCGCGAAACTCAAGGCGGCAAAGCGTTCACCGCGTCTCACCATCGATTGAAGGGTGCGCGAGGGCTCAGCCCGCGCCGAGGAGGGCCGAGATCTGGTAGGTTGCGAAAGCCGCGAGATAGGCCAGCGCGAACATGTAGACCACCGCGACCCACATCCACTTCGCCGAACCGGCCTCGCGCCGGATAACCGCCAGCGTGGAGATGCATTGCGGTGCGAAGATATACCATGCGAGCAACGCCAGCGCGGTGCCGAGGCTCCACTGATCGGTAAGCGTGTGGATCAGGCCGTTCTCGCCGCCCACCGCGTAGACCGTGGCTAGCCCTGCGACCGCGACTTCGCGGGCGGCCATGCCCGGCACCAGCGCCACGGCGATCTGCCAGTTGAAGCCCAAAGGCGCGAGGATCGGCGCGACGAAGTGGCCGATCATCGCGGCGAAGGAATAGTTGATCGCCGGTTGCGTCGCGCCCTCGGGGGCCATCGGGAAGGTCGACAGGAACCAGATCACCACCATCGCCCAGAAGATCACCGTGCCGGCCCGGCGCAGGAAGACCCGTGCGCGTTGGTAGAGCCCCAGCGCAATATTGCGCAGGATCGGCATCTTGTAGTCGGGCAGGTCGAGCATAAGTGGCGCCGAGCGCTCTTCACGTGCGAAGAGATGCCGCGCGACGAAGGCCACCGTGAGAACCGAGAACACGCCAGCCGCATAAAGACCGAACATGACCAGCCCCTGCAGGCTCAGCCCGCCGAGCACTTTCGTGTTGGGGATGAAGGCGGCGATGATCAGCGTGTAGACGGGAATGCGCGCCGAGCAGGTCATCAGCGGCGCGACGAGGATCGTCGTCAGCCGGTCGCGTTTATTGTGGATCACCCGCGCGGCCATGATGCCGGGGATCGCGCAGGCGAAGCTCGACAGAAGCGGGATGAAAGCGCGCCCGTTCAGCCCGGCGCGGCCCATGATCCGGTCCATCAGGAAGGCCGCCCGCGCCATGTAGCCGAAATCTTCCAGCAGCAGGATGAAGAGGAAGGTGAACAGGATCTGCGGAAGAAAGATGATGACCGAGCCGATGCCCGCGATCAAACCGTCCGAGATGAAGCTTTGCACCAGCCCTTCGGGCATCACTTGCGTCACCAGCGCGCCCAGCGAACTGAACGCCCAGTCGATCGCATCCATGAAGGGCGCGGCCCAGGAAAAGACGGCCTGAAACATCACGAAGAGGATCGCCAGCAGGATGATCGGCCCCGCGATCGGGTTCAGCACCACGCGGTCGATCTTGGCGGAAATCGTGTCCGGCTCGGGCGGGCGGATGACGTGGGTCTTCACCAGCCGTTCCGCCTCGCGCATCGAGACCCGCATGTCATGCGTACTCGGAACCGCCCAGCTCGAAGGTTGCGGATCGTCGAGGCCGGCTTCCAGCATCGGATCCACCTTGGACCACAACTCGTCGAGCCCGCCGCGGCGGACGGCAGTGGCCGGGATCACCGGGATGCCCAGTTCCTCGCTCAGCGCGACATGGTCGATCTGCAAGCCGCGATGGCGCGCGATGTCGATCATGTTGAGGATCATCACGATCGGCAGGCCGATCTTCTTCAGTTCCGAGACCAGGCGCAGCGCGCCGCGCAGGTTGGTCGCATCGCCCACCGCGAGGATCATGTCGGGGACGCGCTCTCCCGGGCGCTGGCCCAGCAGCACGTCGCGGGTCACTTCCTCGTCCGGAGAACGGGCGCGCAAGCTATGGGTGCCGGGCAGGTCGATCAGCGCGAACTTGCGCCCCGCAGGCGTGGTCGCCACGCCGACTTTGCGCTCCACGGTCACGCCGGAATAATTGCCAACCTTCTGCGTCGCACCGGTCATCGCGTTGAACAGCGCCGTCTTGCCGCAATTCGGCGCACCGACCAGCGCGGCCTCGATCGGCTGGGCGTCGGGATCGGTCTGCGGGGCTTTGGGCTGGTTTATGGCAGGAGCCGACGTCATTCCGCGAGGATGGCCATCGCCTCGGCACGCCGCAGAGCGACGGTGGTGTCGTTCACGCGCACCGCGATAGGATCGCGACCGAACGGACCTTCGTGAAGGATGTGGACCGACGCGCCCTCGATGAAGCCAAGCTCCAGCAGGCGCAGTTCCAGCTCGTCCGCGTCATAGCCATCCTTTCCGGCCAGCGGGCAGACAGAGACCAGAGTGCCCCGGAACCCGCGACGGCACTGGCCAAGCGGCAGTGCGCATTTGCAGGTTTCGTTCTCGATAGGGCTGGCCTTCATGAGGGCACCTCCGTGATGGGTCGCGAGTCGGTCTTCGCTTCCTATCTTCAGGAGATAGTCTGGAAATTGATCTCTGACAAATGAAGTCTGGTATTTTCCCGCCTTCGTGATCGATTATTTTACTCAGGAATTTAGAAGGAGTCTAAACTGTGGCGTAAGCCCATGAATTCGTTAGGCTGAAGGAGAAAGGCGCCGCGCCCTCGAGAGCGACGCCTTCACGCCGGTTTTCCGTCGGATCGACCTCTCAATGCTCGCGGAAAGCACGGTTCATCGAATCCACCACTGGTTTCGCGATGTATTGGGCGAAGGTCCGCGACGCGGTCTGGATCATCACTTCCACCGGCATCCCGGGCATCGGCGCGAAGCCCGGTACCCGGCGCAGCTCCGAGGCGGGCAGGCGGATGCGGGCGATATAGACCTCGCGGGGATGTTCGCCCGAGCGCTCCACGATCGCGTCGGCGGAGATGTAATAGACCTCCCCAATCAGGATCGGCGTCGTGCGCTGGTTGAGCGCCGAGAGCCGCACCGACGCTTCCTGTCCGACCTTGATCGCGTCGATATCGGTGCGCGCGATCATCGTCTCGATGATGAGCGGGGCTTCCGAGGGCAGGATCTCGGCGATGACCTTGCCCGCCTCGATCACGCCGCCCGCGCCGGAATAGTTCAGCCGCACCACGGTGCCGGAAACCGGGCTTTCGATCACCACGCGCTTCAGGACGGAGGTCGCCTTGCGCTCTTGCTCGCGTACGGAATCGAGTTCCGCCTGCACGGTCTCCAACTCGTCGAGCGCGGCCTGCTTGTGGGTCTCGATCGTCTGCTTGGTCTGCGCCTGGTATTTCGCGCGCATCTCCTCGCTCTCGCCGATCTCCGCCTTGAGGCGGCCGATCTGCCCTTCCGCATCGGCCAGAGCGCGAAGCAGCGCGTTCAGCTCGGTTCGCCGGATCAGCCCGCTCTCGAAGAGTTTCGCCTTGCTCTCATGGTCCTCGGCCAGCAGGTCGCGCTGGGCCTCCGCGGCAATCAGCTGCGCGCGGTAGCCTTCCGAACGGCTCTCCATCGCGGCGATGTTGCGTGCCAGCAGGTCCAACTCGCTTTGCACTTTCGCTTTCGTCACATCAAAGGCGAGGCGCTGGGAATCCATCATCGCGGCGATTTCCACGTCGCGCCGGGCGTCCTGCAGCCATTTCGGGAAGACCAGTTCGCGCCAGCCGTCATATTCGGCCTGTATCCGGGCCTCCATCGATTCCAGTCGCGCGCGGCGCAGGAATAGCGCGCGTTCATTGGCGAGCGCCGAGGTCTCGTCGAGGCGCAGGAGCGGTTGCCCCGCGGTGACGAAATCGCCCTCGGAGACATTGATCTCCTTGATGATCCCGCCTTCGAGGTGCTGGATCATCTTGTTGCGGCCCGTGGCCACGAAAGAGCCCGGTGCCATGACGGCGGCGGCGAGCGGGGCGCTGAAGGCCCAGACGCCGAAGCCGCCAAAGGCCATCGCGAAGATCGTCAGCCCGACAATGACCAGCGTCTTGATGCTGCGCGGGACCTCGGTCGACCAGTCGGGGGTCTCGTGGGAGTTGAGCGGGTTGGTCAGAAGGAGTGTCATGCCGGGGCTCCTTGCATCGGGGCGGTCGCGGCGACGTTCTGCGCCGCTGCGCGTTGTTGCTGCACCTGCTGGGCCTTGGCCTGCTTGCGCCGCTCCAGCTCTGCGAGCATCTGGTCGCGCCAGCCGAACATCGCGATATTGCCGTCGTTGAGCAGCATGATCTTGTCGACCGCGCTGAGCAGCGAGGGTTTCTGCGTGACCACGACCACCGTGATCCCGTTGGCCTTGGCATGACCGAGCGCGCGCACGAGGGCCGCGTCGCCTTGCGTGTCTAGGTTCGAGTTCGGCTCGTCCAGCACCACGAACTTCGGATCGCCGAAGAAGGCGCGCGCCAGACCGATCCGCTGTTTCTGTCCGCCCGATAGCGGCGAGCCGTCGGAGCTGACGACCGTCTCGTAACCCTGCGGCAGCGAGGCGATCATCTCGTGCACATCGGCGAGCGCGGCGGCGCGATGGATCGCGGCGTCGCTCGCATCCTCCCGCATCCGGGCGATGTTCTGCTTGATGGTGCCCGGGAAGAGCTGCACGTCCTGCGGCAGATAGCCGATGCTTTCGCCGAATTGCCGCGGGTCCCAGTTGCGGATGTCCATCAGGTCGAGCCGCACAGCTCCCGAGGTCGGCAGCACCGATCCCACCAGCATCTTGCCGAGCGTCGTCTTGCCGGCGCCCGAATTGCCGATGATCGCCAGTTGGTCGCCGGGCGCGAGCGAGAAGGTCAGCGCGTTCAGCACGACATGCTTGGTGCCTTGCGGAACATAGAGGAGACGCTCGATATCGAGCCGTCCTTCCACCTTGGGCAGGCGTAGCTTGTCGTTGCGGGTCTTGGCGGAGGCCAGAAGCTGGCCGACCCGATCATAGGCGCCGCGTGCCAGCAGGAAGGAGTTCCATCCCTCGATCGCGCCTTCGATCGGTGCGAGCGCACGGCCCGCGACGATCGAGGCGGCGATCACCATGCCGCCGGTGATCTGCCCATCGAGCGCGAGATAGGCGCCCCAGCCCAGCATCCCGATCTGGGTGAACAGGCGGAACATCCGCGACGCGGAGGCGGTGAAGACGTTGCGATCCTGCGCCTCGGTCTGCGCGCGCAGGGAGGCGGCGGTATCGCGACCCCAGATCGACACGGCTTCGGGGATCATCGCCATCGCGTTGATGATCTGGCTGTTGCGCGACATCGACTCAAGGTGAAGGTTCGCCCGGGTCTGCGCGATATTGGCACGGCTGAAGCCGTCCGAAGTGATCTTCTGGTTGATCCAGGCAAACAGCATAAGGATCAATGCGGTCACGACCACGATCGTGCCGAGATGCGGGTGGATCAGGAAGACCGCAAGCACGAAGATCGGCGCGAAGGGCACGTCCAGGAAGGACAGCAGCGTGCCGGAGACAAGGAAGCTCCGCAGCGCGTTGAGATCGCCCAGAACCTGATATTCGCGCCCGTTGGAATGCAGCGAAGCCTGCGCTGCAGCCGACAGGACCGGTGCGCCGAGCCGCGCGGCCACATCCACCGCCGAGCGCATCAGTACCAGCCGGCGTACCGCGTCGAGCAGCGTCTGCACCACGATCGCCCCGGCAATCACGATGGTCAGCATCACCAGCGTGTCGGTCGAGCGCGAGGTGAAGACCCGATCGGAAATCTGGAACAGGTAGATCGGTACCGCGAGGATCAGGATATTCGTGGCGCAGGTCATCAGCACGACGAAGGCCATGTTCACGCGCAGCCGCTTTTTCATGTCATGCAGCGTGCGGGTGAAATCCACCGGGCCGAGGCGCTTGTGAAAGGCTGGGGTGGAGGGTGGCGCCGGTGGGGAGCCGGAGGCATTTTGCGCGGGGACACGACCCGCCTCCTTTCGGGCGTCAGCACCACCCTCCGTCCGGGCGGCGACTGTCTCGACAGTCCCCTCCGCGCCGGTTTCGTCGGCGCGCGCTTTCGCCCCGGGACCGTCGCCCGTTGCGGTTTGCGCCTGCCGTTTGTCTGTCGGATCGGCCTGCGGCGGATCCACGTTCCGAGCCATCGCGTCATGACCATCTTGGCGGGTCGCCTGCCCCCCGGCGGCGTCGTCAGTCCTGTCTTTCATCGAAGTTCCCCTAGTGAATGAAGTTCCGCCCCTCCGTCAGGCCAGAACCGTGTGCAATGCATCGAGCGACCCGCTTCCCCCGTGGGAGCCCGGATGCACCTGGAATTCGTCATCGTCGTAAGTCGGCGCGTTCTCGATCATCCCGTCCGCGAGGAACGCCACCGCCTCCGAGGCAAGCGCCCCTTCGCTGGGGCTCGTCGGGCCGAGGGGACCGCCGCTGCCATCGTCCATCATCCCCGCCTGCCAGATCACCGCGTCGGAATAGACGCCATCGGCGGCCATGATCGTGCTGTCGACGCCCGCGACAGTCAGCGACGAGACGTTGGCGAGCGTGTTGCCGCCCGCATCGACGTCGAATTCGCCCGGACCGTCGACCGATATCAGGTCGGCATCTTCGAGAATGTTGATCTGGGTGAGGTTGTCGCGAACGATCAGGTCTCCCTCGATATAGAGTACCCGCAGTGCCATCTGGCCGCCCAAAAGCTCGTCGCCCAGCAGCCCTTCGACCGCGTCGTAGGCCGCGCCCGGCGGCATCGAATAGCCTTCGCCCGGGTTCGGATCGAGGCCGCTGTAGATCTCCGCCAGCTGGTCGAGGACGTTCTGATATTGCGGGCCCATCTCCAACTGCGTGTCGATGCCCACTTTGGTCAGATGCGCCTCATTCCACAGCAGGTTATCCTCGCTTGAGACATGGCCCACGCCGCCGTGTCCGATGCCGCCCGCGCCGCTCATCACCAGATCGTCGTCGAGCAATACGTTGATCTGCTCGAGCTGGGCGATCTCGTACATGTTGCCGCCGATCATGATCAGGTCGAACTGCGCGCCCGCTTCCAGCAGAAGCTGCAGGTTGACGGTCGAGTTGTCGCCCATCACGATCTCGGCGGAATAGGAGCCGAATTCGAAGCTCACCAGATCCCCATCGGAGACCGCGTTCACCTGCGTCATGTGGTTGTCGACAATCAGGTCACCGCGAATTTCCGTCATCGCGATCAGGCTGCCGCCGGGCGGCATCACCAGGTTAAGGAAGTTCGCGGGATTGGCCTCTTGCGTGTAGACCGCGACGTTGTGGCCTAGCGAGGCGAGCGGGTCGGCGCTGTCACCATTACCCAAGCCTTGCCCGCCCGCGCTGTTGCCTGTGCCGTGGTGTCCGAGACCGGGCTTCAAATCCGCGTCGCGCAGCACGTTCACCTGCGAGATCACCGAGAGCGAGGTCACCGATCCGCCGACCGCGATCACCGGCGCATCGAGCCAGTCATGCACCACCTGCGACTGGTTCAGCAGAAGGTTGTTGCCGGTGCTGAGGCTCTGCGCGATTTCCAGTGCCATGTCCGCGGGATCGACGGGCATATCGGGGCCTT
The DNA here is from genome assembly GCF_002213235.1 of Thioclava sp. F34-6. Classification (NCBI taxonomy): domain Bacteria; kingdom Pseudomonadati; phylum Pseudomonadota; class Alphaproteobacteria; order Rhodobacterales; family Paracoccaceae; genus Thioclava; species Thioclava sp. F34-6. The sequence continues at coordinate 17,065 of NZ_NBOA01000007.1, forward strand.
GGACCGTTCCGGCCGCCCCTTCGCCATCTCCGCCGATACCGTCGGTCTCCACCTCGATCACACCCGCGTCGAGCGGTGTATCCTCCGACTCGTCGTCCGAGGGGTCGCGTGCTTCCAGCCGAAGTTTCAATGTCTCGGGCAATTCGTCCATGAGCTGCCCGTCGAACACGACCGCGCCCGAAAACGCGGGTGGCAGGAGGGAGGCCGCCGCCTCTTCACCGTCGATGCTTTCGCTTTGCAGCTCGGTCATGGCCTCCGGGTCGGTTGCGCCCTCCTCGAGACCGTCGCCCTCTTCCGGGTCGGTCGGCGCGGCGAAGATCGTCTCGCTGCGGAACATCGCGGCCGTCACGCCGTCGGGCACGGAGTCGGGATCGAGCGCGTCGATCTGCGCCATCAGCGCCTCCGCCTGCGCTTCGACGGTCATGCCGACGGGTGCGGCACTCACCGTCAGCGCATCTGCATATTCGGCCAATGCCATCAGCTTCGACGAGGTGGCCGCCGGGCCGTACTCGTCCATCAGCTCTGCCGGCATCATGAAGGGCTTGTCGTAGAGCACGTCATGATCGCTCAGCGTGTTGATCTGCGAAGTGATGTGGAGCACCGAGGAAGGTGGCGCCATTCCGAGAAACATCTGGAGCGGTACCGGAACGGGCGGAAAATCATAGGGCGGGATTGCGAGCTGGCCGGACGGCAACCCGGGCGGTGCGATATCGCGCAGCTGGTAATCGTCGACGAAGGGAAGCCACGGCGCCTCTGGCGGAGGCACCAGTGGGAGCTTCAGCTGCAGCGACGGATCGAAATCCTCGAGCAGGTAATCCGAATTGACGCTGACATTGACGGAGAGCAGGTCCCCCGGCGAGGGCGCGGAAGCCTGCAGCGCGCGAAAGGCGTCGTATTCCTGTCGGGCGACATTGGTCTCGGTCGTCTGATTGAAGGCACCGATGAAATGGGCGATGATTTCGGTCTGCCGGTCAAGCATCTTCCTTCCCCCCTTCATGACGCTGAAAACCCGCGCTTGGATGCGGGGCGTCAGACTGTCGGTTCATCGCATCCGGCGGGGTGAACTCCGCCGCGGGCAAGGTCCGGGCGTGATGCGATGCGAAACGGCCCGAACGGAATGCGGCGCGCCTCTCGTGGAGGCACGCCGCTTGTTTGCTTACGATGCGTCGTCGTCGCCGATATAGGAGGACGACAGGTTGCCGCCGACCACGGTGGTATCCACGGCATTGCCGAGGATGTTGGCGCCCATCACGATCGACTGGTTGAACGCGGTGGTGTCGATGGCCGCGCTCGCATCGGCATAGGACTGGCCGGTGACGATACCATCGTCGCCATTGCCCGACCCCCAATTGCCGAGGCTGCCGCCATTGCCGCCGCCGCCTGCGGTGACGTCGCCGCCACCGTTACCGCCGCCGGCATAGCCGCCGGTCGCCCAGGAGCCGCCGCCCGAGGCTTGCGAACCGGTCGAAGACCATCCGTAACCGTCGCCGCCGGCGCCGCCGTTTCCGCCGTCACCGGTGCCGGAGCCAGTACCAGTACCGGTCGCCCGTGCATCAGCCATTGCCTGGCCGGAATCGGTGGCGCTTGCATTGCCACCGTCGCCGCCCATCTGCGGATGGTGATGCTTCATCATCATCGGCATGCCGCCGCCGCCGTCGCCGGCGTTTGCGATTGCGCCGCCTTCGTCCGCTCCAGCACCCGCCATGCCGCCGCCCATGCCGAGGCCCATACCGAAGCCGTCGCCACCGTCGCCGCCATCGTCGCCTTCACCCTCGGTCTCCGAGGCTGCGAGCGAAACGCCGCCGCCCGAGAGGGCGATACCGCCACCCGCGAGCGCCATGCCGCCCGACGAACCGACATCCTCGGCGCCGTTGCCGCCTTCGGAGGATGCGTCGATCCCGTCGTCGGAATGCGCGGTGCCACCGTTGATCGTGGGGGTCGAGTTGAACTGCGCGGCATTGGTCACGTCAGGATCACTGAGCGTATCGTTGTCGGTGAGCGTGTTGGCCTGCGTGTTGACCATCATCACGTCATTACCCATGCCGTTGAGCATGTCGCTGAGGTTGATGTCGTCACCCGGATCGTAGTCGTAGGTATAGGTCATATCGCCATCGGCAAAGACCATGTCGCCCACGTCCGAGTTGTCGATATCCGCGAAGTCGTTGTCTTCGCCGAAAATCCCCTCATCCGGGAAATCGATCGTGATGGTGTTGGTGTTGCTCGAAGTCGAGTTGGAATTCGTGTCGGTATTGACACGGTTGTGGTTCGTGTCGTCGAGACGATTGGTATTGCTTGCGTCACCGCCGTCAGCATGGGCACGAGCCGCTGAAGATGAGTCAGCATTAGCATCGGCGTTTGCACGGGAATCCGAGTCCGACACGGCTTCCTGATGCTGGTGCTGCTGCTGTTGCTGCTCCTGCTCCTGCGTGTCATGCATCGGCTTTTTCATGTCGTCTTTGTCGGGACCGTCATGCGGCTTGTTCGGCTGTTGACCCGAATATCCATAATTACGATTAACCATTTCATTTCTCCCAGTTGATCGGTCCGGGATCCGTCACTCTGTCTAAAACGGATATGGTTCGGACCATTGCTATGCAGGGCTTTCGCCCCGATGAATGTCCGCTTCCCCAACCGCTCGGCACCCCGGTCCCGATCCCCGAATCGAGCGATTCGCAGGTGGGTCACCCTTTCCGGGCGGAATGTGGAAACAGACGAGTCACAGCCCCCAGCTGCGACACCAACATCCTGCGCCCCGTGATCCGGTGGACCTAGCTAGCAAATGGGTCTAGCCGGCCGGTGCACCGTTTTAACCGGCTGAAAATCAACCGTTTCCCCATGCGCTCCGCGCTGTGGCCTGCGGAATCCCGGACCATCGGAGAAATTTTCACGAAGTTGTCGCAGATGCCCAAAGCTGAACAAGGTATAGTGGCGACTCGATCACAACCTACCATTTGTGACGCGTCCCAAGCGGCGTTGAGCGAAAAACCGTGATTCCGGACGCGATTCGCTTAGACTTACGTTGCGTAAGAGAATCCTTACCGTTGGGTAAACACTTCGGGTAACGCTGATCTCACTGGTCCGTGATATGGTGGATGCGGGCGATATGACGTGGGGTTAGTCGCCCGAACATTTGAGTTCAGGGTAGGACGAGGGGGCCACCATGAATGCGTTGCATAAGAGTGAACCTGCGGGGGCGCGCGTGATGCCGTCCTGCCGCAAACAAGACGCAGCGATCTGCTTTCTTGGCGCATCGCATGTTTTTTCCGATACCGTTTTGCGAACCGTAGATGCCGAAGTGACGCCGGCGACGTGCCTGCGGCTGAACGATTTCGAGACGCTGCTCGAGGAATTGCAGTCCGACGGACGGATCGATCATCGCGGCACGCTGTGTTCGCTGATCGTGGACGAGGATCACGCCGATGGTCTGGTCGCGCTCGCGGAACGTCGCGAGCCGTTCCTGTCGCGCGTGAAACTGATCATCGCGATCGAGGACGAGGCGTATGCGCAGGATCTGATGGCGCGCCACGGCTCTGCGATCCTGACGCATCACATCAGTCTGCTGCCGATGAACGTGAATCTGACGACTTGGCTCCTGATCCTGCGGATGATCGTCTCGGGGGGGCACTACATCCCGCCCGCGCTTCTGCACTGCCGTCCGTCAGAGCTGCCGATGCCGATGCTGAACGGCGCCACCGCGACGGAGTCTGCCAATGCGATCTGCCTGTCGGGGCTGACGCCGCGCGAAACCGAGGTTCTGGAGATGCTCGCCTCGGGCCAGCCGAACAAGATCATCGCGGGCAAGCTGAACCTGTCCGAACATACGGTTAAGCTGCATATCCACCGCATCATCGGGAAGCTAGGCGTCACCAACCGCACCGAGGCGGCGATCTGGTATCACCGTATCCGAGGTGCCTAAGGACCCGCCCACGCCCGCGGAGGTGCGCCCGCCGGATTTCGATCGGTTCCTGATGCTGATCGGACGCATCAATTATGCCTGGACCAATACCGAGAGCCTGTTGATCCATCTGATCGCCGGGCTCGCCGGGACCGACAAGAGCGTCGCGACGATCATCCATCTGACATTGAACACCACGCGTGCGCGGCTCGATCTCGTGGATCGGCTGGCCAAGCGCGACGACTGTCCCTGCGCGCCGCGGGCCTGCGAACGGGTGCTTGCGGTGTCGGCACGGATGAAGAAAGTGTCGGGGCTGCGCAATCACTTCAACCATTGCCTCTACGCTTTCGACGAGGGCGGAGGTCCGGTGCGCGCGATCCAGATGCGTATCGCGGATCGCAAGACCAGTCTGCGGATTGGAGAGGAAAGCGTTCTGGACAGCGCTACGCTTACCGAACTGGAAGCCGCGCTTGCCGAAATGCAAGCAATCAATGCCGAGATCTGGGCGATCGCCAAGGAATACAAGATGCCGCTTTGAGGCGGGCAGGGGAGGTCGGAACTGCGCGACAGCCAACCTCAGTTGCGCAGCTGGCGTCCTAGCGCCTCGGCCAGTTCCCACGGGTTCGTCGGCTTCGAGAAGACCGGGATTTCCGGCATGATCGATTGGAAGGCAAGCGGCAGCTGCTCGGCCGTGTTCACCACCAGGGGCACTTCGCGCTTCCACAGCTCGACGATCAGGGCTTCCGCCGATCCGTCCAGCAGATTCATGTCGAGGATCGCGCCATCTACGGAGACCGAGTCATCCGTAAGCGCGGCACGCGCACGTGCCAGGGTCGCGAACGGTCCCGCAACCTGACCGCCTGCTTCCTCGACCGAGAAGGCGATGTCATAGGCGATGAATAATTCATCTTCGACGACGAGGACATTGCTGCCCTCGAGGCAAGAAATACTGCTCTGTAGCATGGGCTATACTACCCTTTTATCAGGTCCATTGGCACGGTCATGCGAGCTTGGAACCCGTCGGGAACCCATTCGGTTCCATAGGTTCCCCGCAATTGGCCCTGAATCGTCAGGTCGATCAAGCGCGACCCGAAGCCGCTGTTGCTTGGTGGCACCAGTTTCCCGGGGTGGCCGCTTTCCCGCCAATCAAGCTCGAGCTGGCCGGAGATCTCGCGCCACGTTAGCACCAGACGCCCCGCATCGTGCGAAAGTGCGCCGTATTTCACAGCGTTAGTGGCCAGTTCGTGGATTACCAGCGCGAGGTTGGTGGACCCTGCATGGTTCAGCGCGAGGGCGGGACCGCCGAGGGTCAGCCGTGGATCGTCGAGATTGGTGTAGGGCGAAAGCACGCCCAGCAACAATTCGCGCAGTTCGACCATGCCGCGGAAATCGCGCTCGGGTGTGGCGGTCGGATTGATCAGCTCATGGGCGCGGGCGAGCGCGCCGATCCGTTCGCGCAGGCCCCGCGCCATCTCGTCCGGCGTCGTCGCGTGGCGGGCGGTCATGCCGACCAGCCCCGACATCATCGCGAAGGCGTTCTTGACCCGGTGATTGAGCTCGCGCGTCAGCGTGTCGCGTGCCTGCGCGAGCTGGCGCTCCTCTGTCACGTCGCGCAGATAGGCGAGGATCGCGCCGCTCTCGGGATAGATGCGAGCTTCCAGAATGCGCCCGTCGCGCCCGATCTGATCGGCGACGGTCGGCGTGCCTGTGCGCCGGGCTTCTGCCAGCGCCTCCGCCAGTTTGCTCTCGCGCAGATGCGGCACGGTTTCCCAGAGCGATCGCCCGATCGCCTGCGACTCGGTAGCGGCCCCGACAGCGGCACGGATGCGTGCGCGCATGACAGAATTGGCGAAGCGGATATTGTCGTCGCGGTCGATCTCGATGATCGCGTCGGAGGTGATTTCGTGGAAATTCGCGAGACGCCGGTCAATGTCGGCCGCACGTTCGCGCGCCTCGTTCAGTTCGGAAATGTCGAGCGCGGTTGCCACGGCCACCGGCGGATCGCTCTCGATCGGTTGCGCCGAGATCAGCAGGTTGCTTTCGCTTCCGTCGCGGCGCACGCAGCGCAGCTCCATATGGTTGATCTTTTCGCCGTGGCGTGCGGCGCGCACGATCGGAAATTCGCTGAGGCTGAGCTTGCGGCCTTCCGGCGTATAAGCGTCGAAGGCGAGCTGCTTGCCCACCTCGCCGTTCTTCACGCCGAACATCTCGATCGCGGTCGCGTTCAGATCGAGGAGCCGCCCGGTGCCCAGCTCGGCCACGCCCACGCCGACCGGCATCTGATCGAGAATGGCGCGGTAGCGGTTTTCTTCGCGGTGGGCGACGTTGATCTGGTGGCGTAGCCGGATTTCCGCCTCGACGCCCGCGGCGATGTCGGACAGAGCTTCGTACTCTTCCTCGGTCCATTGCCGCGCCTCGCGGTCGATCAGGCAGAACGCGCCGAGCGGTTGCCCCTCGATCGTGCGCAACGGCACACCGAGATAGGCGATCACGCCCAGATCGCGCACCGCGCCATTCTCGCCCAGCACCGCATCCTCGCGCGCGTCGGACACACGCAGCGGCGCATCGGTTTCCACGACATAGCGGCAAAAGGAATGGGTGAGCGGCGTCTCCGATGGAGAATGGTCGTCGAAGCGATCCAGCCCGCTTTGCGCCACGAAGACCTGACGGTTCTCGTCGACCATCGAAACCAGCGAGATAGGCACGCCGGTCATCCGCGTCGCGAGACGCGTCGCACGCGCGAAGATGTCCGCGGGAGCGCTCTCCAGCAGTCCGGTCTCGCGTAATGCCCGAAGGCGCGCCGGATCGGTGAGTCGGGACCGGGGCGCGGGGTCGGATGAGGGTGAGGGCGGTGCAGTGGTTTTCATGCGCAGGCTTTCATATTCCACCTATGCTCAGATAAATCCGTTGCGCCCAGTGTCATAAGACATGACAGCGATCACGATTTTCCCCGAAAGCGATTTTTTGCAAGGTATTTCGTACGGCAGCTGTGGTGCTTGCTAAATGCAGCGCCGAGAACTGGCGTTTCGCGAGTTCCACGGCGGTTCTTCCCTGAAATATCTAACGCTTTTTTACGGGTGCCGTAAGGTGAGGATTCGCGCAGCTTCGCGCTTCGGCAGGAAGGCGCGTAGGCGCCCCGAGACTCTCGGGACGCGCTATTCGCAAGCGCAAGAGCGCGCTTAGCAGGCTGTGGCAGGTGTCATGCTGCGCTGGTCCAGAAGGAAGTCGGTCACCATCGCACCGATCCACATGCAGAACAGCGCCAGCCACGCGGTGCCCGCGAGAACCGAGGTGCCCGTCACCCCGTTGCCGATGGCGCAGCCGCCGGCGAGCATCGCGCCAAAGCCCATGAAGACAGCCCCGATCATCGAGCGCCGCATCACCGGCACCGAGTCGAAGCCCTGCCATGCGAATTGGCGCGAGAGGAGCGAGCTCAGGAACGCGCCGAGCACCACGCCCGGCACGAGGCCGACGTCGAATTCCAGCACCGAATGGCGGTCGAGGAAGAACATCAGCGTATTGGCCGAGGGGCCCGAGAAGGTGACGGAATTGACCGGCACCGGATCGAATGCGACCTGGCTCAGCATGAAGGTCAGCACCCAGCCCACCGCGACCGCGAAGCCGACGCCGGAGGCGAAGATCCACGTCTTCACACCAATCTCGTTGCGCTTGGCCAGATACATGCCTGCGATGGCGAAGACGATGCCGACGGCGAGCCCGGTCCAGTCCGGCAGATGCAGCGCGTCGAGGATATTCACGTTCTGCGTCCCGGTAATCCAGAGGCCGGCGAGTCTATCGCGCAGCGGTGCGAGGATGCCCTTGAGGCTCATCGTGGCGGTTACGGCGAAGATCAGCCCCGAGACGACCGAGCGCAGGTTGCCCGTCGCCGCGAGCACGAGAAGCCGCCCCGAACATCCGCGCGACAGCACCATGCCGACGCCGAAAATGAGGCCGCCGATGATCGCGCCCGACCATGAGCCCGGCACCGACATCATCCGGCTGTCGGCTTGCCGGAACAGGTCGAGCAACTGCGCGCTCTGCACCCAGACCAGCGCGGTCGAGAAGGTCAGAAACCAGACCGCGACCTTGCCGCCCAGCTTGCCCCGCGCGAATTCCACGGTCGCAGCCCGCAGACAGAAGTTCGATTTCTGCGCGGCCACGCCGAAGATGAGCCCGGTGATGACCCCGAAAAGCGCCGCCGTGGGGCCTTCGCCGATCCGCTCGATGAGTGCGATGATGTCCATAGCCAGATCTCCCGTTCGCGCACGGGTTTTGCCAGAAACCGCAGAAACGCACATTGATCTGAGTCAGGTCGCACCTTTTGCAGACTTGCCGTGGACGCTGCCGTCGCGTCTAAGGAGAGCATGATGAAGTTCCGTTCCGTCCCGCTCGACGAAGCCCACGAGCTGCCCCGCTGGCGCAGACCCGAAGCGCTGCTTTACGTCATGGCCGCTGCCATGCCGATCTCCTTCGCCACCTGGTCGGCGCTCCTGAACAACTTCGTCATCGACGTGGTGAATTTCGACGGCGTCGATATCGGCTGGCTGCAAAGCTTCCGCGAAGTGCCGGGGTTCCTCGCGATCGGGGTGATCGTCGTGCTCTGGGTAATGCGCGAGCAGACGCTGGCCATCCTGTCGCTGCTGCTTCTGGGCGGGGCGACGGCGGTGACCGCCCTTTTCCCGAGCTTCGCCGGACTCATCATCGTGACGCTGCTCTCGTCGATCGGGTTTCACTATTTCCAGACGGTGAACCAGTCGCTGCAATTGCAGTGGATCGACAAGGCAAAGGCGCCACAGACGCTGGGGCGGATCGTGGCCATCGGCTCAGGCGCGTCGCTCGCCGCCTATGCGGTGCTGGTGCTGACATGGAAGACCTTCAATCTCAGCTACGAGTTCGTCTACGCCACCGCCGGGATCGCGACGATGGTGATGATGGCGGCCGCCGCGCTGATTTATCCGCAGTTCCACACCCGCGAGCCGCAATCGAAGAAATTCGTGCTGCGTCGCCGCTACTGGCTCTATTACGCGATCACGTTCATGGCGGGTGCGCGTCGGCAGATTTTCGTGGTCTTCGCCGCCTTCATGATGGTCGAGCGCTTCGGGCTGCGGGTGGACGAGATCACCGCGCTCTTCCTGATCAACTTCGCGGTCAACATGGCCGCCGCGCCGGCGATGGGCCGCTTCGTGCATCGCTTCGGCGAGCGCCGCGCGCTGATCTTCGAATATGTCGGGCTGACACTGCTGTTTCTTTCTTATGGCGGGATCTACTGGTTCGGCTGGGGCATCTGGCTCGCCTGCGCGCTCTATGTCGTCGATCATCTGCTGTTCGCGCTGGCCTTCGCGCAGAAGACCTATTTTCAGAAGATCTGCGACCCCGAGGATATCGCGCCCACCGCCGCCGTCGCCTTCACGATCAACCATATCGCCGCCGTCTTCCTGCCGGTGACGCTGGGCTATCTCTGGATGGTCTCGCCCGGCGCGGTTTTCGGGCTGGCGGCCTCGATGGCGGTGATCTCGCTGGGACTCGCGCTGCTGGTGCCGCGTCACCCCTCGAAAGGCTACGAGACCGTGCTGCAGGGGCTTGGCCCGGTTCCGGCGTGAACTGGAAATTTCGTCGATCCGCGCCTATCTGAGAGGGGCGCGAAAGGGAGACTCACAATGCTGTTCGAAAAACCCGCCACCATTCCCACCAAGGCCGAGGCCCTGCCGGGCCGCGACGAGGCGATGCCTCTGGCAGAGCCGCATTTCCTCTGGGGTCGCGACCTGCGCTCCCCCGTGCCCGAAGGCATGGAAGAGGCGATGTTCGGCATGGGCTGCTTCTGGGGCGTCGAACGTATCTTCTGGAACACCGACGGCGTCTGGCTGACCATGGTCGGTTACGCGGGCGGGCCGACGCCCAACCCGACCTATCGCGAGGTCTGCACCGGCATGACCGGCCATAACGAGGTGGTCCGCGTGATCTACGATCCGGCCAAGGTCAGTTACGACGATCTGCTCCGCATCTTCTGGGAAAACCACGATCCGACCCAGGGCATGCGTCAGGGCAATGATCGCGGCACCCAGTATCGCTCGGGCATTTACACCTATACCGACGCGCAGAAAGAGGCGGCCGAAGCCTCGCGCGAAGCATATGCAGAGCGCCTGAGTGCGGCGGGCTACGGAAATATCACCACCGAGATCATGGACGCGCCGCCCTTCTACTATGCCGAAGATTATCACCAGCAATATCTGGAGAAGAACCCCGGCGGCTATTGCGGCCTCGGGGGGACCGGCGTGACCTGCCCGATCGGGCTGAACGCGTGATCCGATGGGCGCGCGGGCCGCTTGACGGTTCGCGCCCGCGGCCCTAAGCCCGGGCGCAACCATCCCGAGGAGCGCGCCCCATGACCACCTTCACCGCCTTTACCACGCTGGCCGATCGCGAGGCCGCCGAGGCGCTGTCCGAACGTCTCGAAGAGCTCGATCCCGGCCCCTATGGCACGGGCGTGTTCGAGATCGAGGACGGGTCGGGCCGCTATGAGGTCTCGGGCTATTTCCTCGAGGCACCTGACGACGTGGCGCTCGACCTGCTGGCGATCTCGCACGGGGCGCAGCCTTTCGTCGTCTCGGAAATCCCTGAGACCGATTGGGTCGCCCATGTGCGCCGTGAACTGGCCCCGGTCCGCGCGGGCCGTTTCTTCCTCTACGGCAGCCATGACGAGGACAAGATCCCGGCCGATGCGATTGCGCTGCGGATCGACGCGGCGATGGCCTTCGGGACGGGCCATCACGGGACCACCTCGGGCTGCCTGACGGCGCTCGACGATCTCGCGAACGAGGGTCACACCTTCCACAACGTCGCCGATATAGGCTGCGGCACCGCCGTTCTGGCGATGGCAGCGGCGAAGCTCTGGCCCGAACCGGTTCTGGCCTCCGATATCGATCCAGTCGCGGTGGAAACGGCAGCGGCGAATGTCGCGGTGAATGATCTTGAGGGCCGCGTGATCTGCATCGAAGCTGCGGGCTTCGGCGACGCGCGTCTGAAAGAGGCCGCCCCCTTCGATCTGATCTTCGCCAATATCCTGAAAGGCCCGCTCGTCGCGCTTGCTCCCGAAATGGGCCGCAACTGCGCCGAATCGGGCTTTGTGATCCTCAGCGGGATTCTCAACGAACAGGCCGATGAAGTCGTCGCCGCCTATCAGGCGCAGGGCTTTGTTTCCCATTCGCGTAAGGAATTCGGCGAATGGACGACATTGGTCATGCAGCGCGCCTAATCCGCCACAAATCCGCTCTGATTGTCGTAAGGATTGCTTTACCCTGTCTTGAGAAATTGCCTTCGGGGCATCGCAGTCAACGGGGTTTGCCATGCGCGATCCACAAATAGAGTCCTTTGAAAAGCGGCTGCATCGGATCGACCAGATTCATCAGGCTGGCGGCGCATTCGAGGCCTCCGGTGCCTTGGGCCGCAGCTATTTCGACTCCATGCGTCCCAAGGTGCGGCGCCATTTTCCGTTGCGCGGTGTGGCGCTGATCTTCGCCGGTATTCTGCTGGTGAAGGGCGCTATGCTCGCCCAGGTTGGGCAGGCTAGCTACGAGGCGCGTGTCGCAAGCCTCGCGGGTGGTTCGCAATTCGAACGGGTGGGGGCCTGGATCATGCATGCCGATCCGATTACCCGGAAAATCGCCGGCTGGCTCGCACCGTTCATCGGCTAGGCACCCAAGCCTGTATCCCAAAAAGAAAGGGCTGCGCCGTTGCCGGGGCAGCCCTTTTCGCATGACCTTTCGGTCGACTTAGCGCAGACGCGCCACGTCGAGCCGGGTCAGGCCGATATCGTCCAGCGCGCGGTCGCTGAGCTTCATCAGAGCCTTGCGGGTGACGCGTGCGTCGTTCCAGTCGTGCAGGGCGGCGATCAGCGAGGTGATGACGCTCGGTCGGGCGCTGCGGCTCATGCGGGTGTTGATATCCATCGAAGCCATGGGGAGGATCCTTCGTTCACAAACTGCTCAAGTTTCGGGCATTCCATCTTCTGAGGCGCAGATAAGACTGGCAGAGCGCGAAAACAATCTCAGTTTTGGCAGCCCCGCCATGCAGGAATCGCATGTGATAGAAGGCCTGTTTCTGCATCGCCTCTGGCCGATGTTCCCTTTTCGTGCTAGTCCTTGCGAAACAACACGAGAACGAGGCAGGGCAGATGCGGGTGATCGGGATCGATCCGGGGTTGCGCAATCTCGGATGGGGCGTGATCGAGATGGACGGATCGCGGCTCAGGCACGTCGCGAACGGTATTCTCCACTCCGAAGGTAAGGATTTGGCAAAGCGCCTGCTGGTGCTGCACGAAGGGCTGAGCGCGGTCATCGCGACTCACGCGCCCGAGGCCGCGGCGGTGGAGCAGACCTTCGTCAACAAGGACGCCGTTGCGACGCTGAAACTGGGGCAGGCGCGCGGCATCGCGCTTCTGGCGCCGGCGCAGGCGGGGCTCGAGGTCGGCGAATACGCCCCGAACGCGATCAAGAAAACCGTCGTCGGCGTCGGTCATGCCGACAAGACGCAGGTGCAGCACATGGTGCGCCACCAACTGCCCGGCGTGCAGTTCGAAGGCCCGGATGCCGCCGATGCGCTCGCCATCGCGATCTGCCACGCCTTCCACCTGCAATCGGCGGCCCGGATGAACGCGGCGCAGCTCTCCCGCGAGGCCCTCGGCACGACGCAACGGAGGCGCGCATGATCGGTCGCATCGCAGGCGTCATCATCCACCGCGCGCCCGACCACGTCATGATCGACGTGCGCGGGGTGGGCTATGTCGTCCATGTCAGCCAGCGCACTGCACAATCTCTGCCGCCCGTAGGCGAGGCCTGCGCGCTCTATACCGACCTTCTGGTGCGCGAAGACCTTTTGCAACTCTTCGGCTTCCCGACGCTGCTGGAGAAGGAATGGCACCGGCTGCTGACCTCGGTACAGGGGATCGGTGCGAAAGCCTCGCTCGCGATCCTCGGCACGCTCGGCGCGGAAGGGCTGGGCCGGGCGATCGCGCTGGGCGACTGGTCAGCGGTGAAATCGGCCCCCGGCGTGGGTCCGAAACTCGCGCAACGTGTGGTGCTGGAACTGAAAGAGAAAGCACCTTCCGTCATGGCAATGGGCGCGGAATTGACCGTCGACGCCTCTCCCGAGGTGATCGAGGATGCGCCCGCGAAAAAGCCCGCGAAGAAAGCCGCGCCCGCCGCCACGCCGAAGGTGAACTTCACCGCCGAGGCGATCTCTGCGCTCACCAATTTGGGCTACGCGCCTTCCGATGCTGCTGGTGCCGTGGCGCAGGCCAATGACGATCCGGAGGTCACCGATACCGCCAAGCTGATCCGCGCGGCGCTTCGGCTCCTGGCCCCTAAGGATTGATCTTCTTCTTGATCTAAATATCCCGGGGTGCGGGGCAGGGCCCCGCTTGCTCCCCTCCGCCAAAGGCGCGACAGTAGATGACGATGAGCGAACCCGATCCCACGTTGCGGCCCGACCGCTTGCCCGAAGACGCCGACCGCGCTCTGCGGCCTCAGGCGCTGGAAGAATTCACCGGTCAGGCCGAGGCCCGCGCCAATCTGCGGGTCTTCATCGAGAGCGCGAAGATGCGCAGCCAGGCGATGGATCACACGCTGTTCCACGGCCCGCCCGGTCTGGGCAAGACGACGCTCGCGCAGATCATGGCGCGCGAGCTGGGCGTGAACTTCAAGATGACCTCGGGGCCGGTGCTCGCCAAGGCGGGCGATCTGGCTGCGATCCTGACCAATCTCGAAGCGCGCGACGTACTGTTCATCGACGAGATTCACAGGATGAATCCGGCGGTCGAGGAAGTGCTCTATCCCGCGATGGAGGATTTCGAGCTTGACCTCGTGATCGGGGAAGGCCCCGCCGCGCGCACTGTGCGGATCGAATTGCAGCCTTTCACGCTGGTCGGCGCGACGACGCGGCTCGGTTTGCTGACGACGCCGCTGCGCGACCGGTTCGGCATCCCGACCCGACTGCAATTCTACACCGAGGATGAGCTGGACCTGATCGTGACGCGCGGGTCGCGGCTGCTGGGTATCCCGTCCGATCCCGAAGGCACCCGCGAGATCGCCAAGCGCGCCCGCGGCACCCCGCGCATCGCCGGCCGCCTGCTGCGCCGAGTCGTCGATTTCGCGCTGGTCGAAGGCGACGGGCGGCTGACCCGCGAAATCGCGGACCGGGCGTTGACGCGGCTGGGCGTCGACAATCTCGGTCTCGACGGCGCGGACCGGCGCTACATGATGCTGATGGCAGATCATTACGGCGGCGGCCCGGTGGGGGTGGAGACGCTCTCGGCCGCGCTCTCGGAAAGTCGCGACGCGATCGAGGAAGTCATCGAACCTTACCTGCTGCAACAGGGCCTGATCAGCCGCACCCCGCGCGGGCGGATGCTGGGCGCGCGGGCGTGGCGGCATCTGGGGCTGGAAGCTCCGAAACCGGCAACCCCGCAGACGGACCTGTTCGGCGATGGCTAATCCCCTGGCACGTTTCGAGATCACCGAGGCCGAGATCGACCGCGTCGTCGCGCGCTTCTACGAGCGCGTCCGGGAACATGCGATGCTGGGCCCGGTCTTTGCGGTGCATGTCACCGACTGGCCGACACATGAGGACAAGGTCGCACGGTTCTGGAAGAACGCGATCCTTCGCAAACCGGTCTATGACGGCTCGCCCATGCAGGTCCACCGGGCGGCGGGCAACGTGCGCCCGGGCATGTTTTCGACCTGGCTTGCAGAATTCGACAAGGTGCTGCGCGAGGAGCTCTCGCCCCAACAGGCGGAAGGTTGGTCAGCGCTCGCCCATCGCATCGGCATGAGCCTGCGTCAGGGCGTGGTCGAACGCGAGACGCTTCCGGGCGGTATTCCGAAACTGAAATGACAATGGGGGCTCTGCCCCGCTGGCACCGCCAGCCCCCCTGGATATTTAAGCCAAGAAGAAGAGGATCAGTCCCCTTTCTTCCCGAACACGCCCGTCAGCGACCGCCCGATCAGGTTGGTCACGCGGGGCTTTTGCAGTTTGCGGAAGGGCATCGGGCGGCAGACCTCCAGCGCGGCGATGCCGACTCGGGCGGTGAGCGCGCCGTTGATCACGCCTTCGCCGAAGCGACGCGAGAGTTTCGAGACGAGGTGGCCGCCGGTGACGGTCTCGATCAGGTCGTCACCCGCCGCTACCGCGCCGGTCGCGACGAGATGGGTCATCACCGTCCGCGCCAGCCGCACCGAGCCGAGCGTGCCCGAGCGCCCGCCATAGATTTCCGCGATGCGCCGGATCATCCGCAGGTTTGCGGTAAGCGCGGTGAACACATCGGCCAGCGCAAGCGGCACGACGGCGGTCACCGTGGCGACGGTGCGCGACGCGGCCTCGATCTCCAGCCGGGCCGCGGCGTCGAGCGGTCCCATCAGCTCGGTCTCTGCCAGCCCCATCAGCGTGTCGGTGTCGAGCACTTCGCCCGTTTGCTCGGCCAGTCGTTTGCGCGCCCAATCCATTTCGGGCCGCGCGGCATAGAGGCCGGAGACATGGGCCGTCACCTTGCGGGCGCGGCTTAGGTCGTCGGCGCTCAACGCTTCCGAGACTTCCTTGTGGACCTTGTCGAGCCGCGCCAGCCGCGAGAAGGCGGCGATCTCGCGCGCCGTGATCAGCAGCGCGCCAAGCGCGAAGGCCGCTACCAGCGCGGTGCCAATCCAGCCGAGGATCGGATGGGTGGCGAACAGCCCGTCGATGAAGCGCCAGAGCGCGACGGAAATCAGGAAGCCCACCAGCGCCACCGTCGCGCGCCAGAAGAAGCGCACGATGGGCGAGGCGCGGCGTGCCCCCAGCCGGGTTGCGATCTGCATGGCACGGCCTTCCAGCCGTTCCTCGGTTGCGCTCGGCATATCCTCGATCGGCGCGGCCTCGGCGGGCGAGGGCGCGTCCTCGATCTCGATCATCACCGGTTTTTTCATAGCTTGTCCCCGATCAGGAAATCGGCCGCGCGGTCGAGCCGGATATGCGGCGGGCCTTCGCCGGGCCTCAGGATCACCGGGGCCGGGGCGAAGTTCATGATCGAATAGTCTTCATCAAGCCACGCGCTGGCCCCTTGGGCGGCGGGCGAGAGAAGCTGCGCCGGGTCGGCGGGCAATTCGCCGGGATATAGCGCGACCGATTTACCGCTCTCCAAACGGCCGCGCACGGCCTGCAGCTCCGCCCCGTCATGCGAGAGGGTTTCTTCCGTAGTGCTGCGCAGCGCCGCGATCGACAGGGCCAGCGTCTTCGCACCCGCGAAATCGGCGCGGTCCCTGGCCTCGCGCAGCAGCGCGCCGGTGATCGCGGTGAGGCGGGCGTGTTGGGTGTGATGCAGGTGATCGGCCTTGGTCGCGGCGAAGAGGATTTTCTCGACCCGCTTGCCGCCGATCAGCGAGGTCAGCCAGCTCGCGCGCCCCGGGCGGAAGGCCGCCAGGATATCCGCCATCGCCTGCCGCAGATCGTCGAGCGCGGCAGGCCCTGAATGGATCGCGCCCAGTACGTCGACCAGCACCACTTGGCGGTCGATCTTGGCGAAATGGTCGCGGAAGAAGGGGCGGACCACTTCGCGCTTATAGGCGTCGAAGCGCCGCTCCATCTCTCGCCGGAGCGAGCCGCGTGGGGCGTCGCCCGCGGGCAGCGGCGCGAAGGTCAGCGCGGGTGATCCGGCCATCTCTCCGGGCAGCAGGAAGCGCCCCGGCGTGCAATCGGAGAACCCCGCATCGCGCGCCGCGACCAGATACCGGGTGAAGCCCGCCGCCAGCGCCTTGGCCTGCGGCTCGGTGAACTCCGCCGTGCCATCCGTCGCTTCGGACTGCGCCAGATACTCTGCGCCTTGCGGACGGTTCGGCAGACGCGCCAGCGCCTCGGCCGACCACTCGGCATAGCTCTTTTCCATCAGCCCGAGATCGAGCAGCCATTCGCCAGGATAATCCACGATGTCGAGATGCACGACGCGCGGCCCGCGCACCGCGCCCAGCATCCCGCGCGGCTGGATGCGGAAGGACAGGCGCAGCTCCGAGACCGCGCGCGTGCCGTCCGGCCAATGCGGTGACGGGCCAGTCAGCGCGGCAAGGTGGCTCTCGTAGTCGAAGCGCGGCACGGTGTCGTCCGGCTGCGGCTGCAGATAGGCGGCGGTGATGTCGGAGGCGGACCCCAGCGCAGGCATCCGCCCCCGGTCCAGAAGGTTCGCGACCAGCGAAGTGATGAACACGGTCTTGCCCGCGCGCGACAGACCCGTCACGCCGAGCCGGATCACCGGTTCGAACAGCGCTTCCGAGACCGATTGGCCCATGCCTTCGATCCCGCGCGTGATGCCGTCCGCAATGTCGGAAATGCCCAAAGCCTGCCCCTCGTCCTCGTTCACGAACAAGATAAGCAGCGGTGAGTATTAATGAAAGAGAGGGCGGACACGCGGCCCGCCCTCCGAAGATTTCCTCTGCCGCTCGCCGGTCTCAGACCGCGAGGCAGATATATTTCATCTCGAGATAGTCCTCGACGCCGTGATGCGACCCCTCGCGGCCCAGACCGGATTGCTTCACGCCGCCGAAGGGCGCGACTTCGGTCGAGATCAGGCCGGTGTTCACGCCGACGATCCCGTATTCCAGACCCTCCTGCACGCGGGTGATGCGGCCCACATCGCGGGCGTAGAAATAGCTCGCGAGGCCGAAGATCGTGTCATTGGCCTTGGCGATCGCCTCCTGCTCGGTCTCGAACTTGAAGAGCGGGGCGACCGGGCCGAAGGTTTCCTCATGCGATACCTTGGCCTCCTGCGTGACCCCGGTCAGCACGGTCGGCTGGAAGAAGGTACCGCCCATCTCGTGCCGCGCGCCGCCGGTGACGATCGAGCCGCCGTGGTCGAGCACGTCCTGAATGTGCTCCTGCACCTTTTTGACCGCGTCCTCGTTGATCAGCGGACCGGCCTCGACACCTTCCTTCAGGCCATCGCCCACCTTGAGCTTCTCGACCGCCTTGGCCAGCTTCTCGGCGAAAGCGTCATAGACCCCGGACTGGACGTAGATGCGGTTGGCGCAGACGCAGGTCTGACCGTTATTGCGGAATTTCGACGCCATCGCGCCTTCGACCGCCGCATCGAGATCTGCGTCGTCGAACACGATGAAGGGCGCGTTGCCGCCCAGCTCCATCGAGCATTTCATCACCTGATCCGCCGCTTGACGCAGCAGGATACGGCCCACCTCGGTCGAGCCGGTGAAGGTCAGCTTGCGCACGGTGTGGTTCTCGCAGAATTCCTTGCCGATATCGGAGGCTTTCGCGGAGGTGATGACCGAGAGGATGCCTTTGGGCAGGCCCGCCCGTTCACCCAGTACCGCCATCGCCAGCGCCGAGAGCGGCGTCTCGGACGCCGGGCGGCAGACGAAGCCGCAGCCCACGGCAAGCGCCGGGCCCGCCTTGCGCGCGATCATCGCGTTGGGAAAGTTCCACGGCGTGATCGAGGCCGCGACCCCGATCGGCTGCTTGATCACGGTGATCCGCTTGTCGCGCTGATGGCCCGGGATCGTCTCGCCGTAGACGCGCTTGGCCTCTTCGCCGAACCACTCGATGAAGCCTGCGCCATAGGCGATCTCGCCCTTCGCCTCGGCCAGCGGCTTGCCCATCTCGGCGGTGAGGATCGCGCCGAGATCGTCCTGGTTCTCCATCATCAGGTCGTACCATTTGCGCATGATCTGCGCGCGTTCCTTGCCGGTGCGCGCCGCCCAGTCCTTCATCGCCTCGTCGGCGGCAGCGATGGCGCGGGCGGTTTCGGCGCGGCCCAGATCGGGCACGGTGCAGATCACGTCGCCGCGCGCCGGGTTGGTCACCTCGAAGGTGGTGCCGTCATCGGCATCGACCCATTCGCCCGCGACGAGGGCCTTGGTCACCAGAAGCGAGGGATCCTTGAGGATGGATTTGAGGTCGGTTTTGTCGTCGAGCATGATGTCCTCCGAAGGGCTGGATGGGTCGTCCGGTCAATGCGCCGGGGTGTGGGATGTTCCGTAACGGCTGCGCCAGCAGGGCTGCAGATCGCCGGGGTATTCTTTGGCCTCATAGATGGCGCGGGCGATGGCCCGGGCAAGCACGCAAGACGCCGCATGGCCAAGCTGGAACGGGTCGCGGACCGGATCGTGCAGGGGCTTCTCGCCGGTCGCGGCGGCGAAGATCAGATCGCCGTCCATCGGCGTGTGCGAGGGCACGATGGTCCGCGCCATGCCGTCATGGGCCGCGGTGGCCATGCGCTGTGCCTGCGCTTGGCTGAGGGCTCCATCGGTCGCGACGATGGCGATGGTGGTGGCCTCGCCCTGGCGTTTCGTCGGTTCGGGCTCGGTGGCGGGATCGTGCCGGGGCGCTGGTCCGAGCCCGCCGAATTCGCCCGCGATTTCCCAAGGCGCGGCCCAGAAATGCGGCCCCTCGCCGACGGTCGCCGAGCCGAGCGCATTCACTGCTACGAGCGCCCCCACCGTGAAGCCGCTCTCCAGCACGGCAGAGGCAGAGCCAAGTCCGCCCTTCACCGTGCCGGTCATCGCCCCGAAGCCCGCCCCGGCGCTGCCGATCTCGAACCGCTCCGAAGCCGCCTGGAGCGCCGCGCGCCCGAGCCCGGGATAGGGCGTGTCGACCCAACTCTTGTCGCCACCATTGAGCAGATCGAACAGGATCGCGCCGGGCACGATCGGAACGCGCTGATCGCCCACCGCGAAACCGCGGCCTTGCGCGCGCAGCCCCGCCATCACCCCATCGCAGGCACCAAGCCCGAAGGCCGAACCGCCCGAGAGCACAAGCGCATCGACCTCCTGCACCAGCTTGTCCGGCGCAAGAAGATCGGTCTCCCGCGTCCCGGGGGCGCCGCCCATCACCTGCACCGCCGCCGTGAAGGGGCGCTCGCCGACCAGAACGCTCACGCCCGAGCGCAGGCCCGCATCTTCGGCATTGCCCACGCGCAGCCCGGCGATATCGGTGATCAGATTGTTCGGCCCTGCCTTCATCTTCCTCTTGGTCCAAATATCCTGGGGGTTGGGGGGCAACGCCCCCAAGTCAAACCGCTGTTCTCAGATACAGCGCCCGCCATCCACTTCCAGCGCAACGCCGGTGATCATGCTCGCCTCGTCCGAGCACAGGAACAGCGCTGCATTCGCCATATCTTCGGGGGTCGAAAACCGCCCGAGCGGGATGGTGGAGAGAAACTTCGCACGGATCTCCGGTGTGTCCTCACCCATGAAGCTCTTCAGGAGCGGGGTCTCTCCGGCGACCGGGTTGATCGCGTTGACCCGCACGCCGGACGGCGCCAGCTCGACCGCCATCGCGCGGGTGGCTGTGATCATCCAGCCCTTCGAGGCGTTGTACCAACTTAGATTGGGCCGCGGACTAACGCCGGCGGTGGAGGCCACGTTCAGGATCGCGCCCGCGCCGCGCGCCTTCATCTCCGGCACGATATGGCGCGCCGTCAGGTAGACCGATTTCGCGTTCACCCTCAGGATGCGATCGAATTCCTCCTCGCTCACGTCCTCCATCGGCTTCGGCAGATGAGTGGTCCCGGCGTTGTTCACCAGAATGTCGATCTGACCGAAGGCCTCGCGTGCGGCCTCCGCCATGGCAGCAACATCCGCATCGCGGCTGACATCCACGGTGCAGGCCACGCCGCCGGTTTCGTCCGCAATGGCCTGTGCGGCCTCCGCGTTGAGATCCGCGACCAGTACACGCGCGCCCTCGGCGGCGAAGCGGCGCGCGATCCCCGCCCCGAAGCCCGAGCCCGCGCCGGTGACGATCGCGCTTTTGCCTTCCAGTCTCATCTCTCCTCCTCCTCGGGGCCTACTGTTGTCGCAGGACACATCGGGTGCAAGGGGGCTCTGCCCCGGTTCCGGCCCTTCGCTTGCGCTTCGGGCGTTCGTCGGGGCGTCCTTCCACCGGAAGGCCGCTGATCCCGCCTCACCCCCGGGGTATTTCCGCCAAGCCGAAACCCTCAGCCATGCCAGGCGGCGACGGTTTTCAGGACGGAGAAGCCATAGAGCGCCTCGAACCCTTTCTCGCGCCCGTGCCCGGATTTACCGATGCCGCCGAAGGGAAGCTCCACCCCGCCGCCCGCGCCGTAATTGTTCAGGAAGACCTGTCCCGCGCGCAGGCGGCGAGCGAGCCGCATCGTCCGCCCGCCATTCTCCGACCAGACCGAGGCGACGAGCCCGTATTCTGTGCCGTTCGCGATGGCGACGGCTTCTTCCTCGTCCTCGAAGGGGATGACGATCTGCGCCGGGCCGAAGATTTCCTCCTGCGCAAGCCGATGTGCGCCGTGGCCGCCACCGATCAGGGTCGGCGCGACGTAATGGCCGCTCGCCGGGGCGTTCTCGGCGATCCGGCCTCGGGCCGCGATGGTGAGGTCGGACGCGAGCGCGAGGTAGCCCTCGACGATCTCCTTCTGCCGCGCCGAGATCAGCGGGCCGAGGTCGTGATCGCCAAGCGCGGGGCCTGCGACGAGGCTTCGATAGCGTGCGGCCATCATTTCCAGAACCTCGTCGTAGCGGCTGCGCTGCACGAGGATGCGAGAGGAGGCCGAACAGGTCTGCCCGGCGTTCTGGATGCCCGCATTCACGAGGAAGGGCAGCGCGCGGTCGAGATCGGCATCGGCGAAGACGAGCTGCGGGGATTTGCCACCGAGCTCCAGCGTGACGGGCACGACATTGGCGGCCGCCGCAGCTTGGATGCGCTGGCCCACCGCGACCGATCCGGTGAAGGAGATGTGGTCGATCCCCGGATGGGCCGAGAGCGCGGCGCCGGCTTCTTCGCCCAGACCGGGCACGATATTGAGCGCCCCGGCTGGCATTCCGGCTTCTTGCGCGATCCGTCCGAAGGCCAGCGCGGTGAGCGAGGCTTCCTCGGCGGGTTTCACGACCGCCGCATTGCCCATCGCCAGCGCGGCCCCGACCGAGCGGCCGATGATCTGCATCGGGTAGTTCCACGGCACGATATGCGCAGTCACGCCGTGCGGCTCGCGCAGCGTGTAGGCGGTGTAGCCGTTGAGATAGGGGATCGTCTCGCCCATCACCTTGTCGGCGGCGCCGCCGTAGAATTCGAGATAGCGCGCGAGCGCCGCCACATCGGCCCGTGCCTGCGTCAGTGGTTTGCCGACATCGAGCGCCTCGATCACCGCGAGATCCTCGGCATGGGCGAGCACGAGCCTCGACATCTTCAGCAGGAGTCGCCCGCGTTCCGCCGCGCTCAACTGCCCCCATTCGCCCGCAAGCGCGGCCTGCGCGGCCTCGACCGCCGCGTCGATCTCCTCCGAGCCGCCGCGGGCGATCTGCGCGATTTCGCGCCCATCGGACGGGCATTCCACTTGCAGGCGCGCATTGGTCTTGTGCCAGACGCCTCCGATCAATATCTCCTCGGGATCGAACCAAAGCGGCAAACTCATGCGCGGCACCTCCTCTTGTCACGCGATTTCGCAGCACGCTCCGCTTGCACACGCGGAAAATCAAGGGGGCAGGAATCTGCCGGAGTCGCCCTGATCACATTCATGTGAGTGTGAGTGGAGGGAACTTTCCCCTATCTAGCCCCTTGAATGACGGAACCGGGCAGAAGGCCCACCGAAAAAGAGACAGGAATATTGCAAGTGACCGCGAGTTATTCGACGCTCAAACGCGCGATCCGACCGGCCATGCTCTTCGGGCTGGCTGGCATCTTGGCTGCCTGCGCGAGTGCGCCGGAACAGCGCTACGCGCAACCGACCCAGTCGACGAAGGCCGTGCCCTCGGAATATCAGGCGCGCGAAGATGACGGGAAAACCATCCCGGCGATCAACCCGAAGTATTTGGTTGAGCGCAACCGCCGTCAGATCGTTCCCTATCACGGGCCCGAGGCCGTCGGGACGATCGTCGTCGATCCTTATGCGCGCTTCCTCTACTACATCACCGAGCCGGGCAAGGCAGAGCGCTACGGCATCGCCGTGGGCCGCGATGGCAAGACTTTCTCGGGCAGCGCCACGATCGAGCGCAAGCAGGAATATCCGAGCTGGACGCCGACCCAGAACATGATCCAGGAAGATCCCGACCTCTACGGGCCGCTGAAAGACGGTCTGCCGGGCGGTCTGGACAACCCGCTGGGGGCGCGCGCGCTTTATCTTTACCAGGGCAACCGCGATACCTATTACCGGATTCACGGCACGATGGACCCGTCCTCGATCGGTCGTGCGACGTCGGCCGGCTGTATCCGCCTCTTCAACCAGGACATCATCGACCTGTTCTCGAAAGTGCCGAAGGGCACGCCGGTGAAGGTTCGCAGCCGCGCCGAAAGCCTCGAGATGGAAGGGCCCGTGGTGCAGCTGCATTCGGGCTACGTGGTCTCCGCCTATAATCAGGTGGCGATCAACGAGGACGAGGCCGCGTGGAAAGCGGGCCGGATTCCCGATCAGAAGAAAATCGAAGAGGAACAGCATCAGGCTTCGGTCGCGATGGCCCAAGAGGTCGGCGGCTCGGGAGAGAATGCCAACTCCACTGTCGATTGCGGCTATTCCGGCACCGGCACCTGTGTCGATAGCAACAACTGATCGAACCGATCTTGGACAAGAAATCTGCGGCGCGTGGGGCAACCTCGCGCCGTTTTTCATGGGGGCTCGGTCTTTTCGCGAGCGGGGCAAAATCATGCGCGACGCGCCCGATGTCGCAGCGTTTGCGCGTTCACGTCTTTCCTTGCGGGCCGGGTGACGCTAGGACTCGCGCGCAAGCAGATCAGGAGGATGCCATGAGCGTCACCGGAACCACGCGGCAGAAGATGCCCGCAGATATTCTCGCGATGAAGGGCGGCGCGCCGATCGTTTGCCTGACCGCCTACACCACGCCGATTGCGAAGCTGGTCGACAGCCATTGCGATCTCGTGCTGGTCGGCGACTCGGTGGGCATGGTGCTCCACGGACTCCCTTCGACGCTGGGCGTCACCATGGAAATGATGATCCTTCACGGCAAGGCCGTGGCGCGCGGTCTGTCTAACGCGCTGATGGTGATCGACATGCCCTTCGGCTCCTACGAGGAAAGCCCGGCGCAGGCGTTCCGCAACGCGTCGCGGCTGATGGCCGAGACCGGCGCGGGGGCGGTGAAGCTCGAAGGTGGGGCGCATATGGCCGAGACCATCGCTTTCCTGACCGCGCGCGGTATCCCGGTGCAGGCCCATATCGGGCTGACCCCGCAATCGGTGAACACGCTGGGTGGCTACAAGGTGCAGGGCCGCGGCGACAGTCGGGCGCGCCTGGTCAAGGATGCGAAAGCCGTGGCCGAAGCGGGGGCCTTCTCGGTGGTGCTCGAGAAAGTTCCGCAGGGGCTGGCCGACGAGATCACCGCGACGGTCGCTATCCCCACCGTCGGCATCGGCGCGGGCGCCGGCTGCGACGGGCAGGTGCTGGTGGTCGATGACATGCTGGGCCTCTTCAACGATTTCAAACCGAAATTCGTCAAGCGTTTCGGCCAGCTCGGTCAGGAAGCCGAAGCCGCCGTCGCCGATTACGCAGCCGAAGTACGTGATCGCAGCTTCCCGGCAGCCGAGCACAGCTTCGCCGATGAGGTGAAGAAATGACGCAGGTGATCCGCAAGGCCGCTGAACTGCGCGACAAGGTGGCGGCGTGGAAGCGCTCGGGGATGCTGGTCGGCGTGGTGCCGACGATGGGCGCGCTGCATGACGGCCACCTCAGTCTCGCCCGCGCCGCGCGCAAGCAATCGGACCGCGTGATCGTGACGGTCTTCGTGAACCCGATGCAGTTCAACAATGCCTCGGATCTCGACAAATACCCGCGCGACGAGGCACAGGATCTGGCGCTTCTGGAAACGGAAGGGGTCGACGTGCTCTTCGCGCCCGGTGTGGACGAGGTCTATCCCGACGGGTTCTCTACCACCGTGTCCGTGTCGGGTATCACCGAGCCGCTCGAGGGCGCCTTCCGGCCGGGCCATTTCGATGGCGTGGCGACGGTCTGCTCGAAGCTCTTCGGCATGACGCAGGCGGGGCGCGCATTCTTCGGCGAGAAGGATTGGCAGCAATTGCAGGTGGTCCAGCAGCTTACCCGCGATCTCAACATGCCGATCCGCATCATCGGCTGCCCGACCATCCGCGAAGAGGACGGTCTGGCAATGTCCTCGCGCAATGTGCGGCTGACCGCTCGGGAGCGAGCACTGGCGCCGCGTCTGCATAAGGTGATGCAGGAGGCGGCCGCGAAGATCCGCGACGGCGTGCCGGTCGAAGGCGCGCTCAACGATGCGAAAGCCGAGTTGAAGGAAGCGGGCTTTGGGGAACTCGATTACCTCGAGCTGCGCACGGTCGACGGGCTGAAGCCCGCGGCGGATCTGTCGCAACCGACGCGGATGCTGGCCGCGATCTGGCTCGGCGATGTGCGTCTGATCGACAATATCGCCGTCTGATAGCTCGAGGGGGCGCGGCCCCCGCGGCTTCGCCGCCCCCCGGGATATTTCGACAAGAGCGAAGAAGGAGGGAATGCTCCTTCCCCTTGGTCCAAATATCCCGGGGTGAGGCGCGGCACGCGCCGAGGGGCAGCGCCCCTAGGGACCCAGCAGTTCTGCCAGAACCAGCGCCATGACCTTAGCGCTGTCGGCCATATCCTCGATGCCGACCCATTCGTCGGGCTGGTGGGCGAGCTCCAGAAGGCCCGGCCCGTAAGCGATGCAATTCTGCAGCCGCCCGATCCGGTCGATATGCTTCTGGTCATAGGTGCCGGGAGAGACGACGTAAGCCGCCTCGCGGCCCAGCACAGCCTCGATCGCGGCGGCGGTGGAGCGCACGATGGGCGCGCCCTTGTCGGTCATCGTGGGCTGCACCTCGAACAGGTCGCGGATTTCGTATCGGAAGCTCGGACGCTGCGCCCTCACGCGTTCCATCAGGTCCGCAATCTCGGCCTTTACCTCGGCAAGGTCTTCCTCGATCAGAAAGCGGCGGTCGATTACGATTCGGCAGCGATCGGCGACACAAGGCGTGGGCAGGCCGGTGTAATCGGCCTCCTCTTCCGGCGCGCCGCCATGGATCGAATTGACGTTCAGTGTCGAGGCGCGCGCGCCTTCGGGGATCACGGGCATCTCGGTATGCTTGCCCAGAAGGAGCGGATAGAGCGTCTCCTCCATCTCGCTCAGAACGGCGCTCATATGGCGGATCGCGCTGTCGCCGAGGAAGGGCATCGAGCCATGCGCGATGCGGCCGTGGGTTTCGATTTCGGCCCACCAGACGCCGCGATGGCCGAGGCAGATCTGGTCCTTGTGCAGCGGCTCGGGGATGATGACATGCTGCACGCGGGCGGAATCGAAGCGGCCTTGCTCGGCCAGATAGGCCACGCCGCCATAGCCGCCCGATTCCTCGTCGGCAGTGGCGGAAATCTCGATGCTGCCCCTGAAATCGGGGCAGGTGTCGAGGAAGGCCTCTGCAGCGATCACCGAGGCCGCCAGCCCGCCCTTCATGTCGCAGGCGCCGCGGCCGTAGATGCGGTCGCCGTCGATCTCGGCGCCGAACGGATCGCGGGTCCAGCCATGGCCGATCTCGACCACGTCGTGATGTGAATTGAAATGCACGCAGTCGCCGGGGCGCGCGCCCTCGAAGCGGGCGACGAGGTTCCAGCGCGGATAGGACTCGCTGTCGCCGGGCGCGCCACGGGCGCGGATCATCTCGGTCGCAAACCCGCGTTCGGAGAGACGCTCGGCAAGATATTCGCAGATTTCGCGGTAATTGCGTCCCGGCGGGTTCAGCGTCGGGATGCGGATCAAGGCCTGCGTCAGCGCGATCAACGCGTCGCGGCGGGCATCGATGGCGGTCTTGAGGCGAGTGGCAAGGTCCATACCCAAGGCTAGCGCCGCTCGACGCGGCGGGCCAAGCGAAAACAGCTGGACTGAAAACACGTGGCTTTCGCGGACGGCGCGCGCTATTGCGGGACAAAATCCTACGGAGGGACCGGATGAACCTGTTCTTGGCCTTCGCGCTTGTGCTCTGCATCGCGGTCGGAGGGTGGCTGTCGAAATACGACTGGGCGAAGCTTCTGGCGTTGGTGCCTGTGGCGATGATCGTGCCTGCCTTCTACATGACCGGCACCGCCTGCGGCGCGGGCTTCGTGCTGCATTTCTTCTCTGACACGGCGAGCTGCTCGAACGGCTACGTGCCGCGGCAGATGTTCGCCGCGACCTACGTGATGGCGCTGATCCCAGTCGCGGCCTCCGCCATCGTGATCAAGCTGATCCGGATCGGCATGGCGCGCCGCAAAGGCTGATCTGGTCAAGCCCGCCGCTGCGGCCTAGGCTTGCGACAGCGAGGGGCAAGGAGGGCGCGCGATGCTGGCCTTCATCCGACTGGCGATATTCGGCCTGATCGTACTGACGGTCCTGTTTTGGCTGGTGCGTCTCTATGCCCGGTCGGTCCGGCGCGAGGCGCTGGAAGAGGATTGGAACGAGGCCGCAGCCGAGGGTCGGGCCGAGACCACACGCGAGGCTTACGTCGAGGCCGGGATGCGAGACTACGAGAAAAGTCTGCTGCGCAAGCTGATCTGGCTGGTCTATGTCCTGCCGATCGTCGTGGTGGGGCTGATTGTCTATCTGATGAATTACAGGTGAGGGTGCGATGCGTTACGTGAAATGGGGCTTCTGGCTGGTCGTGATCGGCTTCGCTGCGGTGTTCCTGCATTACAACCTGCCACGCCATGACATCGTGCGGATCGTCGGCACCGAGGTGCGCCGGATCGACTTCGGCGAGAACTCGATTTTCTGGGCCGCGCCCGATGTAGGCACTGCGAACGCCACGAGCCGCGATGTGCGCTTCATCAACACGGTGCGCCCGAACGGCAAGACACTGGTCTTTCGCAACGAGGATACCGGCTGGGGGTGGCCGCCCTATTTCAAGCTCGACAGTTCGGATTTGCAGGCACAGGCCGAGTCGCTGATCTCGACCTCGGCCGATCCGATCTGGGTGTCGGTCACGCGCTATGGCTGGCGCTCGCGCTGGCTGACGATCTTTCCGAATGCGGTCGGGCTGAAGGTCGTGCCCGCTCCCGATACGCGCATTATCCCTTGGGCGAATATCATCATCCTGACGCTGCTCGTCATCATCGTCCTGACGATCCGCGCGATGTGGCGGCAGTTCCGTCAGCGCTCGATCGATCCGCTTTTCGAGGAGGCGGGCGAAGCCTGGGACGATGCCGAGGAAGGTGCGAAGGGTTGGTTCGACCGCTTCATCGGACGCAAGTGAGACGGAGTTTCAGGGCCGCCGGGCGGCACCCAACTCAGACCGATGCTGAAACGCGAAAGCCCCGCCACTGGCGGGGCTTTCGATAGGTATTTGATCCGCGCTCAGGCGTTGGCGGCGCGGATCTGCTCGGCAGCTTCCTTGTTGAAGCTCACGCCCTTGGTCTCGAAGAGCTGATCCAGTTCACCCGAGAGGGTCATCTCGGTGATGATGTCGCAGCCGCCGACAAACTCGCCTTTGACGTAGAGCTGCGGGATGGTCGGCCAGTCCGAATAGTCCTTGATGCCCTGACGGATGTCCTGATCCGCCAGCACGTTGACGTCCTTGTAGGTCACGCCCATGAAGTTGAGCACGCCCGCGACGCGGCTCGAAAACCCGCATTGCGGCATGTCCTTGGTGCCCTTCATGAAGAGAACGACGTCATTCTCGGAGATTTGCTGGGCGATCTGGTCTTGCGCGTTCATCGCTTAATCCTTTCTCCGTCCCGGCTCGGGACGCGTGTGAAATCACTCGGGCGCCTTGGTGGTCAGTGCGAGCGCGTGCAGCACCCCGTTCGGCCCGTCCATCGCCCCTTTGAGCGCGGCATAGACCGCGCGCTGTTGCTGGACTCGGTTCTTGCCGCGGAAGCTCTCGTCAATGACCTCCGCTGCCCAATGATTTCCGTCCCCGGCGAGATCGGTGATCGTGATCTTGGCATCGGGGAATTCGGCCCGGATCAGGGCTTCGATGTCATGGGCTTCCATTGCCATAAATAGGGCTCCTCGTCCTTTGCCGCAAACTTAAGTGGCGCGGCGGCTGGCTGCAAGGGGATGCGCGGGGCGGTGCGAGCTTATGCGGTGGCCGCTGGTGGGTGCAGCCGCGACAGGTAGAACATGAGCGTCGCGATGACGACGCTGCCGGTGAACATCGCGGCGGCTCCGGCGGCGGTCACTTGCAGGGAATGACCCGGCGCGCCGACTTCTCCGGCCAGTAGGAAACACATGTTGATGTCGATCCCCATCAACGTGGTCCGGGGATGGGCGCGCAGTAGCGCACCGCCCGCGATGAAGGCGAAGGCGAGTATCAGGAACTCGGTCTGATCGCCGCCCGACAGGTGGGTCAGCCCGCGATAGGCGATGGCGGCGAGGACGCCAAGCGCGACGCCGGGCACCAGGAAGCGCACGGCGGGGCGCGGATTCGGCATGGAGCCCAGCACCGAGGAGAAGACGATCACCGACAATGCAGCTGCCGTCGCGGCGGGGTGGGGGAAATGGGCGTCGATCAGCGTGGCCGCGCCCGTGAGCGCCGCCACCGCCGCCATGCGCAGCCAAAGCTGCTGGATAAAATGCGGGTTCGGGCGCGGCGGCATCGGCGCGCGACGGGCGGGCGTGAAGAGCCAGTTCACCGCCGTCACCGAGATGACGCCCAGAAGCGTGCAGGCGACCCGGTCGAGTGCGAGGGGGATTGCCTCCGCCCCCATGCCGAGCGCGGGCATCACCACAACGCCGACCGTGATCGCCATCAGCGTGAAGCCATAGGCCCAATGCGTCCCGATCCGGTAGGCGATCCCCACGCCCACGGCCGCCGTCAGCGCCACGGTCAGCGCGATTCCCGGCACTGGCAGCCAGCGAAGCGCGGCGATCCCGATTGCTGCCCCGACCAAGGTGCCCACAACCCGCAGCACCGCGCGCAGCGCCATGTCTTCGCGATGGGGCTGGATTACCACCCAGACCGGCATCGCCGCCCAGTAGACATTGGTCAGCCCGAGCAACCGCGCAACGGTCAGGGCGAGCGTCGCGGCGAGGAACAGCCGGGCGGCATAGGCAAGGGTGGAGCTGGTCAAAGCGGGAACCTGAAATCGGTGTGTCGCGGCGATACTAGTCTGTGCGCAGGCGGCAAGAAACCGCCCGGCGTGCATGTCCGCTCTGCGTCAGATCACAGAACTCAGGCGTCGATCGCCGCTTTGAACGCGCTGCGATAGAGGGTCGACAGCTCCTCCAGCGGGGCGCTCTCCGAGCCGAAGCTAACCGTGTCCCCGCCGAAACGGCCCACGGTGTAAAGCGGCACCTCGGCGCGGCGGGCGGCGACCATCAGCGCCTCGGCCTGATCGAAGGAGCAGGCCACGAGGTAACGCCCCTGATCCTCGCCGAAGAGCGTCGCGATGTCGCCAGCCTCAAGCGTGACACCCAGACCGGCTTCCTCTGCCATCTCGAAAGCTGCGAGCGCGAGGCCTCCGTCCGAGAGATCGCTTGCGCCTTTGACCAGCGCGCGGTTCTCGCGGAGGAACTCGCCATTGCGTTTCTCGACGTCGAGGTCGACTGCCGGCGCGTCACCCGACTCGATCCCGAAGGCTTCGAAGGCGAGCGCGGATTGATCGAGATGGCCCTTGGTTTCGCCGATCACCATCGCCACGTCGCCCGCCGTCGGTAGGCCCGCGATCAACTCGTCGAGCGAGCTCAGCAGACCGACCGCGCCGATGGTCGGGGTTGGCAGGATGCCGGTGCCGTCGGTCTCGTTGTAAAGCGAGACGTTACCCGACACGATAGGCATGTCGAGTGCGCGCACGGCGGCGTCGATGCCTTTGATCGCACCCACGAACTGGCCCATGATCTCGGGCTTTTCCGGGTTGCCGAAGTTCAGGTTGTCGGTCGAGGCGAGGGGTTTCGCGCCCACGGCCGTCAGGTTGCGGTAGGCTTCGGCCACCGCCTGCTTACCGCCCTCGAACGGGTTCGCCTTTACGTAGCGCGGGGTCACGTCGGCGGTGAAGGCCAGCGCCTTGTCGGTGCCGTGCACGCGCACGACGCCTGCGCCGAGACCTGGGCGGCGCACAGTGTCGCCCATCACCTGCGTGTCGTATTGCTCATAGACCCAGGACTTGTGCGCGTAGTTCGGCGAGCCGATCAGTTTCTTGAGCGCATCGATAGCACCGATCTCGGGCAGCGCTTCGCCCGCGGTCGCGACGGGCGTCTCGACCCAGGGACGATCGTATTCGGGCGCTTCCGAGGACAGTTTCGACAGCGGCACGTCGGCTTTCACCTCGTTGCCATGCACGATCAGGAACCGGTCTTCCGCGATGGTCTCGCCGACGATGGCGAAATCGAGATCCCACTTCTCGAAGATCTCGCGGGCGATGTCTTCCTTCTCGGGGTTGAGGACCATGAGCATCCGCTCTTGGCTCTCCGACAGCATCATCTCGTAGGCGGTCATCGCGGCCTCGCGCTGCGGCACCGCGTCGAGGTTGAGCTGCACGCCGAGGCCGCCCTTGTCGCCCATCTCGACCGCGGAACAGGTCAGGCCCGCGGCCCCCATGTCCTGAATCGAGATCACCGCGCCGGTCTGCATCAGCTCGAGGCAGGCCTCCAGCAGGCATTTCTCGGTGAAGGGGTCGCCGACCTGAACGGTGGGGCGCTTTTCCTCGATCGTGTCGTCGAACTCGGCCGAGGCCATCGTCGCGCCGCCGACGCCGTCGCGACCCGTCTTCGCACCGAGGTAGACGACCGGCATGCCGATGCCGGACGCGGCGGAGTAGAAGATCTTGTCAGCATCGGCCAAGCCCGCCGCGAAGGCGTTCACGAGGCAGTTGCCGTTATAGGAGGGATGGAAACGCACTTCGCCGCCCACATTCGGAACGCCGAAGCAGTTACCGTAGCTGCCCACGCCCTCGACCACGCCTTTGACGACATGGGAGGTTTTCGGGTGGTCGGGCATACCGAAGCTCAGGCTGTCCATTGCGGCCACCGGACGCGCGCCCATGGTGAACACATCGCGCAGGATGCCGCCGACGCCAGTCGCGGCGCCTTGGTGCGGTTCGATGTAGGAGGGGTGGTTGTGGCTCTCCATTTTGAAGACCACGGCCTGCCCGTCGCCAATATCGACGACACCCGCATTCTCGCCCGGACCACAGATGACCTGATCGCCCTTGGTGTGCAGCGTGCGCAGCCATTTCTTCGACGACTTGTAGGAGCAATGCTCGTTCCACATCGCCGAGAAGATCCCGAGTTCGGTGAAAGTCGGCTCGCGTCCGATGATCTCGAGGATCCGGTCGTACTCGTCGGGTTTCAGGCCATGGGCTGCGATGAGATCAGGCGTGATCTGCGGCTCGTTCATGAGGATCCTCCGGCATCGGCTTCGCCGCCCCTATTAGGCCAATATGTGCAGGGGGAAAAGAGAGGCCGGACGTTGCGGAAAGAAAAAACGCGAGGCCCGAAGGCCCCGCGTCGTGAAAGCGTCTTGTCGTGGTACGTCCGGCTTACGAGCGCATGTCCACTTGCGTCTCGAGGTTGGTCAGCAGTTCCGAGACGGTCCAGCCGAGCTTGACCTCGCCGTTCGCAGCGGCGTCCTTCGGCACGTTGACCTTGAAGAGCGACACGGTGGTGTCGAGCTTCGGCGAGGTGCGGACATAGATGGTGTCGTAGCCGTCATGCGACTCGACCTTTTCGATCATGCCGATCACGTTGCCATCGGCGCTCATCGCCTTGTCTTCCGCGTTGGCCGCGGTCTTCAGGCCGGTGATGCCGGCTTGCTCGGTCAGCTGGCGCTGCGCGGGAATCATGTCCGACCCCATCGAGGTGTTCGCGAACTCGGCGGTGCCGGTCTTCACGTCGGTGATGCCGTATTGATCAGTCGATGCGTAGGTGTTCGACGAGGTGACGGCGGGCGGGGTGCCCATCGACGAAGTCTCTCCCGGAACGGTGCCGGTGCGATAATCGGCGATACCGTAATACTGGCCGTCGTTGTTGTTGGTGGACGGGATCTTCGTCAGGTCGAGGGCCGAAGCCGAGCCTGCGATGGTCATCGCACCCAGAAGAGCGGTCGAAGCGGCAAAGATGTTTTTCGTCGTGGTCATATCAGTATCCTTTCAACTGGTTACCAAATCCTGCGCCGTTGTCGGCGTCGGGGAGGAAACGGGGTGGAATCGTCGAAAGTTCACTGAAATAATTGTGAGTGACATCGCGGATTGTTAAATGAACCGAAGGGGATAGCTGTGCGTAGCGCGGGGCTTGCGCGGTCGCGTCAGCGTGAAATTTCGTGAGACCGAGGCTGATGTCGGGGGCTCTCGCGCCGTGCGTGAAAACCGCATCCGTGCGTCGGGCAAAAAAAAGGCCGAGCAAAGCTCGGCCAAAGTCCAACAGGGAGGTAGAAGGTGCTGCGCCTTTCGGCACGGCCAACCCTTCTGAGCCTCATTTATGGGCAGTTTGTTAACGCATCAAGGGAAAACATGCTGCGAATGCATCATGGCCGGTATGCGTTGCGGTAAAGTCGCGCTGCAACCCTAGGCTGAATCGCCTGCCTGGAAGCGCCGATAGTTGGTGATCTCTTCCTGAATGAAGTCGCGGAACGCAGTCACGCGGCGCGAGGAGCGCAGCTCTTCCGGGTAGGCGAGGAAGATCGGAATCTCGACCGATTCCAGATCAGGCAGCACGCGCTGCAGATCGTTGAAATCTGCGGTCAGGTAGTCGGGGAGGATGCCGATGCCGATATGGTTCAGCACGGCCTGCAATACGCCGAAGTAGTTGTTCACCGTCAGCGTCGAGCTTTGATCGAAGGCCAGCACCTGCCGCGCAAGCTGGGCACCGGCCTGTACCTGCGGTGTACGCGGGGTCTGGCAGATCAGGCGATGCTTGCGAAGATCTTCGATCTTCTCGGGGGCACCCCATTTCGCGAGATACTCGGAGGTCGCGTAAAGCCGCATACGGATGTTCAGCAGACGCTTGCGGATCAGGTCGGCCTGCGCGGGCTCTTTCATGCGAACGGCGACGTCGGCCTCGCGCATCGGCAGGTCGAGCACCCGCTCCTCCAGCATGAGGTCGATCTTCAGATCGGGATATTTCTCGTAAAGCTTAGTCAGGCGCGGCGCGAGCCAGAGCGTGCCGAAGCCCGTCGTGGTCGTCACGCGCAGCTCGCCGAAGACTTCTTCTTCGCTGTCACGGATGCGTGCGGAGGCGCTGTCGAGCTTTTTCGCCATCGAGGAGGTGGCCTCGAACAGCAACTCCCCCTGCTCGGTGAGAATCAGTCCGCGGGCGTGACGGTGAAACAGAGTCGTTCCAAGCGCCTCTTCGAGCGCCCGGATCTGTCTGCTCACGGCAGATTGAGACAGGTGCAGCGCATCGCCGGCATGAGTCAAAGACCCCGCATCGGCCACTGCGTGGAAGATTCTGAGCTTGTCCCAATCCATCAAGGTCACTTTCGCTGTATCATCTGCTGTTCCGCGCAAGTTTCTTTACATTAATCTCGAGGATTTACGAAACCGCTAAGTAACAATTTTCCGCTTTCTAGGTCAGATATTATGACCTACCATGTCTTCATGCCCAGTTAGCAAGGGGAGGTGCTTAATGGGAAGGCAAGAAATATCCCTAGCGGATCGGTTCGACCTAACGAAATCTCCGGTTTTGCTGAACGGGACGCAGGCTTTGGTGCGTCTGGTTCTGGCTCAGGCCGCACGCGACAAGGCGGCGGGGCTGCATACGGCCGGCTATGTGACAGGCTATCGCGGCTCGCCGCTGGGCGCTGTCGATTTGCAGATGGCGCGCGCCAAGACCGTGCTCGAAGAGAGCGACGTTCGCTTCCAGCCGGGCCTGAACGAAGACCTCGCGGCCACCGCGCTGTGGGGCTCGCAGCAGGCGGAATTGCGTGGCGAAGGCAAGTATGACGGCGTTTTCGGCCTCTGGTACGGAAAAGGTCCGGGCGTAGATCGCTCGGGCGACGTGATGCGTCACGCCAATATGGCGGGCACGTCGAAACACGGCGGCGTCCTCATGGCGATGGGCGACGACCATACCGGTGAGTCCTCGACCGTGCTGCACCAGTCCGACTGGGCGATGGTCGATGCCTACATGCCGGTGCTGTCGCCCGCGGGCGTGCAGGAAATCCTCGATTTCGGGCTCTATGGCTATGCATTGAGCCGTTTTGCCGGGGTCTGGGTCGGTCTGAAAACGATGAAGGATACGGTCGAGGCGACTGCAGTCGTCGATGGCGATCCCTCCCGTCAACACTTCGTGATCCCCGAGTTCAAGATGCCCGAAGGCGGGCTGAACATTCGCTTGGGCGACACTCCGGTGGCTCAGGAAGCGCGGATGATCGACTTCAAGCGCTACGCGGCAGAGGCTTTCGCGCGCGCCAACCGCATCGACAACCGCGTCTGGGGCAAGCCCGGCGCGAAGATCGGTCTGGTCGCTGCGGGCAAGAATTGGCTCGACCTGACCCATGCGCTCTCGCTGCTGGGGATCGACGAGGCCGAGGCCGAACGGCTCGGCATTACCACCTACAAGATCGGCCAGACCTTCCCGCTCGACATGGAGAGCTTCCACGAATGGGCCGAGGGGCTGGAGCTGATCATCGTCGTCGAGGAAAAACGCAAGCTGATCGAGGTGCAGGTCAAGGAAGCGATCTTCGACGACCGTCGTGGCCGTCGCGTCTATGGCTGGCACAAGGGCGACACATGGAAGAACGGCCGCCAGGTGGAGCTGTTCCCGACGCGCTACGCGCTCGACCCGGTGATGATCGCGCGCAAGCTGGGCGATATCTTCATTGAGGAAGGCCGCGGGACCGATGCAATCAAGGCGGGTATCGCCAAGATCGAAGCCGCCCAACGCGCCGACAACGCCCCTGAGATCGCGACCCGTACGCCTTGGTATTGCTCGGGCTGCCCGCATAACAGTTCGACCAAGGTGCCCGAGGGCGAGCGCGCCTATGCCGGGATCGGCTGTCACTACATGGTGCAGTGGATGGGCAGGAACACGGAAGGTTTCACCCATATGGGCGGCGAGGGCGTGAACTGGGTCGGCGAGGCCCCGTTCTCGACGCGTGAGCATATGTTCCAGAACCTTGGCGACGGCACCTACAACCACTCGGGCGCGCAGGCGATCCGGGCGGCTTTGGCAGCCGGCACCAACATCACCTACAAGATCCTGTTCAACGATGCGGTCGCGATGACCGGGGGGCAGGAGAACGAGGGCGACCTGACCTCGCAGCAGATCGCGGCGGAAATCGTGGCGATGGGCGTGAAGCCGGTCGTGGTGGTCTATGACGAAAAGGAAGAGCTGGACCTGTCCACCTTCCCCGCTGGCGTCGAGAAGGTCGAACGGGCCGAGCTGATGAACGTGCAGAAGCGGCTGGCGAAGACGAAAGGCGTCTCGGCGCTGATCTATGTCCAGACCTGCGCCGCCGAGAAACGCCGCCGCCGCAAGCGCGGCAAGTTCCCGGATCCGGACAAGCGCGTCTTCATCAACACCGACGTCTGCGAAGGCTGCGGCGATTGCGGGGTGCAGTCGAACTGCGTCTCCATCGTGCCGGAAGAGACCGAACTGGGCACCAAACGCGCGATCGACCAGTCGTCCTGCAACAAGGACTTCCGCTGCCTCGACGGGTTCTGCCCGAGCTTCGTGACGCTGCACGGCGCGAAGGTGAAGAAGGCGGAAGCGCAGGCGCTCGACCTGCCGGACCTGCCGGAGCCCACGCTGCCCGCGATCGACGGCACCCATAACGTGGTGATCACCGGCGTCGGCGGCACGGGCGTCGTGACCATCGGCGCGGTGCTGGCGATGGCCGCCCATATCGACGGCAAGGGCGCAGGCATGATGGAGATGGCCGGTCTCGCCCAGAAGGGCGGGGCAGTGCATATCCACCTGCGCATCGCGAACAAGCCCGAGGATATCTCGGCGATCCGCGTCGCGGTGGGCGAGGCCGATTGCGTAATCGGGGGCGATCTGGTGGTCTCCGCCGGTGCCAAGACGCTGGGGCTCATGACGACGGGCCGCACCGGCGCCGTGATCAACAGCCACGAGATCGTCACCGGCGAGTTCACCCGCAACCGCGACTTCCGCCTGCCGGGCGAACAGCTTCGGCTGAGCCTCGAGGCGCGGCTGAAGGACCGGGTGGCCTTTGCCGACACGTCGGAACTCGCGCGGCATATGCTGGGCGACTCGATCTATTCGAACATGGTCGTGCTGGGGGCTGCGTGGCAGCAAGGCTACGTGCCGCTGACCCTCGAGGCGATCTTCCGGGCGATCGAGTTGAACGGCGCAAAGCCCGAGGAGAACAAGCGCGCCTTCAATCTGGGGCGCTGGGCGATGGCCTATCCGAAGGAGGCTGCGAAGGCGATGGCGGCGGAGGTCGTGCAGGCCCCGGTCGATCCGGTCGAGTTCCGGGCCAACCATCTCGTCGACTACCAGAACAAGCGGCTCGCCAAGCGTTTCCGCAAGCTGGTGGACGAGGCGCCGTCGGAGCTGCGTGAGGCCGTCGCGAAGGGCTATCACAAGCTCCTGGCCTACAAGGACGAATACGAGGTCGCGCGTCTGCATCTGTCGACGGCAGAAAAGGCGCGGGCCGAGTTCGAGGGCGATTTCGAGATGCATTTCCATCTCGCCCCGCCGATCCTGTCCAAGGAAGGCCCGGACGGACGTCCGAAGAAGCGTGAATTCGGCCCCGGCATGGAGCGTGGCTTCCGTCTTCTGGCGAAGCTGAAAGGGCTGCGCGGCACGCCGTTCGATCCTTTCGGCTATGCCGAGGAGCGCAAGATGGAGCGGGCGCTGATCAAGCAATACGAGGCCGACATGGCCGAAGTGCTACCCAAGGTCACGCCAGACACGATGGAGATCGCGCGCGAACTGGCCGAATTGCCGCTGACAATCCGCGGCTTCGGCCCGGTCAAGGCGCAGGCCGAGCAAATGGCGGCGAAGCGGCGCGAGGAACTGCTCGCCGCTTTCCGCGCAGGTGGCGCTCCGCAGAAAATGGCCGCCGAGTGAGGGCTGTCATCTGAGTGTCGTACCTTCGTGACATGGCGCTGGCAGAGTGAAGCCAGCCCATGTTGCGGAGGTACGAGATGACCGCCACCCCGATGGCCCCCCGGATGCCTGTCCGCCACGCCACACAGGAAATCTCATATGCTTGGTCCGCGCGCTCGAAAGGCGCGCGGGTGCTGATCCGCGCGATGGAGAACGCGACCGGGCGGATCGGGTTGATCCGGCGAGCACGCGGCTACGAGCATGACATCGCGCAAGGTGCGGATTTCTGGCAGGTGATGGCCGAGCGCTACGGGCTGCAGGTCGAGGTGACCCGCGGCGCGCTCGCCAATATCCCGCAGACCGGGCCGTTGGTGCTGATCGCGAACCACCCTTACGGCATTCTCGACGGGCTGATCATGGGCCTGCTGCTGTCGCGCATTCGCGGCGATTTCCGTATCCTCGCCCATAACGTCTTCAAGCGTGCCGAAGAGATCGACCGGGTCATCCTGCCGGTGGATTTCTCCGAAACCAAAGAGGCCGCGAGGGCCAACCTGCGCACCCGCGCCGAGGCGCTGCGCTACCTCGGCGACGGTGGCGCGATCGGTGTGTTTCCGGGCGGCACGGTTTCGACCGCCGCTAAGCCCTTCGGGGCGCCGATGGATCCGGGCTGGCGCAATTTCACCGCCAAGATGATCGCGAAATCCGATGCGACCGTGGTGCCGGTCTTCTTCGAGGGCCATAACAGTCGCCTGTTCCAGCTGGCGAGCCATCTGCATTACAGCCTGCGCATGGGGCTGATGATCCGCGAGTTCAAACGTCATGCCAATCGTCCGGTGCGGCTCTGTGTGGGTGAGCCGGTCCCGCAGGCCGATCTCGCACCGCTGCGTGAGCGCCCGAAACAGATGATGGATTTCCTGCGCAGTGCGACGTATGACTTGTCGCCGACTCCCTTGAAGTCCTACGGCTATGGCTTCGAGTTCGAGGCGAAATACAGAAACTGACCGGTGTCCGTGTGCGGCCCGGACGGGCAAGGGGCGCGAGCATGGCGGTAGGCGTTTTCGATTCAGGTCTGGGCGGACTGACGGTCTATGATGCCTGCGCCAGGCGGCTGCCGGATATGGCCTTTTGCTATTACGGCGATAACGCCCATGCGCCTTACGGCGTGCGCGATGCCGATGACATCTTCAACCTGACCTGCGCGGGCGTGGAGCGTTTGTGGGAAGAGGGCTGCGATCTGGTGATCCTCGCCTGTAACACGGC
Source organism: Thioclava sp. F34-6 (assembly GCF_002213235.1). Classification (NCBI taxonomy): domain Bacteria; kingdom Pseudomonadati; phylum Pseudomonadota; class Alphaproteobacteria; order Rhodobacterales; family Paracoccaceae; genus Thioclava; species Thioclava sp. F34-6. Next base: position 56,125 of record NZ_NBOA01000007.1, read on the forward strand.
TTCGGCCGCCGCGCTCAAGCGGATGCAGGAGACCTGGATCCCCGAGGGCAAGCGCGTGCTGGGCGTCTTCGTACCGATGATCGAAGCGTTGACCGAACGCAAATGGGGCGACAACTCCCCGCCGCGCGAAGTTGCGGTGAAGCACGTGGCGCTGTTCGCGACGCCCGCGACGGTGGCCTCGCGCGCTTTCCAGCGCGAACTGGCCTTCCGCGCGATCGGCGTGGATGTCGAGGCGCAGCCCTGCGGCGGCGTGGTCGATGCGATCGAGACTGGCGACGAAATCCTCGCCGAGGCGCTGGTGAAATCCCATGTCGAAGCGCTCAAGCGTCGGATGCCGAAACCCGAGGCAGCGATCCTCGGCTGCACCCATTACCCGCTGATGCAAAAGACCTTCCAGGAAGCACTGGGGCCGAACGTCGACGTCTACAGCCAGGCCAACCTCGTGGCCGAGAGTCTCGCGGATTATCTGGAGCGTCGACCCGAGTTCAAAGGTGCGGGGACGGAATCGAAATTCCTGACCACCGGCGATCCGGCCTCGGTCTCGAGCCACGCGACGCAATTCCTGCGCTACGCGATCCGCTTCGAGGCCGCCTGAGGCGCCTGATCGTCGTGGCCCTCAGCCGAACCGGTTCGGCCCGCGCGTACCGCGCTGGACCATGAACACGAAGAGCGCGATGCCCCAGACCAGCATCACGATCCCCCAGATCGCGAGAAGCGCTGCGGACATGCCCGCCATGGCTGCCGGGTCCTGCACGCCGTAGGACATGACCGTCAGCCCGATCACGATGCCGCCGAACACGCTCGCGAGAAGGTAGCCGCCGACCCACCAGCCCGAGCGGTCGGTGTCATGCAGGCGTCGAACCTGCGCCGAGATCGATGGCAGGAACGTCGCGATGGAAATCACTGCGCTGATCGCCGTGCCGTCCTCGCCCATCGAGCCTTCGGCCATGGCGCCGATGATGCTCGCCAGCATGACGAAGAGCGCGAACCACCAGTATTCCGAACGGCTCGCGCGACCCTTGAAGGTTGCGTATTTCCGGAAACAGACCTTGATCGCCTCGACGAAGCTGCGCGAGGGGGCTCCCTCGTAAAGCCCGTCCGAGCCGATCCCGCGCTGCGTCCGGTCGCGTTCGATCGAGGCCTCGGCATAGGCACGCGGATCGGCGGAGGAAAGCTTGCCCTCCTGCTGATGGCGCTGTGCGATGCGGGCGGCGTAATTCGTCGCGCCGCTATGCGGATCGGTGCCGGTTGCCGAGGTGTCGGGCGGCCGCCGGAAGAAGTGATCGCCCGCAGGCTCCCATCCCTCCATTCCGTCTTGCCAAACCATCGTTTCGGGCTTGATACGACCTCCCCGCACCATATCCATCATATGTTCCGGGGGGAACGGGCCGACGGGATCCTTCCCATCGGCGTAATACCACTGCTCTGCCACGGCCTGCCTCGTTCACTGTCGGTCGTCGACCCGTCTCACACGGAGTTTATTTGAGTGTGAGCTTAGGGTAAGGGAGAGCCGAGCGACAAGCGCGGAGGACCAAATGACCAAGAAAATCGCGATTCTGGGCGCGTCGGGCTATACCGGCGCCGAACTCGTCCGGCTGATCGCCACCCATCCGAACATGGACATCGTGGCCCTCTCGGGCGAGCGTAAGGCGGGCATGGCAATGGGTGACGTGTTCCCGCATCTGCGCCATCTGGGCCTGCCGGATCTGGTGAAAATCGAAGAGATCGACTTCTCGAATGTCGATCTGGCCTTCTGCGCACTGCCGCATGCGACTTCGCAGGCAGTCATCAAGGAGCTGCCGCGCGATCTGAAGATCGTCGACCTTTCGGCCGATTTCCGGCTGCGCGATCCTGCGGAATACGAGAAGTGGTACGGCAAGCCTCATGCTGCGGTCGAGCTGCAGAAAGAGGCGGTCTACGGGCTGACCGAGTTCTACCGCGATGCGATTCGCGAAGCGCGACTGGTGGCGGGCACGGGCTGCAATGCCGCTGCGGGCCAATTTGCGATCCGTCCGCTGATCGAAGCTGGCGTGATTGATCTCGACGACATCATCCTCGATCTGAAGAACGGTGTCTCCGGCGCGGGCCGGTCGCTGAAGGAAAACCTGCTGCACGCAGAGCTGTCGGGCGGTGTCGCGCCCTATTCGCAGGGCGGCAAGCACCGTCACTTGGGTGAATTCGATCAGGAATTCAGCGCCTTGGCGGGCCGCCCCGTGATGGTGCAGTTCACCCCGCATCTGGCGCCGTTCAATCGCGGCATCCTTGCCTCCGCCTATGTGAAGGGCGAGCCCGAGGCCGTCTACAAGGCGCTGGCCGACCGCTATGCGGAAGAAACCTTCATCGAAATGCTACCTTTCGGCGCAGTTCCGTCCACCAGGTCTGTAACTGGCTCCAATTATGCCCATATTGGTGTATCAGGAGACAGAATTCCCGGGCGCGCGCTCGTGGTCGTCGCGATCGACAACCTCTGCAAGGGGTCGTCGGGACAGGCGGTCCAGAACGCGAACCTGATGCTCGGGCTGGAGGAAAGCGAAGGGCTGATGCTCGCCCCCGTCTTCCCTTGATGCGCGTCAATGGCAAGGCCGGCGCGGTGAGGTAGACGAAACGGCATCTCAGGAGGCGAAGAGATGAAGAGTCTGAAGAAGAAACGTCGTATCCAGGTGCTCAGCGTGGCGGCGCTGGCCTTGGTGATCGCGACCGGCACGATCGGGTACTCGATGCGGAGCGGCATCAACTTCTTCCGTGCACCTTCGCAGCTTGCCACCGAACCGCCGCAGCCCGGCGAAGTCTTCCGCCTTGGCGGGCTGGTCGAGAAGGGCTCGCTCAAGCGCGGTCAGGGCGAGGTCATCGAATTCAAGGTCACCGATGGCGGCGCGACCGTCCCGGTGAAATTCGCGGGCGTCCTGCCGGACCTCTTCAAAGAGGGACAAGGCATGATCGGCACGGGCAAGATGGAAGGGGATACGTTCGTGGCCTCGGAAATCCTCGCCAAGCATGACGAGAACTACATGCCCAAGGAAGTCGTCGACGCGCTGAAGGAGCAGGGCGTCTACGAGGGCCCGTCCTCCTGATCCCCACCCCGGCGAACGCTCGCTTGCAGCACTGTTAACCGCACGGCCCGAGCCTGCCTGACGTTGTCATCAACGGAGGCAGGCCATGAAATCGGTCACCCAGATCGCGGCGGAGATCGTCGCGCGCGAAGGCGGTTACGTCGATGATCCGGACGATCCGGGCGGTGCGACCAAGCACGGCGTCACGCTCGGAACCCTGCGCCGGTTGGGGCGCGATCTGACCGGCGATGGCCGGGTGGACGAGATGGATGTCCGCGCGCTCGACCCCGCGCAGGCTGCCGAGATCTTCATCGAGCATTACTACAAGGGTCCGCGTATCGACCGGCTGCCACCCTCGGTGCAGGCCTCGGTCTTCGACATGTATGTGAATGCAGGCGGCAACGCGGTGGTGATCCTGCAGCGTCTGCTGGGCGACATGGGTCAGCGTGTCGTGGTGGACGGGATCATCGGCCCGCAGACCATCGCCGCCGCCGAACTCGCAGATGCGGCCGCGCCCGGCTATTTCGCCGATGCCTACGGGATCGCGCGGCGCAATTACTACTACCGGCTCGCCGATGCGCGCCCGGCCAGCCGAAAATACGCCACGACACGAGCGGGCGCGAAGGGCGGCTGGATCCGCCGCGCCGAGGAATTCATTTCCCCACGCTTTCGCCTTACCGAGGGCGAGCATCGCAAGCGGGTGGCGAAATGGGTGTGATCGAAAAACTGCTCGGCGGTGCGGGCACGGTGAAGGCAGCAGGCGAGGCCGCCAGTTCGGTGGCGGAGGTCTTCGTGCCCAATGCCACGAAGAAGCTCGAGGCTGCGCAGGCCGCCTACCTTGCGGCGCTGCAGGAACACGGCGCCGAGTTCGAATATATCCGACCCGGTCGCTTCGATCGCATCGTGAACGGCCTCAACCGCCTGCCGCGCCCGGTGCTCGCTTTCGGGATCGTGGGGCTTTTTGTCTATGCAATGGTCGACCCGGTCGGCTTCGCGCAACGGATGGTCGGGCTGAGCTACGTGCCCGAGCCGCTTTGGTGGCTTCTGGGCGCGGTGGTCAGTTTCTATTTCGGCGCGCGCGAGGCGCATTACTTCCGGATGAAGAAGGTGCCGGCGGTGCCTCCCGCAGAGCTCGCGACTCCTCCGGACGAGGAAAACGCGGCGCTTTCGGCGTGGCGGTCTGGCGAGAAACAGAACGGGTAGGGGGCGCTGCCCCCGCGCCCTGCGGGAACTCCCCCGGGATATTTGAGGCAGTTGGAAGAGGGTAGGTCTTTGCTTCCAATTGCCGGAAATATCCCGGGGTGAATTCGCGAAAGCGAAGAGGGGCGGAGCCCCTGATGCGCCTCAGTCGCGGGTGCCTGCGAAGCGTTCCTGCCACTCTTCGCGCTCGTCATCCGTGATCTTGCGGAAGAGCACCTCGGGCGTGGTGAAGGCATGGCCTGCGGGCAGCGCCTCGAGCGCGGATTTTACGTCGCCCGGCCAGCCGCGATCTTCGTCGCCCATCGCCTCGAGCATGATCTTCGCCGCATCGGGAATGAAGGGCGCCGAGAGCACCGCGTAGATCGGGATCAGGTTGAGCGCGAGCCGTGCGATGGCCGCCGCCTGATCGGGGTCGGTCTTGAACACCGACCACGGTGCCGACGCCTGCAGGTACTCGTTGCCCGCGACCCAGATCCCGCGCAGCTCCATCGCCGCCTTGCGGATATCCTTCTCTTCCATATGCGTCTCGTAGGCGCGGATGCGGGTGGTCAGATCTTCGATCAGGGCCGCTTCCTGCTCGCCCCAGCTGCCGCCTTCCGGGATCGCCTCGCCGAATTTCGAGCGGGTGAACTTGGTGATCCGGCTGACGAAGTTGCCCAGCACATCGGCGAGGTCCTTGTTCGCCGAGACCTGGAAATTCTCCCAGGTGAATTCGGCATCCGCGCTTTCGGGTGCGTGGGACAGTAGCCACCAGCGCCAGTAATCGGCGGGCAGAAGCTCCAGCGCCTGATCCATGAAGACGCCACGACCGCGCGAGGTCGAGAACTGGCCGCCATCGTAGTTCAGGTAATTGAACGACTTGATGTAATCGACGAGCTTCCACGGCTCGCCCGAGCCGAGGATCGTCGCGGGGAACGAGAGCGTGTGGAAGGGCACGTTATCCTTGCCCATGAACTGGGTGTAGGTGACGTCTTCCGCGCCCTTGTCGGTGCGCCACCAGCGCTCCCAATCGCCGCCCGTCTTCTCGGTCCATTCCTCGGTCGCGGCGATATATTCGATCGGCGCGTCGAACCATACGTAGAAGACCTTGCCTTCCATGCCCGACCACGGCGCGCCCTCGAATTGCGCGGGCACGCCCCAGCTGAGATCGCGAGTGATGCCGCGATCCTGCAGCCCGTCGCCGTCATGGAGCCATTTCTTCGCGATCGAGGTGGTCAGCACCGGCCAGTCGGTCTTGCTGTCGATCCACGCATCGAGCTGATCTTTCATCGCCGACTGGCGCAGGAAGAGGTGCTTGGTCTCGCGCATCTCCAGATCGGTCGAACCCGAGATCGTCGAATGTGGGTTGATCAGGTCGACCGGATCGAGCTGCTTGGTGCAGTTGTCGCATTGGTCGCCGCGCGCGCTCTCGAAGCCGCAATTGGGGCAGGTGCCCTCGATATAGCGGTCGGGCAGAAAGCGCCCGTCGGCCTTGGAATACATCTGGGTTTCCGAGACTTCGCGGATCAGCCCGGCCTCGGCCAGCTTAACGGCGAAATGCTGCGTCAGGCGATGGTTTTGCGGGCTCGACGAGCGCCCGAAGTGATCGAAGCTGAGGCGGAAGCCTTCCGCGATCTTCGCCTGCACCTCGTGCATCTCGGCGCAATACTCGGCGACCGGCTTGCCCGCTTTCGCTGCGGCCAGTTCGGCGGGGGTGCCGTGCTCGTCGGTGGCGCAGATGAACATCACCTCGTTGCCTCGCGCGCGCTGGTAGCGGGCGAAGAGATCAGCCGGCAGCTGCGAGCCCACGAGATTGCCGAGGTGCTTGATGCCGTTGATATAGGGAATGGCCGAGGTAATGAGATGGCGCGCCATGTAGGACCCTCTTGCTGTGGAGCGTTTGGGCGCGGGTTTACTAGGGAATCATGCGAAGGGCTAGGGGGGAGCGCCGAGACACGCCCGCTTGCGGCTTTGCGATCAGTCGAGGGTGTAGACCTTGCCGATCGCGCCACCGGTTTCGCGCCATGTCTCGGTGTCGGCGCGCTGATAAAAGGCGAGTGCAAAGAGGGCGCGCACGTCCAAGACTTGCTTTTGCGCGGGTGGCGTCGATAGTCGGGGCGAGAGTGCAAAAGCGTGGGGGGCAGGCGGTGCTGATACATGCCGGAGACGATCGGAGCGTTTCGATCGACCTCGCGCTGGCGGTCTGGTTGTCGCTGGTCGCGGGTGCGGTGAATGCGGCCGGGTTCCGGGCGCTCGGCTATTTCTCGGCCAACATGACCGGGAATGTCTCGACCGCGACCGACCTGCTCGCGCTGGGGCGGTTCGGCACGGCGATCTGGTTCCTGCTGCTGCTTCTGGCTTTCGTCTTCGGCGCCTTTGCGTCTGGCGTGCTGATCGATGTCGGGCAGCGCCGGCGGTTGCACGGGATCTACGCGCTGTCGATCCTTCTGGAAGCTGGACTGCTGATCGTGCTGACGATCCTGGACATGGTCTGGGCCGCGGCGATGAGCGAGCATCTGATGATGATCGGCCTCAGCTTCCTGATGGGGCTGCAGAACGCAGCGAGCACGAAGATCTCGGACGGGCGGGTGCGCACGAGCCATGTGTCCGGCATCGCGACCGATCTGGGGCTGGAGCTTGCGGCGCTATTGCCGGGCGCGCGCGATGCGGAAACCGGGCAGGTGCTGCGATCGCGGCTCCTGCTGCATGTCGCGACGCTGTGTTCCTTCTTCGCGGGCGGCATCGCAGGCGTGCTGGGATATGAGCGGATCGGCCCGATGGTCTTCGCGCTGGCGGCGGCGCTGCTGATCGTCATCGCCGTACCGGAACTGCGCAAGGTCTATCGCGGGGGGCGGTGAAAGCCGTGTCCCCGCGATGGTGGAGGGAATGAAAAAGGGCGCCCGCAAGGCGCCCTTTTCCGTAACAGTCATGCAGCTCAAGCTTAGAAACCGAGGCCGGCATACTTGTTCTTGAACTTCGACACGCGGCCACCGGTGTCCATGAGGCGCGACGAACCGCCGTTCCACGCCGGGTGCGAGGTCGGGTCGATGTCGAGGGTGAGGGTGTCGCCCTCGGAGCCCCAGGTCGAGCGGGTCTGGTATTCGGTCCCGTCGGTCATCTTGACGGTGATCGTGTGGTAGTCGGGATGGGTATCGGCTTTCATGGTCCCGCTCCTTATTTCGCAGCTTTGGGCTTGTAGTGGGTGTCTTCGGCGATACGAGCCGACTTACCGCGACGGGCGCGCAGGTAGTACAGCTTGGCGCGACGCACACGGCCACGGCGGACCACTTCGATCGAGTCGATGTTGGTCGAATAGAGCGGGAACACACGCTCCACGCCTTCGCCGAAGGAGATCTTGCGCACGGTGAACGAAGCCGCCAGCGTGTCGCCGCCCTTGCGCGAGATGCAGACGCCTTCATAGGCCTGCACGCGCGAACGGGTGCCTTCGGTCACTTTGTAGCCGACGCGAATGGTGTCACCGGCTTTGAAATCCGGGATGGTCTTGTTGAGCTCGGCGATTTGTTCCGCCTCGAGCTGTGCGATCAGGTTCATCGCAACGTCCTTTCACATGCTCACGGTTTGTCCCGTGAAGGTTTCGCCGCCTCAGAGCTCCGCGTCTTCATCGGGTCCGGTCGCCTTTTCAGGGTCGCGCCCGCGGGAGATTTCAGGTCGTCTTTCGCTTTTTCGCCCTTCGCCGGTGCCGTGTCGCGGACCGAAGAAGGCTCCGCCGGGCAACAGCAAAAGGGTCCGAGGGCCGATTCCGGTCCGGACCCGCGCGTATTACGGGGAAATGGGGTGTGGATCAAGCCTGTTTTATAGGGGCGCGCGGGATCAGCTGGATGAATCGTCGTTTGAGGGAAGCCCCCGCTTCTCCCACAAATCCGGCCGTCGTTCCTGCGTGAGTTTCTCGCTCATCTCGCGGCGCCAGTCTTCGATCTTCTTGTGGTTGCCCGAGGTCAGCACTTCGGGGATCGAGCGGCCTTCCCATTCGGCGGGGCGGGTGTATTGGGGGTGCTCCAGCAATCCGCTGGAATGGCTTTCCTCCACCGCGCTCTCGGCATTGCCCAGCACGCCCGGCAGCAGCCGCACGGTGGCGTCGATCAGCACTTGGGCGGCCACCTCGCCACCCGTCAGGACGAAATCGCCGATCGAGACTTCCTCGACGCCGAAATGTTCCAGCACACGCTCGTCCACGCCCTCGAACCGCCCGCACAAAAGGGTCATGCCGTCGGCCTCGGCAAAGCGACGCGCCATCTCCTGCGTCAGCGGCTTGCCGCGCGGCGAGAGATAGACGACCGGCCAGCGCGCGCGGTCGGGCGGCGTGCCGCGGGCGGCCTGCTTGAGCGCCTCGCCCACCACATCGGCGCGCAGCACCATCCCAGCGCCGCCGCCGGCGGGCGTGTCGTCGACGTTGCGGTGCTTGCCGATGCCGAAGGGGCGTAGGTCGATCGTCTCAAGCGCCCAGAGACCCAGATCGCGAGCGCGGCCCAGAAGGCTCAGACCCAGCGTGCCGGGGAAGGCCTCAGGGAAGAGCGTGACGATCTTCGCGGTCCACGCGCCTTTCAGCCGCAGCGGCTCGTCCATCAGCGAGCTGGGCTTGCGCGTCGGCGAGATCGTCAGGCGGCCATGCGACTTGGTCGCGAGCTTGGGTTTGTCGTCACTCATCGGATTTCGCCTCTGCCTCTTCGCGCCATGCCGCTCGCAATATGGCGCGCTTTTTCTCTTTTGTGGCCTCGCGCGGCAACCCTTCGGCGTTGATCGCGGCGAGTTGGTCGGCCAGCGCCGCCCGATCCACCCGCCGCGGGCGCGCGTTGGCCGTGGTCCCGACGCCAAGCGACGCGCGAATTTCGGGGGGCACGCCCATCAGATCAAGAAGCGGCGTCAGCGGGCCGTGAGGATTATCGCGGGCTTCGTCGAGCATGACCCAGTTCACCGGGAAGGGCGCCACGGCGCTTACGATCTCACGCAGAACGGGGGCGAGATCGAAGCCCGACAGTCGGGTGCGAAAGGTGTCGAGCGAGTCCGTCAGCATGCCGCTGCGCACGTGCTGCCAATGCAGGCTGTCGATCCATGCGGTCTTCTCGCGGGTGGTCAGAAACAGCTGCAACTCCAGCGCGTCTTCGTATTTCGCGCGGAACATCTCGGCCAGCGCGCCCATCAGGGCTGGCGTGGCGGAATAGTCCAGCACGCCATCGCGCCCCGGCATGTGGCCTGCGAGCCCTTCGATCGAGATCACGGCTTGCCTGGTGTCTTCGGGGAGGGCATCGGCCCAACTGGCGAGCGCGGCCTGATAGAGCCCCAACTCGAACGGGTCCCGCGTCAGCGAATAGGCACGGGCGGCGGCGGCCGCGTCGGGAATGTCTTCGCGCAGCGCAATCACCCAATCGGGCAGATTGGCGCTGACTTCGCGCAGTCCGGTCTGGATCGTGGAGGTGCCGGTCTTGTGAAAGCCCGGATGGACGATCACACGCATCCGATTACAGATCCTCGGGCGGATCGACGACGATACGCTGCGCGGCGAGATCCACGGTCGGCACGATGGCCTTGGTGAAGGGCAGTAGCAGCGCCTGTTTGCGCCCGGGCGCGTAGATTTCGAGAATGTCACCCGCGCCGTGATTGTGGACCGCGCGCACGGTGCCGATCTTGGCGCCGCCGGTGTCCACCACCGTCAGCCCGATCAGGTCGGCATGATAGAATTCGTCGTCAGGAAGCGAGGGCAGTTTGTCGCGGTCGGCCCAGAGGGTCGTGCCCCGCAGCGCATCGGCCTCTTCCTTCGTGGCCACGCCCGACAGCCGTGCGCCAAGCCCGTTCTTCAGGCCCCGCGTCAGCGTCACGTCGAACTGGCGTGCGCCGTCTTCGGTATAAAGCGGGGCATAGCCTGCGATATCCTCGGGTTCGGCGCAGAAACTCTTGAGGCGCACTTCGCCCTGCACGCCGAAAGCTCCGGCAATGGCACCCACGCAGACGCGTTCGGGTTGGGTCATGATGCGATCCTCTGTGCTAGATCGGATGGGGCAGGGGCCGGGCACATATCGCGCCCGGCCCACCAGCCATCCATAGCTGCCGATTATTCTTCGGCGGGTGCTTCTTCGGCGTTCGCCTCGGCGGCCTTGGCGGCACGCTGTTCGGCGCGCTCCTGGGCTTTCTTGCCCGGAACGGCTTTCTTCATGTTGGCGCGGGTCGCCTTGCTGCGCTCGCCAGCGGCTTCGAGGAAGCGCGCGATGCGGTCGGTCGGCTGTGCGCCCTGATCGAGCCAGTACTTCACGCGCTCGATGTTCATTTTCACGCGGTCTTCGCTGTCCTTCGGGAGCAGCGGGTTGTAGGTGCCCAGCTTCTCGAGGAAGCGGCCGTCACGCGGCATGCGCGAGTCGGTAGCGACGATCGAATAGAACGGACGCTTCTTGGAGCCCCCACGGGCGAGGCGGATTTTCATAGCCATGTCAGTTGTCTCCTTTGGATGGCTGGTGATGGGCCGGATGGCCCGTCATTTCTGGAATTTCTCGTGATGCCGGATCACTTCCGAAATCACGAAATTGAGGAACTTCTTCGCGAATTCCGGGTCGAGCCCGGAATCGCTCGCCAGCTTTTCGAGCCGGGCGATCTGCTTGGCCTCCCGATCGGGATCGGAGGGCGGAAGGTCGTGCTCTGCCTTCAGCTTGCCGACGGCCTGCGTCTGGGCAAAGCGTTCGGCAAGCGTGTAGATCATCACCGCATCGAGCCGGTCGATGCTGTCGCGATGCTCTTTCAGCAACTCAGCGGCACGGGTGGTTGCATCGCTCATGCGGCGACCTCCTTCGGGGCGGGGTGGCGCCAGACGACGATCGGCGGCTCCCCGGGATAGGCGGCCTGCGGGTCGGGGCGCGCGCCCAGACGCTCGGCCAGCGCGGTCGAACGGGTGTTGTTCGGGTCGATATAGCTGACAGCGGTGGACCATTTCAGGTCGCGGAACGCATGAGCGATCACCGCGCGCGCAGCCTCGGCCACGTAGCCCTTGCCCTCGGCCTCCTGCGACCAGACCGACCAAGCGATCTCGGCCTCGGGCCAGCTCTCTGGCATCCAGGGGCCGAGCGCCCCGAAACCCTGATCCGAGCCGCGCTCGGTCATCACGAACATGCCCCAGCCGCGCAGGACCCAATGGCCGGCGATCGCCGCGAAGCTGCGCCATGCGGCTTCCGGGGTCGGCTCTTTCACCGGGCGGAACCAGTGGCTGCGCTCGGACATGTAGAAATCGCGCCATGCCGCCCAATCCGCAGCCTTCGGGGCGCGGAGCACGAGACGCTCGGTCTCGAGAACAGGCGTGGGGGACAGCGCGACGGTCATCTCGATCACTTCTTCTTGCCGAAGCCCGACAGGCCCGGCGGCAACGCGCCGCCCAGACCGGGCATGCCGCCCTTGGGCATCTTGCCGCCCATCGCCTTGGCGGCGGCTTCGACCTCGGACGGATCCATGTTTGCCAGATCCGGCGCGCCGCCGCCTTTGCCGCCCATCATCTTCATCGCCTGTTTCATCATGCCGCCCTTGCCCATCTTCGAGAGCTTCTTCATCGAGTCGGACATCTGGCGATGCATCTTCAGCAGCTTGTTGAGATCGGACACTTCGAGGCCCGCGCCCGCCGCGATCCTCTTCTTGCGGCTCGCCTGAAGGATCTGCGGGTTGGCGCGCTCCTTCTTGGTCATCGAGTTGATGAGCGCGATCTGGTGGCTGATCGTCTTGTCATTCAGCCCGGCGTCTTCCGCCTGCTTGGCGTATTTCGACATGCCCGGCATCATGCCCATGACGCCCTGCATCCCGCCCATCTTGATCATCTGCTCAAGCTGGTTCTTCATGTCGTTCATGTTGAACAGGCCCTTCTGGAAGCGCTTGGCCATGCGCTCCGCCTGTTCCTGTTCCAGCGTTTCCTGCGCGCGCTCCACGAGGGCGACGATGTCGCCCATGCCGAGGATGCGGCCCGCGATACGCTCGGCCTCGAAGGTCTCGAGCGCGTCCATTTTCTCGCCCAGACCCACGAAGCGGATCGGCTTGCCGGTGACCGCGCGCATCGAGAGCGCCGCACCACCACGACCGTCGCCGTCCATCCGGGTCAGCACGACGCCCGAGACGCCGACCTTCTCGTCGAACTCGGTCGCGACGTTCACGGCATCCTGACCGGTCAGGCCATCGACGACGAGGAGCGTCTCACGCGGGTTTGCGACATCGCGCACCGCCTGAACCTCGTCCATAAGCACTTCGTCGATATGCAGACGTCCCGCGGTGTCGAGCATGTAGACGTCATAGCCGCCGAGCGTCGCTTGCTGCTTGGCGCGCTTGGCGATCTGCACGGCGCTTTCGCCCTTCACGATCGGCAGCGTGTCGACACCGATCTGGGTGCCGAGGATCTGCAGCTGCTCCATTGCCGCCGGGCGGTTGGTGTCGAGCGACGCCATCAGCACGCGCTTGCCTTCGCGGTCCTTGAGACGTTTGGCGAGCTTGGCGGTGGTGGTGGTCTTACCCGAGCCCTGAAGACCGACCATCAGGATCGGCGCGGGCGGGTTGTCGATCTTCAGCGCATCGGCAGGCTCTTCGCCCGCGAGCATCTTGATCAGCTCGTCATGAACGATCTTGACGACCTGCTGGCCCGGCGTGACCGATTTGGTGACCGCGGCGCCGGTGGCCTTGCCCTCGACCGATTTGATGAACTGACGGGCGACCGGCAGCGAAACGTCAGCTTCGAGAAGCGCGACGCGCACTTCGCGCATGGCTGTTTTCACGTCATCGGCGGAAAGCGCACCTTGTTTGGTCAGCCGGTCGAAGACGCCGCCTAGGCGCTCGGATAGACTTTCGAACATGGGCCACCCTCCTGTGATTGGGGCCGGGACAAACGACAAGCGCACCAGTGGGCGCAACGCGCTGACTGGTGGCGATCCCGACCTCATGCCGGGACCGGAGGGATTCGTCCTCCGGGGAAATCTCGCGTGAACTATGACAAAGGCCCCGCGGAGTCAACCACGGGGCCAGTCGGGGGAGGTAGGGAACGTCTTTGCAGACTGGGGGATCAGGCTGCGAGCTCGATGATCTGGGTCTCGGCCTTGGCGATCGCCGCCGCCTCGTCGAGGTTCACGCCTTCGGCTGCGACCACGGTCACGTCGGTGATGCCGATGAAGCCCAGAACCTGCTTGATGTAGGGCGTCGCGAAATCGAAGGCGGAGCCCTGCGGCACGCCGCCCGAGGAGTAGGCGATGATGACGCGCTTCGGGCCGGCGAGGCCTTCGGGGCCGGCATCGGTGTAGCGGAAGGTCTCGCCCACGCGGCAGACCATGTCGATCCAGTGCTTGAGCGGACCGGTGACGCCGAAGTTGTAGACGCCGCAGCCAATGACGATCGTGTCGGCGGCCTTGAGTTCGGCGATCAGCTCGTCGGACAGGGCGAGCAGCTCTTTCTGCTCGTCGCTGCGCTGGTCGGCCGGGGTATAGGCTGCGCCGATCCATGCACCGTCGATGGCGGGAATGGCGGTCGCGTCGCGGGCGGTGACGTCGCCGCCGATCCGCTCCACGATCTTGTCCGTGAGGCGTTTGGAGATCGACGCGTCGCCTTTGATGGAGCTGTCGATACGAAGGGTCTTGGTCATGGGGAGGACTCCGTAAAACGTGTTCGATGTGGGGTCGTGATTTTGTTCTGCGCCTTACTTGTCCCTTGCAATCCAGAACGCAACGGGCATGATCGAGCAGATTATGTTCACGGGCGCACAGCATGAGCTTTGACAGTTGGGATGAAATCCGTACCGCGTTTCACGTGGCGCGGATCGGCACCGTTTCGGGTGCAGCGGAGGTTTTGGGCGTTCACCACGCGACGGTGATCCGTCATGTCGACGCGTTGGAAGACAAGCTGGGCACGAAGCTGTTCCAGCGCCATCCGCGCGGTTACACGCCGACCGAAGCGGGGCAGCAACTGCTCTCCGTGGGTCAGGCGACCGAGGACCAGTTCAGCCAACTCGCCGCCCGGATCGCGGGCGCGGGCGACGAAGTCACGGGCGAGCTGATCGTGACGTCGCTGACTGCGGTTTCGGTGCTGGTGCTGCCCGCGATGGAAAAGCTTCTGGGCGAATATCCCGGGCTGCGGCTGCGCTATCTGACCGATCAGCGCGTGTTCCGGCTGGAATATGGCGAGGCGCATGTCGCGATCCGCGCCGGCAACCGCCCGACCGAGCCCGACAACGTCGTGCAGTCGCTGGGCCGGATGCAGAATGCGCTCTATGCGAGCCACGCCTATGTCGAGCGCTTCGGGATTCCGCGCTCGAAGGAAGAACTCGCAAAGCATCGCTTCGTGTCGAACGACAACCGCGACAGCCGCGCGCCGTTCTACCGCTGGCTGCGCGACAACGTCCCCGACGAGCAGGTCGTGTTTCGCGCGAACGAGCACGAGAGCCAGGTCGATGCGATCAAGGCGGGTCTGGGCTTGGGCTTCCTGACCGTGCCGATGGGTCGCGCCGATCCGACGCTCGAAGAGGTGGTGAAGCCCTATGATACCTGGGACACCAACCTGTGGCTGGTGACCCATGTCGATCTGCACCGGACGCCGAAGGTTCAGGCCGCCGTGAAGGCGATCAAGGAACAGGCGGCGCGCTCGGACGGTCTGATCCTGAACTGAGCTATTCTGCGGCGTGCAGCCGCCGGACCGGAGCGGGCGCAGGCTCTGTCTCGTCGCGGGCCTTCCGTCGCCGGGCCACAGCCTTCGCGCCGAAATTGTCGCGCCCGTAGGCGAAGGCGAATTGCAGCGCGAGCCCGCCGAAGATCAGAACGCTGTCCTGCCAGATCCCGCCCGGATGCACCTGCTTCACCGTCTGGCCCGCGATCGCCAGCACCGTGCCGAGCGCGAAGATCGGCAGCGAGTGACGGCCCAGCATCCGGATCGGCTCCAGCACGCGCGCCTCGGCGATGCGCGGGACGATCCCCGGCAGCGACAGGATGTAGGCGAGCGCCAGCAGGTGCGACAGGCGCGGCAGCGACACGAATGTCTTGTCGAAGCCCGCGATGAAGAAGGGCACGTTCCACTGGCGCAACTGCCAGACCGCGTGGCCAAAATTCTTAAGCATCCAGTCGTTGTGAACCCACACGAAGGTCAGTGCCAGCCAGCCCGCCGCAAGCGCGATGATCCAGCCTTTCACAGGCACGAGCCGCTTGCCTTGGCGCAGCGAAAGGCCCGTCAGGATGCCGAGGCTGAACACCAGTTGCCACGCCAGCGGGTTGAAGAACCAGCCGCCTTCCATCGGGTAGTTCGGCAGGTTCAGCCGGAACAGCCCCGTCGCCGCCCAAAGCCCGACCGAGGTCGCCAGCAGCGCCAATTTGCTGCGCTGACCGATCCGGATCAGCGCGGGCGCCATCAAGAGAAGCGCCATATACATCGGCAGGATGTTCACATAGCCCAGCTGGTGACCCAGCGTCGCGATCCCGATCAGGAAGCCAAACGGGTCTGTGCCATAGATCTTCATCGCGTTCTTGGACAGCATCGCCTCGTTGCCCCAGAACTGCACGGCGGCCGAGACGATGGCGATCGCCCAGACGGCGGTCAGGATATGCACGAGATAGAGGAGCCACGCCCGGCCCCAGAGCCGCGACGTGCCTTCCCAGCTCAGCCCCTTGGCCAGCGCCGGACCGTAAGCCAGCGCGGCGGCAAGGCCGGACATGAAGACGAAACCCTCCGCCGCATCCGAGAAGCCCAGATTGCGGGAGGTGAAGTTCTCGTAGAGATTGCCCGGGATGTGATCGATATAGATCATCACCAGCGCGAGGCCGCGGAACAGGTCGATCCGCAGGTCGCGCCCGGGTTTCATCAGCGCGATGTTACGCATGTGCGGGGCTCCGGTGAGGGGCGTCCGCGAAACCGGCGCGGTCGCCCTCGGGGGCCGGGAAAGCGTTTTCCCAGCGGGTGAAGATCGCGTCGTGCAGACGCAGGATGCGGGGCGTCTCGATCTCGCTCGGCACCAGCATCAGCTGCGAGCGCGACGGCTGCGACGACCACGAGATCAGCCACGGCGCGGCGATCATCGGCAGACCGACCGGCAGCAGCCAGAACAGCAGGCCGGGCGCGAGCCACCACGTGACGGCAAGGCCCGCAGCACCGATGGCGACAATCCACCACGCCGCGTTGAACCCGTCGGCCACGCTCAGCCGTCCGTCGCCGCGGTTATTGGTGGGCCAGCCGCCATCCGCTCCGAACAGCACCTGAAAGACCGAACGCGTGGCGAAGGCCAGCAGCACCGGGGCCGTGAGCGAGGAGAAGAGCAGCTCGCTCAGCGTCGAAGCGAAGGCGAGGTTGCCGCCGCCGAAGCCGCGCGCCGTGCCGTTCATCGCGGCGCGCGCGGCGATCAGCAGTTTCGGCACCAGCAGCAGGCCGAAGATGCCGATCGCGAGGCCGATCGCCTTCGAGGCCTCCGACGGCGGGAAATAGGGGAAGGGCCAATAGGGCTCGGGGAAGTAATCCGGCGGCGGCACGAACAGGGGCGCCGCGATGGAGGCAACGAGAAATCCCAGCCAGAACAGCGGCGCGATATAGGCCATGATGCCCTGCGCAAAGACGAACCGCGACCAGCCACGCAGCCCCGGCGCGCCGATGATGCGCGCATGTTGCAGGTTGCCCTGACACCAGCGGCGGTCGCGCTTGGCATGATCAACGATATTCTCCGGGCCTTCCTCGAAGGAGCCCTCCAGATCGTCGTCGAGCCGCACAAGCCAGCCGTTGCGCGCCAGAAGTGCCGCCTCGACATAGTCGTGGCTCATCACATGCCCGCCGAAGGGCGGTTGCCCCCTCAGCGCGGGCAGGCCGCAGCTTTCGGCGAAAGCGCGGGTGCGCACGATGGCGTTGTGGCCCCAGAACGGGCCGGTCTTGCCCTGCAGCATCGCCAGGCCACGCGCGAAGACGGGCGAGAAGAAGCTGGCCGAGAATTGCATCGCCCGAGCGAAGCGCGAGCGCCCCCGCACGACTTTCGGCAGGGTCTGCAGCAGGCCAAGGAGGGGCTCGGCCTCGATCCGACGGATCATCTGCAGGATCGTCTCTCCTTCCATCAGGCTGTCGGCATCGAGGATCAGCGCGAAATCATAGGCCGCGCCGGAACGGGTAATGAAATCCTCGATATTGCCCGCTTTCTTGCCCACGTTGTTGGTGCGGCGGCGATAGAAGAACCGGCCAAGCGCGTCGCGCTCTTCCACGAGATGGGCGAAGACCTGCAGTTCGCGATGGGCGATGTCGTCCTTGCGGGTGTCCGAGAGGATCGCGAAATGGACCTCCGCGTCGTCGTCGGTCGCGGCGAGCGAGGCATCCATCGCGGCCACGCGCGAGAAGGTGGAGACCGGGTCTTCGTTATAGACCGGCACCAGCACGACCGTGCGCCCTTGGATCCGCGCATGGGGGTCCACCCGCGTCGGTGGTTCTGCACGCGAAGTGAGGCCGATCAGTGCCTGCACAGCGCCCCAGGCGAGCCAGAGCGTCGAGATCAGGATCAGCAGCGCGCGCACCACGTCGAGCGTCTGCAGCCCATCGGCCTGCCCGAACTGGATGAACAGTACGAAGGCGCCGATGCCCGCAAGCGCAGCAAGCCCGAGCGCCAGAGCGCGCAGGCCGATCAGCAATGCGCCACGGGGGCGCGCTAGCGCGGACATGTCAGGTGCCTTCCCCGACCGGGCGGCGGGTCAGCATCCGGGCGAGCCGGGTACTCAGCCGAAGATCGGGTTCGATCTGTTGCGCAGGCATGGACATCGGGGCGACCGGCAGCGCGGCGGGCCCCTCAACGAGGTCTTCGGGGGACAGTCGGCGCAGGGCGCTCGGCTGGTCGGTCAGCGCCGGCACGGCCGGCAGCTTCAGGTGTGATTTCATGCTTTGGTCCACTGATAGAGCCAGGTCTCGGATAGGTTCCGTCCAAAACCGGCTAGTGTCGCAGAGAGTTCCACCGGCGCTTCGCCATCGGCGGAAATATCCAGAACGAGACGCCAGACATTGTCCTGCTCGACCTTCGACAGGGCTTGAGTCACGATCTTGCCCTTGTTCGCGTGGGTGACCGGCTTGATCTCGTCGACAGCCGATGCGGGGAGGCGCGAAATCTCTCCGCCTTTGAAATCAATGACGAATTTCCGGGTTCCCTTAGTGTTCTCGACGCCCGACACGCCGCCGGTTCCGGCCCATGTCTGGTTGACATAGGCGCGTTGATCGCTCGGATCGGGGGGAAGGTCGCCCCATTCGAGGCGATAGGCGAATTCCAGCGCATCGCCTGCTTTTGCCGGAGCTTCGGGCACCCAGAACGCGACGATATTGTCGTTCACCTCGAGTTTCGAGGGAATCTCGACCAGGCGAACCATGCCCTTGCCCCAGTCGCCCTGCGGCGTCACGCGGACCGAGGGGCGACGCTCGTAACGGGCCGAAGCGTCCTGATAGTGATCGAACTCGCGCTCGCGCTGATAAAGACCGAAGCTCTTCGGCGCGCTCTCCGCGAAATAGGAGGAGGCGAGCGTGTCGGGGTTCTGCAGCGGCCGCCACAGCTTGTCGCCATCGGCCTGCTCGATCGCCAGCCCGTCGCTGTCATGCACGCGCGGGCGGTAATCGTCGAAATCGTGCCGGTTGCGCGGTCCGTAGAGGAACATAGAGGTCAGCGGCGCCACGCCGAGCTGCTGGATGTCCTCGCGGATGAAGAGGCGTGCGGTCACGTCGACCGCGGTCGCCTCGCCGGGCGTGATGACGAACTTGAAGGCCCCCGTCAGCGAGGCCGAATGCATCTCTGCGAAGACGGTGATCGAGTTCGCGCCCGAGGTCGGCGTCTCGACCCAGAACTGGGTGAAGCGCGGGAATTCCTCGGCGACCGAGACGCCGGTATTCACCGCCAGCCCGCGCGCGGAGAGCCCGTAGGCCGAGCCGCGCCCGAGCGCGCGGAAATAGGATGCGCCCTGAAACGCGATCAACTCGTCCATGACATCGGGGCGGTTGATCGGCGTATTCAGCCGGAAGCCCGCGATTCCCGGCAGATCGGCATGTTCGGGAACGATCTTGCGCGCTTTGCTTTGATAGATGAAATCGTCGGTCGAGAAGGTCATCGGGCGCGCTTGCCCGTTCTCGACGCTGGAGAGATGCACCGGCTCCTTGAAGAGCCAGCCCAGATGGAAGGCCTGCAACTCGAAACGCGTGTCCTCGATATTCTCGAAGCGCGACTTGTCCGGGTCGAAGCGGATCATCCGGTAGCTGTCGTAATCCAGCTTGCTCAGGAAATCGGCCGAACTGGTTTCCGGCGGGACAGCTTCGCCCTTGGCGGCTTTCTGCATCCGCGCCGCGAGATCGTCGAAGGAAAACGGCGATTGCTGCGGTGCGGCGGGAGCCGGGGCAGGGGCGGTCGAGGGCTCGGCCGGGGCGGCGCTATCTTGCGCGAGCGCATGGTTCGGCCAGCCTCCCGTGGCGCCGAGCGCGCCAAAAGCGGAACCGGCGGCGAGGAGCTGACGGCGGGAGAGGCGGGGCACTTGCACAGTGCGGGAATGAGACATCTGTTTCCCTGCGATTACAGTCGCTTCGCGCGGCCTCACAAGGGCCGTGCTGCAATTTGCATATCCACATGACTTGAAAAACTGCAAGAGGCGAAGCGAGGCCGCTGGGGCGGACAGGGCCGAGCCATGCGATTCTCGCATAACACCGCCCATCCATGCATCGAAAAGCGCAATTTCCCGCCGATTCCGCGACATTTCCGCCGCAGATTGCTGCGCCTGCAAAGGGCGCCGCGCGGGCGGGTCGCTGTCGCATTCGGGCGGCACCGGCACAATGCCTTGCGATTCTGGTCAGGAAACGTCTTCGTGAAGCTTGACAGCCATGCCCCCTGTGCGCAGGTAAAGTAAAGCTTGCGCGGGGGGAGAGTGCGGTCGCATCCATCGCCCCAAGGCCCGCCAGAGAACGGACCGGAGAGAAGATGTCGCCTGCCCTGATCGCCGCTTTGCCCTTCCTGGGCGCAGCCATGCCGTCGATCCTGATCCGCACCGGACGCACCAATGCCGCAGCGGTTTCAGCCCTGTTCACGGGGCTTGCGCTGCTTGGGTTGTTGCTCAACCTGCCGACCGTGATGGCGGGGGGTGTCGTTGAGACGAAGATCGACTGGCTGCCTTGGCTGGGCCTGAACGTGAATTTCTGGATCGACGGTCTGGGGATGCTCTTCGCGACACTGATCCTCGGGATCGGGTTGCTGATCATCCTCTACGCGCGGTTCTACCTGTCGAACAGGGACCCGGTTGGCCAGTTCTACACTTACCTGCTTCTGTTCCAGGGCGCGATGGTGGGGATCGTGCTGTCCGACAACATCCTGCTGCTGCTGATCTTCTGGGAGCTGACCTCGCTTAGCTCCTTCCTGCTCATCGGCTATTGGAAGCACCTGCCCGCGGGCCGTCAGGGCGCGCGCATGGCGCTGACCGTGACCGGCTTGGGCGGGCTCTCGATGATCGCGGGGATGCTGATCCTCGGAAATATCGCGGGCAGCTACGACATCTCCGAGATCCTGAAGCACAAGGACGCGATTCAGGCGAGCCCCTATTACATCCCGGCCCTGCTCCTGATCCTCGGCGGTGCGTTCACCAAATCCGCGCAATTTCCGTTCCATTTCTGGCTGCCGCACGCGATGGCCGCGCCGACGCCGGTCTCGGCCTATCTACATTCTGCGACGATGGTGAAGGCGGGGCTGTTCCTGATGGCGCGGATGTGGCCGGTGCTCTCGGGCACGCCGGAATGGTTCTACATCGTGGCGAGCGTGGGCCTGATCACCATGCTGATCGCCGCCAAGATCGCGATCTTCAAACATGACATGAAGGCGTTGCTGGCTTTCTCGACCGTCTCGCATCTTGGCCTGATCACCTTCATGCTGGGGCTGGGGACAGAGGCCGGTGCGCTGGCCGCCGTCTTCCACATCATCAACCATGCGACCTTCAAGGCGGCGCTTTTCATGTCGGCGGGCATCGTCGATCACGAGGCGGGCACGCGCGACCTCACCCGCGTCTCGGGGCTGCGCAAGCTGATGCCGATCACCTTCGTGATCGCGACCATCGCCGCGCTGTCCATGGCCGGAATTCCGCTGTTCAACGGCTTCTTGTCGAAAGAGATGATGCTGGAAGCCGCCGCCCATACCAAATGGCTCGAAAATGTCTGGCTGATCCCGGTTCTGGCGACCGTCGCGGCGCTGTTCTCGGCCACCTATGCCTTCCGCTTCATCAGCCACGGCTTCTTCGGCCCGCCGCCGCAGGATCTGCCGAAGACCCCGCATGATCCGCCTTTCGGCATGTGGATCAGCCCTGCCTTCCTGTCCTTCCTTGTGATCGCGATCGGCCTGTTTCCGATGGCGGTGGCGGGCGGCTATGTCCAGATGGCGACCAATGCGGTCGTCGGTGGCGGCTATCACATGCACGAGCTGAAGATCTGGCATGGCGTCACGCCGGCGTTGATCATGTCGGCCATCGCGGTCGCCGGCGGTATCGCGTTGCTTGCTGCGCATCGTCCCTTCCAGCGCCTCTGGGACACCACGCCGCGTCCCGAGGCCAAGGCGATGTTCGACTGGGTGATTGCGCGCGCGCAGGGTCTGGCGGGCTGGATCACGCAGGCGCTGCATAACGGTGCGATGGCGCGTTACCTGATGCTGTTCACGATCACCTCGGTCGGCGTCGGTCTTTACGCCTTCACGAGCGGCACGCTGGGCCCCCAGACGCGGGCGCTGACGCCGGTGAACGGAGCTGCGGTAACCTCGTGGCTGCTGTTGCTGACCGCGACGATGTGCATCGTCGCCTTCCATCACAACCGCATCCTCGCGCTGGTGCTGATCGGGATCGTCGGCCTGACCGTCTCGGTCTCCTTCATCTTCCTGTCCGCACCCGATCTCGCGCTGACGCAGATCTCGGTGGAGGTCGTGACGACGGTGCTGATGCTTCTGGCGCTGAACTTCCTGCCGAAGATCACCTCGATCGAGTCGAGCCGGATGAAGATCAGCTTCGATGTGGTGCTCTCGGTCGTGGCGGGCGTCGCGGTTTCGGGGCTGATCTACGCGCTGCTGACCCGCGATTTCGCCTTCCCGACGATGTCCGGCTACATGCTCGACAACAGCTACAACCTCGCGGGCGGGGATAACGTGGTGAACGTGATCCTCGTGGACTTCCGTGGCTACGATACGTTTGGCGAGATCACGGTGCTCGGCATCGCCGCGCTGGTGATCTTCGCGCTGACCGAGGCGCTGCTGCAGGGCGCCTCGTCGCGCAAGCTGATCGCATGGCGGCCCGACGTGCCGCGCGGCGGCGACAAGCACCCGCTGATGCTGCTGATCGTGACGCGGGTGATGATGCCGATCGCACTGGTCGTGGGCCTGTATATCTTCCTGCGCGGCCATAATGCGCCCGGTGGTGGCTTCATCGCCGGTCTGGTGATCGCGATCGCGCTGGTCACGCAATACATGGCCTCGGGCTTTGCGTGGACGCAGGCGCGCCAAAAGGTCTATTACCACGTGCTGATCGCGTCCGGCGTGCTGGTCGCAGGGATCACCGGGGCAGGGGCCTTCTTCAACGACATGCCCTTCCTGACCTCCGATTTCGGCTACGTGAAACTGCCCGGCCTAGACAAGTTCGAGCTGGCGACGGCGGCGGGCTTCGACCTTGGCGTCTTCCTTGGCGTCGTGGGCTCGGTGATGCTGGCGCTTGGCGGTTTGTCGCGCCTCGCACGCCGTGCCGCTATGGGTGAGGAAGGCGGCGAGGACGGTGCGCATATCGCCGCCGAGAAACCTGAAGCCCGCGTGCTCGCGCCACTCTCGGCCGGGCCATATCCACCCGACGCCAAAGTGCCCCGCCGCTGGTGGAAGACCGCCCGCGCCGCGCGCGAAGCCACCCAGCACGAACGTGACATCGTGCACGAGAACAAGAAGAACCACGGGGGCGATCACTGATGGAAGTGCTCGTTGCATCGGCCATCGGCGTGCTGACCGCCGCCGGCATCTACATGATCCTGCGTCTGCGCACCTTCCCCGTGGTGGTGGGCATGTCGCTGCTGTCCTACGCGGTGAACGTCTTCCTGTTCGCCACCGGTCGTCTGGTGATCAACCAGCCGCCGATCCTGCGCGAGGGCGTGACTTCCTATACCGACCCGATCCCGCAGGCGCTGGTGCTGACCGCGATCGTGATCTCCTTCGGGATGACGGCGGTGGTCGTTATGCTCGCGCTTGGCGCCTTCATCGAGGCGGGCAATGACCGCATTGACCTCGAGGAAGAGGAGGACGGCCGATGATGGAACATTGGATCATCGCGCCTGTCCTGATCCCGGCGATGCTCGCACCGCTGATCGTGCTGTGGATGCGCTACGATCTGGTCACGCAGCGCGTGGCCTCGATCCTCGGCATGTCGGCGCTGGTCGTGCTGGCGATCGTGCTCATGATCTCGGCTTCGATGAACCCGCCCGAGGTCTACCGCCTCGGTAACTGGGAGCCGCCGTACGGCATCGTGCTGGTCCTCGACCGGCTGTCGGCGCTGATGCTGCTGCTGACCTCGATCCTCGGCCTCGTGATCGTGCTCTATGCGATAGGCTCGGGCTGGGACAAGCGCGGCTGGCATTTCCACTCGCTGATGCAGTTCCAGATGATGGGGATCAACGGTGCCTTCCTGACGGGCGACGCGTTCAACCTGTTCGTCTTCTTCGAGGTTCTGCTGATCGCCTCCTACGGTCTGATGATCCATGGAGGCGGGCGCGCGCGGCTGAAATCGGGCGTGCAATATGTCGTCTACAACCTCGCGGGCTCGACGCTGTTCCTGTTCGCGCTGGGTACGATCTACGCGACGGCGGGCACGCTCAACATGGCGGATCTCGCGGTGAAGGTCGCGCAGATGCCGGTCGATCAGACGGCGCTGATCAAGGTCGGCGCGGCGCTGCTGATGGTGGTCTTCGCGGTCAAGGCGGCGCTGGTGCCGCTGCAATTCTGGCTTCCCGCGACCTATACCAACGCGCCCGGCCCGGTGGCGGCGTTGTTCGCGATCATGACCAAGGTGGGCACCTACGCGATCGTTCGCGTCTACACGCTGATCTTTCCGATCACCGGCACCACCGGCACGCTTGCGCATGACATCCTGCTGCCCGCCGCGTTCCTGACGCTGGCGATCGGGATGATCGGTATTTTCGGGGCGCGCGATCTGGGTCGCACGGTCGCCTATGCGGTGATCGGTTCAGTCGGCACGATGATGCTGGGCTTCGCGCAGTTCACCCAAGGGGCGACCTCCGCAGGTCTCTACTACATGGTTCACTCGACGTTGGTGGCCGCGGCGATGTTCCTGATCGCCGATCTCGTGCGCGAGCGGCGCGGCCGTTGGGGGCTCGGCTATACCGATGCGCCTCTGATGAAGAACCACGGGCTGATGGCCGGGATGTTCTTCGTGGGCGCGATCGCGATGGCGGGGATGCCGCCGCTGTCGGGCTTCCTTGGCAAGCTGATGATCCTCGACGTGACGCGCGGCCAATGGGCGCTCTGGGCCACGGTTCTCGTGACCTCGCTGATCGCCATCGTGGGCTATGCCCGGGCGGGTAGCCAGGTGTTCTGGCGTTCCTACGCCGTCGAGGCCGAGGAGGACGAGCTGCCGGCCGGGCCTAAGGATGCGAGCGCGCCGGGCCTCGCCTTCACCGCGACCGGTATCCTGCTGGCGGGCTCCGTGGCGCTGACCGTGCTGGCCGGACCTGCGAGCAACTGGCTGCAGGGCACCGCCGCGCAACTCTTCACGCCGTCGCAATATATCGACGCGGTTCTCGCGGGCGCCGAAGAACGCGCGCAGGAGGCGGCGAAGGTCGGCGCGCATGAGCATGGCCATATGGAAGTGAGCGAGGAGATGCAGGCGGAGGACGGGCATGGTGGCGACACCGGTGTCGCGGACCCGCACGCTGCCGACGGTCAACCGGCCGGTCAGACCGACACCCACAGCGAGACGGGGCAGGATGCCCCCGCCGCGACGCATTGAGGGGAGCAAAGATATGATCCGCAAGATCCTTCCCCACCCCTACCTGACCGTCACGCTGGTGATGGTCTGGCTGATGCTGGCCAATAGCTACACGCTCAACTCGCTGGTCTTCGCGATCCTCGTGGGGCTCGTGATCCCGTGGATCACCGCACCCTACTGGCCCGCGCGCCCGAGTTTCGCGAAGCCGCTGAAGATCATCGAGTACATCTTCATCGTGATCTGGGATATCATCGTCGCGAATATCACGGTGGCGAAGATCGTCCTCTTCATGCCCAATTCCAAGCTGCACCCCGCCTGGGTCTCTGTGCCGCTCGACATTGTCACGCCCGAGGCGGTGACGGTGCTGGCGGGCACGATCACGATGACGCCCGGAACGCTGACGGCGGAACTGGCCGCCGACGGTCACTCGCTGCTGGTCCACGCGCTGCACGCGCCGGATGCCGATGAGGTGCGCGACGAGATCAAGTCCCGCTACGAGGCCCGCCTGAAGGAGATTTTCGAATGATCACCTATGCCCTGATCTTCGCCATCGCCTGCTATTCGATGGCGCTTCTGTTCAACCTCTTCCGGGTCGTCAAGGCGCCCGGCGTGACCGACCGGGTTCTGGCGCTCGACACGATGGCGATCAACGCGATCGCGATGATCGTGCTCTTCGGCATCTGGGAGGGGACCGCGCTCTTCTTCGAGGCGTCGATCCTCTACGCGATGACGGGCTTCGTGGCGACGGTTTCCTTCGCCAAGTTCATCCTGCGCGGCGACATTATCGAGTGAGGGCGAGATGGAACTGTTCTGGGATATCCTGATTTCAGCGCTGCTCGTGATCGGTGGCATCTTTGGCCTCGTCGGTAGCTTCGGCCTGGTCAAACTGCCCGACCCGATGACCCGGCTGCATGCGCCCACCAAGGCCGCGACGCTGGGCGTGGGCGCGATCCTGATCGCCTCGATGGTCTGGTTCGCGGTGAAGCAGGGCCACGTGACCCTGCACGAGCTGATGGTCACCATCTTCATCTTCCTGACGGCCCCGATCACGGCGCATTTCATCTCGAAGGCGAATATCTTCCGCGATTGGCCGCCCGAGAAACTGCCGAAACCCGCCGGCGAGGGCGACTGGGCGGTGCATACCGCCGATGCCGATACCTCGAAAGGCGAGCTGGCGGTCGAGCGGGAAAAGAACATCCCGCACGAGAACGACTGACGCCCTGACGCCGCGAAATGCTTTGACGTGGGCGTAAGCCGTGGCAGGCTGATCTCCGGAGGAGATTTCGGGAGACTTTTGCGATGCGGATGCGGCTGATGCTGTCCCATCTGTCGATCTGGGTGATGATCGCAGTCGTCGCTGCGGCGCTCTACTGGACCGCGCAGGGACCGTGGTGGCTCTGGGCGGTCGCGCTGCTCGGGATCCCGGCGCAGATGCTCAACGAATACGGGCTTCATCGCTACATCTTCCACATGACGCCCCCGAAACGGCAATGGGCCTTCAACTGGCTCTACCGGGTGCATTACGGACACCACGAATTCCCGACCTGTTGGCCGCTTCTGTTTGCGCCGCTCTCGGTGATCGTGCCGGTGCTCGTGGGCAATACCGCGCTTCTCTGGGCGGTGCTGGCGCTGATCGGCGCGCCCCATGCGTTCGACATCGCCGTGGCCGTCGTGCCGCTGGGTGGAGCCGCCACCTTCCTCGCTTATGAATGGTTCCACACCACCGCTCATGTGACGGTGAAGAAGACCGCGATCGAGCGGCATGTCTCGACGCTGCACAACCAGCACCATTTCCGCGACTTCTCGAAATGGTTCCACGTCACGGCAGGGGGCGAGGTGATCGACCGGCTGATGGGCACCGCGATTTCGCGCGATCAGCTCAAGACACAAAGCCGCGTCGAGTTCATCCGGACCCTCGGCCTGCGCCCCGATGATCCGCGCCTGATCGCGGCACGGGAGAAATTCGCGCCGCGCTTCGGGATCACCGAGGCCGAAGTCTCGCGGGCGGGTCATGTCGGAGGGGGCGCTGCCCCCGCGCGCTGACGCGCGCCCCCCGGGATATTTGGACAAGCCCGAAAAAGCGCGCGGTCTGCCTCTTCGGGCTTGCTGAAATATCCCGGGGGAGGCCGCAAGCCGGGGGCGGCGCCCCTTACAGGTTGTCAGCCACGCGGAAGCCTTCGGGGATCGTGTCGCGCCCCTCCAGCACCAGATCGACCATCACCTCGGCCACTTTCGGCGCCATGCCGAAGCCGATCTTGAAGCCGCCATTGGCGATGAAATGGCCCGGACGGTCGGGCCAGTCACCCAGCATCGGCGCGCGCGATTTGGCGCGCGGGCGCACCCCGGCCCAACGGTCGATCACCGGGGCCTCGGCGAGGGGCGGGCAAAGCGCGCGGGCTTTCTCGATCAGCGCGTCGAGCTGCGCATCGGTCGTGTCTGGGGCGTCGAATTCGCGCTCGGAGGTCGACCCGATCGCGACCGTTCCATCGGAATGCGGGATGATGTGGAGGCTTTCAGCGAAAAGCTGAGGCACGTCGCCAGCCGCGTATCTCAAGAGCGCCGATTGGCCCTTCACGCCGTTGCCGATGGTCTTGCCGACCACCGCGTTCAGCTCGGCCAGACCTTCGGCGCCGGTCGCGTGGATGACCGGACCAACCTCGTCGGCCTCGCCGATCACGATCTCCGCACCCATCGCTTCGAGCGCCGCGACCAGCGCGGCCCCGGCGGCGCGCGGATTGGCGCGCGCCGTGAGCGTGTCATGGATTACGAGCCCGGTGGGCGAGGGGGGCGCGAAGGCGCCGAACTCCGCAGTCTCGGCCACGCGCCATGTGGCGAAGCCCTGCCACAGTTCGGCCGCCCCCGCCGCGCGGTCCCTGGCGCGTGCGATCTGCGCCTCATCCGCGAGCGGCTGCAGCCGCCCGAGACGCGCATAGCCCGGATCGCCGCCGCCGATGCGTTGCACCTCGCCCCAGAAATCCTCGGCCATTCGGAGACTCTCGAATTGAAACTGTTTCTTGAGGTTCCAGTTCTCCGGTACATGCGGGGCGAGCGCGCCGACATGGCCACCCGAGCTGCCCGCGCCGATGCGGCTGCGTTCGATGAGCCGCACCTTCGCGCCGCGCTTTGCTGCCTGATACGCGATCGCGAGGCCGAAGATGCCGCCGCCGCGCACGGTTATGTCGTGTCTGCCGCTTGTCATTTCGCGCCTCCTGCTTCAAGGCTGGGCCGGAGACTGTGGACTATCCCCGATGAACGCCCCTGACCAGAGCAAAGCCGATCTCGATTGGCGCGATGACCTTGTGCCGGTCTCGCGACGGTTCGACGATCCCTATTTCAGCCTTGCAGGCGGTCTGGACGAGACGCGGCATGTGTTTCTGGCGGGCAACGATCTGCCTGCGCGGCTGCAGCCTGGCTTCCATGTCGTAGAGCTGGGCTTCGGCACGGGGCTGAACCTGCTTGCGTTGCGGCTGGCCTGTCCCGAGGGCTGCCCGATCCGCTTCACCTCCTTCGAGGCCTATCCGATGGAGGCGGACGAGATCGCACGGGCGCTGGATGCATTTCCGGAAGTCGCGCCCGTCGCCGGTCCTTATCTGGACGCCTGGGCTGCGGGACAGCGTCAGTTTCAACTCGGTCCGGTGGCGGTGGAGATCATCGAGGGTGATGCGCGCACGGCGCTTCCCGCTTGGGACGGCGCTGCCGATGCGTGGTTCCTTGACGGGTTCTCGCCCGCGAAAAACCCCGAGCTTTGGGGCGAGGGTCTGATGGCCGAGGTCGGCGCGCATACTGTGCCGGGCGGCACATTCGCGACCTATACGGCGGCAGGCTTCGTGCGCCGCGCCCTCGAGGCCGCCGGTTTCGAGGTCAGCCGTGGCCCGGGTTTCGGGCGCAAACGCCATATGTCGCTCGGGGTGAAACATGGTTGAACAATCGACCCGCCGCGGCATTGCGCTGATGGTCGCGGTGACCTTCATCTTCGCGATCCAGGACGGCATCTCGCGCCACCTGGCCGAGACCTACAACGTCTACATGGCGCTGATGGTGCGGTTCTGGTTCTTCGCCGCCTTCGTGCTTGCGATCGCGGCGCGCAGCCCGGGCGGGATCAAGCGGGCGACGCGCTCGGGCCTGCCTTGGGCGCAGGTCTTCCGCTCGGTCGTCCTGATCACCGAGGTGATCGTGATGGTGCAGGCCTTCGTCTATCTCGGGCTCGTCCATTCTCATGCGGTATTCGCCTGCTACCCGCTTCTGGTCGCGGGTCTCTCCGGGCCGGTGCTGGGCGAGAAGGTCGGCTGGCGGCGCGTGGCGGCGATCGGGGTGGGCTTCATCGGGGTGCTTATCATCCTCAAGCCCGGTTTCGGTGTTTTCTCCCCCTATGCGCTGATCCCGCTGGCGGCGGCGACACTGTTCGCGCTCTACTCGCTGATGACGCGCTACGTGGGTCGGGTCGATCCGGCTTCGGTGTCCTTCTTCTACACCGGTGTGATCGGCGCCGTGGTAATCACCGTGGTGGGCATATGGCATTGGGAAAACATGATCCCATCCGATTGGGCGTGGATGATCGTGCTGTGCTTCACTGCCGCGACCGGGCATTTCCTGCTGATCAAGGCCTATGAGGTGGCCGAGGCCTCCGCGATCCAGCCCTTCGCCTATCTCCAGCTGGTCTTCGCCTCGACCCTGGGCGTCGTCGTCTTCGGCGAGGCCCTGGAATGGAACGTGGTGATCGGGGCTGGGGTCGTGGTCAGCGCGGGGCTCTTCACCCTCTGGCGCGCGCGCGTGGCCCAAGAGGCTTAACCGCCTCTTTCGCTTTGGTTCAAATATTCCGGGTGAGGCCGTGAGGCCGAGGGGAAGTGCGCCTCAATCTTTCACGTCGCCGCGCAGGACGTCGGTGAATTTCACCTCCTCCTTGCCCAGCCGAGCGCGGTAGGGTGGGATCGCTTCGGAGACGCGCATGACGTAGTTGCGGGTCTCGGTGAAGGGGATCATCTCGACCCAGTCGATCACGTCGACAGTCCCAACGCGGGGGTCACCGCGATCCTCTATCCAGCTTCGCGGGCGGCCCGGACCGGCATTGTAGCCCGAGGCGACAAGCACCGAGGATGCGCCGAACTCGTCACGCAGTTCCGCGAGATAGGCGCCGCCCAACCTGAGGTTGTAGGTCGCATCCGTCGTCAGCCGCGCCTTCTCGTAGGGCAGGCCGGTTTTCTCCGCCATCATCTTCGCGGTGCCGGGCATCAGCTGCATCAGGCCCTGCGCGCCGACCGGAGAGCCAACGCCGACCGCGAACTGGCTTTCACGGCGGGCGACGGCGAGGACCAGTTCCTCCGGCACGCCCAGGTCATGGCTCGTCAGGCCCGGGATCGGCCAGAGCGCCTGCGCGATGATCTCGCCCTTCAGTGCGGCACGTTTGCCGATGATCAGCGCGAGATAGGTGTCATCCTCTTCCAACGCGTATTGGGTCAGGGCGCCGAAATTGCCCGGGCCGAGGCTCTCCTCGAGGTGCAGCACGAAGCGCGCGCCCAGCTCGTTTTCGCCCGCCTCGTAAAGCAGTTGCGCGGCCTTGAAGACGGAAGAATGGCGCAGCTTGTAGCGTCGCCAGTCGGGCAGGTCGGGGCCCTTGGCGAAATTCGCTGGCAAGGGCAGGTTCAGCCGCTCGGCCGACAGGAGCCCGTAATAGGCGTCCTGATTTTCAGCGCCTTTGCGCCATGCGGCCTTGGCTTCGTCGCTGCGGCCCAGAACCTCGAGCGCGCGGCCTTGCCAGTACCACGCGCGCGACGACGAGATCGGCCCGTCCACCGCTTTCTCGAGATTGTGAAAATGGCCGAGCGCCGTGTCGGCACGGCCCAGTTTCAAGGCGGCATAGCCCGCCACCCATTCGAGATCGGCGTAATCTGCCCCGCCCGGTTCCAAGTGGTGCGAGGAAGCCAGATCATAGGCGCGCTGGGTATTGCCCGCGCGCAGGTCCCAGCGCGACTGATAGCCGCGCAGCGTGGCCCAAAGGTCGGGATCTTCCAGATCGGTCGCGGATTTCGACCGCTCGAGGATCAGCTCTGCCGCGCCGTCTTCCAGCCCGGCGCGCCAGCGCCACATCGCGCGGTCGCGGGCAAGCCCTGCGGACCGCTCGACCATGTAGCCGGGGACGGCGGCCACGAGATCGTCCACGCCCTGCTCGCGCGCCTGCAGGGCGATCCGCGCCTCGGCGACGGCCTTGGTGCCGGGCGTGACCAGATCGATCATCCGGCGCGCATCCGACAGGTGACCGCGATCGAGCATGTTCTGCATCCGCCCGCCATGATCGGCGGAGATAAGCGAGGGATAGTCGGCCAGAAACTTCGCCTGCTCGTCTGCCTCCATTGGCAGTTGGCGCCAGGCAGTCTTGGCGACCTCGGCCGCCTGCGCCTTCTGCCCCAGGGCGAGATGCGCACCAATCAACGCCAGCGCGCCGGTGCCGGTCTGCGGAGGGCCGAGCTTGAAATAGGCGATCACCTCGCGCGGCGGGATGCCGTCGAGCTTGGCTTCGCCTTTCTCGCGCAGCCACGGCATGCCGGGCCAATCGGCGCGACGTGTGGCGAAATCGAGATAGTCGGAGAAGTCGCCCTCGCCATCGCGCAGGCGCTTCCACTCGATGACATCGAAGCCGAGGGGGCCCACGCGACGCGCGAGATTTTCGGCCTCGTCCCAATCGCCGGAATTGGCCGCCGCGAAGGCATCGGACAGCGCGGAACTCGCAGCGCGAAGCGCGGCCGGCGAGAGCGCGAAACTCGAAGCCGCAAGCGCGGCGAGGAACTGGCGTCGGATCATCATGGCTGCTCGTGGTCGCGGGTTTGTCCCTTTGCTACGGGCCTCTCACAGATGGGGATGAATCACAAGTTGGCAACAGCCGCGCAACCGCCTATAACCCGGCCGATTTCCGCCGGGACGACTCAACCCCCCGGCCCAACCAAAAAAGGAGCGTGTCATGTTCAAAGGGTCTCTTCCCGCACTGGTCACGCCGTTCAAGGACGGCGAGCTGGATCTGGACACGCTCAAGAAACTTGTCGAGTGGCATATCGATCAGGGCAGCCACGGCCTCGTGCCGGTCGGCACGACCGGTGAGAGCCCGACGCTGAGCCATGCCGAGCACATGACGGTCATCACCGAGGTCGTGAAAGCCGCGAAGGGCCGCATTCCGATCATCGCGGGTGCAGGCTCGAACTCGACGGCGGAAGGTGTGCGGCTGATCCAGCACGCCGGCAAGACCGGGGCCGATGCGGCGCTCGTCGTGACGCCCTATTACAACAAGCCGACGCAGCGCGGCATGATCGAGCATTACCGCGCGCTGCACGATGCCTGCGAACTGCCGATCGTGATCTACAACATTCCGGGCCGCTCGGTGGTCGACATGATCCCCGAGACGATGGGCGAACTGGCGAAGCTGCCGCGTATCGTGGGCGTGAAGGATGCGACCGGCAAACTGGAGCGCGTCTCGATGCAGCGCGCGACCTGCGGGCCCGATTTCATCCAGCTCTCGGGCGAGGACGCGACGGCGCTCGGCTTCAATGCGCATGGCGGCGTGGGCTGTATCTCGGTGACGGCGAACGTCGCGCCCAAGCTTTGCGCGGAATTCCAGGAGGCGACGCTTGCCGGCGATTACGCCAAGGCGCTGAGCTATCAGGACAAGCTGATGCCGCTGCACATGGCGATCTTCCTCGAGCCGGGCGTGGCGGGTGCGAAATACGCGATGTCGAAGCTGGGCATGTGCTCGGCCGAGGTGCGTCTGCCGCTGACCGAGTTGCTGCCCGAGACGAAGACCGCGATCGACGCGGCAATGGTCCATGCCGGTCTGATCTGAGTTTCGCCTCCACCGAATAAGAAAACGCCGGCGCGATAGGGTTCGCGCCGGCGTTTTTTTGTCTCCAGAAGCTTACTGCAGAGCGCTGCGCAGGTCATCCATCGCGATCGAGCTGTATTTCTGAGGCTGATCCGAGGGGGTGGCCGCCGCGGGGGTGACGATTTCGGGCGCCGCTTGCTCGACCGCAGGGGCCGGCGGGGTCTGCTCGGCATTCGCTTCGAGACGCGGCCTCGTTGCCTCGGTCGGCGTTTTCGTGTCGGCCTCGGGCTGAATATAGGCGAGGGTGACGGTGATCCGACGGTTCGACGGATCGCGCGGATCGGCCGGCTTCAGCGGATCGGTATCCGACAGGCCCGAGACGCGGGTGACCCGTTCCGGGGCGACACCGGCGGCCACGAGCGCCCGGCGCGTCGCGTTGGCGCGGTCCGAGGACAGTTCCCAGTTCCCATAGGTACCGCCCGCTTTCTGATAGGGCACCGAGTCGGTGTGACCCGCGATCAGCACGTCATTGGGCAGATCGGAGAGGGCGCGGCCGAGCTGATCCATCAGCGCCAGCGTGGGCCCATCGAGCTTCGCGCTGCCCGAGGCGAACATGGCTTTGCCCGCCTGATCCACGACTTCGATATTCAGCCCGTCCGGCGTGCGGCGGAATAGGACGTTCTGCTGCAGCGGACGCAGGTCCGGAACGCGCTGGATCGCCTGCGTGATCCGGGTCTGAAGCGTCTGGAAGCGGGCGTCGTCGACGGCATGCGGTGTGGCTGCAGCAGTCTTCGCGCCGGTTGTGTCGCCTGCCTCTGCCGTCGCCTGCACCGCGTCGGCGACTTTATTCGTCGTCGCGTCCGGCGTGGCCTCCTTGGAGCTGCCGGAGGCGTTGGCCAGCTCGGTCGAGGGGGCTGTCTCGCTCCCGGCGCCGGGATTGGCGGGAATCGTGTCGTCGGCGCGCGAGGCGTTCAGCACCCCTTTCGGCCCGATCGTCTCGCCGGCGAGGGGGCCGGTGCCGCCGGGGGCCTGCATCGAGACTTTCGCAGGGGCGAAGTAATCGGCGATCCCCGTGAGCTGGTTCTCGTCCGAAACGGAGAGAATCCACATCAGCAGGAAGAAGGCCATCATCGCGGTCATGAAATCGGCATAGGCGACTTTCCACGCTCCGCCGTGATGCTCGGATTCGTGATCGTCATCGCTCCGCTTCACGATGATCGGCGCCTGATTCGACCGTGCCATGAGTTGCCCTTTCCCACCTCGCTGGCAGGAGCCAGCAGCCTTCTCTGGGCATGCGTTTTCTGCAGCCCTTGAGTGTGGGTTGTCGGCTTAAAAATGGGCCAAAAAAGGGCGATAATCGTTCATGATCTGGAAACAAAGATGCTGGCCGACCGCTTTGGCATCCTGCCCAGAGTGGCGGAACTCGTGCCCGCCGACCCTTCCTCAGGCGTCGTGGAGCGATGCTTCGTAGTCGTCGCGGCTGTGTTTGCCCAATCCGACTTTCTTGGCATAGGCCGCTTTGCGGGCCGAGTAGCTCGGTGCGACGAGGGGCATGTCAGCAGGCAGGTTGAACAGGGCGCGATATTCGTCTTCGCTCAGCCCGTGTTCCGAGCCCAGGTGGCGCTTGAGCATCTTGAAGCCGCGTCCGCAGCACAG
The DNA here is from genome assembly GCF_002213235.1 of Thioclava sp. F34-6. Classification (NCBI taxonomy): domain Bacteria; kingdom Pseudomonadati; phylum Pseudomonadota; class Alphaproteobacteria; order Rhodobacterales; family Paracoccaceae; genus Thioclava; species Thioclava sp. F34-6. The sequence continues at coordinate 90,750 of NZ_NBOA01000007.1, forward strand.
GCAGAAAACCTTGTCTTCGGTGACGGCCTCTTTCACGGGCAGCGCCGGTTGCGGCCGCGCGGGACTGGAGCTAGCCGTTGGCGCCTCTGCCGCGTGATTGGCGGCCGCGTTGTGCAGATCCTCGCCGAACTGCGCGGAGAGTTTCGTCACGAGGTCGACCACCTGATCCGCCGTCACATCCGAACGCGCGGCATAGGCCGCAGCAACTGTCGCGATAATGTTTGCTGCATCCGTGGGCCGGTCCTTCGACATCTGGTCTCTCCAATGCTTAAAGTTGCACTCTCCCCGGATTAGTAGAGAAAGTTACGTGCGAGGCGCGTTTCTGTCAATGAACGCGTGAATCTGTGTTTGGGTTTCCGGAGAAAACACTGTTTCTGCACAGGATTGTTTCGCTGAGTGCTTCGCCTGTCCTGTGGCTGCTCAATGGAGCTTGCCTTTTGTGCGCCATCGCTGCTTGGCGTATTGATAGTTCGGCGCGGTCGTCGGATAATCCGGCGGAAGCCCCCATTTCGCGCGATATTCCTCGAAGGTCATTCCGAGTAGGTTTTGGAGGTGACGCTTCAACATCTTGATTGGGCGGCCCGTTTCCAGACAGATCAGTCGGTCTGGTAGGACGCTCTCCGAGATTGGCACCGCAGGGACGCGGGACGTCGCAGGCTCGCCGGACTGGTCCGGGGAATGTTGCGTCATGTCTATCCTCACATGTTTTTGTCCTACGGGAGAAAGATTGAAGGAATTCTTAAAGTTAGGTCAAAGAAATCAACTTTTCCCACGAGACGTCACGAAGGCGCGGTCCATGTCAAATGAGTGGTCGGGCTTGTCAGGTGTAAACACGTAAATTAGTTGGATAAAGCAGGTAAAAAAATTTGAAAACGCGAACATGCCGGGGCAGGCGGATTTACGCTCTCTCCTTCACCCTGGCGCTGCGTTATTCAAAAAAAGGGCTGCGCGATGGGGGCGGCGCGAAACCTAAGGTTCGCGTCGACGCGCAGAGAGATACGGGGAGTTGCCTTTTGTTTGGCTCGAGCGCCATGCGGAGACAGAACGTTATCGTCGTAGCGGAAGAAAACGCGAAGCAAGCCAAGTTGGCTGCCTTCTTTCTTGCGTGCTGTGGTTGGGCCTCCTTACCGTTCGCGACGGCGGTGGAGGCGGAGCAGTATATCCTGCTGCATGGCAATCCGTGCCTGTTGATGATCAGTCTTGCGCAGCCCGAGGGCGCAGCGGATTTGATCCGCACCTCGCGTGTCAGTACGCCCGAGAGCCTCATCCTGTTCGTCGATCCCTCGAGCGACGGAGTGTTCGCTGCCGAGATGATCCTCGCTGGCGCCGATGACGTGCTCCGGGAGCCCTATTCCGACAGGGAGTTGACGGCGCGCCTCTGGCTTCGGGCGGGGAGCAGATTGCCCATCAGTTTCCCGGGAGAAGAGAAGCGGGTCGCGCGCCTCAAGATAGACGAGGAAAACCGGCTGACCGGCCCAGACGCGACTGAAGCTGTCCAGCTGACTCCCATGGAGCGGGAGATCATGTGCGAGCTTATCCGCAGCGGCGGTCGAATCGTGACCCGCGACGCGCTCTCGCGCCGGATCGACAACACTATGTGGGTCTATGGCGACCGGAAGTTCGACGTTCACATCACCAAGATCCGCAAGAAGCTGCGCGATGCGTTCGGCGACCGATATGTCGTCGAAACGGTGCGATCCGCCGGATACTCGTTCTATGAAATTCCCCTGCGAAAGCCCTCAGACTTTGCAACCTGAGGTTGATTCGTCGATCTTCCGAAACTGGTTTCGAGAGAGTGCGTGTCAAGCGCTGAATTGTTAACATCTCAGCGATTGATCGTGAGTACACAATTTGTAGCGGAACCGTCGACAAGCTGTGGATGATTGAAGTTGTAGCCACAACTTGTAGCGTAAGAGGCCATGAAAAATTGGGTCATCGACGCTTCTTTCGAGGTTCGCCTGGGGATAACTCGGCGCGGCGGCAAGTTGTCCTTTTGGGCAGGAACTATCCTTACTCGCCTTACAGTTTTAACAATCCTTAACCTTACGGGAAAGGGAATCGCTGGTAATCTGCAGCCACTGACTTTGGGGGACTTGGGGATTAGGGATGTCCATGAAAAGTAACAATTTGTTAGCGCAAATTTGGGAAGGCTCGGTGAAGCAAGTGTCAGCCGGAGCAGGTTCTCAGGGAAGTTTGGTGGCGGCTGCGCTTCTGCCTGCGCAGACCGTGGTGCTGCGTTCGACACACAAGGAAGCAAGCCTGCTCGTGCTGCCCGAGTCGGAAGAGCTCCTGCCGGGTATTTCGCTTGGCGACGTGCTCGTGGAAGAACTGGGTATCGAGGTGCCTTATGGAAGCCTCGTGGTCATCGAGCCAGCGAATGCCGCGGAGGTGAAGCATGGTTTTGGGGACCGCGCGATCAACCTCCGCCTGCCGGCCATGGCGTCGCGGCCCCGGAGCGAGTTCTCGGTGCACGAAGATGCGCGCGATTGCAGCGCAACCGCGATGGGCGGCTATCTCTGAACGTGAGTACAGTGCCGAAAGCCCGGTATGAACGCGCTGCTCGGCGGGTGGGCCGTGCAACCGCGACATCGTTGGAAATACGAAGCGCCGCCCTTGGGGCGGCGCTGCCTTTTGGGGCGTTAATCTAGGGTTAACCAGAAAACACCGCGATTAACTCGCCTTTAATCAAGTAAAGCTTTCTCCAAACAGGGCGCCGTGGTCTTCTGTTCAGCAAGAATAGAGTGAATAGAGGCGGGGTAATGTTTGCATTGAGCTTTCGTGCTGCACTTGATGCGCCGTTTCTCGATGTCGAAGAAGAGCGGCAGGCGATCTCCCGGTGGCAGGAATACGGAGATCAGAACTCGCTTGAAATTCTGCTGCGGTCGCATGTCCGGCAGGCGTATGCACAGGCGCGTCGCTGGGCGTCCAATCCGGTCGAGCTCGAAGACCTCGTGGCCGAAGGGATCATCGGTCTGATGCGCGCCGCCGAACGGTTCGATCTGACGCAGGATGTCCGGTTCTCGACCTACTCGCATTGGTGGGTGATGACTTGCGTGCTGAACGCCCTCGCCCGGATCAAAACGGTGATCGACGTGCCGGCGCGGGTCTATCTCGATGCGCGGATGGGGCGGCTCGACAATCCCGAGGCGAGCCAGCTTCTGACCGGTCTCGTCGCTTTGGACGCCAAATCCTTCGATGACAGTGACGCCGACCTGATGGAGATGATGCCCAGCCCCGATCTCACACCCGAGGAACAGACGCTGGCGTCCTCCGCCGCGCAGGCTGCACATGAGGTGCTGAGCAGTGCGCTGGATGATCTGGACGCGCCGGATCGCGAGATCGTTTTGCGGCGCAAATTGCAGACTCCGCCGGAGTCGCTCGACGATCTTGCCCGTGATCTTGGAATCAGCCGTGAGCGTGCCCGACAGGTCGAGAAGCGTGCGCTCCTCCGGCTGAAGCGGTGTCTCGAAAAACGCGGCTTCAGCCCCGCGATGCTGAACTGAGGAGAAGGGCGATGGCACGTCATCTGATGATCGCAGGGCACGGGCGCGCAGGCACCACGCTATTTTACAACATGCTGCGCGAGACTCTCAAAGGTTTCGAAATCCCGCCGCGCGAGACCAGCGCGCTTTCCACGATCGGGCAGCCGGGCGACTGGGTCAGCAAGCGGCCGCTCGATATTTTCCAGGTCGCGAATGTCGCGCGGGCGAATGTCCGTAGCAAGCAGATCGATCTGATCGTGCCGCTGCGCGACCCGCGCGACATCCTCGTGAGCCGTCATTCGGCGGTGCCGGACGATTATTTCATCTCGGCGGACGCGATGTATTTCATCGGCGGTCCGGATGCGCCCGCGCCGGTGATGCCGGGGTTCCTGCAGATTCACGAGGCGATCGGGACCGTGCTGAGATCCGGCATTTTCCCGCAGGGTGTATTCCTCCTGAAATACGAAGACCTGGTCAATGATCCCGACAGGATTCAGCAGAAGTTGCGCGATGCGCTCGGTCTGCAATTCGAAGGGCATTTTTCCGATTTCGGCGCCGCCGAAATTCCCGAGGAGTTGCAAGGCCCGCTCAACGGTGTGCGCCCGGTGGAAAAGGCGCGTGCGAAGTGGCTCGACGAAGAGCATCGGGCGCGGATTTTCGATCAATTCTCGCGCTTCCCGGTGCTGTTCGACCTGCTCGAGCAGTTGGGCTACGAAAAGGATCGCGACTGGTTCGCGCCGTTCATGGCGTGGCAGGCGGCCTCGAGGCCCCGGAGCAAGCGTATGAGTTTCGTGTGACGAGGGTGATGAGATGGACGCGATAGCCGCGACATTGCTGAAGGTAACGGCGTCGGCCGCAGGCACCGGGCGCAAATCCGCGACAGAGGGGACCGGTTTCGGATCGCTCGTGCAGGGCGTGCCGGCGGATGGGCTTGCAGCTTCGGGCGTGGGGGCTGCCACGGCGGCCGCGACGCCGGGGGCTGGCGCAGGCGCAGCGTCCGCCTTGACCGACAATCCAGCGCTTCAGGCCGAGCTGGCCAGCAAGCTGCAAACGGTTCGCGACGGCGCGCTGGCAGAGCTGGCGCAGGGCAAGTCGATGAGCGAGGTGCTCGAAAAGCTGGGCGCGTCGCTGGCTACGGTCCTCACGGAGTTCGACGCGGCGCATGGCACGAAGCTGCAGCAAGGTTTGACGCGGGCACTTGAAGGTATGCGGCTGCAAACTGACGGCGCGGGGGCAAAGCCCGCCTCGGATCGTGCGAGCGACAAAAGCGACACGATCGACGCGGTCTTCGCGAGCCTTCTGGTCTCGCTCGGTCTGCAAGCGAAGCCATCTGGGACTGCATCGCCGCAAACGGGTGGTGCGCAGATTCCGTCGGTAGCGGGGCTCATGCCCGCGCACTCTGCTGGCAATCTATCCTCTCCGGCGGCACAGCCGAAGCTTGAGGCAACGCAGACGCAGTCGCAGGCGCAGGCGATCATCGCCGTTCCGCAGGGGCTTGCCGGGGTGATTCCAGCGCCGCTCACGGCGGAGATTCAGCAGAGCGACATGGACCCGCGGGTGCGCGCCGTGCTGGAAGCTGCCGCCAACGGCGCCACGAACACCGGCAAGGTCGAGGCGCAAGCCGCGGTTCTGCCTGCAGCGCAGAGCAAGGGCGACCCCAAGCCCGCCCAGTTTTTTGCCGAGGCCGCCCGTGCAGGCGTCTTGCCCGAAACCGCGGTGGCGCGGCTCACGCAGCATGACGCCAGTCACGTTGCGCGCAGCGACGCTGCTGCTCAATCGGCGCAGACGGCGGCCCAACCCTCGCCGCGCTTCGCGGCCTTCGTCGCGACGCAGCTTCGGCGCGCGGATCTGCAGGAAGGACGCACCCGCGTGGCGCTGACCCCGCGCGGGCTCGGCGATATCGAGATCGACGTGGAGCGCGACAAGCGTGGTCAGGTCAACGTGGTCGTGCGCGCCGAGAGCCCGGCGGTGCTGAGTGCGTTGCGCGGCGATCGCGAGACCTTGGCGGCGATCCTCGCCGGGCAGGGGCTGCAGATGGATAGCGGCGCGCTCGATTTCGAGCAGTTCGGCGGTCACGGCGAACGGGGCGATGAGCGCGCCTCCGGCGCGCATGTTGCCGCAGATGAAGACATCCCCGTGCTGGGCGCCGACTGGCAGCCCACCATTCTCGACGGACAACTGGATATCAGGACCTGAGGAGCCACCGATGAGCATCTCTCCGACAAGCACCAATCCCGCTGCGACCGCGGCCGACGCCAAGGTGAACCCGGCGCAGTCCAAGATCTCGGCGGATTACAACAGCTTCTTGCAGCTTCTGACGGCGCAGATCCGAAATCAGGATCCGCTGAAGCCGATGGATTCCACGCAATTCGTTTCGCAACTGGCGCAGCTGAGTCAGGTCGAGCAAACGGTGCAGACCAATACCAACCTCAAGACCATCGATGCCAAGCTGAGCGCAATGGGTGCGATGTCGGATGTGGCCCTGATGGGCAAAACAGTGTCGCTCGCCTCCGACCGGATCGAGTTGCGCGACGGTCAGGCCAGCACCAGCTACGAGCTTGCCGCACCCGCCGACAAGGTGACCGCGATCATCAAGACGGAAGACGGGACCGAACTGCGCCGGATTACTGGCCTGCCCGGACGGGCGGGCGAGAAGATCGCGCTGAACTGGGACGGGCGCGATTCTGCGGGGTTGCCGGTGCCGGATGACACGTTCCGGGTCGAGATCGACGCGCAGGACGCCGATGGTAATGCGGTCTCGTATGACACCTATCCCAGCACGCAGGTGGAGCAGGTGCGCTTCTCTTCGCAGGGGCAATCGCTGGTTCTTCGCAATGGCGAGGAAGTGCCGAGTTCGCTCATCGTCGCGGTGTCGGGCTGACACGCCTGCACCGGGCGCGATCCGTGATGGGAGGCTTTCTATCTCTGCTTGAACGGCTCGGCGCTGTTTACCTTGGCCGCTTGCAGGCCGGGTACTCGGTCCGCGAGGCCACGCTCTAGCAGGGTGGCGAGGTCCTCGGGTTTGACCGTATCGGGATCGAACATCCGGTTATCCGCGAGCTTGCTCAAAAGGTCGAGTGTCTCGTCGCGCAGCTTCGGCACCAGCGCGGGGCCATCGGGAAGCCCGTCTCCCTTCAGCACCAGTGATGCGTCGACGCTCAAATAGCTGATCGTACCCGCCCGGTAGACCGGCACCGTGACAGGCCCCAAGGCGACGTCACGCGGCGCGGGTTCGGGCGGCGCTTCTGGGGCAGCAGGTCGCGGTGCGATCTGGCTTCCGCCCAGATAGCCCAGCCCCGCCGCGACGATCGGCACCACCACGACAAGCAGTACGAGTGTTCTCCAGCGCGGCATCGGAGACGATCAGTAGGGGAGGACGACGTCGAGCGCGTCTTCCCCGTAGCGGGGCTGTTGCACCTTGCTGATCTGGCCGCGCCCGCCATAGGAGATGCGCGCCTCGGCGATCTTCTCGTAGGGGATGGTGTTGTCCATCCGGATGTCTTCGGGACGGATGATCCCGGCCACACGCAATTCGCGCAGCTCGTGATTGACCTTCACCTCCTGGCGTCCCGCGATCACGAAATTCCCGTTCTGAAGCTTCTGGATCACGAGGGCCGCGACCTTCAGGCTGATGGTCTCGTTGCGCTTGATCGAGCCGCTGCCGTTGGAGGTCGATTGCGAGCTGAGATCGACGATATTGCTGCCGGTGGGCAAGTCCTTCTCGCTGACGCCCGGCAGGATCTTGGCGATCTTGCCGCCATAGCCAAGGAAGGTCGGAAAACCGACGCTCTGGCTGCCGTCGCGGCTCCGCTGGGACGCGTTCTGAAGCTGCGCCTCGTCCTTGATGTTGATATCCACCGTCAGCAAATCGCCTACCCTGTCGGCGCGCTGATCGCCGAAGAAGCCGGTGGAGCCGGTCTGCCAGAGCGACGCGGCCTCGGCCCGCTGCGGAATGCGCGTGGGCTCGAGCGGCGGCATCGGTACGCTCACCCGGTTCACCTCGGGGATCGTGTCGCCATCGACCACCATGTCGCTCACTTTTGGGTCGCGCTCAAAGGCCGTGCCGGAACCGCAGGCGGCCAGTGCGAGCATCGGCAGGATGTAGAACGGATGTCTCACTTCTGAATCTCCACTTTGCCGTCGGGCTTGGCGATGCCTTCGACAATCTTGTTGCTCACGAGATTGACCACGCGCACTGACTGGTCGGCATGGGCGTCGGAGATCGCCTTGCCGGGTGCGGTCAGGGACATGGCGCCTTTCGAATATTCGATCGAGACCGGGTCGCCGCGCGAGATGATGACCGGCTCGGTGATGGATTGGCTCATCACCGGGCGTCCGCGGGCGAGCACGCGGCGCACCTGCATCCCCTCCAGATGGTCGAGCCGCGTCACCGCATAGGCGCCCACCTGACCGTAGGGCAGGTCGACGACCTGAAAATCATCTCCGGAAAGAATCTTGCCGGGAAGCAACTGCTGCGTTGGCACCGGGACGGGCACGTTGAGCAGCGCAAGCCCCGCGAGGCGGCGCACGTCGCCCGAGGCCTCCACCGCATTCGCCAGGAACTGCCCCGTGGAGCGGTCCATCCAGAAGTCGCTTATCATCTCCGCGTCGCCCGGGTCGCTGTCTTGCAGCGTGATCTCGAAATGGCCGCTCGGCGGCATCTCCATCCCCCAGGACTGCTCCGCCTTCTCGGCGATCAGCACGCGCACGGATTCGGCGCTCGCGGGGGCGACGAGAAGCGCGGCGGCGAGCGTGGCGAGAACGGCGGTCGCGGAGGCGCGTATCGGGCTCATGGCATCACTTGATCTGGTTCGAGGTGGACATCATCTGGTCGGCCGTCTCGATGGCCTTCGAGTTCATCTCGTAAGCGCGCTGCGCCGAGATCAGGTCGGTGATCTGCTGGATGATGTTGACGTTCGAGCTTTCGAGATAACCCTGACGCAGGATGCCCACGCCCGGATCGCCCGGAAGCGCCTCGGTCGGATCGCCCGACGCGGTCGTCGCCTGCAGGAGGTTGTTTCCAAGCGGTTTCATCCCCGCCTCGTTGACGAAGGTCGCCATCGTCAGCTGGCCGATCTGAACCGGGGTCGGGTCCTTGCCGACATAAGCCATCACGAGGCCCTGCTGGTTGATCTCGACATTCGTGGTGTTCGCCGGGACGTTGATCCCGGGCGCGACCTCGTAGCCGTCGAGGGACACGATCTGTCCCTCGGGGCTCAGCTGGAAGGTACCCGCCCGCGTATAGGCCTGGCTGCCATCGGGCATGTTGAGGGTGAAATAGCCGCCGCCGTCGATTGCGAGGTCGAGCTGGTTCTCGGTCTGGACGAGCCCGCCCTGGGTGTTGAGCCGCACCACGCCCGCGCTTTGTACACCGAGGCCGATATCCACGCCCACAGGGCGCGCTGTCCCGTCGGCAGAGGTCAGCGAGCCTTCGCGTTGCAGCGATTGGTAGACCAGATCCTGAAAGGCGGCGCGGGTGCTCTTGTAGCCGGTGGTGTTCGCGTTCGCGATGTTGTTCGAGATCACGTCCACATTGGTCTGCTGGGCCAGCATCCCCGTCGCGGCAATTCCAAGTGCTCTCATGGTTCAGCTCCTTTTCGCGCCGGTCAGACTTTGCCAAGCCTGCGCAACGTTTCCTGACGAAGGTTGTTCTGTTCATCCATCAACTTCACCGCGCGCTCATAGGAGCGCTGGATGTCCATCATCCGGGTCATCTCGACCACCGGTTGGACATTGCTCTCCTCAATGAAGCCCTGAGCGACCTGCGTCGTTTCGGATGGCGTAAAGGCGGGTACGGCGCCGCCGGGCGCGGCAAAGAGGCCTCCACCCAGCCGGCTGTAGCTCTGGATGTCGGGCACGGCGAACATGCCCAGCGTGCCGATCGTGCCGCTATTCGGCCCCGAAATCGTGCCGTCGCGGGAAATGGTGATCTCCTCGCCCGGCGGGATCGCGATCGGCGCGCCGCCCCGGTCGAGTACCCGATTGCCCGACAGCGTCACGAGATTGCCTTGCGGGTCGACGGTCAGCCGGCCGTCGCGCCCGAAAGCGGTCTGGCCCGCCGGCGTCTGGTAGGCGAACCAGCCATCGCCGTTCAGCGCCACATCGAGCGGGTTCGAGGTTTTCGTGAGGGATCCCTGCCTGTCGTCGAGATAGGAGCCCTTGTCGAGCACGTAGCTCACGTCATCCTCGGCCCCGGCATTGCCCTTCGACTCGAAGCTCTCGGTCAGCGAGCGCTCCGCTTTGAAGCCGGCCGTGTTGGCATTGGCCATGTTGTTGGCGGAGATGTCGAGACTGCGCCACAGCGTCGAGGCGAGGGATAGGGAGACGTAATTTGAGCTATCCATGAATGTCCGCCCGCGCGAATAGAACTTGTGGCTTTGCTTGGACTGCTGCCGATTTCCGGTCAATAATGTTTGCTCTTCTTGGAATAATCAATACTATTCTTTAAAGAGCGAAGGAATTCTGGCGCATTTGGGCAAGAGGTGATGGAATTGCGAAGCGGTTTCCCCTTGATGGGCGGCGTTTTGGCGCTCTGTCTTCTGTGCGGCCCCGCCGCGGCGGAGGCCATACCTGCGCCGCCACCATTCGATTTCGCGCAATACACTCAGGCGGGCTTCCTTGCGGACCGCGATGCGCTAACCGCAGGTTTCGCCGCGGCCGAGCCCGGGCCGTCGCGCGCGGTCGCGCGGCTCAATCTGGCTGAATTCTATCTCGCGCATGTCATGTTGCCCGAGGGGCGGTCGGTGCTGGGCGACGAGATGCCCGACGGTCTGATCCCCGCCGAACAGGCCCGCTGGCGCGCGATCGCCGCCGGGTTCGATATCATGGAAGGGGTGGGGGTGCCGACTGGCACGCTCTTGCCCAATGCGGATTGGGCGAACTGGCAGGATTATCACCTCTGGGCGGCGCTGAATGCGATCACGCAGGGCGACGCGGAGGAGCTCGAGGGGAACCTCGCGGGTGCGGCGGACCGGCTGCCCGCCTATCCGCCCGTTTTCGTGGAGGCCTGCCTGCCCGCGCTTCTGGAAGGCGCGATCGCGGTCAAGCAATGGGCGCTGGCCGAGCGACTGAGCCGGGATTTCGACAGCTATCCCGAGTTGAAGGCCCAACCGGTTTACAGCTTCCTCATCGGGCGGGTGGCAGAGCAATCGCATCATCCGGAGAAGGCCTATGCCGCCTATCGCGAAGCAGCGAAGGGACGGGATCGATACGCTCAGCGGGCGCGGCTCGCTCTGGTCGATCTCGGCCTTGCGAAGGGTGCGCTCACGACGGACCAAGGTTTATCCATGCTCGCCGAGGCCAATCTTGCGTGGCGCGGCGACCGGTTCGATCTTCAGGCCCTCGAACAGCGCGCGCATCTGGGGGAAAAGAGCGGTCGCGATGTGGAGGCGCTGATCGCCTATGGCGAGATCCTGACCCGTTTCCCGGACCGCCCGCAGGCGCGGACGGCCGCAGAGGCGGCGGATCGGTTGCTCAAGGCGTTCTATGCGAAAGGCGCGGCGGGGAAGATCTCGCTCACCGCCTTCACCGCAGGCCATCAGCGCTTGGAGCCCTATTACGAGGCTCGCGCCGATTTCCAGGCCTATGCCGAGCAATTCGCGGATCGTCTGCTGGAACTGGGCGCCACGACGCAAGCCTCGTCGGAATATCGCAAGATCCGAGAGGCTCTCAGCGTGCAGCGCAAAGATAACCCCGAGGCGGTGTCGCAGGACCGGATGGCCTATCTTGCGCTTCGCGAGGCGGAAGCACTTGCCCGTGGCGGGCAATTCGCGCGTGCCGCCAAGGTGTTGGAGGCCTCCGAGCGTCCCGCCGACGCGCAGGAGCTGAACCAGTTCAACGCGCTGCAGGCCCGCGTTCTGGCCGAGGCCGGAAAGACCGATGCGGCCCTGGACACCAAGGTCACCGCGCAATCGATCGACCATCTCCGGTTGCAGGCGCAGCTCCATTGGAAGAAGGGCGACTGGTCAGCGGCGACGCGGTCCTATCGCGCATTGTGGAAGACAGCCTCTGGTGACTTTTCGGAGACCGATGCGGTCCAATTGCTGCTGGCTGCCTACCGGTCCGGCGACCTGACCACGGCCCGCAGCGTCGCAGAGGTTTTCCCCCGTCTCGCGGGGCGGGAGGACCTGAACAAGCTCGTCGCAAGCCTGCTGGCCGAGCCCGCCAAACTGACCCCGCTTATGGACGCCGCAGCGCGGGATCGGCTGCGCAACGCCGGTGATGCGATCGAGATGGTCGGGGCGGAGGCGAAGCGGGCAGGAGGCTAGGTATCTTTGCTATGCATTGGCCCCTGACGCGAGTCCAAAGAAAAACGGCGGATATTTTTAACTTCAGTGAAACATCACTCGTCTATCTCTTGGATAGGACCCCTTTCTCTTCGGACATGAGAGGATAAAACCATGAGTATTTCGAGCGCAATGCAGACCGGTGTGAGCGGCCTGAATGCGAACTCCGTCGCCGTTGGCGAAATTTCCGAGAATATCGCGAATGCGAACACCACGGGCTACAAGCGCAGCTTTGCCCAGATGGTGACCATGACGCCGACCGGCGGGCTCAACGCGCCATCCGGGGTCAATGCCGTCGTCTCCTCCGATCTGCAGAATGGCGGCGCGGTGATCCCTACCAACTCGCCCACCGATTTCGCGGTGAACGGGAACGGGTTCTTCGTCGTGTCCAGCAACGCCAATACCAGTGTGCAATCCGATTACGTCATGACGCGCGCCGGCTCGTTCCAGCCCGACGAGAACGGCAACCTCGTCAATTCGGCGGGCTACTTCCTGTCCGGCTATCCTTACACGGACGTCAAACTTGCCACGATCGACGGCAACAGCTTCAACGGTCTGAAGACGGTGAACGTCACGGACGCCACGCTGAGCGCGAAGGCGACCACCTCGATCGGGGTGCAGGGCAATCTTCCCTCGCAGGAAACCGGCAACGCGACGCCGGGCGCGCCTTTCACCTCCTCGTCGCAATATTACACGCCGCTCGGCGCGGTGAAGCGGCTCGAATATTCGTGGCAGCCGACCTCGACGCCGAACCAATGGGACATCACTGTCTCCGATGGTGACGGCGTGCCCTATGGTCAGGTGACGGTCGATTTCGCCCCGGGCGGTGCCAATGCCGGCGCGCCGATCAGCTATTCCGGTGTGACCAACCTCGCCACGGCCCCCGGCGCTTTCTCGATGGACACGACCACGGGCGTGATGAGCCTGACGATGAATGACGGCGGCACCACGCAGCCGATCGAGATCGGGCTCGGCGCATTGAACAGCTTCGACGGGATCACCCAGTTCGCTGGCGATTTCACGCCCCAGAAGTTCACTGCAGACGGCTCCTCGTCCGGCGCGCTGACCCGGATCGAAGTCGACGATACCGGCACGATGTACGGAATCTTCGACAACGGGCAGCGCCAGCCGCTCTACAAGATTCCGCTCGCCCATGTGGAGAACCCCAACGGCATGCAGGAGATCGACGGCGACGCCTATCGTCTGACCCGCGACAGCGGCGCCTACACGATCCACAAGGCGAACGAGGGTCCGGTGGGCACGATCAGTTCGGGTGCGCTCGAAGGGTCGAATGTCGATATCGCGCAGGAACTGAGCGATCTGATCCGCACCCAGCGGGCCTATTCCACCAACGCCAAGATCGTCACCACGATGGACGAGATGCTCGACGAAACCACGCGCCTCAAGCGCTGATCGTCACGCTGAGAAGAACGGAGCAAACCGATGAGCTTGACGGGCGCCCTCCAGGCGAGCACGAGCGGTCTGCGCGCGGCGCAGATGCAGTCGGAAGCGACCTCGCGCAATATCGCGAATGCGAGCACCGAGGGCTATGTGCGCAAGGAACTGCCGCAGGTCACTATCTCGGGCGGCCTCGTGCAGACCGGCGAGGCGCGGCGCGACGTCGACGCCTCGCTCAACCGCATGTATCGCCAGCATTCTTCTGCCATGGCACGCGAGCAGGCGATCTTCGAGGCGGTGGGCGAATATACCGCGACCCTCGGCCAGCCGGGCGATGGGCTGTCGCCCGCGGATCGGCTGACCGACCTGCGCAGCTCGATGATCGCGCTGGCGAACAATCCTGGCAACAACGCGGCGCAGAACGGAGTGGCCTCCGCCGCGCAGGAGATGGTGACGTCGCTCAACCAGAGCAGCGACATGCTCGCGCGGATCGGTGGCGAGGTTGATATGGAGATCAAGTACGACGTCTCCGATTTCAACGAGACGCTGCATAAGATCACTTCGCTCAACAAGCAGATCTCGGATGCGCAGCCCGGCTCGCTCGGCGCGGCCGATCTCGGCGACCAGATGGACGTTCTGGTGGAAAAGGCGTCGAAGTTGATCGATATGCAGGTGCGCCGCTCCACCGATGGGCGGGCCACGCTCTACACCGCGGGGGGCACGCCGCTCGTCGATGGCGATCAGGCAAATTACGTCACCTATGACAAGGTGGCCGGAAAGCTGTTCGCGGGCAAGGCGGAGATCACCCCGGAATCAACTGAAGCGCGCGGCTTCCAGAATGGCAGCATTGCCGGGCTGTTCGCGGTGAAGAAGGATGTTCTGCCGCGCTTCCAGCTTCAGCTCGACGAGATGGCGCGCGGCCTCGTGCAAGGGTTCGAGGGGGCGGATGCCTCGCTCGCTCCGGGGCAGGCGGGTCTCTTTACTGACGCTGGTGCGGCTTACGATCCCGCGAAGCTCGACGGGCTTGCCGGACGGATCGCCGTGAGCGCAGCCGTGGACCCTGCGCAGGGCGGGCAGTTGTCGCGACTGCGCGACGGGATCGGTGCGACCACGCCGGGCGCGGCCGGGGATTCGACCCAGATCGAGGCCTTTGTGTCGATGTTCGACGCCCCGCTTTCGGCGAATCCGGACACCGGGCTGGCGGCGTCCCTGTCGTTGCGCGACTACGGCAGCAGCATGATCTCCGCGCAGGAGTTCGAGGGCACCCGCGCGCAGGAGCGTTTCGCTGCCGCCCGCACCGCCGCTGAAACCGTGAACGGTACGCGTCAGAGCATTCAGGGCGTGAATATCGATGACGAGATGCAAAAGCTGATCACGATTCAGCAAAGCTACGCCGCCAATTCGAAAATGATGACCGCCGTCATGAAGATGATGGACACGCTGCTCGCCGCCGTCTGAGGAGACTGAACGATGATCCCCCTGATCCGGAATTCGCTGTCGACCCTGCAGATGAGCATCATCTCGCGCCGCTCGGTCGATCGCACCACGGCAGAGCTGCAACGCACGAGCGACGAGGTCGCGACCGGGCGCAAATCCGATGTCTACGCGGATATGGGGGCGAAATCGGCCTTCGTCCTCGCTCTGGAAGATCGCGCGACCACAAATTCGAATTACGTCACCTCGAACAAGCTCCTCGGAAGCAAGCTCGATATGATTGCATCGAGCGCGTCGACGGCGCGCGGGGCCGCGCAGGAGGTGCTCGGGCTCGCCGTCGGTAACCTTGAGCAACCCGGCGCCGCGGCGGCGACCCTGCAGCAAAGCGCCCGCGCCGCGCTCGACACCATCATGACGAGCCTGAACATCTCGCTCGACGGCGAGCACCTGTTCTCCGGCGTCGCGTCGGACAAGCCCGCGCTGCGGGGCTATGATGTGGCGAATGGTGCGACGGGCCTGTCGGCAAAGGATGTCCTGGCGGGCATCGTCGGTGGCGGCCCAGCGGATGCGACCCAGGCGGCGGCGATGCTGTCGCAGATCGACAGCGTGTTCGACGACAGCAATGCCGATCCGGCCAAGCGCTTCAGTTCTACCTTCTTCAAGGGCGACGCGACGAGTGGAGCGGCGCGCAAGTCGGCGTTGATCGGGGATGGCGAGACGCTTGATTACGGGATGCAGGCGAACGATCCCGAATTCCGCAACATCATCAAGGGGCTCGCACTCTTCGCCTCGACCGACGTCTCGAAGATCACGGATCGGGATGCCTATAAAAGCTGGGTGGCGGCCGGGGTCAAAGCATTGAGCGATGGGGTAGAGGGGCTGCGCAATTCCGAGACCGCCCTGGGTGCGAAGCAGAAGCGGCTCGACATCAAGCTGACGCAGCAGCAATCGATGGATGCGGTGCTCAACAGTCGGCTGTCGGATTATGTCTCGGTCGATCCATATGAGGCCGCGACGCGGATGACGGCACTCCAGACGCAGCTCAACGCGAGCTACAGCGTTGCCGCGCAGATGTCGAAACTGTCGATCCTGAATTATCTCTGAGCCGCGCGTTTATCGCGCGGCCACCGTGCGGCGCGAGTCGGTCTGCTCGTAAGCGGCGATTTTCACGTCGCTCGTGCTGTCCAGTTCGCTGAACTTGTAGCCGCGACCGTAGACCGTCTCGATATACTGGTGGCCGCTTTCGGCCGCGTCGGCGATCTTCTTGCGCAGCTTGCAGATATAGACGTCGATCACCTTGTCGAAGGGCTGGTCGTCGCTCATCCCGTAGACCGCGTCATAGATCGCGCCCTTTGCGATCACCTTGTTCGCGTTCAGTGCCAAGTGCTGGAAGATCGCGTGTTCGCGGTTCGACAGTTTCAGCCGCACACCGGAGACAAGCGGGTCGCGCCCGTCGAAGAAGGCGGTGATTTCGCCGACGCTGATGCTCTCGGCGGCGTGGCCATAGGAACGCCGGATGATCGAGTTGATCCGCGACAGCGCCTCGATCCCCTTGATCGGGCTGACCATGACATCGTCTGCCCCGGCATCGAGCGCCTCGGAGGCGTCGCGCGAGTTCTTGAAGTCCCGCATCACCAGTACCGGGTTGCGGCAGCCGCAGCTGCGGATGGCCCGGATGTAATCGGTCACTTCGGGGCAGTCGCCGATCAGGATCGCCCGCGTGTCGACCCCCTTCTGGTTTAGCGTGCTGAGATCGGACGCGAAGAAGGACGCAGGGATGAGGACAGGCTGCAACCCAACGCTCTCCAGCTCGCCGAGCAGGCCGCGAACACGGCCATCGCGAGGCTCAAAGACGTAAATATTCATACAGGTCTCCATCCCGGGCAAGTTTCTCGCACAAGCGGCAAGCTCACGCTAAGTTGCCACAAAGGATTAGTCAAGAATAGTACCGATTTATATTGGACACTATTCGCGTTTTACTTTAATTTAATGAAATGTGTCGGTGACGTGAGGAAACTATGCTTGCTGCCTTGTGCCGAAAAAGTCGTCGGGCGTCGCTTTCTTGCGCCGGGTTTCGCGGAGCGCTCGTCGCGCTCTCCGTCTTTGCGGGGGTGCTCAGCGCAATCCCGGCCACCGCACAGGTCCGGATCAAGGACATCGCCAGTTTCGAAGGCGTGCGCGAGAACCAGCTCGTGGGCTACGGTCTCGTCGTTGGCCTGAACGGGACTGGCGACACCCTCAACGGCAGCCCTTTCACGAAGAAGTCGATCGAGGGGATGCTCGAGCGGCTCGGGGTCGGCAATCTCTCCGGCGATGCGATCAAGACGAAGAATACGGCCGCGGTGATGGTGACGGCCAAGCTGCCGCCCTTCGCCCGCCGTGGTTCGACGATCGACGTGACGATCTCCTCGCTCGGCAATGCGGACAGCCTGCGGGGGGGCACGCTGATCGTGACGCCGCTCGTCGGCGCCGACGGTGAGATTTACGCCGTGGGGCAGGGGCCGGTCTCGGTTGCGGGCTACAGCGCGAAGGGCAACGCGGCGAGCATCGTGGACGGTGTGCCCACGGTCGCGCGCATGGAGAATGGCGCAATCGTCGAGAAAGAGATCGATTTCGAATTGAACTCCTTGAACTCGGTGCGTCTCTCCCTGCGCGAGCCGGATTTCACGACGGCCTCCCGGGTCGCAGGGGTGATCAATGACAAGCTCGGCCACAACACCGCGCAGATGCTCGACCCCTCCACGATCGAAGTGCAGGCGAAGGGCAAATATGGTGTGCCGGAGCTTCTGGCGATGATCGAGAACCTCCCCGTCACGCCCGACTCCGTGGCGAAAGTAGTGGTCGACGAGAAGTCCGGAACGATCGTGATCGGCGCCAATGTGCGGATCGATCAGGTCGCGATCAGCCAGGGCGGGCTGACCGTGAAGGTCAAGGAAAGCTACGCGGTCAGCCAGCCGAAGCCTATCTCCATCGGGCAGACGGTCGTGGTGCCCGAAACGGATGTGCAGGTCGAAGAGCGCAACACTCAGTTCAGCGTGCTCCAAGGGGGTGATGTCAGCCTTCAGGACCTCGTGGACGGTCTCAATGCGATCGGTGTCGGCGCGCGGCAAACCATCTCGATATTGCAGGCGATCAAAGCCGCCGGCGCGCTTCATGCCGATCTGGAGATCATCTGATGAACCCGCTCGGTCCGTCGAAGCCATTTCTCTCGGCTGCGTCTCTCAAGGCGCCTGCTGCCTCCGGTGCGAAGACGCAGGATGCGAAGGAAATCGCCAAGAATTTCGAGGCGACCTTCCTGCAGCAGGCCGTTGGTGAGATGATGAAGACCGTGAAGATGGGCGGACTGGATGGCGGCCACGCCGAGGAGATGTGGAAGTCCTTCCTCGCGCGCGGCATCGCGGATGAGATCGCCGCCTCGGGCCGGACCGGGATCGCGCAAAGCGTCGAGCGGATGATCGGCGCCTATACTTCGAACGGAGAAGATCATGGCTGAAGAAACTCCGTCGCGTTTTCGCAAGCGGATGCAAGCCCGGCGCGACGATATCTCCGCCGACGGGCCCGTCCTAACCGAGGAGGACGACGCCAACCTCGCCGCTTTCGAGGCGAATATCGATGCGACGCTCGATCTGTTGCATGAGGAAATCGCGGCGATCGAGGCGGGACATCTCGACCGCGTCACGGAGCTTTATGATCGCAAGGCGGACCTTCTGAAGCGGATCGAGCTGAAGATCCCTGTGATCGAGCCGTTTCTGGAGGCGTCTGAGCAAGCCGCGCCCGCACTTCGCGAGAAGCTCCGCCAGCTGAAGGTCGCCGTGCAGGACAATAGCGTTCTGTTGTCGCGGATGTCCGACGCGACCCGGGACATCGTGCGCGAGATCGAGAAAATCCGGAACCGGCACAGCCTCGACGGTCTCTATGGAAAGAGTGGCAAACCGGTCACAGGACAGGATGGTCCACAGATGCATATCGATAAGGAATTCTAAGTTTCGGCCAAACGTTAACCCGCGCTTAATCTTCGGTCCAAAGTTCCTCTCCACGGCTCGCGCCGTTTTTCTGTCAGAAGACGAAAACAAAATATCTTTCAGAATGAGGAGTGACCAGAAATGTCGTCCATTCTTACCAATACCTCCGCGATGAATGCTCTTGCGACCCTGCGTTCGGTGAACAAAGGTCTCGAAGACACGCAAAACCGCATCTCGACCGGCAAGAAGATCAACTCGGCGAAAGACAACGCCGCGTATTTCTCGATCTCGGAATCGATGAACAGCGACAGCGGCATGTACAAGTCGATCAACGAAGGCCTGACCCTGACCAAGAACTCGGTTTCGACCGCACGTCTCGGCGCAGAGTCGGTAAAGGATCTCGCCCAGCAGTTCGTCGAGCGTGTTTCGTTCGCGCAAGGCGATGCGGTGGATCATGCTGCGGTTCAAAAGGAACTCCGCAGCATCGTTGATCAGATCGGCACCACGATCAGCCAGGCAACCTTCAACGGTGACAGCCTCGTCGACGGCTCGGCCAACGTGACGGTCGTCACCGGGATCAGCCGCGCAAGCGGTTCCTTCGCAACGACGTCGATGACCTTCCAGGCGGTCGATCTCTCATCGCTTCAGGCGACGCTGAGCGGGATCGACATCTCTGGTGGTTCGGCGGCGGTTCTGACCAGCGCGCTGACGAGCGCCCAAAGCGCTCTCTCGACGGCGATCGACAACGCGACCTCGCTGGGCGTTGCGGAGAAGTCGCTGGAAGCTCAGCAGAACTTCCTTGGCAAGCTGACCGACAAGCTCGACACCGGTGTCGGCAACATGGTCGATGCGGACATGGAGCAGGAGGCGGCTCGCCTGCAGTCCTACCAGGTTCAGCAGCAGCTCGCGACGCAGTCGCTCTCGATCGCGAACCAGGGTCCTCAGAACCTTCTGAGCCTGTTCCGCTAATCGGTGGCGATGAACTGAATGGAAAGGCCCCGTGCAGTGCGGGGCCTTTTCTTTTGTCGCGTCTGAGTTGTCTTTTCTCCCAAAGTTTAAAAACGCCTTTAACCGGGTCGTGCTAAGTTCGGGCAAAGAGAACAAAAGAATATCGAGAGGAGAGCTTGCATGAGCGTCGCCGCGTATAAGCGAACCATTTCCGAAACCGAGTCTCCGCGGCAGATCGAGCGTCGTATCCTGTCGCGCGTCACTGGCGAGCTTGAGGCCTTTCTCGTCGATTATGACGAGGCGCCACGGGCCGGACGGGGGGCGATCCTCGCGCAGGGGCTGCGCACCGCGCTCTGGGAAAACGAACGCATCTGGACGGCATTGCGCGATGACCTCGCGGAGCCTGCGAACCAGTTTCCCGCCGAGTTGAAGGCCGGGCTGATCTCGCTCGCGCTCTGGGTCGAGCGGCAGACGCAGATGGTGATGGGCGGCGGCGGCGCGGTTGCGCCGCTGGTCGAGGTGAACCGCAACATCATTCGCGGGCTCAGCGGCGACGCGGGCGAGCCGGTGGCTGCGGAATAAGAAGGGGCGCGGGTCATGGCATTACGACTGACGTTGAAACCGAACGAGCGGATCGTGGTCAATGGATGCGTCATCCGGAATGCCAACCGCCGACAGACGCTGCAGATCGAGAACACTGCCGACGTGATCCGGGCCGAAGACCTGCTGGATGAAAACTGCGAGCCGACCCCGGTGAAGCAGGCCTATTTCCTGATCCAGACCGCGCTGATCCGCGCCGATACCCGCGACACGCTGGTGCCGGTCATTCAGGAGAAGCTCGCCGATCTCGCCACGATCTTCAGTGCCGCCGTGGTTGGCAGTGTTTTCGAGGCCGCGAACTGGGTGTCTCAGGGCGATTATTACAAAGCGTTGAGCGCGCTGCGCCCGGTCATGCGCCGCGAAGAAGAACTGTTCGCCCGCCTGTCCGCAAACACGAGCGCGACGGCGGCGCTGGAGGGCGAAGAATGCTGACGATTTCGGGCATGAGCAGTCGGCTCGCGCTGAGCCTGATCGATCGGACGCAGGCCAAGCAACTCGATCAACTGGCGCAAGAGCCGCAGCATGCGCGCGCGATCAGCCGTTTCCGCGAGAAGATCGGGGATATCCATACCGCGGCCGACTTGGTGAAGGATTACGACGCCTATAGTTTCGTGATGAAGGCCTTCGATCTGGAAGACCAGATGTTCGGCAAGGCGATGATGCGCGAAATCCTGTCGAGCGATCCCAATGACAAAAGTTCCCTCGTCAACAGGCTCACCGATCCGCGGTTTCGCAAGCTCTACGATGCGCTCGGGTTCACCAATGGCGGCACTGCAAACGCGAATACCTCCTCGGCCTCGTGGCAGGACAAGATCGTCGATCAATATGTCAGCCAGCAGTTCATCAATGGTGAGCGCGACCAGAACGAGACCGTCGGGTCCGTGCTCGAATTCCGGCAGAAGCTCGGCGGCGTCAAAACATGGTATTCGGTCCTGAAAGACAAGGATATGGCGCAGTTCATGCGCACCGCTTTGGGGATCCCGAATGACGTGGTGAAGCTCGATGTCGAGCGGCAGAAACAGATTTTCGAGGACAAGTTCGATCTTGCGAAACTCAAAGACCCGAAAGAGGTCGATGATCTGGTCTCCCGTTTCGTCGCTGTGTCCGATGCGAATAACTTCTCAATCGGAGGGGCGGCGGGGAATGCTGCGGTGACGCTGATGCAAGGCGCGGTGCAGGGGGGCTCGGGCCAATTCGTGCCCGCGACCTTCGATTTGACTGCGATCGCTACCTTCTCGGCTTCGCGCTACCGGTAAGCTGGTCGCCGGTCACGGACGGCTTCAGTCGATAATCACGTCATCATCGTCGAGCGGAATCCGGATTTCGTCCTCGCGCGACAACTCGAGCGCATAGTCCACAAGCGCGGATTGCGCTTCTTGCACCTCGCGCCCGCGCACCGGGCCCATCGCGGTCATTTCCTCGTTCAGCATGTCGCGCGAGCGGGCGGGCAGGGCGCTCAGGAAGTAGTCGCGTACCTCCTTCTTGGCCCCGCGCAAGGCGAGCGGAAGCGTTTGCCCTTCGACCCCGCGCATGACTTTGACGAGGCTCTGCTGGTCGAGCTTGCACAGATCGTCGAAGGTGAACATCTTCGCCTTGATCGCACCGAACGCCTCGGGAATACGTTTTTCCAGACGCTGGGTGATGTCGTCGAACAGCTTGCTATCGAGCTTGTTGAAGAGATCGGCCATGCGCTGCTGCGGGTCCGGGCCGGTATTGCGCGTCGCCGAGCTCATGAACTCTTTCTGCAACGTTTCTTCGATGTTCTGGAAGACATAGCGCGGCACGGTCTCGATGCCGATCATCCGCTCCAGCACTTCCATCATGCGCTCTTCGCCCAGAAGCGGCAGCACTTTCGAGGCGACCTCGGGTTTCACCTTGCTCAGGATCGCCGCGACCGTCTGGTCGTGCTCTTCCTTGAGATAATTTGCGATGATCTGTTCGTTCAGCGCCGAGAAGTTTTCCCAGATATTGCGTCCTACCAGCGGGCCCTGAATCTCGTTCATGATGTCGGAGACGCGCTCGTCGGGGAGGAACCCTTTGAGCATGCTCTCCGCCATCTCCATCGAGCCCACGAGGCCGCCGCCATCGCCTGCGGTTTCCATGAACTCGCTCATCACCTCTTCGACGATATCGGCGGGGATCGTACCAAGGGACGAGATCGCATGGGTGATCGAATGGATGTCGTAATCGTCGAGCCGCTGCATGAGCCCTGCGCCGTGTTTCTCCCCGAGGCAGAGGAAAAGAATCGCTGCCTTCTCTGGGCCACGCAGTTTCTTGTAATCCCGGGAGGTTCTCATCGTCGGCGCTCGATCTGTTCTGAGGTCTAGGCAAGGATAGCAGGCTATCCTTGTATTCTCAATCAAGATCGCCCGCTATTCTTTGTAGTGATGTGTTTTCTAAGGATAGGGGCGGCGTAGAGGCTTAGCCACCCCCGCCATAGGCGACGTAAGATTGCATCATGCTCCCTGCGAGCATGTACCAGCCGTCGATCAGCACGAAGAAGATGACCTTGAAAGGCAACGAGATCATCACCGGCGGCAACATCATCATGCCCGCACTCATCAGCACCGATGCGACGATGAGGTCGATCGCGATGAAAGGCAGATAGATCAGGAAGCCGATCGTGAAGGCGCGCCGCAGCTCGGAGATCATGAAGGCGGGGACGAGGGTGCGCCAGTTCGCCTCCTCCGCCGTGGCAGGCGCGGGCATCTCGGGCGCGGGTTCGGCGTTTTGCCCCGCTTCGTTGTCGCGGACGAGATCGGCGAAGAGCTTCAGGTCCTTCGGGCGCGTATTGGCGAACATGAAGGCCTTGAACGGCGCGCCGATCCCGACGAGCGCCTGTTCCTCGGTCACCGTGTTGTTCAGAAGCGGCCGCAGCCCCCCGGTCCAGGCATCGTCGAAGACCGGCTGCATCACGAAGAAGGTCATGAACAGCGCCATCGCGCTCAGCACCATGTTCGGCGGCGTCTGGTTCAGCCCCAGCGCTGAGCGCAGCATCGAGAAGACGATCACGAAGCGGGTGAAGCTGGTCATGACGACAAGGACGCCCGGCGCGATGCTGAGCACGGTCATCAGCGCGATCAGCTGAATGATCCGCCCGCTCAGGCTGGCCGATGCATCGCTGCCTGGCGCGGCATTGTTCAGCCCCTGCGCTAGGTCGCTCAGCAACCCGCCCGCCTCCTGCGCCTCTGCGCCGCTGCTGAACGCGAGCGACGCTACGAGCGTCAGGGCGACAAGTGGCAGGCCGGGTTGCGCCGTCAGAAATCGCTTCGTGAGGTGGATCATCGTTTCGGGACGTAGTCTTTGACGATCTCGGTGAGCGTGACGCCGAGCCGGTTGTCGCCCACTTTCACCAGATCGCCCCGCGCCACCAGCCGGTCGTTGATCACCACGTCGACCGGCTCGCCAATCTTTTTCTCCAGCTCGATGACCGAGCCGCGACTCAGGTTCAGAAGCTGCGAGATCGGGATACGGCTCTGACCCAGCACGATCTGCACCGAGAGCCCGACATTGAGCATCGCGTTGACGTTCTGCCCGTCGGCATCGCTCTCGGCCTGTTTGCTGGCGAGCGTATGCAGCAGGGTCTCGGCTGCAGCGGCGCGGGCTTCGCCCTGCGTCGGCTGGGTTCCGGTTTCCGGCGTCTCAGGCGGCTGCGTGGATTCGGGCGTATCGTTGTCGGACATTTACACGGCTTTCCTGATTGGTGTGGCTTGGGGAGAGATCGTCTGCCGCAGGGCGATGAGGATACTGCGGCAGACCGTCTCGAAGCTGTAATCCATCACGCCGTCTTCCCAGTCGGCATGGATGTCGCCATCGGCAAGCGCCGGGTCCGCGACGATGTTCAGGGCGGGGCTGTTCGGCCCGGCGCTGGCCTCGATCACCGGCGTCAGCCCCGCGACATTGGCGGGGGAGAGGCGGATCGTGAGGCTTGGTTTGCGCAGCGCGATTTCCATCGCCCGACGGATCTGGGTCTCGACCCGCGCGGTCGAGCAGCTCTCGATGAATTCGGGGAAAACCTTCTCGCAAACGCGCAGCGCGAAGCCGCAAAGGTGTCGCTCCAGTGCTGCTTGATGAGCTAGCTGGTTGCCAAGAAGTGCTGTGATCTCCGGCGAGAGCTTTTCCAGCGCCTCGGTCTGGCGTGCCTCGAGCGAGGTCGTGATCTCGGTGGTAGCCTCGTTGCAGCCTTGCGCACGGCCCGCCTCAAACCCTTGGGCGCGCGCGTCCGCCGCCGCGGCATCGAGATCGGCCTGAGTGAAGACCTTCAGCCGTTCGGCGGCGCGGCGGGCGTCTTCCGCCTGCATCTCTTCATCGAAGTCTCGCTGGAAAACCGTCATGTCATGCCTCGTTGAGCAGCCAGCCGCGCAGGACCTTGAGGGCCTCTTGCGGTTCTTCTTCGGCGATCTTCTGGATTGCCGAGACCTTGCGCTTCAGGATCGCGCCGCTGATCGCGAAGTTGGTGACGAGCTCCTCGTCCCTGGCGGGGTCGTAGCGCTCCGCACGTTGGACGTGCGCTGCGGGCTCGGCGGCCTCCTGCGTTCGGGGCGCGACGGCACTGGCGGGCGCTGCGGGCAGGTTGTTGCCCGCGGGTGCTGCTGCTTCCGCCTCGCCCTCGGGGGCTGCGAGCGCCCCGGCACCGGGCGCCTCGCTCAGCCGCGCGCGTTCGCGGTCGGCCCGGTTCAGCAACGGGCGCAGACCGAAGACAAGCACCGCGACCACGATCAGAAGGGCAAAGACCCAGCGCAGGATCGACACGATATTGTCGGAGAGCCGCTGCATCAGCGTCGGGCCGACCGGGCCGCCGACTTCCATCGAGTAATCGATGAAGCGCAGGCTATCGACTGAGACTGTATCGCCGCGATTCTGGTCGTAGCCGATCGCCGATTTCACCAGTGCGGTGAGACGCGCGATTTCTTCGGGCGAGCGCTGTTCGTATTTCAGCGAGCCGTCGTCCTGCACGTTGTATATGCCGTTGACCAGCACGGCGACCGACACGCGCTTGACTGCACCCGCTTCGGTCGTCGTCTCGCGCCGTGTGTTGCCGATTTCGTATTGCACCGACTCGCCGTTCTTGCTGCGGCTGTCGGTCGTGCTGCTCGCGCCGGGGCCGCCAAGCGCGCCAGGGATGTTGTTTCCGGTGTTCACACCCGCATCGCCATTCTGCACACCCTTTTGCTGCTCGGCGTTGTTCTGGGTGGAGCGCACGACCTGCTGATCGGGGTTGAAGCTTTGCTGCACCACGACTTCACGCTGGTTGGACAGGTCGACATTGACCTGCACGCGGGCATTCCCCGCACCGACACGCGCCGTCAGGATCTGCTCGATCGAGCGCGCCATCCGGTCCTCGGTCGCGGCCTTGTTCGACTGGAGCGTCGCTTGCCCGGCCGCATCCGAATTCTCTGCGAGAATCGTTTCGCCGCTGGCCGAGAGCACCGTCACCCGGTTGCCGTCGAGATTGGGCACCGCCGCGGCGATCAGGTTGCGAATCGCCAGCGCCTCCTTGCGGCTGATGCCGCGGGTGGAGGCGGCGCGCACGATGACGCTCGCGCTCGGGTCGGGGCTGGTGCGCGAGAAGGCTTCGCGTTCGGGCAGAACCAGATGGACGCGGGCGCTGCGCACCCCGTCGATGGTCTGGATCGAGCGCGCCAGCTCGCCCTCCATCGCGCGCAGACGGTTCACATGCTGCATGAAGGTGTTCATGCCAAAGCCGCTTGCGTTGTCGAAAAGCTCCCAACCGGGTTCGCCATCCACTGGCAGGTTCTTTTCGGCCAGCGCCATGCGGGCGCGGGCCATGTCTCCCTCCGGCACCGACACCGCGCTGCCGTCTGCAGACAGTTGCGTCTTGAACCCTGCCTGTTCGAGTGCGTCGACGATTCCGGCTGCGCTGGAGGGCGAAAGCTGGCTGTAGAGCAGCTTGTAGTTCGGGGCGGTCACGACGGATAGGCCGAAGACCAGCGCGAACACGCTGACGACGCCGACGGCCCCAAGCATCAGCAGCTTGCGCCGTCCCAAGGATTGAAGATTCCGCAAGAATTGCTGCACGGCGAACACCAGTTATTCTTCATCTACGCAATAGAAGGTATTCTATCTTTGTATTGCAAGTAAAGTACGGATGTATATACTTCACGACATCCAATGAAGATCGGGTTTTATCTTTAAGTTCGACGAAGAGAGGCGCGGTAGCCGATGACAGATGCGGCCGTTGATGGAGAAGAGCTTGCCGAAGCGCCTGCCGGGCGCTGGCGTGTCTTGCGTGACCACAAGCGTCTCGTGATGGCGGCGGGCGCCCTCGCGGTCGTGGCCATGTTCTGCGGTGGATTCGTCGCTTTCGGTGGCGTCTCTGCCCTCACCGGGGGCAACCCCGCAGAGTCGGCAGGCCATGGCGTTACGGGCGCGGGTGCCGCGGCTGGCGGGGACGCGCTACTGGATTTCGACGACATCGTGGTGAACATCACCGGGACGACCGCGGACGGTGCATCCGCCGCGCGCTACCTCAAGATTCACCTAGCGCTGGTCTATCCCGAATCGCCAGAAGCCGAAGCCGCGATGGCCGAGAAGAAACCCTTCATCCGCGATACCTTCACCGGGTTCCTCCGGCAGATGACGGTCGAGGATCTGCGCGGCAGCATCGGTCTCATCAAGCTCAAGGCGGAGCTGCTCAAGCGCGCCCGCGCGGTCGTCGGGGACAATACGCCGAGCGAGGTTCTCATCAGCGATCTGGTGGTGCAGTGACGATGGCGGAGCAGGCGGACATGGCGATGGCGGCGACGACGACGGCGGAGGTCGAGGACGAGATCATCCGCATGTCGATGCTCAATTACGAGCGTCTGCCGATGCTGGACGTGATCTTCGAGCGCTTCGTTCTGTCCTTCTCCAGCTCGCTCAAGTCGCTGACGGGTTCGGTGCTGGACGTGACGCTGGGCGAGGTCGAATACCTGCCCTTCGCCGACGCGATGAAAAGCCTGCCAAAGCACGGGCTGATCGCGGTCGCGCAGGCCGATCCTTGGGATGACCAGTTCATCCTTTCGCAGGATCCGGTCTTCCTGTTCTCCGCGCTCGAACTGATGCTGGGCGGGCAGCCGACGGGGCGGGCGAAGGATGCCAAGAACGGCTTCACGACGATCGAGCGCCGGATGGGAGAGCAGGTCGCCGAACGCATCCTCGCCGACATGGCGGTGGGCTTCCGTCAGATTTGCGAGGTCTCATTCCAGGTCGACCGGATGGAGAGCAATCCGCAATTCGCGAACATCGCTCAGCCCAACAGTCCCACGGTCCGCGTACCGCTCAAGGTCAGCCTCGAAGGCTACCACGGCGAGGTTCATCTGATCCTGCCTTACTCGACGCTGGAGCCGGTGCGCCCGCTGCTCACCAAGATATTCTTCGGGGATCGGCTCGGCGCGGACAGCTCGTGGCGTACGCAGCTGAAACAGAAGATCGAAGGGTCGTCGGTGGCGCTGACCGCGCAGCTGCACGAGCTTGTGGTACCGATGCGCGAGATTCTGGACTGGAAAGTGGGCGACACGCTCGACCTCGGGATCGACGACACCCAGCCGGTCCTTCTGCTCTGTGCCGGGAGTCCGGTTCTCGAAGGCGAAATGGGCAAGAAGCAAAACGGGTCGATGGCGCTGAAAGTGACCGCGAACCTCATGGGAAAGGACGAGTGGAGCAATGATGTCCATGCTGATTAACGCGATTATTCTCGTGTCTCTTGTGGGGCTGATGGCCTATGGCGTGGTGATCACGCGACGGGTCAAGAAGCTGATGCTCGTGCTCGAGGAAATGGAGCCGCTCGTCGCCGCTTTCTCCGCGGCCGTGGACAAATCGCAGCTCTCCGTCGAGGAGATGAAGGACGCGGTCGCTGAGGCGCAGAAAGCGCCCGCGCCCGAACCGGCGCCCGCGCAAGAGACTGCGCCCGCCCTGACCTTCAACTCGCGCCGCGCCGCGCCGAAAGCGCCGATGGGGCTGACCCGTGTGACCGGCAAGGCCGAGCTGGTTAAAAGCTTCTTCGAGCAGACCCGCGTGCGCCGGGAGGCGCAGGGGCAATGGTGAAGAGCCGCCCCCTGCAGGTTCTCGTCGGTGTGCTGCTGCTTTCGGGCGGCGCGAAGCTCGCGACCAGTCTTCCCTCGGACATGATCCCGTTCCCGGACTCACTTTTGCAGTCGGCTCTCGCAAGCGGGGCGGAAAAGCCGACCGCGGTAAAGGCTTCGTCGGCGGACGCTCCCGGCGATGCCAAGAGCAGCTGCCCCCCGACGCCGGAGGAGCTTTTGATGTCCGTGCGGCAGGAGCGCGACCTTCTTGCGGAACAGAAGAAGAAGCTCGACGCCCGCAGCGCCGAGATCGAGCTTGCCAAGCAGGGGCTCGACACCCAGTCGCAGCATCTCACCGAGTTGAAGGACAAGGTGACCAAGCTGCTCGACCAGGTCGACAAATCGCATACCGCCGACGTCGATCGCCTCGTGTCGATCTACAAGAACATGAAGCCGGCGGCGGCGGCTTCGATCATGAACGACCTCGATATAGAGGTGACGGTCATGGTGCTGGCCACGATGAATGAGCGCGACGTCGCCCCGATCATGGCCGCGATGACCCCGGTGCGCGCGCGGGCCGTCTCCAAGATCATTCTCGAACGTTCGAAGCTCCCGGGCGACCAGAAGCTTGTCAACGTCAAGCTCAACTGAAACGCGCGGGCGTTCCGGCCCGCGCTGCTACCTGAATTTGCATCCGGTTTGGGGAAAAGGGGCGTTCAGCCCCTTTTCTCATTCCTCGTCGACCCGCAGGACAGAGCCTTTCGGCGGCGCGCGCCGGATGTTGCGACGCAGATCCATGACATAGCCAATGATCTCCGCAACCGCCTGCCAATGCTCGACCGGCACGGTGTCATCCACTTCGATCGTCGCGTGCAACGTACGCGCGAGGGGCTTATTCTCGACGATCGGCACCTCGTTCTCGCGCGCGATCTGCCGGATGCGGGCGGCCACGGCATCGGCCCCCTTGGCGACGCAGACCGGTGCGGCGTCGCTGCCCTGTTCGTATTTCAGCGCCACGGCATAATGCGTCGGGTTCGTCACGATCACGCTGGCGGTCGGCACAGCCTGCGCCATGCGCTGGCGGGCGCGCCTGCGTGCGATCTCCGCACGGCGGCCCTTGATCTGCGGATCGCCCTCGGAGTCCTTCATCTCGTCGCGGATTTCCTTGAGAGACATGCGCAGTTTGCGCCGCCACTCGAACCGTTTCCAGATGATGTCGCCGATGGTGATCGGGACGAGGAACACCATCGCTGCGCTCAGCAGCCATCCGGCCCAATGGGCGGCGTAGCTCGGAATGTTCTCGGGCAGGAAATTCTCGCCCTGCCAGATCCCGGTGACCGCGCGTTTCGCCACCCACAGCGCGAGCACGCCGATGACGAGAACCTTGGTGATGCTCTTGGCGAACTCGACCAGTGCGCCGGGCGAGAACATCTTCTTCAGCCCCCCAAGCGGCGAGAGCTTCGACAATTTCGGCTTCATCCGCTCCGACGAGACCACGGTTTCGCCCTGGATCAACACGCCGAACAGCGCGGCCAGAAGCATCACGCCGAAGATCGGGGCGGCCCATCCCGCGATCTCGCCGAAGAGCATGCTGAGGATGTCGCCAATATCGCGCGCGCCTGCCGACCCTTGGCCAATCTTAACCTGGCCCGCCCCGGCGAAGACCTGACCAAGCGAGGTCATCGCCCGGCCCGCCACGAGTGGCAGGATGAACATCACGATCATCAGCAGCGAGAAGACCGACATCATGTTGCCGGTCTCGCGCGAGGAGGGCACGTCGCCTTTCTCGCGCGCCGATTTCAGCCGCTTGTCTGTCGGCTCTTCGGTCTTGGAGGATTTATCCTGTTCGTCGCCTTCGGCCACGGCGCGCTCCTTAGGGTATGACGAAAGTGCCGAGCCAGTCGGTGAACCGGCCGAGGAAGACATGCAGCATGCTGGGCGACGCCGCCGCAAGGATCAGCAGGCCCGACGCGATCAGCGCGGGTGCTGCGACGAAGAAGACAGGCAGCGCGGGCATCATCCGGTTTGCAAGCCCCATCCCGAGATTGAAGATCAGCCCCATGACGAAGAACGGCGCCGCGATAGCCGCCCCGATATAGAGGCTGGCCGACGCGGCCTTCACGATCTGCTTCGCCATGTCGCCCAGCAGCAGGGTGCCCGGCGGAAAGACGTCGTAGGAATAGAGCAACGCGCGGATGATGACGTGATGCGTGTTCGTGACGAAAATCAGCGCGACGCCCGAGATCAGCAGGAAGCTCGCGATCATCGTGGAGCCTTCGAACGACCCGAGGCTCGGCGCGAAAGCATTGGCGAGACCCGAGACCTGCCCGGCCTGATGCCCCGCAAATTGTAGCGCGCTGAACAGCACCCGTGCAGTCAGCCCGATCCAGATACCCGTCGTCACCTCAAACCCGAGATAGATCGCGAAAGTAACGAGATTGTCGGGCTGCATCGGCAATACTGGCGTCGCGGGATAAAGCGCGAGGCTGAACACCACTGCCATCGCCAGACGGCTTCGGGTCGGCACCTGCATCTCGCCGAAGCCCGGCATGAACATCATAGCGCTGCCCAGCCGGGCGAAGACTATGAGATAGCCGAATAGCTGCGCGTCGAGAAATGTGCTCAGCCCGCTCACCCCTCAGGCCCCGATCGTCCCGACCGTCTTCATGGCGGCCTTTCGGTGCACCTCGTTATGCGAGATCACCTGAGTCATCGGGCTTACGCGTTCGAGCATCGAGCGGACATAGCCACGCACTTCCGGCGCAACCATCAGCGCGGGCCATTCGTCGCGTGCGGCGTGGCGCTGGATTTCCTGACGCGCCTCCAGCACGAATTCCTGCACGCGCTGCGGCGACATCAGGAAGGTCCGATCCTTGCCGTTGATCTTCACCGCTTCGCCGAATTCATGCTCCCACGCACCCGACATTGTCAGCACCGGCACGAAGCCCGAAGCATCCGCCAGCGCGCGGCAGATCTGGTTCGCAAGGCGGGCGCGGACCCGCTCGGTGATCACGGCAGGGTTGGTGCTCGACGGCGCGGCCTCGGCCACCGCCTCGATGATGAGCGGCAGGTTGCGGATCGAGATACGCTCGGCCAGCAGCGATTGCAGCACCTGCTGAAGCAGGATTTCCGGGGCGGGGTTGGAGATGTCGCTCGCGAGTTTCTGGTAGTCCCGGTCCAGCTCGGCCAGAAGCTTCTTCACCGCGCCATAGGTGAGCAGTTCGGACATATGCTCCTTGATGATCTCGGTGAGATGGGTGGTAATCACGCTCTCGGGGTCCACGACCGTATGGCCCTGCTGTTCGGCCTCGGACGCGCGCGCCGGGTCGATCCAGACCGCGCTCAGCCCGAAGGTGGGCTCCTTGATCCGCTCGCCGGGCAACTTCACTTGATCGCCGGACGGGTCGATCACCATCACGAGGTTGGGGCGCAGCTCGCCTTTCGCCGCTTCGACGCCCTGCACGAGGATCGAATAGCTGTTCGTCGGCAGCATCGGGTCGTCCTTGATGCGCACCGAGGGCAGGACGAAGCCGTAATCCTTCATGAAAAGATTGCGCAGGCTTTTGACCTTGCCGGGCAGGGCGGCATCCATGCTCGAGATCAGCGGCACCAGTCCCGCGCCGAGGCTGAGGCGCAGCTCGTCGAGCTTGAGTTGCTGCTGCGTCGTCTCGGCCGAGGTCTCTTCCATTTGCGCCGCGCGGGCTTCTGCTGCCGCCTCGTCGCTGGCGCGCAGTGCGGCCTGCTCCTGCATCACATAGCCCAGCCCGGCGAGCAGCCCGGCCAGCGCGAAAAACACCACGATCGGGAAGCCGGGCAGCAGGCCGATCCCGCCAAGAAGCACCGCCGCCATGTAGAGCGCCTTCGGGAAGTTCGACAGCTGCCCGAGAACCGCCTCGTTCGCCGCGCCCTCGGTGCCGCCTTTCGTGACGATCAGGCCCGCTGCCAGCGACACTACCAGCGCCGGAATCTGCGTCACCAACCCGTCGCCGATCGTCAGCACGGTGTAGTTACCCGCCGCCTGAGAGACGCTCAGCCCGTGCTGGACGACGCCGATCAGGATGCCGCCGACGACATTGATCAGCGTGATGATGATCCCGGCCACCGCGTCGCCGCGCACGAATTTCGACGCACCGTCCATCGCGCCGAAGAAGCCGCTCTCGTCCTCCAGCTCCTTGCGGCGGCGCTTGGCCTCCACCTCGTCGATCAGCCCTGCGCCCAGATCGGCGTCGATCGCCATCTGCTTGCCCGGCATCGCATCGAGCGAGAAGCGCGCGGAAACCTCGGCGATCCGGGTCGAGCCCTTGGTGATGACGACGAAGTTGATCACCACGAGGATCGCGAAGATCACGATACCGATCACGAAATCCCCGCCCACGATGAAGCGCGAGAACCCCTCGATGACCCCGCCCGCCGCGCCGGGGCCGGTATGGCCCTGGCTGAGAATGAGCCGCGTCGAGGAGATGTTGAGCGACAGCCGCAGCATCGTCACCACGAGCAGCAGCGTCGGGAAGGAGTTGAACTCCAGCGGCTTAGGGATCCACAGCGCCACCATCAGGATCAGCACCGAGACCGACAGCGAGATCGCGAGGCCGAAATCCAGGATGATCGGTGGCAGCGGGACGAACAGCATCCCGAGGATCAGCGTCACGCCGATCGCGAAGCCGATATCGCGGTTCTTGATGCCGAGCCCCACGAGGTTCTGGCCGAGACTGGTTTGTTTTTGGCTCATTGCGCGCTCAATTCGTTCGCGTGAAATTGGGAAGCACGGGCTGCAGGTCGTTCGTCGAATAGATCGAAAGCCGCATGTCCTGATCCGCCGTCAGATCGGCCGACCAGAAGACGGGCAGTTTGCGGCGCGTGGGGCGTGGCGAGGCGGTCATGGTGGGCGCGTCCACGGAGGCGGCGCCTGCGAGTCGGACGAAATAGTCGCCCCGTTTCTGCGCCACCGCGAGATTGCGCCTGAGCGCGGTCAGATAGGTCTGGCGCGCCTCCGGGGTGAAGGAGTGATACGAGCCTGCGGCGAGCCACCAATCCCCCGTCCGCCGATGCAGATCGACCAGAAACCGCGCCGCGTAATCCACATTCGCCGCCGGATCGAAGGACTGGGCCAGCGAGTCAAACGCGTCCGGATGCCATTTGCGGTTCACCTGCATGCAGCCCGTATCGATCGAGGTGACGCCCGCTGCTTGCTTCTGGTGGACCCAAGCCATCGCCGCTTCGCGGCTGTCGAACACGCGCCCTTCGCCCGCGGCATTCACGCTCCACGGCCAGACGGTCAAGCGACCTTCATTGCGAAACCCCGCCTCCTGCAGCCCGATCGCGAGCAGCAGGTTGTCGGGGATGCCGTAGCGGTCCTGCGCCGCGAAAATCTGGCGCAGGCATTGCTGGTCATTGCCGAACTTGGAGGGGACGACTGTGGTTGCCTCGGGCACGGAGCGGCTGGAGGTGTAGAACCCCGCCCAGCCCTCGGCCCGCGCGGGGCCTGTCGCGGCGAAGCTCGCGATTGCAAGCGCCGCCAAGGCGCGAAACCACCCCGCCCGCGCCATCAGGTGGGCCCGTTCATGATGAGATCGAAGACGGTATCCGACAGGTGCGAGAGCGTCGCGTAGATGAAGGGCAGGGCGAGCACGAGGCCCACGAAGATCGCGACGATCTTCGGCACGAAGGTCAGCGTCATCTCCTGCACCTGCGTCAGTGCCTGGAAGATCGCGATGCCAAGGCCGACAAGAAGCGCGAGCGCGAGGATCGGGCCGGCCCCGAGCAGGATCGTCCAGATCGTGTCCGACATGATCGCATAGACATCAGCTTCTTCCATGACGTCCCCGCCTGCCTCAGATCGGCATCCGCATGATTTCCTGGTAGGCCTCGACCAGCTTGTCGCGCATCGCCACGGTGACCTTCACGGTGGATTCCAGCGCCATCGTCGCTTCGACGACCTGCTGCGTGCTGGCCTGTCCCGTCAGACCCGCCTGCGCGGTGGTATCGGCCGCACGCATGGTCTGGACCGCGTCTTCGGCGGCGCTCTTGAGCATGTCGCCGAAGCTTTGTCCCGCGGATTTGGCCTCCTGCGCGGAGGCAGGACCGCCGCTCAGGTTGCGCGAGGCGCCATAGGCGCCCCGGATCGCTGCGTTGGAGAGGACTGGATCGCTCATGCGTCACCTATTTCAGAAGGTCGATCATCTCGCGGCGCATCTGGCGACCGGTCTCGAGCATGTTCAGGTTGGCCTCGTAGCTTCGCGCCGCTTCGCGCATGTTGCTCATCTCGATGATCGGGTTGACGTTCGGCAGTTTCACGAAACCCTCGGCATTCGCCGCCGGATGAGCCGGGTCGTATTTCAACACGAAATCAGAGGTGTCGCGACCGACTTCGGTGACATCGACCATCGAGGCGCCTGTCGCGTCATCGACCATTTCGCCGAAGGAGATGGTCTTGCGGCGATAGGGATCCGCGCCCGGCGTCGAGCCGGTCGAATCCGCGTTGGCCACGTTTTCCGAGACGACCTTCAGTCGCTCGCCCTGCGCGCGCAGCCCGCTTGCCGCGATCGCACCGATTGATTTCAGAGGGTCCATGCTCATAGTCTGCTCCGCACGTTACTCTTTGCCGCTGGCGGCGTTGATAAGCTGGTAGGCCTTTCGATAGAGGTTCGCCGCCAACCGATATTGGTCCGCATTCTCGCTCGCGATCACGGATTGCTGCTCCAGCGCCACGTCGTTGCCGTCGAGACTGCTGTCCCATGCGCCGCTGGCATTCACCGTCTCGACGGTGGTTTCGTGCGACGGGCCGCCGGTTGCGCGCGCCGCGTCGCTCTTCTCGAGGAAGCTCTGGAAGTCGGTGACGTCCCGCGCGCGGTAATTCGGCGTGTCGGCATTGGCGATGTTCTCGGCCAGCACCTTCTGGCGGGCCGCAAGCCACTGCATCCGATCCGAGGCGAGGTTAAAAAAGGATATCGTATCAAGTTTCACGTTGGATCGCTCCGTTTTCATGGATAGTATACTGGTGTGAGAATGGATTGGTAGGGTTTATCCTTGTGAATACAATTTTTTCTTCCTTGAATTATGCGGTTGACGAGGCCGATGAGGCAAGAATTGTCGGTCATGTCCATTCGGTCACGGGCCTGTCGCTGACTGTCGTCGGGCTCGAACGCGCGATGGGAATCGGCCAGCGCTGCATCGTGCACGGGCGGCGCGGTCCGGTTCTCGCCGAGGCGGTCGGTTTGAACGAGGCTGGAACCCGCGTTCTGCCGTTCGGCAGCTGGGATGGCGTATCGGTGGGGGATCGGGTCGAACTCGACCAGCACGGCGATCTGATCCACCCCGATGAAAGCTGGATCGGTCAGGTCGTGGATGCGCTGGGCCGGCCCGTGCGCAGCGGCACTGGCTGGACCCCGGGGGAGATGGCGCGCGACCTCAAGGCCGCCCCGCCGCGCGCCTTCGACCGAAAGCGGGTCGGCGCGAAGCTCGAGACGCAAATCAAAGTCTTCGACATCTTTACCCCGATCTGTCGTGGCCAGCGCATGGGTGTCTTCGCGGGCTCCGGCGTCGGGAAATCGACATTGATGGCGATGCTCGCGCGCAATACCGATACGGATGTGATCGTGATCGGGCTGGTGGGCGAGCGTGGCCGCGAAGTGCAGGACTTCATCCAGAACGATCTGGGCCCCGAGGGCATGGCGCGCGCGGTCGTCGTGGTGGCGACGGGCGACGAGCCGCCCTTGCTGCGCCGTCAGGCGGCGTGGACCGCGACCGCCGTGGCCGAGCATTTCCGCGATCAGGGCAAGCAGGTGCTGCTGCTGATCGATTCCGTTACCCGCTTCGCGATGGCGCAGCGGGAGATCGGCCTCTCCGGGGGCGAGCCGCCGACGACCCGGGGCTACCCGCCCACCGTATTCGCGGAACTGCCGCATCTGCTGGAACGGGCGGGACCCGGCGTCGAAGGGACGGGCGATATCACCGGGCTCTACACGGTGCTGGTGGACGGCGACGACATGAACGAGCCCATTGCCGATACCGTGCGCGGGATCGTGGACGGGCATATCGTGCTCGACCGCCACATCGCCGAACAGGACCGCTATCCGGCGGTGAATGTGCAGAAAAGCATCTCGCGGATGCTGCCCGACTGCCACACCGACGCCGAGTATCGGATCATGCAGGCGGCCCGGCGCGCGCTGGGGAAATATGCCGATATGGAAGATCTGATCCGGGTGGGCGCTTACCGTCCCGGCGCCGATCCCGACACAGATGCGGCGATCCGCTTCCACCAAAGCGCGACGGTTTTCCTGTCGCAGCGGAAATCGGAGCAGCTTGGATCGATGCGGGCCTTCGCGGAAACCTACAGGCTGCTACTGGAAGCGGGTTTCGACGTGCCGCTTCCCGAAGAGGTAGATGGCGAGGGCGCGTAAGCCCGCGGTCCCGAGCGCCTCTTAAAGCGCGGCGATTTCCGACAGTGGGCCGCTCCAGTCGCCGAGCTGCGCCTGGCGATGAAGTTGCAGGTTTCCATACCAACGATCCGGGCTTCCTTGACGGCCCCAATACCACATGCACGCCGCCCCTTTCGGGATCAGCACATGGGTGTCGGGATGCCCCAGCGCACCGCAGAGATGGGCGGTGGTGTTGTCGATGCTCACCACCCGATCGAGCGCCATGATCTGTGCGGCGAACCCGTCGAGATCGGCGAACTGGTCGATTGCGGCATCGTGGAAAAGCGTCAGGTCAGGACGGCTGCGGGCGGCTTGCGCCAACTCCGCCTCGCGGTCGCCATATTGCAGGTTTACCACCAAGGCACCTTCGGGCAGGGCCCTCAGCATCGTTTCGAGCGCGAGCGAGCGATGCGCTCCGGTGATCGCGTCGCTGCTGTGCCATGCGACGCCGACGATCGGTCGCCCCTGCGCCATCTCGCGATAGCGGGCCCGGGTCATCTCGACCTGCACCGGATCGGCGTTCAGATACCCGCCAAGCGGTCGCGCCGCGAGCGCCTCGACGCTGAGATAGCGCACGAGGTCACCGACGAAGATCATTTCCTCCGGAGCGACGCCCATCTTGTCGACCTCGGTGGTCTCCGCGAAGGCGATCCCAAGGCCGGAACGCTCGATCAAGGGCTTCATCCGGGCCTCGCCGACGAAGGTGACCTTTGCGCCGGCGGGCAGGGGAGCGCGCCCGATGATGGGCAGCAGCGCAAGCTGGTCGCCGATCCCCTGCTCGTCGACGAGAAAGAGGCGATCGCGGGTGGCGAGCCGCTCGGGCTCGGAATTTTCATAGGGAATGCGGCGGCGGTTCGCGTCGGGCTGGCGGCCTGCGTAATAGGGGGCTCCCGCCGCGAAATCGCCTTCGCCCATCAGGAAGGTGCCGTAGGCGCGCCGCACCCAGAGCCCGCCCCCGTCAACGAGGTGAAGGGCTTCGCGAAACGCGATCCGCGCCGCGCGAAAGTCTTCCCGGTCGAGGTGGCAATTGCCGGAAAATCCCAAAACCCGCTGGAACTGCGCGGGATCTTCGAAGCGATGCGAGAGGGTCTCGAGGGCGCGCTGGGTCTCGCCGCACGCACGTAGAGCCGCCATCCGAAGGGTGACGATTTCGTCGCGATGCGCGGGGGGCAGATCTGCCTCGGCCAGCAAGGCATCGGCGCCGACGATGAGGCTCCTGTAGTGCTGGCGGAAGAGTTTCGCCTTGAGCAAGCCGATGCGGTGCGCGATCGACGCCGGCGAAAGTCGCGCGGCTTCCTCGTAGGCGAGCGCGGCTTCGGCATTGCTTTCGCCTGTAGCGAAGGCGTCGGCCGTGATGAACCAGATCTCGGCCGTCTTCATGCGCTCAGCCATCTTGCGCAGATTTCGTCCGGCCGTGGTCGACCGGTCGAGCCGCCCCATCAGATCGGCATAGAGGCGGGCCATCGGAACGTCTTCGCTGCCACGCTCGATTGCCTGCGCAAACAGATCGATGGCCGCGAAGATGTCGGCCTTGAGAACCCGCGCCTTACCCAGCCCTGCAAGCCCCATCGGATCGGTGGGCGCGATCAGCAGGGCGCGTTCGAAGAACTTCGTCGCGGCTTCGGCCTCGCGGCGGTCGAGCGCCACGGTGCCCAGCACGAGCCACGGGTGACGGTTCGCCGGATGCGCCTGGCTGACCTCATGCGCCAGCCGCGCCGCGTGCGGGCCGTCAGCCGCAGCGAGCGCCTCATAGGCTTCGTGCATCGTCAGCGCCGCTGCGCTGTCCGCGATACCGTAATACTTCGCGGCTTTCGCGGCCCGGGCGCGCCGGTCCTTGCGTGAGAGGGTGGTCTGGATCATGCGCGTTCCCTCGGAATGGCGAAATAGTCGATCGAGTGGACGTAGAACACGCTGTCGACCAGCACGTAGTCATGCGCGCGGCACCATTCCTGCGCGAAGGCGAGGAGGTTGTCGCGGCGGGTCTCGACCCAGATCAGCGGGCGGTCGCGCGCGATCAGCCCCTCGGCCCCGGCGAGCACGTCCAGCTCCATCCCTTCAGCGTCGATCTTGAGAAAGTCGGCGCGGGCATCGGCCATCAGCGCATCCAGCGTCACGACCTTCAACTCGCCCGCTTCGTCAGCGATCAGTGTCGTGGCCCCGAGGTTGTTCTCCTGCGTGGTTTCGGCGCGGAAGCTGCCCTCCGCGCGGCCAACGCCGAAGCCCATGCCGCGCCGGTCGATCAGGTCTTCGATCCCGTTCGCGGCGATATTGCCATCGAGAAGCGTCAGTGCGGCGGGGTTCGGCTCCACCGGATAGATCCGCGCCGGGTTCAGATGCTGTGCGTACCAGACGACGTGGTTGCCGATATTCGCGCCGACCTCGACGATATGCGGGTGCTTCACGCCGATCAGATCGCGCAGCTTCTCGAGCGAGCTATCCTCGAAGAACCTCCCCTGAAGGTGGGTGTTCTGGATGATGTCGAGCGGATTGGTGATCTGCATCTTCGCCGCCACGCCCCGATGTTCGAGCGGCGCCCAGAGCGGATCGCGCTCGACCGCGTCGGCCCACATCCGCTCGACCTGCCGGGCCCAATCGGCTCCGGTCGCAGAGCGCGGCCCGGTGGAGTGCTGATCGCGGCGGTTGATGAAGAAGATCTCCGGGCGTTTCGCGCAGTGCCCGTTCTGCCAGAGTTGCAGGTAAAGCTTGTAATCCTCGCCCGTATCCATCGCCTCATCGAAGCCGAAGCGCGCCACGAGTTCGGTGCGGATGAAAGCGCCGATCTGAACCGCGAAGAAGGGTGGCGTGGCGAGAAACTCTGCATAGCTGGAAAGCTCTGCCGGCTGACCGTCACGCAGTTGCGGCTCGCCCGCCGAGTCGAATTCGCAGATCAGCCCCCAAAGCGCATCGAGCGTGGGCTCATCGGCAAGTCGCGCGCCGAAAGCCTCGAACGCGTTAGGGGTCAGCATGTCATCCGCATCGAGGAAGAAAATCCATGCGACGCCCGCCTCCTGCGCTTGCCGGATCGCGGTATTGCGACGTGCAGACCGGCCGTGCAGCCCTTGCGTGTCATCCATCGCGTAGTGATGGACATGGTCGAACGGCCCCTTGGAAAAGCCGATCGCGGTCTCGACGGAGGGCGCGCAGCTTTCTTCGAACAACTGGCGATGGCCGGGGCCGATCGGGGTGATGATTGCGCAATCCATGGCTCAGCGCTCCTTGCCGCTTCGTTCATCCGCAAGCGACTGGAAGACGGATTCCCGGATCGTATCGAGCGAGACCTTCCGCGCCTCGCCATGGCTGAGCGCAGGCGTCAGGCCAAGTTGCAGCGCCAGCGCCGAGAAGAAGATCAACGCGGCGCCGCCCAACATCGTGCGCATCTGCGGCTTCGCGCCCTCGCGCTTTGCTGGAAACTTGCCTGACTCCGCGCGCGCCGGGGCAGACAGGGCAGCGGCGCGCGGTTTTGCGGCTTCGGGGGCGATGAAGATGTAGTGGTCGAGCGCGGTCAGTCGCGCCGTCAGCGGCGCCTGCCGCAAGGTCGCGAGAAGCGGGGCCGGGAAGTGATCCGCCGCGGCGTGGATCTGGCCGGGCAGGGCGGTTGCTCCCTGACGCGCGAGTTCCGCCACCGGGATGGCGAAGCTGCGAAGATCGTCGCGGAAATAGACGTCTCGGACCCCGAAGCTTTGCGCATCGGCGCCGGCCTCGTCGATGGTGATCCGCACGGTGTCGGCATCGAGGCTCAATTCGCAAGTCGCCATCAGCGCCTCGGCCCGGTGCGTATCGCTCAGCCGCCGGAAGCCGGGCGGGCCGCCATCCGCGCTCACCGGGGCCGTTGTTTCCGCTCGATCGGTAGGCACAGAGGCCGCATTCCTGCTCGTCGGCGGAGCGCTCGGTGTCGCGGACTGTGTCGGGTTCAACTCCGACAGGAGCCGCTCGACCTCGCGCAACGCGGGCGACACCGAGGCGGATTTCGCATCGGTCAGCGCTTCCGGGTCGAGCCCCTCGTCGGCGGCATAGGCGAAATTGATCGCGTAATCGCGGGCGATCTCCGGAAGGTTGTCGGTGTCCTGCACGAGCGACAGAATCTTCTGCTCGTCGGAGAACAGCATCCGCCGTGTCTGGTAGCCGTCGATCTTTGGAATGACGCTGAACTCATCCGCGCGCCAGTTCATCGACCGCGCGAGTCGGGGCAGTACGCGCTCGGCCTCGCTCGCGTGGAAGACCAGCATCGCGCAGCCGCCTTCCGGGTCGAGGCCGACGGCCAGACACATGTGCTGCGGCCATTGCTGGAACAGATGGCGCAGATCCTGCTCTTCGAGCAGAAAGGCTATGGCTTCCGCACTGGCGCTCATTCGATGCCCTGAATCCAAGATCAGTGTTGGAATTATCCTATCTATTCATGAATAATCGGTCAAGTTTCCTTGTCTATAGACGACATGGTGTGTTCTGTGCTTATTCTTGTTAATGATTTTGGCATTTATACTTGACTTAACGAGAGCGTCACCGGAGATTTGCTCGAGATTTTGGGGAAACTGCGCCTGCCGGTGAAAGACTGGGGGCGCGAAGCATACGGACAAAGTATAATGACGATCATCCTTGGCCTGTTGGCCGTCGTGGGCCT
Source organism: Thioclava sp. F34-6 (assembly GCF_002213235.1). Lineage (NCBI taxonomy): Bacteria > Pseudomonadati > Pseudomonadota > Alphaproteobacteria > Rhodobacterales > Paracoccaceae > Thioclava > Thioclava sp. F34-6. The sequence goes on from NZ_NBOA01000007.1 coordinate 131,918, forward strand.
CGTGTTCGGCGGCTTCCTCCTGTCCGGCGGCAGCATGGACGTTCTGATTCATGCCTTGCCGTTCGAAGGGATGATGATCGGTGGCGCCGCGCTCGGGTCGTTCCTGATCGCCAACTCGTTCGGGATGATCAAGCAATCGGGCCGGGGGCTCGTAAAGGTGCTCAAGGGCAGCAAGTGGAAGACGGCGGATTACACCGACCTCTTGAACCTGCTCTACGAGCTGTCGCGGCTCTATCGCAACAAGGGTATCATCGCGCTCGATCCTCATGTCGAAGCCCCGGAAGAGAGCGAGATCTTCAGCCGCTATCCGCGTATCCTGAAGGATCATTTCGCGATCCAGCTGATTACCGACAGCTTCCGGATGCTGGCGATGAATTTCGACGACAAGTACCAGACCGAGGACGTCATCAACCGCAAACTGAAGAAGCATCACCGCGAGGTTCTGGCCCCCGCCTCAGCGCTCCAGACCGTGTCCGACGCCTTGCCTGCCATCGGCATCATCGCCGCCGTTCTGGGCGTGATCAAAACCATGGGTGCGATCGACCAACCGCCGGAGATCCTGGGTGGTATGATCGGCGGCGCGCTTGTCGGCACCTTCCTCGGCGTGTTCCTTGCTTATTGCTTCGTGCAGCCGATGTCTGGCCGTCTGCGCCAGATCGAGGAAGAGGATTCCGCGTTCTATGCGGTGATCCGCGACATCTTCGTTGCGCTTGTGAGCGACCACCCGCCGAATATCTGCGTCGAGATCGGGCGCGGCAGCATCCCAACCGCGCATCAGCCGGATTTCTACGCCGTCGAGCAGGCGCAGAAAGACCTGCCGCAGGCGGCGTAACCGCGCCATGGCCCGCAACCGGATCGCGGCCCTGGAGGTGATCGGGCGGCTGCGGCGGCGTGAGCTCGAAGAGCAGGCCGGCGAGCTATCGAAGCTGAATGCGCAGGTCGCGCGGCTGGAAAGCGAGCGCGATACGCTGACAGCGCGCGCCCGCGCCGAGCTTCACGTCACCTCGCCTGAGACCGCGCCTTACGCCGCCGGATTCCGCGAGGCGGTGCGCGAGACGGTCTCGTGGCTCGATCAGGAGATCGGCACGCTGAACGAACGCCGCGTGCCGCTCGAAGACCGGATGCGAGAGCTGTTCCGAGAGGCGAAGACCTATGACACGCTTCTCGACCGGGCCCGCGCTGAACGCGCGGCGGAGTTGGCAAAGCGCGAGCAGGCGCAGGTCGAGGAGCGCACGCTGCAGCGCTGGCTGCGCGACAGGGATGCGGTCAGAAGCTGAAAATCTCGCCGAGATTGGCGATGATCGTGACGAGCAGGACAACGCCCGCAACGAGCAGCGCGATCCACCAGACATATTGGAAGACGATCGCCGCAATTCCGAGGCTCACCGCATAGCTCGGCAGTCGCCAGTTTTCGCGGAGTGCCGCTGCGATTCCCGCGAGCGCGATCGCTAGGATCCCGAGGGCCGGCGCCGCGAGGCCGAGGTAAGTGGAGGCCGAAAGTGGTTGCGGCTCCACCGGCTTCGGCGCAAGGCCGAAAAAGGACCGCCAAGCCGAGCGTTTGATCTCGCCAGCGATCTCGCCAATCTGACTTCCGGCAGAGGGCTGAGGCCCGTTCGCAATTCCCGAGATCTGCACGAAAACCAGAATCAACGCGGCCGCGCCCGCCAGCAACGCCCAGAAGCCCCAACTGCGAAACAGGGGGCGAAGCGGGGCGGGCGGATGGCTTTCACTTTGGGTCATTCCGCGAGGTTAGCCGCGAATCTTGACGCAAATAAGAAGAATGCACGTCGCGCATTGACGCATCACGCGCCCACCGCACCTGCCCCGCCGGATTCACGCTGGCGTGACGCGTCGTCCTGAGGCTAAGCTTTCTCGACCGCTCATCCACGAAGGGAGACGCCCGATGGAGTTCAGCGAAGCGATCCGCAAATGTTTCTCGAACTACGTGACTTTCACCGGCCGCGCGGCCCGGCCCGAATTCTGGTGGTTCGTGCTCTTCGTCTTTCTCGGGAACATTGTCTTCGGCTTGCTGGATCGCATCCTCTTCGGTCCGATGATGATGCGGGGCGGCGAAGCGTCGCTGCTGGGGTCGATCTTCTCGCTCGTCGTGTTCCTGCCGTCGCTCGCGGTGCTGGTGCGGCGGCTGCACGACCTCGACCGAACCGGCTGGTGGGCCTTGATCATGCTGATCCCGCTGATCGGGACGCTGGTCCTGCTCTTCTTCACCGTCCAGCGCGGCTCGCCGCGCGGTAACCGTTTCGGGCCGCCGCCGCTGCCGCCGCACCAGATGCCGTCCTGACCTGACATAAAAAGGGCACCCAAGCGGGTGCCCTTCATTCCGTCACCGGATACGCGCCGCTCAGTCGAGCGCCGCATCGCACCGTTTGCAGGTGCCGGGATGCTCATGCGTGCCGACATCGGGCAGAATCTTCCAGCAGCGCTCGCATTTCTGACCGTCGGCTTTCTCGAAGACCACCGAGATGCCCGAAACTTCGGGCAGGCGGTACGCTTCCTGCGGAGCCGGATCGGCGGTCAGCGCGATGTCCGAGGTGATGCAGAGATCCTCGAAGGGCACCGATTTCAGCGCCGCCAGAACGTCCGCATCCTCGACATGCACGACTGGTGCGGCCTCTAGCGAGGCTCCGATCACCTTGGCCGAACGCTGCACCTCCAGCGCTGCCGTCACCACGCGACGTGCGCGGCGGATGCCATCCCATTTCGCCGCAAGGCTCGCGTCGGCCCAGGCTTCGGGAGTCTCGGGGATGTCCTGCAGGTGAACCGAGGCATCGTCGCCCGGGAAGCGCGACAGCCACACGTCTTCCATGGTGAAAACGAGGATCGGCGCGAGCCAGGTCGTCAGGCGATGGAACAGCAGATCCAGCACCGTGCGCGCCGAACGGCGGCGCAGGCTGTCCTCGGGGTCGCAATAGAGCGCATCCTTGCGGACGTCGAAATAGAAGGCCGACAGGTCCACCGTGCAGAAGTTGAACAGCTGCTGGAAAACGCCCTGGAAATCGAAGGCGTCATAGCCCTTGCGCACCTCGGTATCGAGCTGTGCCAGACGATGCAGTACCCAGCGCTCCAGCTCCGGCATCTCGGTCGGATCGACGCGCTCGGCGTCGGAGAACCCATCGAGATTGCCCAGCATGAAACGCAGCGTGTTGCGCAGACGACGATAGCTGTCGGCGGTGCCTTTCAGGATCTCCTTGCCGATGCGCAGATCGGCGGTGAAGTCCGACTGCGCAACCCAGAGCCGCAGGATATCGGCGCCGTATTGCTCGATCACCTCCTGCGGCGCGACGGTGTTGCCGAGCGATTTGGACATCTTCATGCCCTTCTCGTCGAGCGTGAAGCCATGCGTCACCACGTTGCGGTAGGGCGCGCGGCCCTTCGTGGCGCAGGCCTGCAGCAACGAGGAGTGGAACCAGCCGCGGTGCTGGTCGGTCCCCTCGAGGTAGACATCGGCGATGCCGTCCTCTGTCCCGTCGGCGCGGTCGCGCAGCACGAAGGCGTGGGTGGAGCCGGAATCGAACCAGACGTCGAGCACGTCGAAGATCTGTTCGTACTCGTCGGGATTCACGACGCCTTCCAGAACCTTCGCCTTGAAGCCGTCCTCATACCACGCGTCCGCACCCTCGGTCTCGAAGGCGGCGGTGATGCGTGCGTTGACCTCGGCGTTGCGCAGCAGGAAGTCTTCGTCGGTGGGCTTGGCGCCTTTCTTGACGAAACAGGTGAGCGGCACGCCCCAGGCGCGCTGACGGCTCAGCACCCAGTCGGGACGGTTCTCGATCATCGAATGCAGGCGGTTCTTGCCCTTCTCGGGCGTGAAGGTCACCAGCTCTTCGATCGAGGTCAGCGCCCGGGCGCGGATCGTGTCGCCATACTCGCCCATGCCGTCATCCAGCGTGTGGTCGATCGCGGCGAACCATTGCGGCGTGTTGCGATAGATCAGCGGGGCTTTGGAGCGCCAGCTATGCGGATAGGAGTGCTTGATCTTGCCCTTGGCGAGAAGCGCCCCGGCCCAGGCCAGTTGCTTGATGTTCGACACATTTGCCGGCCCGTCCTTGCCATCAGCCGCGACGATCGCCTCGCCGCCGAATAGCGGCAGGTCCTTGCGGTAGCTGCCGTCGGGCTCGACGTTATAGGTCATCTGCAGCCCGTATTTCAGGCCCATCTGATAGTCGTCGTCGCCGTGGCTCGGTGCGGTGTGAACGAAGCCCGTCCCGGCCTCGTCGGTGACGTGGTCGCCGGGCAGGACCGGGACGTCGTAATCCCACTCGCCATTCGCGCCCTCGACGCCGGCATAGGGATGCGAGAGCGTCAGCCCCTCAAGCTCTGCCGCGCTGACATTGCGCACGCGGGTGAAGCTCTCGACTTTCGCCTGATCCATCACCGATTGCGCCAGCGCATCGGCCATCAGCAGCAGTTCGCCTTCCTCGGCGGTCGATTTCTCGCCCAGCGTGTCGACGCGGTAGAGCCCGTAGGCGATGCCCGGATTGAAGGACACGGCGCGGTTTTGCGGGATCGTCCACGGGGTCGTGGTCCAGATCACGACGCTCGCCGCGTGCAGCTGATCGGCCAGCAGCGCCTGATCCGCGGCGTCATATTCGACCGCATCCTCGGTCGGCATGTCGGCATTGCCGCCCCGGCGGACCTTGAAGCGCACCCAGATCGTGTGGCTGGTGTGGTCGTGATACTCGACCTCTGCCTCGGCCAGCGCGGTCTTCTCGACCGGCGACCACATCACGGGCTTGGAGCCTTGGTAGAGCGTGCCGTTCATCAGGAACTTCATGAACTCCTCGGCGATCACCGCCTCGGCATGGTAGTTCATCGTCAGATAGGGATCGGCCCAGTTGCCATAGACCCCCAGACGCTTGAATTCCTCGCGCTGGATGTCGACCCAGTTCTCGGCAAAGGCGCGGCATTCGCGGCGGAACGCCACCACGTCGACAGCGTCCTTGTCGAGCCCCTTGGCGCGGTACTGCTCTTCGATCTTCCACTCGATCGGAAGGCCGTGGCAGTCCCAGCCAGGCACGTAGCGCGCGTCGCGGCCCATCATCTGCTGAGAGCGAGTGATGAAATCCTTCAGGATCTTGTTGAGCGCGTGACCGATATGGAGATGGCCGTTCGCGTAGGGAGGGCCGTCATGGAGCACGAAGCCGGGGCGCGTCTCCTTCGCGGCCTTCTCGCGCAGGCGATCGTAGATGCCGATCTTCTCCCAGCGCGCCAGCCAGTCGGGCTCACGCGCAGGCAGGCCCGCGCGCATCGGAAAATCGGTTTTCGGCAGAAAGACGGTGCCGCGATAGTCGGGGGCGGTCGTCTCGGTGGTCTGGTCGGAACTCATGGATAGGTCGTCCTTGGGAAAGGGAAGGGCGTGCGCGCGCACGCCGCGAGGCTTGGCGCAATATCCCGGCTACCCTGACGCGTCAGAGCGCCGGGCAAATAATTCGCGGATATGCAGCCAGCAAGAACATGCCGCCCTTATAGGCGTGAGGTGCAAGCGCGGCAAGCGCAGATCAGGGAGGGCTGCCGCCCGTCACCGTGGGTTCGCAATCGCCGAAGAGGAGGGGGCGCTGCCCCCACGCCCGGTCGGGCGCTCCCCCGGGATATTTGTGCCAAGCCAAAACGTCGTTGCAGGCAAAAGCCGGGGATGCGCGGCCGATCGGGCTGGCCCCCTTCCCCCCTCGGTCGCGATCTCTTAGGGTCGGGGCGAAGCGAGGGAGGCAGCATGGCGGAACAGGCAGAAATCACGGGCGAAATGGTGGAGCAGCTCTTCCGGCGCTCTTCCGACGAATATCTATTCGCGCGCTGGGGGCGCCCCGTCGTTCCCGTCGTGTTCGGGGTCGAGGCGGCGACGCTTGCGACGGTGAAGGGCGCGGTCGAGGCGGTGGTGGCGCTGGCAGGGCACAAGATGGCTGAGACCGATCCCGAGCTGGGCGCGAACCTGATGGTCTTCTTCTTCCGCGACTGGCAGGAATTGCTCGAGGTGCCCAATCTCGATCACCTGATCGACGGGTTGCAGGATCTGGTGATCCGGCTCGACGATCAGGGGGCGAACCAGTATCGCGTCTTCCGCTTCGACAAGGAGGGCGCGATCCGCGCCTGTTTCGCCTTCGTGCGGATGGATGCGGGGCTCGACGAGGTGCCCGCCGAGGTAATCGCGCTTAGCCAGGCGGTGCAGATGATCCTGCTTTGGTCCGACAAGGCCTTCGTGAAACGCTCGCCGCTTGCGGTGGCGCGCGGGGTGACCGTGCTGCGCCCCGAGATCGCTGCGGTGATCGCAGCTGCCTATGACCCGACGATGCCGGCTGTGGCGAAAGATCCGAGCCACGCGCTGCGTCTCGCGGCCCGCGCCGGCCTGCGTCAGGGCGAGGCCGCAGAGGCGGTACGGGAATTTTCGCGCGAAGTGGGCGAGGCGGAGCCGGACGATCGGGAGAACGAGCATGGCGCATGAGTTTCCGATCCGGGTCTATTACGAGGATACCGACCTCGCGGGGATCGTCTATTACGCCAATTACCTGAAGTTCATCGAGCGCGGGCGGTCCGAATTCGTCCGCGCGCTGGGCGTCGATCAGGTCGCCATGAAGGCCGATTACGGGGTGGTTTTCGCGGTGCGCCGCGTCGAGGCCGATTACCTGCGTCCCGCGAAATTCGACGACGAACTGGTGGTGACGACCGACCTCGTCACCGAAACGGGCGCGCGCTTGGTGATGGAACAGACCGTGCAGCGCGACGGCGAGGTGCTGTTCACCGCGCAGGTCACCATCGTCTGTCTCAACGAGGCGGGCGCGGCTCAGCGGCTTCCCGCCGATATTCGCCGGAAACTGGCCCCGAAACTGCATTGAAAAGCGGCGGGGTTTCGCCGGTTACATTGTTGTTATGGCGTTCCCCTTACTGCTGATATAGAATCGCTGGTAATCAGAGGCCCGATAACGTGGCCCCAACCGGCGAGCAGTACCTATGGACCATTCTTCGCTTGCGATGGCGCAGGAGATCGATTTCTCCCTGCTGGCGCTCTTTCTGCGCGCATCGCTGACCGTCAAACTCGTGATGATCATCCTCGTCGTGGCCAGCTTCTGGTCCTGGGCGATCATCATCCGCAAATTCATCGCCTATCGCGCGGCGCGCTCCGAGGCGGAAGCCTTCGACCGGGCCTTCTGGTCTGGCGAGCCGCTCGACGAGCTGTTCGACCAGATCGGCCCCGCGCCCGAAGGCGCGAGCCAGAAGATCTTCGCCGCCGGCATGTTGGAATGGCGCCGGTCGCATCGTCAGGACGGGGCGCTGATAACCGGCGCGCAAGCGCGGATCGAACGCTCGATGGATGTCGCGATCCAGAAGGCGACCGAAAACCTCAATTACGGGCTGACCTTCCTTGCGACCGTGGGCTCGATCTCGCCCTTCGTGGGCCTGTTCGGTACGGTCTGGGGGATCAAGGTCGCCTTCGAGGAGATCGCGATCTCGCAGAATACCTCGCTCGCCGTCGTGGCGCCCGGCATTTCGGAAGCGCTCGTGGCGACCGCGCTGGGTCTTCTCGCGGCAATTCCGGCGGTGATCTTCTACAACAAGCTGTCGTCCGATGCCGATCGCATTGCGGGCAACTATGAGGCCTTCGCGGACGAATTCTCGACCATCCTGTCGCGCCAGTTGGATAGCTGATCATGGGTGCGGGTGTTGCAAAACGCGGATCGGGCGGATCGCGGCGCCGCAGGAGCGGGCGCGGGCGTCACGCCGCGATGAGCGAGATCAACGTCACGCCGATGGTCGACGTGATGCTGGTGCTGCTGGTGATCTTCATGGTCGCCGCGCCGATGATGACGGTGGGCGTGCCGCTCGAGTTGCCGAAGACGGCGGCCAAGGCCGTACCGACCGAGCAGGAGGTGCCGCTGACGGTGTCGATCCAGGCGGACGGGAAGGTCTCGCTGATGAACTCGGAAGTGCCGCAGGATCAGCTGATCGACCGCCTCAAGGCGATCGCGGCCGAGCGCAAGAGCGACAAGGTCTTCCTGCGTGCGGATGGCAAGATTTCCTATTCTCAGGTGGTGCAGGTGATGGGCGCGCTCAACGGCGCGGGGTTCTCGAACATCACGCTCGTCACCGATACCGGGGGGCCGCAATTGACGGCGCCTGCGGGGAACTGAGCCCAGGGGGCATCGCATGAACCGTGCGGACAAGATCGGTTACGGCCTGTCGGGCGCGCTGCATCTGGGCGTGCTCTTCTGGGTCATTGCCGGGGGCCAGTGGTTCTTCCCGAAACCGAATAAGCCGGTGGTGATCTCTCAGGTCGCGGTGATGTCCGAGAAGGACTTCAACACGATGATGGCCTCGGCGCCGAAGGACGCGCCGCAGCCCACGCCGGATCCGGTCGCGCCCACGGCGCCCGATACGCCAACCGAGACGGCCCCGCCGCCCAAGCCGCCCGCGCCGGAGCCGCAGGCCAAGCCCGAGCCGGAACCGCAGGCGATGCAGCAGCCCGACCCCGTACCGGATGCGCAGCCCGATGTGTCGGCCCTGCAAGAGCCGACGCCGCCTGCCGAAGTGAGCGACACGCCGCCGGAGATCGTGCCGCCGGTCGAGGAGCCTTCGCCGACGGTCACGCCCGATATCTCGCCCGTGCCGAAGCCGAAACAGGCGCCGCGCGTTGCTCCCACGCCTGCGCCCGAGCCGCCGCCCGAGGCGAAGGTCGACCCGCAGGCCCAGCCGCAAGAGGCCTCCAAACCCGCCGACACGCCCGATCAGCCCACCGAGAAGCCGAAGGAGGCGACGGCGCCGCCCGAAGCCTCCACCGAAATCGTGACCGAGGCGAACAAGACCAAGGACAAGCCGGAAAGCTCCGCGCCGCTGGCCTCGCCGCGGCCGAGCGCCAAGCCGAAACCGCCCGCGCCGAAAGAGACGCAGACGGCTGCGTCCCCGGCAGAGAAGAAGCCTGAAGCGCCCAAGCCCGCCGAGAAGAAACCGGCTGAGCCGAAACAGGCTGAGAAAACGCCCGCGCCGAGCGAGCCAAAGAAAGTCGACAGCGCCTCGGTCAACGATGCGCTTGCGGCTGCCTTGGGCGGTGAAGGCACGGGTGGCACCGGCTCTGCGCCGACGGGTCCGCCGATCACCGCGGGCGAGAAAGACGCGCTGATCGTCGATATCAAGCAGTGCTGGAACACCGGCGCGCTCAGCTCGGATGCGCTGCGCACCACAGTGACGCTGTCGGTCGATATGCAGCCCGACGGCCACCCGATCATCTCCTCGATCAAGCTGGTCGGGGCGACGGGCGGCACCGGCAACGCGGTCGATCAGGCCTTCGAGGCCGGGCGACGCGCCATCGTTCTGTGCGGTTCGGACGGGTTCCCGCTGCCGCCGGAGAAATATGACCGCTGGAAAACGATCACCATCGACTTCAATCCCGAAAAAATGAGGATGAAATGATGGCTGATCGGCGAATTTCCGCGCGGTGTCATGGGGTTGTGATGCACGATCGTGCCGCAGCGCGTTACAAACCGGGCAAGACCCGGAAAGGGAGTGTGTGACATGATGCGTTTCGTTCTCAGTTTGCTGGCCGCTGTGATGCTGGCACCCATCGCCGCAATCGCGCAGGATTCCGAGCCGCTGCATATCGAGATCACCGATGGTGTGATCGAGCCGATGCCGTTCGCAATCGCGGGTTTCATCCCCGAGACCCCCGACGCCGGCCAGATGGCGAGCCAGATCACGCAGGTGATCTCGAGCGATCTGACCGGGACCGGGCTGTTCCGCGAAATTCCGAAATCCGCCTATATCCAGAACGTGTCGAGCTTCGACACGCCGGTGAAATATTCCGACTGGCAGGCGATCAACGCACAGGCGCTGGTCGTGGGGTCGGTCGGGATGCAGGGCGGCAAGGTGGTCGTGAAGTTCCGCCTGTTCGACGTGTTCTCCGGACAGCAGATGGGCGACGGGCAGCAACTTGCGGCCTCGCCGGCAAGCTGGCGGCGTCTGGCACATAAGGTCTCGGACGTGATCTATTCGCGCATCACGGGCGAGGGGCCGTATTTCGACAGCCGCGTTGTTTTCGTCTCGGAAAGCGGGCCGAAGGACAACCGCCAGAAGCGCCTCGCGGTGATGGATTACGACGGCGCGAATGTGACCTATCTCACCGATGCCTCGACCATCGTGCTCGCACCGCGTTTCTCGCGCGACGGGACGAAAGTGCTCTTCACCACCTTCGAGACCGGTTTCCCGCGCATCAAGATGCTCGACGTGGCGACCGCCTCGGCGAGGCTGCTGCCTGAGGTGCCCGGGACGATGACATTCGCGCCGCGCTTCTCGCCCGATGGGCAGAAAATCGTCTACTCGATGGAGCAGAACGGCAATACCGACCTCTGGATGATGAATGTCAGCACGGGCCAGACCCAACGGTTGACGACCTCGCCCGCGATCGAGACTTCGCCCAGCTTCTCGCCCGACGGCTCGCGGATCGTGTTCGAGTCCGATCGCTCGGGTACCCAGCAGCTCTACATCATGCCGGTCGGCGGCGGCGAGGCGACGCGGATCAGCTTTGGCGACGGGCGCTATTCGACGCCGGTCTGGTCGCCGCGCGGCGATATGATCGCCTTTACCAAGCAGAACCAAGGCCGGTTCCATATCGGCGTGATGCGCACCGATGGCTCGGAAGAGCGGCTGCTGACCTCGTCCTTCCTCGACGAGGGCCCAACCTGGTCGCCCAATGGCCGGGTGATCATGTTCACCCGGGAGAGCCCCGGCGCCGAAGGCTCGGCCTCGCTCTATTCGGTCGACATCTCCGGGCGCAACCTGAAGAAAGTCTCCACGCCGGGCGCCGCGTCGGACCCGGCCTGGTCGCCGCTTCTGCCGTGAGGGCGGATTAACAAGCGTTAGAGAAACTGGTAGGCTCGCCCGCAATGGGCAGATCAACAAAGGCGGAACCAATGAAATTTGCAGTGAAGGCCGTGTTGGCCATCTCGATGCTGGGCCTCGCGGCCTGTTCGAACCCCGATCAATACGGCTCCGGTGCGACCGGTCCCGGCGGCGCGCTCGGACCGGGCGGCGCTGGCATGGGTGGCGTCAGCCAAGGCGGGATCAACGATCCGAACTCGCCGGCCTATTTCAGCCAGACCATCGGCGACATGGTGCATTTCCAAGTCGACCAGTCGACGCTGACCGACACCGCGCGCGGCATCCTGAGCCAGCAGGCGAGTTGGCTGGTGAGCCACCCGAGCTACACCGCGATCATCGAAGGCCATGCCGACGAGCAGGGCACCCGCGAATATAACCTCGCGCTTGGGGCGCGTCGTGCCTCTGCGGTTCAGGAATACCTGATCAGCCAAGGCGTGGCCGGCAACCGTTTGCGCACGGTCTCCTACGGTAAAGAACGTCCGCTGGCAGTCTGCTCGACCGAAGAGTGCTACCAGAAGAACCGTCGCGCCGTGACGGTGATCTCGCAATCGGCGGTCGGGAGCTGATCGCGATGCTGAGAGCTTTGCTTCTCGGTGCGGCTGTTCTGGCAGCCGCGCCCGCGCTGGCTCAGGACGCGAACCGCGCCCAGACGCTGGCTGACATCAAGACCGAACTGGGACAGCTTCAGACCGAGATCGGTAGCCTGCGCCAGGAACTGAAATCCTCTGGTCAAGCCGGTCTGCAGAAGGCGGGCGGCGATTCCGCTCTGCAGCGGATGGATTCGATGGAGCTGTCGCTGTCGCATATGACCGACCGCGTCGAGGAGCTGGAAAACAAGATCAACCGCGTCGTCGCCGACGGCACGAAGCGGATCGGCGATCTGAACTTCCGGGTCTGCGAGATGGAAGAGAATTGCGACATTTCGAAGCTTGGCAAGACAGAGCCGCTGGGAGGCGAAGCGCCGAACACCGGTGCGTCGGTCACGGGTCCGGCTCCGGATTCCACGCCCGGACCCGATCTTGCGATCAACGAGAAATCGGATTTCGAGGCGGGCAAGAAGGCCTATGAGGATGGCGATTACGCCTCTGCGGCCGATCTTCTCACGACCTTCCGGCAGACCTATCCCGGTTCCCCGCTGACCAGCGACGCGATGTATTATCGCGGTCTTGCACTGCAAAAGCAGGGTGATGAGGCGGGCGCTGCGCGGGCATGGCTCGACGGGTTCTCCGCCGACCCGAAAGGCTCGCGCGCCGCGGATAACCTGCTGTCGCTCGGCAAGGCGCTGGGGCAGCTCGGACAGCAGAGCGAGGCCTGCACTACGCTGGGTCAGGTGAGCGCACGCTTCCCGGGTTCATCGGCGGCGGGCGAGGCGCAGAACGCGCAGCAATCGCTGGGATGCCAGTGAGCGTTCTCCGGTGACGCTGGACGACATCGCAAGACACGGTTTTGACCCCGATGCGCCCCGGCGCGTCGGGGTTGCCGTTTCCGGGGGCTCGGATTCGATGGCGACGCTGGCGCTGTTGGCTGCGCATTTCGAGGTCGCCGCGGTGACGGTGGATCACGGGCTGCGCACCGAGGCTGCCGAGGAAGCCGCATTTGTCGGGCGGTTCTGCGCAGATCGGGGTATTTCGCACACGATCCTGCGCTGGGACGGAGCCAGCGCCGAAGGTAACCTGATGGACGCCGCGCGCCGGGCGCGCCTTGGGCTGATCGGCGCATGGGCGGGCTCGACCGGGATCAGTCATGTCGCACTTGGGCATACTGCCGACGATCAGGCAGAGACCTTTCTGATGCGGCTCGCGCGCGAGGCGGGGCTGGAGGGGCTGTCAGGCATGCGCCCACGCTTCGAGGCCGAGGGGGTGACATGGCACCGCCCGTTTCTGACCCAGACACGAGAGGCGTTGCGCGATTACCTGCGCAGGCAGGGCATCGCATGGGTCGACGATCCGTCCAACGAAAATGAACGCTTCGACCGGGTGAAGGCGCGACAGGCGCTTGGCACGCTGAAATCTTTGGGCGTCGATGCGCAGGCGATTGCCGGGGTGACGACAAACCTTGCGTCGGCCAACGCTGCGCTGCATCGACTGCTGATGGCGGAGGTCGAGCGCCATGTCTCCGAGCAATCGGGAGATCTGCTGATCGACGCGACGGGCTTTTCCGTGATGAATCCGGAGTTGCAACGTCGCCTGATCGTGGCAGCGCTGCGCTGGATCTCTGGCGCGGATTACGCGCCGCGCGCCGCGAAGGTGCAGACCCTGCTGGCGGAGTTGCCCCGGCAAGGCGACCGCACCCTGCACGGTTGCCGTATCACCTCCGCCAAGGGCGCGCTACGCATCACCCGCGAGGCGCAGGCGGTGGCCGATCTGCGCGTGACCCTCGAAGATAGCGCCGCGACCTGGGACCGCTGGGTGGTCACCGGGCCCGCCATGGACGCCACGGAAGTCGCGGCGCTGGGGGAGGCGGGATTACGCCAATGCCCCGATTGGCGCGAAACGGGCCTTCCGCGTGCCTCGCTTGCCGCAAGCCCGGCCATATGGCGGGGCGAAACGCTTGTCGCGGCACCGCTCGCAGGCTTCGGGATCGGCTGGCAGGCGCGGATTTGCCGCGACGCATTCGACACTTGGCTAATTCGACGTTGAACCCGGGCGCGTAATGCCTATTTTCACTGAGGAAGAGGCGGCGACCGCAGGTCAGCCGCCCGATACGATTGGAGGATATTCCTTGGGTAATGCGCGCAATCTGGCCTTTTGGGCGGTGCTGTTCCTGCTGATTTTGGCCCTGTTCAACCTTTTCGGTGATGGGCAATCTTCGATGAACTCGTCCCAAGCGACCTATTCGGAGTTCATGGACGCCGTCAACAAAGGCGAGGTGAAGAACGTCCGCCTCGATGGCGAAGAGGTGCGCTACCAGCTCGCCGACGGCACGAGCTTCACCACCGTCAAGCCTCTGGAAGATCAGATCGCAGAGAAGCTGATCGACAAGGGCATCGCGGTGAGCGTCGTCAAGCAACAGCAATCCGGCTTCATGTCGCTGCTGGGCGTCTGGCTCCCGTTCCTCGTGCTGATCGGCATCTGGATCTTCTTCATGAACCGGATGCAGGGCGGCGGCAAAGGCGGCGCGATGGGCTTCGGCAAGTCCAAGGCAAAACTGCTGACCGAGAAACATGGTCGCGTGACCTTCGACGACGTGGCTGGCATCGACGAGGCCAAGGAAGAACTCGAAGAGATCGTCGAATTTCTGCGCAACCCGCAAAAATTCTCGCGCCTTGGCGGCAAGATTCCGAAAGGCGCGCTGCTGGTGGGCCCTCCGGGCACCGGTAAGACGCTTCTGGCCCGCGCGATTGCGGGCGAGGCGGGTGTGCCGTTCTTCACCATCTCGGGCTCCGACTTCGTCGAGATGTTCGTCGGTGTCGGTGCATCGCGTGTCCGCGACATGTTCGAACAGGCCAAGAAGAACGCGCCCTGTATCGTCTTCATCGACGAGATCGACGCGGTGGGCCGTGCCCGTGGCGTCGGCATCGGCGGCGGCAATGACGAGCGCGAACAGACCCTCAACCAGCTGCTGGTCGAGATGGACGGGTTCGAGGCAAACGAAGGCATCATCATCATCGCGGCGACGAACCGGAAAGACGTGCTCGACCCCGCGCTGCTGCGTCCGGGCCGCTTCGATCGCCAGATCCACGTGCCGAACCCCGATATCAAGGGCCGCGAGAAGATCCTGACGGTTCACTCGCGCAAAGTGCCGGTGGGGCCCGATGTCGACCTGCGCACCATCGCGCGCGGCACACCGGGCTTCTCGGGCGCCGACCTGATGAACCTCGTCAATGAGGCCGCTCTGATGGCGGCGCGCGTCGGGCGTCGTTTCGTCTCGATGGAAGATTTCGAGAACGCGAAGGACAAGGTGATGCTGGGTGTCGAGCGCCGCTCGATGGTCCTCACTCCCGAGCAGAAGGAAATGACCGCCTATCACGAGGCCGGTCACGCCATCGTCGGACTGTCGCTGCCGAAATGCGATCCGGTCTACAAGGCCACGATCATTCCGCGCGGTCAGGCCTTGGGTATGGTCGTCTCGCTGCCCGAGATGGACAAGCTCAACTACCACAAGGACGAGGCCAAGCAGAAAATCACCATGACGATGGCGGGTAAGGCTGCCGAGATCATCAAATGGGGCGAGGAACATGTCTCGAACGGCCCGGCCGGTGACATTCAGCAGGCGTCGGCCATCGCCCGCGCGATGGTGATGCGCTGGGGCATGTCCGACAAGGTCGGCAATATCGACTACGCCGAGGCGCATGAGGGCTATCAGGGCAACACCGCTGGCTTCTCGGTCTCGACCAAGACGAAAGAGCTGATCGAGGAAGAGGTGCGCGGCCTGATCGAAGAGGGCTATCAGGAGGCCCGACGCATCCTCACCGAGCGGATCGAGGATTGGGAACGTCTGGCGCAGGGGCTTTTGGAATACGAGACCCTCACGGGCGACGAGATCAAGAAGGTCCTCTCCGGAGAGCCGCTGGGCGGTGACGACGATGACAGCTCCTCGGGAAGCCTGCCGTCGGTGACCGCGCTGCCCAAGACGTCCAAGAAAAAGGATCAGGGCGACGGCGGGGCGGAAACCACCCCCGAGCCTTCGGCCTGATCGCGCAGGTTCGCGAGAATGGTCACGCGTGACGCTTCAGTGCCGGGCGCAGCCGATTGGGATCCCGACGCTTATGCGCGGTTCCGCAATCTGAGGCTGCGCCCGGCACTCGACCTTCTGGCGCGGGTTCCGCATCTGCCAGAGCGCGGCAAGATCATCGATCTGGGCTGCGGCAATGGCGCGGTGGGCGAGACGCTGAACCACCAGTACCCCAAGCGCAAGATCGTTGGCGTCGATAATTCCGAGGCGATGCTCAAGCGCGCTGCGGCGACCGGCGCCTATCATCGCTGCGATCTGGTCGATATTTCCGAATGGACGCCCAACAAGCCGCCCGCGATGATCTTCTCCAACGCTGCGCTGCATTGGCTGCCCGATCACGCGAAGCTGTTCCCGCGTCTGGCCGGAGAGCTGCGCGAGGGCGGCGTTCTGGCGGTGCAGATGCCCGCCCAGCACGGCGCGCCGTCGCATCGCATCCTGCGCGACCTGTCGCAGGAGATGTTTCCCGACCGCTTCAACTTCGCCGGCTGGGTGCCGCCCGTGGCCCCGGCGGTGGATTACGCGAAAATGCTCAGCCCCCTCGGCGAGGTCGACATCTGGCACACCGAATATCTGCAGGAACTGGAGCCCACGCCGGGCGCGCATCCGGTCCGCCGCTTTACGGAAAGCACGGTGATGCGACCTTTCCTGCGGCTCTTGGGCGACACTGAAGCGCAGGTTCTCATCGAACGCTATGAAACCGCGCTGGAGACGGTTTATCCTTTGCGGGACGACGGTAGCGTCTTTTTCCCGTTCCGTCGTCTGTTTGTCGTCTTGTCAAAGAGGGGCTGATGGCCGCGCTGAAACCCACGCAATATCAAGGGGAGGTCGTCTGGCTCGGGCTGGTTACCACCGAGGGACAGCTGACCTCGACCCCGGTCGAAGAGATCGAATTCACCTTCGACGGTCCCGTGGGAGAACTGCATGGCGGACGCACACGTCCCTCTTGTTCGCGGGTCACAGATCAGCATCCAAAGGGCACCGAGATCGCCAATGTCCGCCAGCTGACGATCCTGTCGGCCGAGGAGCTGGCGGAGACCGCTTTCGCGATGGGCGTGCCGGAAATCGATCCGTCCTGGGTCGGCGCGACGATCGTGCTGCGCGGCTTGCCGGATCTGACCCATATCCCGCCCTCGGCGCGGCTTCAGAACGAGACCGGGCTGACCCTCGTCGTCGATATGGAAAACCGCCCCTGCGTCCTGCCGGGCCGGGTGATCGAAGAGCACTATCCAGATAAAGGCAAGCGCTACAAACCCGCAGCGCACGGACGGCGCGGCGTCACCGCATGGGTCGAACGTCCGGGCCGGCTGGTGGTCGGTGAGACGCTGCGGCTGCACATCCCCGATCAGCGCGCCTGGGAGCTGATGGACGAGGTCCGCTGAGGCGATTTAATCCCGCAACGGTCGCTTCTTTCCCTTTCGCCGCGTCGTCAAATGGTTACCCTCCGTCAGCAGGAGGACCAGATGACCAGTGATCTCGATATTGCCCGTGCCGCCACGCTGCGCCCGATGCCGGAAATCGCAGCGAAACTGGACATTCCTGAAGACGCCCTGATCCCCTATGGTCGCGACAAGGCGAAGCTGGAGGCGGAGTTCGTCGCTGGGCTGGATGGGCGCGAAACCGGCAAGCTGATCCTCGTCACAGCAATCTCGCCGACCCCCGCGGGCGAGGGCAAGACGACGACGACCGTGGGCTTGGGCGACGGGCTGTCCCGGATCGGAAAGCGCGCCGCGATCTGCCTGCGCGAAGCCTCGCTCGGCCCGAATTTCGGGATGAAAGGTGGGGCCGCGGGGGGCGGTTACGCGCAGGTCGTGCCGATGGAGTCGATGAACCTCCATTTCACTGGCGATTTCCACGCGGTCGGCGCGGCGCATAACCTGCTCGCGGCGATGATCGACAATCACATCCATTGGGGCAACGCGCTCGAGATCGACGCGCGCCGGATCACGTGGCGGCGTGTGCTCGACATGAACGACCGGGCGCTGCGCGACATCGTCGTCAGCCTCGGCGGCGTCGCGAACGGCTTCCCACGCCAGACCGGCTTCGACATTACCGTCGCCTCCGAGGTCATGGCCTGCCTCTGCCTGAGCCGCGACCTGACAGATTTGCAGGAGAGGCTCGGTCGGATCGTCGTGGCCTATCGGCGCGACCGCTCGCCGGTGACCTGCGCCGAGATCGGAGCCGACGGCGCGATGGCGGTGCTGTTGAAAGAGGCGCTGCAGCCCAATCTCGTGCAGACGCTGGAGGGCACTCCCGCTTTCGTCCATGGCGGGCCCTTCGCCAATATCGCGCATGGCTGCAACTCGGTGATCGCGACGCAAAGCGCGCTGAAGCTGGCCGATTACGTCGTGACCGAAGCGGGGTTCGGCGCCGATCTGGGTGCTGAGAAATTCTTCGACATCAAATGCCGTAAGGCCGGACTGACGCCGAGTGCTGCTGTGGTCGTGGCGACGGTTAGGGCGCTGAAGATGAATGGCGGTGTCGCTAAAGCGGATCTTGGCGCGGAGGATGTTGCCGCGGTCGAGGCGGGCTGCGCTAATCTCAACCGTCACATCGCGAATATGAAGAAATTCGGCGTACCGGTCGTGGTCGCGATCAACCGCTTCACTGCCGATACCGAGGACGAGATCGCAGCGGTGCGCGCCGCCGCCGAGGCGCAGGGCGTGGAGGCGGTTCTATGCACACACTGGTCGGAAGGCGGCGCCGGAGCCGAGGCGCTGGCCGAGAAGATCGTCGCGCTTACCGAGCGCCCTTCGCAATTCGCGCCGCTCTATCCCGATGACATGCCTCTGTTTGAGAAGATCGAAACCATAGCCACGCGCATCTACCACGCGAGCGATGTCTATGCCGATCAGAAGATCCTCAACCAGCTTCGCGACTGGGAGGCCGCGGGCTATGGCAACCTGCCGATCTGCGTGGCCAAGACGCAGTATTCCTTCAGCGCAGACCCGACGCTGCGCGGGGCGCCCTCGGGCCATACGCTGCCGATCCGCGAGGTGAGGCTCTCGGCCGGGGCGGGGTTCGTCGTGGTGATCTGCGGTGAAATCATGACCATGCCGGGCCTCCCCCGGCACCCGGCTGCGGAGACGATCGGCCTTGATGCCGACTGCCGCATCACGGGTTTGTTCTAGGCGCGCGGTCTTGAGCTTGTTGGGCCAAGCTGCGATAGGGGGCGCAAGTGTTCCGGGAGCCTTGTCGATGAAAACCCCGTCCGAACTACACTCGATGGAAGAGCTACGCGTCGCGATCGATGCGCTCGACCGGGAGCTGGTCGAGATGCTCGCCGCGCGCACCCGGCTGATCGCCCGTGCGGCGGAACTCAAACAGGAAAATGGCTGGCCTGCACGCATCCCCGACCGGGTCGAGGACGTGGTCTCGAAGGTGCGCGCCGCAGCGGAGCCTGCCGGGCTCGATCCCGATCTCGCCGACCGCCTCTGGCGCGAGATGATCGAGCATTTCATCGGGCAGGAAGAACAGGTTCTTGGCAAGGGAGATCCCGATGAGCGCCACGATCATTGACGGCAAGGCGTTTGCGCAGGGCAAGCTGGACGAGACCTATGCCGAGGCGCAGCGGCTCTCTGAGGCAGGCTGGGCGCCGTGCCTCGTCTCGATCTCGGTAGGTGACGTCGCCGCTGCCGAACTCTATGTGCGCAACCAGAGGAAATATGCCGAGAAAGCCGGCGTGGCCTTCGAGGTGCGCAACTACCCCGAGACGATCAGCCTCGAACAGCTTCAGGGCGTGCTGGCCGGTCTGAACGCCGATCCGCGCGTCAACGGCATCATCATCCAGCGCCCGCTGCCCGCACATATCCCGGTCAAGGCGCTGCAGAAGGCGGTGCATCCGCTCAAGGATGTGGAGGGGATGCACCCCGCCTCGATCGGCAACATCGTCTATAACGAGCTGGAACTGGGCCCCTGCACCGCCGTCGCAGCGGTTGAGATCCTGAAATCCCTGCCGCTCCAGACCGAAGGGCTCAATGTCTGCGTGATCGGCCACTCCGAGATCGTGGGCAAGCCGATCGCCTTCCTGATGATGGGGCTCGGCGCCACCGTCACGGTGTGCCACCACATGACGCGGCAGGTCTCGGTGCATTCGCGCGCCGCGGACGCCGTTTTCGTCGCTGTGGGCAAGCCGGGGCTGGTGCACGGCGAAATGCTCAAGCCCGGCGCGGCCCTGATCGATATCGGCATCAACCGGGTCGAGGGGCGCACCGTGGGCGACGCCGATTTCGACAGCTGCGCAGAGGTGGCGGGCTGGATCACGCCCGTGCCTGGCGGGGTGGGGCCGGTCACGGTCTCTACGCTGATGAACAACGCGGTCCGCGCGACCCGCATGCAGATGGACCATTACCGCGCGACCTTCGCGGCGGCGGAGTGACGGAGGAATGAAATGACGGCGACGATCATCGACGGGAAGGCCTTCGCAGCGAGCGTGCGCGAGAAGGTGGCCGAGCATGTCACCCGGCTGCAGGAGGAACACGGCATCACGCCGGGCCTCGCGGTGGTTCTGGTGGGCGAAGACCCGGCCAGTCAGGTCTATGTGCGCAACAAGGGCAAGCAGACCCTTGAAGCCGGGATGAATTCCTACGAGCACAAGCTGCCCGTCGAGACCTCCGAGGCCGATCTGCTGGCTCTGGTCGAGAAGCTCAACGCCGATCCGGCGGTGCATGGCATCCTCGTGCAGCTACCGCTGCCCGATCACATCGACGAGGAGAAGGTGATCAATTCGATCACCCCCGCGAAGGATGTCGACGGCTTCCATATCCTCAATGTGGGCCTTCTCGGCACTGGGCAGAAATCGATGGTACCCTGCACGCCGCTGGGCTGCCTGATGATGCTGCGCGATCAACTGGGTAGCCTCTCGGGGCTGAACGCCGTCGTGGTGGGGCGCTCCAACATCGTCGGCAAGCCGATGGCGCAACTGCTGCTGCGCGACAGCTGCACCGTCACCATCGCGCATAGCCGCACCAAGAACCTCGCGGATGTCTGTCGCGGCGCCGATATCCTTGTCGCGGCCGTGGGCCGTCCACGCATGATCCCGGGCGACTGGGTGAAGCCTGGCGCGACCGTGATCGATGTCGGCATAAACCGGATCGACGCGCCCGAGAAGGGCGAGGGCAAGACGCGGCTGGTCGGCGATGTCGATTTCGACAGCGCCAAGGAGGTCGCCG
Source organism: Thioclava sp. F34-6 (assembly GCF_002213235.1). Lineage (NCBI taxonomy): Bacteria > Pseudomonadati > Pseudomonadota > Alphaproteobacteria > Rhodobacterales > Paracoccaceae > Thioclava > Thioclava sp. F34-6. The sequence goes on from NZ_NBOA01000007.1 coordinate 152,638, forward strand.
GCGCGATCACCCCGGTGCCAGGCGGCGTCGGGCCGATGACCATCGCCTGCCTGCTGGCCAACACGGTCACTGCCTGCTGCCGCGCGAACAATCTGCCCGAACCCGAGGGTTTGACTGCCTGACGAAAGTAGGTAAGGATTTCCGCAGGTTGGACAGGAGAAAACGGCCTTTGCCGTTGTCGGACCTGTGATGCTTGCGTTACCCAAGCGTCAATTGAGGCGTGGCGGCTATGGCAGGATTCTGGAAGACATATTGGCGGGCGTTGAAGATTCCGGCTCTGCCGGTGATCTGGATCGTCGCATCGCTTTTCGGCGTCGCCGCCGGTCCGTTCAACTCTCTCGAATCCATGTCCTTCGGCGCACGCTTGGTTTTCTGGCCGACCAGTATCGCCGTGGGCATTCTGATAGGCGCGGCAATCCGCATTTTCGTGCGGCGCAAGTTGGGTTTACGCTGTTTCCGATACGAGGCTCCGACCCTCGCGGGTCTCTCGGCTCTCGTGCTGACCGCGCCGCTTTACCTGCTCGTCCTGCTGCTTGCGGAGAAGCCGAATTTCGGCGGGTTCGAGATATTCCACATGGCCGCATATATCTTTGGCCTCTCGATGGCGGGGTCGATCCTGCGGCACTGGATGGCGCCCGAGCAGGGGCGCCGGACGCGGTCGCGTGAGATCCATGCCGCTGCCTATACGACAGAAGCGCCAAGCGGGGCCGATCCGTCGGCCGAGAAAGCTCTGACACGGCCCGCGCCACGTCTGCTCTATCGGCTCGAGCCGGACTTGCGCGCGCCGTTGATCCGGCTTGCGGTGAATGACCACTATGTCGACGTGGTCACCGAGGCCGGGCAGACCAGTCTGCTGATCCGGCTTGCCGATGCGATCGCCGAGACCGAGGGCGCGCCAGGCCTGCAGGTCCATCGCTCGCATTGGGTGGCGCGCGAAGCGGTGCGCGCGATGCGCAAGGAGAAGGGGCGGGTCTTTCTGGAGATGTCCGACGGCGAAGAGGTGCCTGTCTCGCGCACCTACCAGCCGCGCGTCGAGGCTGCGGGCTTCCCGCCTTCCGGAGCGGAGCGGATGGCCGCGCAGTAGCGCCGTCAGTGGACGATCACCTCGTCTTTCACGAACATGTTGTCCCAGGCGCGATCCACCAGCTCCGGTGTCATCTGATAGGGGATGCCCTCGAATTCGCAGATCGAGATCATCTGGTCGATCAGGAAGATCGGCTGATAATTGGCGTAGACATTGTCGATGGTGGGATATTTCACCTTGAGCAAGTGCAGCAACGCTTTCTCATCCAGTGGCATCTGCCGCTTCTTCGCCACCATCTGGAAGATCTTGAGATAGTCGGATTGGTTCGGCCCGTCGATCTTGATCTTGAAGAAGATACGACGCAGCGCCGCCTTGTCGAAGATATCGTTCGGGTGGAAGTTGGTCGAGAAGATCACCAGCGTGTCGAAGGGCACCTCGAATTTCTCGCCCGACTGAAGCGAGAGGATATCGCGGTTCTCTTCCAGCGGCACGATCCAGCGGTTCACCAGCTTCTGCGGCGGCTCTGCCTGACGGCCAAGGTCGTCCACGATGAAGACGCCGCCCGCCGATTTGAACTGCAGCGGCGCGGTATAGGTGCGCGCGGTCGCGTTGTATTTCAGATCGAGCATGTCGAGCGACAGTTCACCACCGGTAATCACGGTCGGGCGCTCGCAATAGACGTAGCGCTGATCGAACTGCATCCCGCGCTTGCGCAGGGCGGTGGGATCGTCCTCCTCGACGGGGACGGGGGTATGTACGATAGGGTCGTAGACGGTGATGATCTGACCGGCATATTCGACGGCGCGGGGGATGAAGATATTGTCGCCGATCGCGTCGCGGATACCGTTCGAGATCGAGGATTTGCCATTGCCGGGCGGACCGTACATCAGGATCGAGCGCCCCGAGGAGACCGCCGGACCAAGCTGGCCGATCAGGTCGGGCGGCAGGATCAGGTGGCCCATCGCGCCCAGAAGCTGCTGGCGGGTCAGCTGGATGTTGCGGATCGACTGGCGCTTGACCTGCTCGCGATAGATCGTCAGCGGGACAGGCATCGCGCCGTAATATTCCGACTGTGCGAGCGCATCGAGCGCGCGCGCCTTGCCGCTATCGGACAGCTGAAATCCCATCTCGCCGCCGGAATTGGCGTGCAGCGTGCCCATCGCCTCCAGCAGACCGTGCTTGCGGCACATGTCGATCAATTCCTGCACCATGGTAATCGGCAGGCAGACCAGCTTCGACAGCGCGGAGGCCGTGTCCGTATTGGTGCGGAACATCGTCTTCAGGAGGATGTCGCGCATCACCACGACATTTAGCCCCGTTTCCTCCAGCGCGCGCGGCGGGACAGGGGCGATGACATTCGCGGTCATCATGTTCATCTGGCGCATCCTCTCGGCTATACGTCCCGTCTGATCAAAAACGGGGCGAAGATCGGTCCGGGCCAATCTTGCTGGCGATTGTGGCCAAAAGTTGGAAAAACAGGGTAATCGTCGCGATACCTGGTCGGCGGGCCGAACAATCAGCCAAGGGCCGCGAGCAGCAGATACGCCCAGAGCGTGCCGACCAGCGCCAAACCCATCGGGAAGTCCTTGCGCTTCCAGCTGACCCACTCGGGGGTCGCGTTCACCACTGCCGGGATTGCACGAAAGATGCGATGCGCAGCGAAGGCGGCCAACAGGAAGGCGCAGAGCAGGAACATCGTCAGTTGCACGTCGAACAGGTCATGCGAGAAGAATGGCGCGGCGACGGCGGCGAATTTCGCGTCTCCCGCGCCGAAATGCGCGATCTGGTTCAGGATATAGCCGATCGCGAAGACGACGAGCGCATGGGTCCAACGCCATCCATAGACGTCGAGCGGCAGCAGGAGCGGCCCCGCCACCGCAAAGATCAACAGCAGCGCCAGTACCGCCTTGTTGCGGATCTTCATGTATTTGAGGTCGGTAAAGACCACCCAGGCGCAAACCGGGGTAATCAGCACCAGAAAGATCAGCGCCGACAGAGGCGGAGCAAGACCGAGCATTCCGTCAGCCCTTCAGCGCGCTCGAGGATCCCTGATCGAGCGCCTTCAGCGCCCGGTCGGCCTCCGCGAAATATTGCGGATTGGTGTCGATCGCGTCTTGCAGAAGCGTCTTGCCGATATTGACGTCGCCGCGCTTCACCGCCGCGAGACCCGCCGTATAGAGCAATTGCGCCCTCTCGGTCTGGGTCATGTCGATCACGGGCAGGTCGTATTTGCCCTGGCTCGCACGGGCGAGTACGAGGTTGTTCTTCGTGGTGAAGCGCGTCGGGTCGTAGGTGAGCGCTTCCTTGAACAGTCTCTCGGCCCCCGCCGCATCGCCGCGGCTGAGCTTGGAAAAGCCCCAGTTGTTGTAGATGCCCGCGGGCTTCGTGGTCAGGCCCGCCGCGGTCTCGTAGAAGCTGTCGGCCTTCTTCCACTTTTTCTCGCTATCGGCGACCATCGCCTCAAGCCGGTAGCGGTCGTAGGTCTCGTGGGTCGGCGGCACGGTGTCCAGCGTCGCCTTCGCTCCGGACCAGTCATTGGAGCGGATCTGCGCCTCGGCCATCGACACGCGGTCGTCATTGGTCGCGCCCGGCATGGCGATGACCTCCTGCCAGACCTTCACGGCCTGCACCGGCTTCTGAGCGCGCACGAGCGATTTCGCGAGGCCGCGCTTGGCGTCGATCCGGTCGGGGTGATCGTTGGACAGCCGGGTGAAATAGGTTACGGCCTCGTTCGGGTCGGCGACCGTCAGCATGATGTCGGTGAGGTTGGTCTCGTCGACGGCATTCACGCTTTTCATCGCGCGCGCGACTTCGGCGTCGCTGTTATTGCCCATACAGCCAGAGAGAGTCATCGCACAGCCAGCCAAGGCTGCCAGAAAGATCGGGTGGCGCATGTTACCTGCGTCCTTTTTGCTCGAGCCTCAGTGCTTCGTCAGCAGCAGGTAGTCACCGACCCCTTTCCTGACGAGCGTGAACTGCTTGTCCTGTGGCGCAGCGTAACCCGGCTCCTCGATTTTTGCGAGCGCCCGCGTGAGGTTTTGCTTGATCGCGTCCGATTGGCCACTGTCCAGCGCGAAGGCCAGTTTGAAGACGCGGGCGGCTTCGGCGTATTTGCCGCGCTCCATCAGAACGACGCCGAGGTTGTTCCACGCCGGCACGAAGGTCCGATCGGCTTCGGTCGCCCGGCGCAGCATCTGTTCCGCCTGGTTGAGACGCCCGAGCTTTAGGTCGGCCGAGCCCACGCCCGAGAGGATTTCCGCCGTGGCGCCATGCTGGCCTGCCGCGCGGTAATAGGCTTTCAGGGCAAGCTCGTATTCACCCGCTTCCATCAGCCGGTGGCCGACCAGAAGCCCGTCGACCGCCTCCGCTCCGGGTTTGGTGCCGGGGGCGAAAGCGCCCCGTTTCTCAGCCGAAAGGCCGCCCGGGTTACAGGCGGCCAGTGCGGTTACTGTCAGCGCGGCCAGTATCAGGCCGCGGCGCTTTGGGATCATGCCGTCAAATGCCCATATTCTTGAAGTTCTCAAGCATATCATGGATCGACGGGCCAACAAGAATGATCAGAAGCGGCGGCACGGTGAACATCATCGTGCCCAGCGTCATCTTGGTCGGGATCTTGTTGGCGGCTTCCTCGGCGCGCATGATCCGCTTGTCGCGCATGTCGGCGGCATAGAGGCGCAGGGCCTCTGCGATCGAGGTGCCGAATTGCTGCGACTGAATCATCACGGTCACAAAACTCGCGATATCCGGCACACCAGAGCGTTCGCCGAAATTGCGCAGCACGGTCGCCTTGTCGAGACCGGCCTTGATCTCGTGCGCGACCATCGCGAATTCTTCCGACAGTGCCGGGTAGGATTTGTTCAGCTCTTTCGAGACGCGGATGATCCCCTGATCGAGGGACTGGCCCGCCTCGACGCAGACGAGGAGCATGTCGAGTGCATCGGGGAAGCCGTTCTGCATCTCGTCGGTGCGCGCTGCCACGCGCTTGTTCACCCAGTATTTCGGGCCGTAATAGCCCACGCCGCCGGGCCCGAGCACCCAGAGCACGGTGCCCAGCATCCCCATCGCCTGCCCTTCGGGCGCGCTGGAGTTGTAGAGCACGACATAGAGCGAGCCGAGCGCGAGCAGGCCGATGCCAGCCGCGAACTGAACCGCGTGGAAGGTGCGCACTGCATTCGGACCGCGATAGCCGGCCGATTGCAGCCATTTGCGCGACTCCGACAGTTCCTCGGCATTTTGCGGTTCGAGGAAGGCCGCATATTTCTGCAGTTTGTCGTTCTGCGTGTCGCGCAGCTTCTGGCTGGGGCTGTCGTTGTTCGTGCTGGGTGCCTGACGCGGCGAGCGCGGGGCGTTGCCACGGATCTTGTCAAAGGGGTCTTCGCGCTTCTTCAGGAGCGCGGGGACTGCAGCAAGCACGAGAAGCCCGCCAAGTCCTGCGAGCGCCATCATCGGACCCATCGGCCCGAGCGCATCGATCAGCATCTGGTTGATGTCAGCGAAATCCATTGGGCTCTCCTCAGACCTTGATGGTTGTCATGACCTTCATGAAGATCACGTTGGCGCCGAGCAGCAGGAACACCACGATCGCGGCCGGAATGAAGGCGGCGGTCGTTTTGACCTCGTCGTAATAGTCGGGCGAGACGACCTGAATGATCACCATCACCACGACGGGGAAGGCCGAGAGGAAGATGCCCGACCAGCGCGGCTCCGCGGTAATCGCTTTCACCCTGCGGAACAGCCGGAAGCGTGAGCGGATCACCTTGGACAGACCGTCGAGAACCTCTGCGAGGTTCCCACCCGAGGTCTGCTGGATCGACACGGCGACCGCGAGGAAGCGCAGATCCTGCATGTCGAGCCGTTCAGCCATTTCCGAGATCGCCTCGGCCACGTTGCGACCGTAGGCCGCCTCGTCGGCGATGATGCCGAATTCGGTGCCCAGCGGATCGGGGATCTCGCGCGCGACCGCCTGGATCGCGGAGGGCAGGGGGTGACCGACGCGAAGCGAGCGCACCATCAGTTCCACCGCGTCGGGTAGCTGCTCCTCCATCAGGGCCATGCGTTTTTTGGCCTTCGAGTTGACCCAGAAATAAACGCCGCCCACGCCCATGAACAGCGCGAGGAAGATGCGGATGAAGATGCCGGCATCCGAGCTCAGCGTGAGTGCCATGAAAGCGGCGAAGCAGGCGAAGGCCATGATGCCGATCAGCGCCATCGGCGAGAACGCGATGTTGCCCTTCTGCGCCTTGTCTGCCAGCAGCGAATAGAGCGGGATCGAGCGCGCGTCGCTATGCTGCGACGCTTCCTTGCGCAGACGCTCCAGCACCTCTTCGCGCCGTTCGCCCTTGTTGAGCATCTCGAGGCGGCGATTGACCCGCTTGTTGAGCGAGATCGATTTGCCGAAGACCAGCAGGTAGACGCCTTCGACGAGCAGCAGAACCGCGACGAAGATCAGCAGGTAGATAATGGGGGTCGCCATGGCGGAGTGTCCTTAGTCCTGCACGGGTTCGTAGATCGACGCCGGCAGGTCGTAGCCCCATTGCCGGAACCGATCGGAATAATGAGAGCGCACGCCGGTCGCGGTGAAGCGGCCGATGATCTTGCCGTCGGGGGCAAGCCCGAGACGCTCGTAGCGGAAGACTTCCTGCATCGAGATCACGTCGCCTTCCATGCCGGTGATTTCGGTGACCGAAACCATGCGGCGCGAGCCGTCCTGCAGACGCGAGGCCTGCACGATCAGGTTCACAGCCGAAGCGATCTGGCTGCGCATCGCCTTCATCGGCATCTCGATGCCCGACATCGAGATCATGTTCTCCAGACGCGCCACGCCATCGCGGGCGGAGTTCGCGTGAATTGTGGTCATCGAGCCGTCGTGGCCCGTGTTCATGGCCTGCAGCATGTCGATGACTTCCTCGCCGCGCGTTTCGCCGACGATGATCCGGTCGGGACGCATCCGCAGCGCGTTCCTGAGACAGTCGCGCTGGGTGACCGCACCCTTGCCTTCGACGTTCGGCGGGCGGCTTTCCATCCGGCCCACATGGGTCTGTTGCAGCTGAAGCTCCGCCGTATCCTCGATCGTCAGGATGCGCTCGGAGTTGTCGATGAATGAGGAAAGCGCGTTCAGCGTCGTCGTTTTACCTGAACCCGTCCCGCCCGAGACGATCACGTTGAGACGGGTCGCGACGGCCGCTTGCAGATAGGCCGCGATTTCCTCGGTGAAGGCGCCGTAACTGACGAGATCGTCAATCCCCAGCTTGTCCTTCTTGAACTTACGAATGGAGACGAGCGAGCCGTCCACCGCGATCGGCGGCACCATCGCGTTGAAGCGCGAGCCATCGGCGAGACGCGCGTCCACATAAGGGTTCGATTCATCGACGCGCCGGCCCACGGCCGACACGATCTTGTCGATGATGCGCAGCAGGTGGCGTTCGTCCTTGAAAGTGATGTCGCTCAGTTCGAGCTTGCCATTGCGCTCGATGAAGATCTGCTGCGGGCCGTTCACGAGAATATCGTTGACGGTGTCGTCCTTCAGAAGCGGCTCGAGCGGACCGAGCCCCATGACCTCGTCGTAAAGCTCTTGTTGCAGCGCCTGGCGGTCCTGCGCGTTAAGCGCGACCGAAAGCTCGGTCATCGCCTCGGCGGTGATGTCGGCGATCTCGGCGCGCAGCTCGCGTTCGGAGGCGTGCTCAAGTGCGGCGAGGTTCAGGTTCTCCAGCAGCCGCTTGTGCAGCTCAACCTTGAGTTCCTGAAGGCGCTGTTTGCGTTTCTTTTCCTTGTCGACGGCCACCGGGTCGGCAGCAACCTTCGCGGGGCCCATCTTGCGATGGACCACCTGCGTCTTCGGCGCAGCGTCGACCGGCGGCGGCTTGGCGGCACCGGGCGCGGGCGGCGGGGGGGCGGCCTTGCCGTTGGTGGGCTTTGCCCCGTCTTTCTTGTAGCGCGAAAACATCTGGACGTGTCCTTTCGGGTCAGGCGGCTGCTTCGACGGATTCGTTCAGCTCCACCAGCGAGCCGGCGAGCTTCTGGAATTCCTTGCGTAGCGGCACTTTCGGTGCCGAGAGCGCCAGTGGCAGCCCGTGATCGTTGGCCTGAGTGATCTGCTTGCCGCCATCGCTCATCAGCAGCTCGAGCGAGATATCGAGGCTCTCGGCCAGTCGCTTCACGCGGGCCTTGCCGTTGAGATCGGTGAATTTCGGCGCGCGATTGAGCACGTAACGCAGCTTCTCGGTCGGCAGCCCCTCGGACTTCAGCGCCCGCTGCATCCGCAGCACGTTCTGGGCCGAGCGCATGTCCAGCTCGATCAGCGCGAAGTAGAGATGGGCCTTGTTCAGCACCGTCTCGGTCCAGCTGACCACAGTCGAGGGCATGTCGATCACGACGAAATCGTAATGTGCCCGCGCCATGTCGATCAGGCGCTCCAGATCGTCGCCGCTCAGAAGGTCCAGCGGCAGCATGTCGGTCGGCGCGGTCAGCACGTCGAGCTTGTCGTTGAAGCTGAGCATCGCCTGTCGGAAGGTCTCTTTGTCCATATGCTCGGTATCGGCGAGCATTTCGTAGATCACCTCGCGGCGCGGCAGGTCGAGATAGGTCGCGGCGGCGCCGAATTGCAGGTCGAGATCGAGCAGGCAGACTTTCGGCGAGGTCGACGGGGCTTTCTTCTTCTTTTTACCGTCGTGGATCGTCGCCATTTCCCAGGCGAGGTTCACCGCGAAGGTGCTTGCACCGACGCCACCGGACAGGCCGTGAACCGGGAGGACGACACCATCGTGGTTGCCGGTCGCCGCAAAGGTCGGCGCGTGGACGGGGGGCGCGGCTTCGACCGGCGGGGCGGCTTGGCCAAGACGCTCGATCGCGTCGTGCAGCGCGCCTTCGGGAAGCGGGTAGGGGACGAAATCATCCGCGCCGAGCCGCAACAGTTGATGCAGCGCGATTGGGCTGACCTCATCGGCGATCAGGATGACGCGGATGTTGCGGTCCTTCGCCTCGGTGATGATGCCGGAAATCTTGGTCAGCTCGTCCTCGTCTTCGCCATTGACGGCGATCGCGATGAACTCGAGCTGTTCCGCGTCTGGCTGGCCGAGGAAGATGACCGCTTCATCGAAGGTCAGATCGCCCCAGCTTTCGCCGAGCTCGGTTTCCATATCCTCGATCAGCAGATCGAAATTCGACACATCGCGGGACACGGTGCACGCCTGGATCGGGGCCGGCTCCGAAGTCATGATAGCTGCTGCAGTCATTGCCTCTGTCCTCTTTTTCGTGACCCGTGGCGCGGTTCGGTTAACTCTGTTGCTACGCCGCGGACCGGACGCGACTCGCTGGACGCGTCTATTCCGTCGAGGCTCAATCTCGTTTCTAATCTGGGCGACATTGGGGCCAGACTGTTTCAATTGTGGGATATTGAGAGACGATAAAGAAAAACGGCGGGCTTTGTTGAAAGCGCCCGCCGTCTATGGGTCTCATTTGCCGCGATGTTGCGACAAGGTTAGCAAATTCAGTGGCTTAGTTGCCGCCTCCGCTATTGTTGTTGCCGCCGCCGGCTGTCGCCGAGGCGATATAGTCGCGATAGATTACCGCCGCGTATTTTCCGTCGAGCAGCATAGGCCGGCCCTTGGTCACGAAGCCGGAGACCTCGGTGACGGTGCGGCGATTCTGCGCGTTCGGAGCCTGCGTGTAGACAAGCGGATGCGTTTCGCCGAAGGAAACGACCGCCTCCAGCCGCGCGCGGGATATGCCTTGCGACACGAGGAAATTCACCACGGCGCGGGCGCGTCGCATCCCCAAGGCCTTGTTATAGGCGTCGGAGCCTACGAGGTCGGTATGCCCATAGACGCGGAAGCGTACTTCCGGGTTCTGTCGGATCCAGTTCGCCTGCATCAGCAGCGCATTGCGCGCCTGCGCATCGAGCACCGAGGAGTTGAAGGCGAAATGCACCGTGTTCGGCACGTCGGCGGCGAATTTGCGCGTCATGTTGATGACGTAGCTTTGATTGCCGCTCATCATCGCCTGGTTCTGCGCGATCGCGGAGCCGAATCCGAGGGAGCCTTCCGTGGTCGAGCCGACCTCGGAGTTGAAGACCTTGGTGCCTTCGGAACAGCCCGCCAGCAGAGCCAGAGTTCCGACGGTGATCGCGAGGGTGCGCAGTTTCATGTTCCCAGCCATTTCGCTCACTCCATCACATAGCCATAGGACCCGGAGAAGTCCTGCTTGGCGACTTCCGCGGCAGGACCCTTCTGCGGTGCTCGACCGCCCGAGGTTCTGCCGTTGAGGAAAAGCTCGGACTCGGTTGGCGGCTTCAGGCGATCCGTCGGCAGCACCAGCGTGTCGCCCTTCACGGGCGAGACCAGATGCGGCGTGACGATGATCACCAGTTCGGACTGCTTGCGTTCGAACTCGGTCGAACGGAACAGCGCGCCGAGCACCGGCACATCGCCGAGCCACGGGATCTGCCCCACGGAATCGTTGAAGTCGTCCTGCAGCAGACCCGCGATCGCGAAACTCTCGCCGTCGCGCATCTCGACGGTGGTCGAGGTCGAGCGCTTCTTGAAGGCGCTGACGTTGAAGGTCCCGCTCGTGTAACCGTTCGCCGTGTCGATCGAGGAGACAGAGGCGGCGATTTCGAGGTTGATCACGTCACCATCGACAACGCGTGGGGTGAAAGACATCTCGACGCCGAAGGGCTTGTACTGGATCGAGACGTCACCGTTGTTGAGCACCGGAATCGGGTATTCGCCACCAGCGAGGAAATCCGCGGACTGACCGGAAAGCGCGGTGAGATTGGGTTCCGCAAGGGTGCGAACCACGCCTTTGTTCTCAAGCGCCTGGATGAGAACGCCCAGCTGGAAGGTCCCTCGGGTCAGGCCGATGCCGATCCCGTTCTCGTAGCTCTGCGAGGCAGCGTTCGAGGCAGTCGTTGTGGTGCCTCCGAAGCCAGCGCCCGCGCCCAAGCCTCCGTTCGGACCGAGGCTGGCATTGATCGAGGAGCTGAGGCTTTTCGCGACCGAGCGCTGCATCTCTGCGAAGCGCACTTTCAGCATCACCTGCTGCGTACCGCCCACCATCATCAGGTTCGACACCCGGTCGGGCGCGTAGCGATTGGCCAGTTCCAACGCGCGGCTGAGTTTCTGTGCCGAGGAAACAGTGCCCGACAGCACGATACCGTCATTCGCGGTGCGGACCTGGATGTTTTCGCCGGGCAGGATCTGCTTGAGGCGTTCCTTGAACTCCGCGAGGTCCGGGGTCACCTGAACGTCGACATTGGAGATCAGCTTGCCGTCAGCGCCGAGGATCGTCAGCGTCGTCCGGCCCGGAACCTTGCCGAGCACATAGATCGAGCGGTCCGAAAGGGTCTGGATGTCCGCGATGCCAGGGTTGGCGATCGAGAGTTCCGAGAACGGCGTGTCGCTTTCCACGACCACCGCACGGTTGAGCGGAACGGTCAGCGGCGCTTGAGTGGCGCCGGACATGATCCGCAACGTGTCTGCCTGCACCGGGCCCATCGCCGCGATGCTCAACGCCATGCCACATAGGCAGGCCTGCATCAAAGTTCTAAATTTCATCTGTGACCCTGCCTCTCCGATCACGCCACTCGCAAATCTTCTGCCTGCTTAGGGACTGTTATGGTCCATTATTGCGGGAAAGAATGCGGCAAGACCTGTTTTTTTGCAAGAATCAATGGATTGAGCGTCGTTCTTGATGTGGAAAACGTGTCACATATGAAAGCGGGGCCCCGTAGAGCCCCGCGCAAGCGACTGATATTTGTCATTTATTTAATTCGTGCAGGGGATCGGCGTCTCGATGACTTCCGTGCCCTTGCGGGTCTTGATCGTGCAAACCTGCGCTTTTTCGACCGGTTTGACTTCTTCTCTCTTGATGCCAAGCAGCTCATCGCGGTTGATTTCGATCTGGCCGAGTTGCGCGCTGTTCTCCAAGCCGACGAGCGAAAGGGTCAGGCGACCGGTGTTCTGCGCGAGCGTCAGGGCCGCGACCTGCTCGGGGCTGACTTCTGCCGTGACCGAGCGCGCGATCTGGGTCGCGCTGGTGCGGTCGGGATCGGTGCTCTGGTCGATCGCGATCAGTTTCAGGTTGCTGTCGATCAGCTTCGTGACGGGTTCGCCGTTGATTGAGCCGGACCAGTAGACATCGACAAAATCTCCCGGACGCAGGAAGCCCGAAACTGCCGAAGTCGACGAAACTTGGATAGTGAACGCGCGACGACCGTCCGGGAGGCTCGCCATGATGCCGGCGTTCTCGCCCGGTTGGGTGACACGCGAGGCGAGCAGTATTTCTCCGGGAGTAAGCGCGCGCATCGACGCCCGATCACGGGTTTCTCCCTCCAGGAACGCAGCACGTGCCGCTTCCGGCGTGCCTTGCTTCGCGGTGATCACAGTAAAGGCGTTTTTCGGCACCGCGTTGGCTTGCATCTTGATGGTGGCGAGGTCTTTGGGGCCAAAATGCTCACCGTATTTCAGCTCTTTCCGCACAACGACGACGTCGGCGAGCTTGGGTGCATCCTTCTGCATAGCGACCAACTGGTCCCGTTCGGCCTGGAACTGAGCAATTTGACCTTGAGCCATCATGACCGCCACGCCTGCGAGGCCGACGCCTGCAACGAGGAAGAGAACAAAGATCAGTCGCATTGGAGCATCCTTCTGTTTTCAAATCGGCCACAATACCGCGCCGAGAGTCGCTTTATTGCTCGCAAAGGTGGCGAAACGTTGGCGTGGAGTGGACGCGAGCAAGAAAACCGGCCTTCATTTTCCGAGTTCGCTTTCGCCGAATGTTGTTACTACTTCTTGCGTACTGATGTACTGGGAAATGTTGCGCGAGGCTCCCCCGGTTTTGTCCCAGATTAACACCGCTGCCATGAAACCGAGCGACACGATTGATGCAGTAAGGACAACCCAGTCGACCGTAACCGCACCATCTTCAGCTCGAACTATATTTGCGAATTTTTCTCGAAACATCGAACGTCCTTACATCACATTTCTCAGGTGATCTTGGTTGAAGGGCGCGGTTTTGTTCTTGCGCGACCGTGCCGCTCGTGCTGGCTCTTTGCTGCGAATTCACTACAAGAGTACTTGCTTTAAGATGTTAGGCCGCTCCCGAGAGCGGCCTAACATTAGGTGCTGGTCGGTGCGGTTACGGGGTGACGCCGGCGCCCGCAGCAACCTCTGCATCGGTAAAGGTCTCCGTGACCTCTGCGCCGTTCAGATAGGTGGCGATTTTGCCGGTAAGCACGCCCGTCTGGGTGCGGACCAGGGCCAGCGCGGCGGCGCCGAGGCCGACGACGGCAGCGGTCAGCACAACCCAGTCAACGGTCACAGCGCCGTCTTCTTCGTCGTGGAACTTCTTGAGTTTGAAGAATTTCATCATGGTGTCTCTCCTAAGGTTTTGTCTCTGCCCCGCGGTCCCGGTTGGCGTCCGTGCCGGTTTCCGTCTCGCGGTATGGGGACATATGGCCCCCGGAACGTGGCGCGATTTGGGCGCATCGCAGGCGATTTCGCGAAAATGGAAATTCAGGCTGACGCGCAATCTAACCCATTGTGAAATAAGGAAATAAAAATCCAAATTTTTTGGAACATTTGCATTTTGCGTCAGGATTCCGGTCATCACACCGCGATTCGCGGGACTCAAAGGGGCGGATTTTCTGGAATTTTTCCAGGTTTTCAGGGATAGTCGGGCCAAAGCGGCCCTCGAGAGCCGCGCGAGGCAGTGAGCAGGTGGCGCAGATGCGCAAGGTTTTCGCAGGGATTCTCTGCAGTGCGATGGTGGCCGTGGTCGCGCCCGTGGGGGCCGAGCCCGCAGCCCCCCTCTTCAAGAGCGTGAAGCCCAAGACGGTCAAACCGCCCGCGCCGGGCACCAAACGCTTCATAACCATCCAGATCGATCCCGAGGAACAGAAGCGCCAGCTTGCCGCGATGGCGAAACAGCCCTGGGAGCCGGATACGGCGCCTCCCGCGGACGACAGCGCGACGGGCGATGCTCCGGCCTCTACGCCGACGCCGCGCGTGCCGGCGCATTACGCGTGGTATTGGAACAAGGTCTCGCCGCGTCTGGGCGAGCGAGCGGGGCGGTTCGATCAGGCGATTTCCGCTCTTTCGCAAGGGCCGAAGGGTACGCGGGTGCGCGAGCCGCGGCTCAACGATCTGGCGAAGATCGCACGGGCGCATGGCACCGATATCCTGCGTTCGACCATCGGGACCGAGGTCTCGCCAGCGCTGGTGCTGGCGATGATCGCGGTGGAATCGGGTGGACGGTTCGACGCGCAAAGCCATGCAGGGGCCGTGGGGCTGATGCAGCTGATCCCAGCGACCGCAGAGCGGTTCGACGTCGAAGACAGCAAGGACCCGGCGCAGAACATCGCGGGCGGGGTGAGCTATCTCGACTGGCTGATGAAGGAATTCGACCGCGATCCGCTGATGGTCATCGCCGCCTACAACGCGGGCGAGAACGCGGTGAAGCGCAATGACGGCGTGCCGCCCTATGCGGAGACGCGCGACTACGTGCCTAAGGTGCTGGCGGCGTGGAACGTGGCGCGGGGGCTCTGTGCGACGCGCCCGCAGCTGGTGAGCGACGGTTGCGTTTTCCGGGTCACCCAAATGGCAAAGAGCGGCCCCTGAAGGCCGCTCTTTCCGTATCTAACCTATGGAGGCGATCAGTTGACGATCGTCGCCTCGGTCGCTTCGCGGATCTCGTCCTCGGTGACGCCCTCGGCGCATTCGACGATCTTCAGTCCGCCCTCGACCACATCGAGGACACCGAGATTGGTGATGATGCGGTTGACGACGCCGGTGCCGGTCAGCGGCAGGGTGCATTCCTTCAGCAGTTTGCTGTCGCCATGCTTGTTGGTGTGATCCATTACGACGATGACTCGCTTCACGCCCGCCACGAGGTCCATCGCGCCGCCCATGCCCTTCACCAGCTTGCCGGGGATCATCCAGTTCGCCAGATCGCCATTCTCGGCCACTTCCATCGCGCCGAGGATCGCCATCGCGATCTTGCCGCCACGGATCATCCCAAAGCTCATCGCGCTGTCGAAATAGACCGTGTTGGGCAGTTCGGTGATCGTCTGCTTGCCAGCGTTGATCAGGTCGGGATCCTCTTCGCCCTCATAGGGGAAGGGGCCCATGCCCAGCATGCCGTTCTCCGATTGCAGCGTGACGTGCACGCCCTCGGGGATGAAGTTCGGGACCAGCGTCGGGATGCCGATGCCGAGGTTCACATAGGTGCCGTCTTCAAGCTCCTGCGCCGCGCGGGCGGCCATCTGATTTCTATCCCATGCCATGGGTCAGGCCTCCTTCTTTTCGCGGGTGGTGACTTTCTCGATGCGCTTCTCATGTTCGCCCTGGATCAGGCGGTGCACGTAGATGCCGGGCAGGTGGATGCAGTCAGGGTCGAGCGAGCCCACGGGCACGATCTCTTCGACTTCCATCACGCAGACCTTGCCGCACATCGCCGCCGGTGGGTTGAAGTTGCGGGCCGTCTTGCGGAACACAGCGTTGCCAGTCTCATCCGCTTTCCACGCCTTCACAATGGAGACGTCAGCGAAGATGCCCTCTTCGAGGATGTAGTGCTCGCCGTTGAACACCTTCACCTCTTTGCCTTCGGCGATCTGGGTGCCATAGCCGGTCTTGGTGTAGAAGCCGGGGATGCCGTGGCCGGCGGCGCGCATGCGCTCTGCCAGAGTGCCCTGCGGGTTGAATTCCAGCTCGAGTTCGCCGCTCAGATACTGGCGCATGAACTCGGCGTTCTCGCCCACGTAAGACGACATCATCTTCTTGATCTGCTTCGTGTCGAGCAGCTTGCCGAGGCCGAACCCGTCCACGCCGCAATTGTTCGACGCGACGGTGATGTCCTTGACCTTGCTCTCGACCAGCGCGTCGATCAGCATTTCAGGGATGCCGCAGAGGCCGAAGCCGCCTGCCGCGATCAGCATTCCGTCGAAGAGAAGCCCGTCGAGAGCCTCCTTCGCGGAACCGTAAATCTTGTTCATGGATATCCTCCGCTCATATGCGCGTGAAGATGACGCCGGGGCGGAGGGGAGTCAATTGCTGCGATGCGGCGAGGGTGGTGTGTTGGGGTCAACTTCGCGCGCGAGCGCGCCGGGAGGGGGCTCTGCCCCCGCTCTGTCGCGCTCCCCCGGGATTTTTTCATCAAGACGAAGTGGGCGCGGGCGCCTCACTCCTCGTCGGTCTTCTTGGCCGCCGTCTTTTTCGCCGCGGGTTTCTTCGCGGCGGTCTTCTTGGCGGTCGGTTTCTTGGCCGCAGGCTTCTTCGCGGTCGTTTTTTTAGGCGCGGCTTTCTTCTTTGTGCCGCCCTTCTTGGCCGCCTTCGCCTCGATCAGCGGAAGCGCGTCTTCGAGCGTGACGGCTTCCGGTTCAAGCTCTTTCGGCAGGGTCGCGTTGATCTTGCCCCATTTGACGTAGGGACCGTAGCGCCCCGGCATGACCGCGATCGGGCCGCCCTCGGGGTGTTCGCCCAACTCCTTAAGCGGTTTCGCGGCGGCACCGCGCCCGCCCTTGGCGGCTTTCTGGGCGATCACTTCCACGGCGCGGTTCATGCCGATGGTGAAGACCTCGTCAACTTCCGGCAGGTTCGCGTAGATGCGGCCTTTCTTGACGTAGGGCCCGTAGCGGCCGATCCCGGCTTCGACCAACTCGCCGTCCTCGGGGTGCGGGCCGATCTCGCGCGGCAGGCTCAAGAGCAGCAGCGCCTTTTCGAGGTCGATTTCCTCGGGTTTCCAGCCCTTGGGCAGCGAAGCGCGAGGGGGTTTCGGCACATCCTCGGTCGGCTCGCCCTTCTGGACGTAAGGGCCGAAACGACCCACACGCAGCGTGATCGCCTGCTCCTCGTCATAGCCCAGCACCTTGCCGTCGAGCGCCTGAACCTCATCGTCGCCATCGGGCGCCGACAGAGGCCGGGTGAAACGACATTCGGGATAGTTGCCGCAGCCGATGAAGGCCCCGCCGGAGCGCGCGGTCTTCAGGTGCAGTTTGCCACTGCCGCAAAGCGGGCAGATGCGCGGGTCCGACCCGTCGGGGCGCGGCGGATAGAGATGCGGCGCCAGAACCTCGTCGATCTTGTCGAGCACTTCCGAGATCCGCAGCTCCGACGTCTCTTCCAGAGCTGCCGAGAAATCACGCCAGAAGCGCTTGAGCACTTCCTTATAGTCGCGATCGCCTGCGGAGATATCGTCGAGCTGATCTTCCAGATCGGCGGTGAAATCGTATTCCACGTAGCGCTTGAAGTAGTTCGACAGGAAGGCCGTCACCAAGCGCCCGGTATCTTCCGGGATCAGGCGGTTCTTGTCCTTGCGGACATAGCCGCGATCCTGAATCGTCGTGACAATCGAGGCATAGGTGGAGGGGCGCCCGATGCCGAGCTCTTCCATCCGCTTGACCAAGGTCGCCTCAGTGTAGCGCGGCGGCGGTTGGGTGAAGTGCTGCTCGGGCGTGATGTCGCCCTTCCTGGCCTCTTCGCCCTCGTGAATCTGCGGCAGACGGTTGCTGTCTTCGCCCTCATCGTCGTCGCGGCCCTGATCGTAGACTTTCAGGAAGCCGTCGAACACAACGACGGAGCCGGTCGCGCGCAATTCCACCTGTTCGTCGCCGGAGCCGACGAGAACGGTCGTCCGCTCGAACCGGGCCGCTTCCATCTGCGACGCGATCGTGCGTTTCCAGATCAGATCATACAGCTTCCACTGATCGTCGGAGAGCTTCAGCTTGTCGGGCGATTTCGACATATCCGTGGGGCGGATACATTCGTGCGCTTCCTGCGCGTTCTTCGCCTTGTTCTTGTACATGCGCGGGCTTTTCGGGACGTAGCTGTCGCCGAACTTGTCCTTGATCGCATCGCGCGCCTGCATCACCGCCTCGGGGGCCATGTCGATGCCGTCGGTCCGCATATAGGTGATGTGCCCCGCCTCGTAGAGACGCTGCGCCGCCGACATCGTGGCGCGCGCGCCGAAACCGAACTTGCGGCTGGCTTCCTGCTGCAGCGTCGAGGTCATGAAGGGCGGGTAGGGGTTGCGGTTGGCGGGCTTCGCCTCGACCGAGGTCACACTGAGATCGCGCGAGGTGATCGCCTGCACCGCCATCTCGGCTGCGGTCTCGTTCTCGAGGTCATATTTCTCGAGCTTCTTGCCGCCGAGAACCGACAGGCGCGCTTCGTATTCCTGACCGCGCGGCGTCGTCAGGGTCACCTTCACCGTCCAGTATTCACGCGGCTTGAAGGCTTCGATCTCCATCTCGCGCTCGACGATGAGGCGCAGGCAAACCGACTGGACACGGCCCGCCGATTTCGCGCCAGGCAGCTTGCGCCAGAGAACCGGCGAGAGGTTGAAGCCCACGAGGTAATCGAGTGCGCGGCGGGCGAGATAGGCCTCCACCAGCGGCGCATCGACATCGCGCGGATGCTTCATCGCTTCTTGGATTGCGGTCTTGGTGATCGCGTTGAAGGTGACGCGGGAGACGTTCTTGCCCTTGAGCTTCTTCTCCAGCGCTTCCTGCAGGTGCCACGAGATGGCTTCGCCTTCGCGATCGGGGTCGGTTGCGAGGATCAGCGTGTCGTCATCTTTCAGCGCGTCGGTGATCGCCTTGATGTGCTTTTTCGAGTCGCTAGCGACTTCCCATTTCATCTCGAAATCGTGCTCGGGATCGACCGAACCGTCTTTCGGAGGCAGATCGCGGACGTGACCGAAGGAGGCGAGAACGGTGTAATCGGACCCTAGATACTTGTTGATCGTCTTGGCCTTGGCAGGGGATTCGACGACGACAACGGCCATAAGGTCCTCACTATTCAGCGCTAAAGGGTCTGGGCGCGGAACATGTGGGGGTTTGGTGGGGATTGTCAATGCACCCTGGCGCTGAGGAAATCCCGCAGGCCTTAAACCGGGCGGCTGATCAGCCCGCCGCGATGGCGCTCTATTCGGCCCTCGATTTCGAGTGCGGTGAGGGCCTGTGAAAAGGCCGCCGCCGGCACGTCGAGATCGCGGATCACCTGATCCTCGGCGGTGGGGGAGGGGCCGAGCCGTTCGAGGATCTTCGTGCCCAGATCGGCAGGTTCCGGAGCTGGCTTTCCGGACGAACGCCGGGGGCTGGGTTCGGGTGCGGTCCGGGCGACGGTCGCTCTCCGCGCATTGAGCGCGGCCAGCACGTCCTCGGGCCCGCGCACCAATGTCGCGCCGTCGCGGAGCAGCGCGTTGCAGCCGCCCGCGCGCCCGTCCATCGGGTGTCCCGGGACGGCCATTACCTCGCGCCCCTGATCGAGCGCATCGCGCGCGGTGATCAGGCTGCCGGATTTCAGGGCCGCTTCGACCACGACGACGCCGGCGCTGAGCCCCGAGATAATCCGGTTGCGCGCAGGGAAGTGGCGCGCCTGCGGCTGCGTGCCGGGCGGGGCTTCGGTCAGCCGCAGCCCGGTCTCCGCGATCTGTCGGGCAAGCGTCGTGTTCTCCTGCGGGTAGATCACGTCGATTCCACCCGCCTGCACCGCGATCGTCCCGGTGGGCAGGGCGGCCTCATGGGCGGCGGCATCGATCCCGCGCGCCAGCCCGGAGACCACGCAGATGCCCGCCTCGCCCAGCCCTTCGCTCAACCGCTTCGCCATGCGCAGCCCCAGCGAGGATGCGTTGCGCGCACCGACTAGCGCGATCATCGGGCGGGCGAGCAGCTCCGGCTGGCCAAGCGCCCAGAGCACGGGTGGCGCATCGTCGATCTGCGCAAGCGCGGGGGGATAGTCAGGCCCTCCATGAATCAGGAGCAGCGCCCCTGCGGCCTTGCCCGCCTTGATCTCGGCGCGGGCCTGTTTCTCGGGGAAAGGGGTGTAGTCGGTGACGCCCGCCGCGCGTGCGACCTCTGGCAGGGCCGCGAGCGCTGCCGTCGCGGAGCCATGTTCGCCGATCAATCTGTGGAAAGTCGTGGGCCCGACACGTCGGGAGCGAATGAGGCGAAGAGCAGATAGTTCGTCTTCTTCCGTGGTGGGTGGGGTGAAGGGGGTGGGGTAAGAAAACAAATCTGTTTCCATCCGGCCCTCCGCCTCAATCGCCCACCCTTCTTGCCGTGTTATTCTTAATAAGTTGTTACCAAAACTCGGTGTGCGCGGCGTTTGGAAGGAATTTTCTGCGTTTTGACTGCAAATTTTCGGCGTCGCCGATTTGCAGCTGGTGATCGCGCGGGCGAAGCGGACTTCATGGACCGTCCCGCCCGTATTTGCCGGAAACGATTACGCTGCCGAGCCGCCCACCGTGAGGCCGCCGATCATCAGGGTCGGCTGGCCGACGCCGACCGGTACCCATTGCCCCGCCTTGCCGCAATTGCCGATGCCGGGGTCGAGGGCGAGGTCGTTGCCGATGGCGCGGATATGCTGCATCGCGGTCGGCCCGTCGCCGATCAGGGTCGCGCCTCTTACTGGTGCTCCTACGACACCGTTCTTTACGCGATAGGCTTCGGTGCAGTTGAAGACGAACTTGCCATTGGTGATGTCGACCTGACCGCCGCCGAAGCCGACCGCATAGATGCCGTCCTTCAGATCGGCGAGGATCTCGCCCGGATCGGCATCGCCGCCGAGCATATAAGTGTTGGTCATCCGCGGCATCGGGGCATGGGCGAAGCTCTCGCGCCGCCCGTTGCCGGTGGCCTCGACGCCCATCAGCCGCGCGTTCTGGCGGTCCTGCATGTAGCCTACGAGCACGCCGTCCTCGATCAGCACGTTCTTGCCCGAGGGCGTGCCCTCGTCGTCGATCGTGATCGAACCGCGCCGATCGGGGATCGTGCCGTCATCAAGCACGGTGACACCTTTCGCGGCGACCTGCTGGCCCATCAGCCCGGCGAAGGCCGAAGATTTCTTGCGGTTGAAGTCGCCTTCCAACCCGTGCCCGACTGCTTCGTGCAACAGCACACCCGGCCAGCCCGGGCCAAGCACGACGTCCATCACCCCGGCGGGCGCGGGCTCGGCGCGCAGGTTCACCAGCGCGATGCGCAGCGCCTCACGCGCGACGGGTTGCCAATGCGCGGGTTCGATCAGGCCCGACAGTCCGAAGCGTCCGCCGCCGCCATGACCGCCGGACTCGCGCCGCCCGTTCTCTTCCACGATCACCGAGATGTTGATCCGCGCCATCGGGCGGATATCCGAGACCAACCCGCCCTCGGGGCGAAGAATGAAGACCTCCTGCAGGCTCGCCGCCATCGAGGCCGAGACCTGCACGACGCGCGGGTCGAGGTCGCGGGCGAAGGCGTCGATCTCGCGCAGTATGTCGATCTTCGCCGCGAAGGGCGTGTCGGAGACCGGATCGGTATCACTATATAGATGCAGGTTCGTCCCTTTGGGCGGGGGCGCCATCGTGCCGCCGCCGTCGCCCACGGCCAGCCGCGCAGTTTCGGTCGCCCGTTTCAGCGCGGCTTCGGAAATCTCGGTCGAATGGGCATAGCCCGCGACATCGCCCTTCACCGCCCGCAGGCCGAATCCTTCGGAGGCGTCATAAGAGGCGGTCTTGACCCGCCCGTCATCGAACACGAGCGCCTCGGACCGACGCTGTTCGAGAAACAACTCGCCATCCTCGGCCCCCGCGGTCGCCTCGCGCAGCAATTGCAGGGCGCGGTCCTTGTCGAGCTTGTCCTCGAATGGCGCGAAACGGTCGGGCTGGGTCATCGTCTCTCCTCGGATAGCGATCAAAATTGCCAAAATGTCGCAGCTTTTGCTTGCGCCATCCTCCCAATATGATTTTAAAGTGAGAACACGCAACGGTGAACGGTTTGGGAGAGCCGGACGCCGTCGGGCGGCAGGGAGAAACGCCGCCAAAAGGGAGACATGGGACTTATGCGCTTTGCAAGCAAGGGCCGCGGTATCGCGGCCGCTGTCACGTCGGCTGTTCTGTCGACGCTCGTCGCCGGGCAGGCCTCGGCTCAGGACATGATCAAGGGGCTGCCGGTAATCGGTAAGCCGCATCTGGGCGGGACGGGGTTCCAGCCTGCGTCGTCCAACCTCGCGGAAGACCAGCAATGGCTCGACCATATGCTTCTGGTCATCATCGCCGCGATCTGCGTTCTGGTCTTCGCCCTGATCATCTATTCGCTGCTGCGCTTCAACAGCCGCGCCAACCCGACGCCGCGCAGCTTCACCCATAACACGCCTCTCGAGATCACCTGGACCTTCGTGCCGATCGTGATCCTCGTGGCGATCGGGGCCTTCTCGTTGCCCGCGCTGTGGAACCAGCAGGAAATTCCCGAGGGCGACATCACCGTGAAGGTCACCGGTTACCAGTGGTACTGGGGCTACGAATACCCCGATGAGGGCATTTCGTTCGATTCGCTTCTGCTCGCGAAGGAAGACCTCGAAGAGCATGGCTATGCACCTGACGAATACCTGCTGGCAGCTGACAACGCGATGGTGGTGCCGAAAGGCAAGACGATCGTCGTGCAAGTCACTGGCGCGGACGTGATTCACAGCTGGACCGTGCCGGCCTTCGCGGTGAAGCAGGACGCCGTGCCGGGCCGGATCGCGCAATTGTGGTTTAAGGCCGATCAAGAAGGTGTGTATTTCGGCCAGTGTTCGGAGCTTTGCGGCACCAACCACGCTTACATGCCCATTGTGGTCAAAGTTGTCTCACCGGAAGTTTACGCTAACTGGCTCGAGCGTGCGAAGAATGACTTCGCCTCGGTCGAGACGGATGGGGCGGTTCGGGTCGCACAGAACTGAATACATCGTGCGATAACACCCGAGGAACGCTTTCATGAGTGACATCAGCTATATTCGCCAACAGGACAACGAGGCGCGGTTCGGCGACTACATCGCGCTTCTGAAGCCGCGCGTGATGTCGCTGGTGGTCTTCACCGCTTTCGTCGGTCTCGTGGTGGCGCCGAATCCGGTGCATCCCTTCGTGGGCTTCGTCGCGATCCTGTTCATCGCGCTGGGCGGTGGCGCCTCGGGCGCACTGAATATGTGGTATGACGCGGATATCGACCGGATCATGCGCCGCACTCGCGGTCGTCCCATCCCGGCGGGCCGCATCTCTGAGCGCGAGGCGCTGGGCTTCGGGCTGGCGCTCTCGGGCATCTCCTGCGTGATGCTGGCGCTGGCCACGAATATCTTCTCGGGCCTGTTCCTTGCTTTCACCATCTTCTTCTATGTCGTCGTCTACACGATGTGGCTGAAGCGCGCGACGCCGCAGAACATCGTGATCGGCGGCGCTGCGGGCGCCTTCCCTCCGATGATCGGCTGGGCCGTGTCGACGGGTGGCATCTCGATCGAATCCGTGGCGATGTTCCTGCTGGTCTTCCTCTGGACGCCGCCGCATTTCTGGTCGCTCGCGCTGTTCATGAAGTCCGATTACGACGAGGCGAAAGTGCCGATGCTGACCTCGACCCATGGTCGGGTGGTGACGCGCAAGAACATCCTGTTCTACGCCTTCATCCTCGCCCCCATCGCGGTCGGCACCGGTTTCACCTCGATCGGCGGCCCGGTCTATTTCGCGACGGCGCTGATCATGAACGCGCTCTTCATCAAGGGCGCGATCGAGATTCACGCCCGCACCGAAGCGCAGGCGGAGGCCGACAAATACGCGGTCGAAAAGCGCTTCTTCTATTTCTCGCTCATCTACCTCTTCGCGCATTTCGCGGCTTTGCTGGCCGAAGCGGGGCTGAGCTATATCGGTTTGGGAGCTTGGTAAGCGATGGCAATCACCCGGGACAGTGACCTCCATATCCGCCGGTTCACCCGCAATGTGGGGCTTGGAGCGGTTCTTCTCGGGTTCGTCGCGATCGTCTTCGGCCTGACCGTGGTCAAGGTCGAGAACGGCTCGAAGATGGAAGCCTACGACCACCAGCCGCGCGCCTCGGTGCTGCCGGCGGAGGGCGCTTCGAAATGACCCAGCGCCCCACAGATCGGTCGAATACGCGCGTGCTGCTCTCGCTGCTCGCGGTGATCGTCGTGATGGGGGCAGGGGCTTGGGCTGCGGTGCCGTTCTACAACTGGTTCTGCAAGACCACCGGATATGGCGGCACGACCAACACTGCCGAGGTGCTGCCCGACAAGGTTCTCGACCGCGAGATTCTCGTGCGTTTCGACGCCAACGTGGCACCGGGCATGCCGTGGAAATTCAAGCCGGTCCAGACCGAGATGAAGCTGAAGATCGGCCAGAACGGGCTGGCCTTCTACGAGGCCTACAACCCGACCGATCACGTCATCGCGGGCACGGCGAGCTACAACGTCTCGCCCGATGTGGCCGGCTACTATTTCGACAAGATCCAGTGCTTCTGCTTCACCGAACAGGTGCTGCAACCCGGGGAGAGGGTGCAGATGCCGGTGAGCTTCTTCGTCGATCCCGGCATCGTCGATGATGCGGATGCGAAGCGGATTCACGCGATCACGTTGAGCTACACTTTCTATCAAACCGACCTTCCCGAGCCGGAAGACACCGCCTCGGTCCGTCAAAGGGAGACGGAGACGGTCAACTAGCCATCGGAGGGAGACGCATGGCCCACGCAAAGAACCACGACTACCACATCCTACCGCCCTCGATCTGGCCCTTCCTCGGTGCCGTTGGTGGCTTCATCATGCTCTTCGGGGCGGTGCTCTGGATGCAGAGCATCACCCATTACGTCTTCTTCGGCGGCCTGCTCGTGGTGCTTTATACCATGTATGGCTGGTGGTCGGACGTAGTCCACGAGGGCGAGACCGGCGATCACACGCCCGTCGTCCGGATCGGCCTGCGCTATGGCTTCATCCTGTTCATCATGTCCGAAGTGATGTTCTTCGCGGCCTGGTTCTGGAGCTTCTTCAAGCACGCCATGTACCCGATGGGCCCGATGAGCCCGCTCAAGGATGGCGTCTGGCCGCCCGAGGGCATCGTTACCTTCGATCCGTGGCACCTTCCGCTGATCAACACCGTAATCCTGCTGCTTTCGGGCGTGACGCTAACCTGGGCGCACCACGCTCTGGTCCATGAGAACGACCGCAGCCAGGTCAAGCAGGGGCTGATCCTCACGGTGATCCTCGGCGCGTCCTTCACGGTGCTGCAGGCCTACGAATACAGCCACGCGGCCTTCGGTTTGGCGGGCAATATCTATGGCGCCAACTTCTTCATGGCGACCGGCTTCCACGGCGCGCACGTGATCATCGGGACGATCTTCCTGCTGGTCTGCCTGCTGCGTATCGTGCGCGGCCAGATGACCCAGAACGAGCATGTCGGTTTCGAGGCCGCCGCCTGGTACTGGCACTTCGTCGATGTGGTCTGGCTCTTCCTGTTCGCGTCGATCTATATCTGGGGCAGCGCGTAAGCGCCCCCGGCCATCACACGCAAAATGCGCAGATCGGCGCGGGGGGCGACCCTCGCGCCGCTTTCTTGGAGGCTTGATGAAACGCTATATCTTTCCGCTGCTGCTGGGCGTCGTCGGCTGCGCGATCCTGATCTCGCTCGGCATCTGGCAGGTGCAGCGCCTTGGCTGGAAAGAGGCGATGCTGGCCGAGATTTCCGCCAAGATCGAAGGCAAGCCGCAGGCGCTGCCGCCGGAAGGCACCGACACCAAGCCGCTGAAATACGAACCCGTCACGGTAAGCGGGCGCACGACGGGGCAGGAGATCCTCGTGCTTTCGGGCCAGAAGGGAGTTGGCGCGGGCTATCGGGTCGTTGACGCCTTCCAAACCGATAAGGGCCGCAAGATCCTGCTCGATCGCGGCTTCATCCCTGAGGGCGAGAAAGGCACCGACCGCCCCGCAACGGATCTGACCGTCACCGGAAACCTGCACTGGCCCGAAGAAGCCGACAGCTACACGCCCAAGCCCGACGCGAAGTCGGGCATCTGGTTCGCCCGCGACGTGCCTGCGATGGCCGCGAAGCTCGGCACCGAGCCGATCCTGATCGTTGCCCGCACCGTCCAAGGCGCGGCGCAGGGCATAACGCCGGTCCCCGTCACGATCACCGGCATCCCCAACGATCACCTCGGCTACGCGATCACCTGGTTTTTGCTCGCAATCGTCTGGGCCGGGATGACAATCTTTCTTCTCTGGCGTATCAGGCGGCAACAGGCCTGAGGATTGACGATGCGTTATGTTTCCACTCGGGGCAAAGCCCCGGTTCTGAATTTCGGCGATGCGATGCTGACGGGGCTTGCCCGTGACGGCGGGCTCTACGTGCCCGAGACCGTGCCGCAGTTTTCCGCCGACGAGATCGCCGCGCTCGCAGGGCAGCCCTACGAGGAAATCGCCTTCCGCGTGATGAAGCCCTTCGTCTCCGAGACCTTCTCGGACGAGGAACTGCGCGGCGCCATTTCCCGCGCCTATTCCGGCTTCGGCCATGTCGCCCGCGCGCCGATGGTGCAGCTGGCGCCGAACCACTTCCTGCTGGAGCTGTTCCACGGCCCCACGCTCGCGTTCAAGGATTTCGCGATGCAGGTGATCGGACAGCTGTTCCAGATTGAGCTGCAAAAGCGCAATCAGAAGATCACCATCGTCGGCGCCACCTCGGGCGATACCGGCTCGGCCGCGATCGAGGCGTTCCGCGGGCTCGACAATGTCGACGTGTTCATCCTCTTCCCGCATGGCCGGGTGTCCGAAGTGCAGCGCCGCCAGATGACGACGCCCGTCGAGGGCAACGTGCACGCGCTCGCGCTCGATGGCGATTTCGACGATTGTCAGGCGAAGCTGAAGGACATGTTCAACGATTTCGACTTCCGCGACGAGGTCGGTCTGGCGGGCGTGAACTCGATCAACTTCGCCCGCGTGCTGGCGCAGATCGTGTATTTCTTCTCCTCCGCCGTGGCGCTCGGCGCGCCGCATCGCAAAGTGTCCTTCACCGTGCCCACCGGCAATTTCGGTGATATCTTCGCGGGCTTTCTCGCAAAGGAAATGGGTTTGCCGGTCGAGCGTCTGGTGATCGCGACGAACCAGAACGACATCCTGCATCGCTGCCTCGAGAAGGGCGATTACACCAAGCAGGGCGTCACGCCCTCGATCTCGCCGTCGATGGATATCGAGGTGAGTTCGAACTTCGAGCGCGCGCTGTTCTGGGCCTATGGCAAGGACGGGGCCGCGATCGAGAAGCTGATGGACGAGCTGAAAACCGAAGGCTCCTTCACCGTCTCCGAAAACGCGATCGGTGCGCTCCGGGATATCTACGACAGCGGTTCGGTCGGCGAGGCGCGCACGATGGAAGAGATCGGCGATACGCTCAAGGAAACCGGCGAATTGCTTTGCCCGCATTCGGCGGTCGGCGTGAACGTGGGCAAAGCTGCCGTCGCGCGTGACCCGGCCACTCCGATGATCACGCTCGCGACCGCGCATCCCGCGAAGTTCCCCGATGCCGTAGAAGAGGCGACGGGCATCCGCCCCGACCTGCCGCCGCGCATGGCCGACCTGTTCACCCGCGAGGAGCGTGTGACCCGGGTGCCGAACGACCTCGCCGACCTTGAAGCGCTGATCCGGGAGCGTCGCCGCACATGATCGAAATGACCACCCTGAAGAACGGCTTGCGTATCATCACCGAGACGATGCCGGGCCTCGCCTCCGCCGCGATCGGCGTCTGGATTACTGCCGGTGGCCGCCACGAACGCCCCGAGCAGAACGGCATCGCGCATTTCCTCGAACATATGGCGTTCAAGGGCACCAAGACTCGCTCGGCGCTGCAGATCGCGGAAGCGATCGAGGATGTGGGCGGCTATATCAACGCCTATACTTCGCGCGAGATGACCGCCTATTACGCCCGCGTGCTGGCCGAAGACGTGCCGCTCGCACTCGACGTTATTTCGGACATCCTGCTTAACCCGGTCTTCGATCAGCGTGAGATCGAGGTGGAGCGCGGCGTGATCCTGCAAGAGATCGGCCAATCGCTCGACACGCCCGACGACGTGATTTTCGACTGGCTGCAAGAGGCAGCTTACCCTGATCAGCCGATGGGCCGCACCATCCTCGGCCCGGCGGAGAAGGTCCGCAGCTTCGCGCGCGACGATCTGTCCGGCTTCGTGTCCGAGCATTACGGCCCGGATCAGATGATCCTCTCGGCGGCTGGTAATGTCGATCACGCGGAGATCGTGAAACGCGCCGAGGATATCTTCGGTGATCTGCGCCCCGCGCTGAACCCCGCGCCTTATCCGGCGAAATGGGTTGGCAACGAGCGGCGCGAGATCAAACAGCTCGAACAGGCGCATTTCGCGCTTGGCATCGAAGCGCCCAGCTATCGCGACGCCGATCTATATACCGCGCAAGTCTATTCGGTCGCGATGGGCGGGGGCATGTCCTCGCGCCTGTTCCAGAAGATCCGCGAAGAACGGGGCCTGTGTTACACGATCTTCTCGCAAGCCGGCGCCTACGAGGACACCGGCATGTTCACCGTCTACGCGGGCACGTCGGGCGACGAGATTCGCGGTCTGGCCGAGCTGACCATCGACGAGTTGAAGCGCGCGGCCGAAGACATGACCGAGGTCGAGATCGCCCGCGCCCGCGCCCAGATCAAGGCGGGGCTGCTGATGGGGCTGGAAAGCGCTTCGGCGCGCGCAGAACGCATGGCGCGCAGCCTCTATATCTGGGGCCGGGTGCCCGGGATTGACGAGGCCTCGGCCCGGATCGACAGCGTCACCCGTGACGCGGTGCGCGATTTCGGGGAACGGCTCGCGATCGGTGGTCGCACCGCGATGGCGCTTTACGGTCCGGTCAAGGATGCTCCCGAACTGGGCGCATTGCGGGAAAGGCTCGCCGCCTGATGTTCGCGCGCCGTCGTCAGCTGCGGATCGATACGGATCGGATGATCCTTCGTCCGCCGCAGCATGGGGATTATCGCCCGTGGGCCAGCCTGCGTGAGGACAGCCGCGCCTTCCTGACCCCGTGGGAGCCGAGCTGGTCCTCCGACCATCTCGGGCGCAAGGCCTTCTCCAACCGGGTCTACTGGGCCGCGCGCGCGATCGCGAATGGCACCGCGGTCCCCGTCTTCCTGTTCTCGCGCCGCGACGAGACGTTCCTCGGGGCGATCACGCTCGACAATATCCGGCGCGGACCGGCGCAGGCGGGCACGCTGGGCTATTGGATCGGCCAGCGTCACGCGCGTCAGGGTTACATGCGCGAGGCGATCGAGGCCGTCGTGCATTACGCCTTCACCAAGCTCGACCTCAGCCGGATCGAGGCGGCCTGCCTGCCCGAGAATGCGGCCTCGCGCGGGGTTCTGGAGAAATCCGGTTTCAAATACGAGGGAGTCGCGCAGAGCTACCTGCAGATCAACGGGCGCTGGCGCAATCACGTCCTCTATTCCAACCTGCGCTCGGATCGCCGGGGACGGACGGATGTCCGATAGGGACGCCTGCGCTCGCGCGACATGTTGCGGGGCGAACGGCAGAGGGGGCGCTGCCCCCGCTGGCGCAGCCAGCCCCCCGGGATACTTAAGCCAAGCCGAAGGAGTCAGAGATGCGTACCGCCGCTGATGAAAGTTTCGTCGAGACGCTGCGGGAGGCGGTGCCGCGCCTGAGCCTCGGCGCGCCGGGGGCGTCCTTTCTCGAAGAGCCGCGCGGGCGCTATCACGGTATCGGCGGGGTGCTGGTGAAGCCGACGTCGACCGAAGAGGTCGCTGCGGTTCTGAAGCACTGCCACGCGGCGGGCGTCGCTGTGATGCCCTATGGCGGCGGCACCGGGCTGGTCGGCGGCCAGATCACCGAGGACGGCCCCGCGCCGGTGATCCTGAGCCTCGAGAAAATGAACGCGGTTCGCGCGGTCAGCGGCCATGTGCTGGAGATCGAGGCAGGCGCGACTCTGCTTGAGGCGCAGCAGGCGGCGGAAGGTGTGGAGCGGCTGTTCCCGCTGACCATCGCGAGCCAGGGCTCCGCCCGGATCGGCGGTGTGCTGGCGACCAATGCGGGCGGGGTGAACGTACTGCGCTATGGCAACGCGCGCGAGCTGTGTCTGGGCGTCGAGGCGGTGCTGGCCGATGGCACGGTGATCTCCGGCCTCAAGCATCTGCGCAAGGACAATACCGGCTACGATCTGAAGGACCTGCTGATCGGGTCCGAGGGCACGCTCGGGATCATCACGGCCGCGACGCTGCGGCTCTTCCCGCGCCCGGCGGCGGTCGGCACGGCGATGATGGTTGTCGAGAGCCCCGCCGCAGCGCTGGAACTTCTGGAACTGGCCGAGGCCAGGATGCCGGGCTGCGTCTCGGCCTTCGAGTTGATCTCGGGGCAGGGGCTGCGTTTCCTCGACGAGGTCGGACCGGAGGTGCATCAACCTTTCGAGGCGCGCCCCGACTGGTCGGTGCTGATCGAGATCGGTCTGCCCGAGGGGCTCACCCCGGAAGAGGCGCTTGCGGAGCTGTTCGAGGCCGCCGAGGGGCTGGTCAGCGACGGGGTGATCGCAAGCTCCGAGAGCCAGCGCGCCCAGATGTGGTCGCTGCGCGAGAGCCTGCCGGAAGCGAACAAGCGGATCGGGTCGATATCGAGCCACGACATCTCGCTGCCGCTGCCGAAGCTGGCCGCTTTCATCGAAGAGGCGCGTGGCGCTCTTCTCGACCTCGGCAATATCCGGATCAACTGCTTCGGCCATGTCGGCGACGGCAATCTGCATTTCAACGCCTTCCCCGCCGAGGGGCGCGACCGCAAGGAATACGAGAACCTGCGCCGTGCGATCCCCGAGACGGTCTACGATCTGGTCGACCGTTTCGGCGGCTCGATCTCGGCCGAGCATGGGATCGGGCGGCTCAAGGTGGGCGATCTGGAGCGCTACGGCGATCCGGGCAAGCTGGCCGCGATGCGCGCGATCAAGGCGGCGCTTGATCCCAAGGGCATCCTGAACCCCGGCGCGGTGCTGGCGGAGCGCTGAAGGCCAAGAGAAACGCGCCCCGCCAGGAGAGCAGGCGGAGCGCGGCGTTCTGGTTCACGTGTCATTGCAAGCAGCCGAACCATCTGGCCCGGTCAGGTTAGGTCGATTTGCGTAAGAAAGACGTTAACGCGGCCCCAGCGCGGCGGCCTGCCGCGCGATCCGTGCTACATCGCGGCTTAGGGGAAGGTCGTCCTCCATCCGGTCGACATCGACCCAGCGCGCATCCAGAGCGTCATCGGCGGCGACCGGCTCTCCGGCCTGCCACTGACATTCGACCGCGATCAGCACGAAGTGATGCTCCAGCGCGCCCGCATCGTCATGGGCAAGTACATCGAGCGCGTTGAAGGCATGGGTGGCCCGCGCCTGCACGCCGGTTTCCTCCAGCAATTCGCGCTCTGCCGCCGCGAGAAGCGTTTCGCCAAGCTCGACCTTGCCGCCGGGAAAGCCCCATAGCCCGGCTTCGGGCGGGTTGGCCCGTTGCACCAGCAGGGCCTGTCCGTCGCGGATCACGACGGCGAGAATGGCGGGGACCGGACGGGGGCTCACGCCCCCTCGAATTCGCAGAGCACGCTGACATTCATGCCGCGATCTTCGAGCAGTTTGCGCCCGCCCAGTTCCGGCAGATCGACGATGAAGGAGAGGCCCACGATCTCGCCGCCCACGCGTTCGATCAGCTGGATGCCCGCTTGCGCCGTGCCGCCGGTGGCCAGAAGGTCGTCGACGACCAGAACCTTCTCGCCGGGCTTGATCGCATCCTCATGCATCTCCATCACCGCCTCGCCATATTCCAGCTGGTAAGCCTGCGAAATCGTCTGGCCGGGCAGCTTGCCCTTCTTGCGGATCGGCACGAAGCCTTTCGACAGCTGATGCGCGATCGCGCCGCCGATGATGAAGCCGCGCGCCTCCAGCCCCACGACCTTGTCGATCTGCTGGCCCGCCCACGGGTGAAGCATCTGGTCGATCGCCATGCGGAAGCCGCGCGGATCGGCGAAAAGCGTGGTCACATCGCGGAACATGATCCCTTCATGCGGGAAGTCGGCGATGGTGCGGATATAGTCTTTGACGTTCATGGGATCCTCAGAGCTCGAGCACGCGGCCCGCGATGGTCTTCAGTTTGCGCGCCATCTCGGGGTCGCGCTTGTCGGGGGCGGTCATGATCGCGCTGTCGAGGGCACGGGTGCAGCCGGTGGCGCAATCGCCCGCTGTCCCTTTCAGCAGACCCGGCAGGGCCGCGACCAGAGCGCGCGCCTTATCGGCATTCTTCATCGCCACGGCAACGACCTGCGCCACGTCCACGGCATCGTGATCGGGGTGCCAGCAGTCGTAATCGGTAATCATCGCGACACATGCATAGTGCAGCTCCGCCTCGCGGGCGAGCTTCGCCTCGGGCATGCCGGTCATGCCGATCACATCAGCGCCCCATTGGCGGTAGAGCTCGCTCTCGGCTTTGGTGGAGAATTGCGGGCCTTCCATCGCGACATAGGTGCCCCCCTCGTGGACGGTGACGCCGGTCTTGCGCGCGGCCTCGGCGCAGGCGGTCGAAAGCTCCGCACAGACGGGATGGGCCACCGAGACATGACCGACCATGCCGGGACCGAAGAAGGTCTTTTCGCGGGCGAAGGTGCGGTCCATATACTGGTCCACGATCAGGAAATCGCCCGGCGCATAGGCCTCTTTCAGCGAACCCACGGCGGAGACGGCGACGAGATCGGTCACGCCCAGCTGCTTCATCGCGGCGATATTGGCGCGGTAGGGGACGGTGGTCGGCGTCTCGACATGGCCGCGCCCGTGGCGGGGCAGGAAAGCCATCTTCACGCCATCGAGGCTGCCGGTCAGCACCTGGTCGGAGGGCGCGCCGAAGGGTGTCTCGACGGTGACCCACTCGGCCGCCTCCAGCCCGTTGATCTGATAGACGCCCGAGCCGCCGATCACCCCGATCATCCTGTCCATTCCGCGCATCCTCCGGCTGTCTTTTCCGCGTCGCAGCGAGCCTAAGGCCCGCGCGCGCGGGAGGAAAGAGGGATTGCAGCCACTTGCCGCGCGGTCTATCGCCGATGGGCGAGGGAAATGGGAGCCCTCACGGGAGAGGATCTATGGAAAATATCCGCGGCTCGGTGCTGATGGTCGTCGCGATGGCGGCCTTCGCGATGGAAGACATGTTCGTCAAATCCGCCTCGAGCCATCTCGCGGTGGGCGTGGTGCTGATGCTGTTCGGCATTGGCGGCATGGCAGTCTTCGCAACCCTCATCATGGCGCGAGGGCAGCGGCTGCTGCACCCGGCGCTCGCCTCGAAGCCGCTGCTGATCAAGCTCGCGCTCGAAGTGATCGGGCGTCTCGGCTATACGCTGGGGATCGCGCTGACGCCGCTCTCGAACGCCTCCGCCATCCTGCAGGCGACACCGCTCGTCGTCGTCGCGGGCGCGGCGGTGGTGTTTTCCGAGCGTGTCGGCATCCGGCGCTGGGTCGCGGTGGGGATCGGGTTCATCGGCGTGCTGATCGTGCTGCGCCCCGGCCTCGACGGTTTCGTTCCGGCTGCCCTTTGGACCGTTCTGGGCATGCTGGGCTTTGCGGGGCGCGATCTGGCGACGCGCGCCTGCCCGCCGGTCCTGTCGAATTTCCAGCTCAGCTTCTACGGCTTCATGATGCTGATCCCGACCGGCGTACTGATCCTTCTGATCTTCGGCGGCGTCACGACGCCCGATCTTGTTTCGCTGCGCGATGTGGCCGGCGCGGTGGCCTTCGGCAGCCTCGCCTATTGGTCGCTGACGAAAGCGATGCGTATGGGCGAGGTTTCGGTCATCACGCCCTTCCGCTACACCCGCCTGATCTTCGCGCTGATCCTCGGGGCGGTCGTGTTCGGCGAGCGGCCTGACACCGCCATGATCTTCGGCGCGGCGCTGATCGTGGCGAGCGGCCTCTACACGCTGGTCGAAGGCCGCCGCAGCCGGATCCGCGCGCGGGTCAGAGCTTAGGCCGCAACATCTCGAAGGTTTCCGACACGGCGGCGTAATCGCCGCGGTTGCCGAGCCGCACGAGACGGTCGGGCGGCGAATAGAGCCCGTCCTTGAGGCAATCATCCGCGATATGGATGCCGGTCACTTCGCCATGAACGAGGTAATTACCCTCGCCCAGCAGCTTGATCACCTGCACGACGCGACATTCGAGCGAGGCGGGTGCCGCCGCCACGCGCGGGCAGTCGATGGTCTCGCATTCCGCTTTCTCGATCCCGCATTCGGCGAATTCGTCGGTGCCCGCGGGATAGTTGGCGCAGGAGGCGTTCATCTGGTCCTTCAGCGCATAGGTCACGAGATTGGCGCAGAACACCCCCGCCTCGCGCAGTTGCGAGACGCTGTCCTTCGTGCCGTCGCGATCGGGCTTCACCCCGGTCGAGGCGAAGATCACCTGCGGCGGCGTGTAGGCGACTGCGTTGAAGAAGGAATAGGGCGCGAGATTGTCGCCCATCTCGCTGCGCGTCGAAATCCAGCCGATCGGGCGTGGGGCGACGATGGAGTTGAACGGGTTATGCGCGAGCGGGTGGCCATCCGAGGTGCGATAGAACATGCTTTCTCCTGTTTGATCCCGAACTTAGCGCATGCTACCGCGCAGGAAAGGGGCAGCCTGAAAGGGGCAGCGATGCACGAGCTCGCGCAAGAGACGGCAGAGGACTGGTGGGAGGTCGAGGCGCTCTACGACCTCTGCTTCGCGCCGGGCCGCACGGCGCTGTCCTCCTATCGCCTTCGCGACGGCGTCGATCCGGTCCGGGAGCTTTGCCTCACGCTGCGTCAGGACGGCATCCTTGCCGCCGTAATCCGCTACTGGCCGGTGCGGGTCGGCGGCAAGCGCGTCCTGTTGCTCGGGCCGATCGCGGTCCACCCGACGCGGCAGGGCGAAGGCCTGGGCGGAATTCTGATGCACGAAAGCCTCTCGCGCGCCGCCGATCTCGGCTGGGAGCGTGTGCTGCTGGTGGGCGACGCGCCCTATTACCAGCGCTTTGGCTTTTCAAAGCTCGAAGATGTCGAGATGCCGCCGCCAACCAATCCCGACCGCGTTCTGGGGCTCGAACTGGTGCCCGGTGCCTGGGAGGGCGTGCACGGTCAGGTCGAGAAAGACGACTGATTGCCGAAGCGCTCCCGCCGCCCCATATCTGGAAAAGGCAAGGAGGCGATGATGGCAGATATTCTTCCCCCCGTAAGCGACCCTGCGATTCTGGGCCAGCTCGACACCCTCGCGAAACGCCACCGCGCAGCGGGCGGCGTGGTGATGCAGCTGATCGGCTATGTCGGAGGTTCCGCCGAAGGGCTTCTGAGCAAATTGCCGGGGCCCGTGCGCAACGGTCTGGATGGGGCGACCGAGCGCGCGCTTTCGGGCGCGATGACAGCCGCCGAGCGCTCGCGCGGAATCGTCGCGGACCGGCCCGACTGGATGAACCGCACGCTGACCACCGCAATGGGGGCCGCAGGCGGCGTCGGCGGTCTGGGCAGTTCGCTCGCCGAGTTGCCCTTCACGGTCACGATGCTACTGCGCGCCATACAGGGCATCGCCGCCGAACACGGCTTTGACCCGGCCTCCGAGGAAGTGCGGCTCGAATGTCTGCGGGTCTTCGCATCTGCCGGGCCGCTCGAGGATGATGACGGGATGGATCTGAGCTTCCTCGCCGCGCGCGCGACGATCACCGGGTCGAGCATGAAGTCGCTGATCGCAAAGGTCGCGCCTCGCCTGTCGATCGTGCTGGGTCAGAAACTCGCCGCCCAGGCCGCGCCGCTTCTGGGCGCAGTCGCGGGCGCTGCGGTGAATTACGCCTTCACCAGCTATTATCAGGAAATCGCCCGCGTCCATTTTGGGCTGAAGCGCCTTGCCCGGGACACCGGCACCGATGAGGGCGTTCTGCGCGAGGAGCTTGTCGCCCGCATCGCCAAGTGATCGCGACGCCGCGCCCCTGTTTTTCGTCGAATGCCTCCGGCGGGGATATTTAGACCAAGAGGAAGATAGCTTCGCTTCCTCTTGTCGAAAATATCCCGGGGGGCTCCGAAGGAGCGGGGGCAGCGCCCCCCTACGTACCACTAGGCGAGAGGAGCTTCTCAGCCCTTCGCGTCCTCAAGGATCATCTGCGCCGCCTTTTCGGCGATCATCATCGTCGGTGCGTTGGTGTTGCCCGAGGTGATCGTCGGCATCACCGAGGCATCCGCGATGCGCAGCCCTTTCAGCGCTTTCAGCCGTAGCCGCGGATCGACCACGGCACCGTCATCAGGCCCCATCCGGCAAGTGCCGACGGGATGGAAGATCGTGGTGCCGATATCGCCCGCGGCTTTCACCAGCTCAGCTTCGGTCTGATAGTCCGGGCCGGGCTTATATTCCTCGGGCTTGTATTTCGCGAAGGCCGGTTGCGAGGCGACACGGCGGACCTGCCGGATCGCTTCGGCGGCGACGCGGCGGTCGCCCTCGGTCGAGAGGTAATTCGGCGCGATTTCGGGATGGGCGCGGAAATCGGGCGAGGTGATATGCACATGGCCGCGGCTCTCGGGGCGCAGGTTGCACACGCTCGCCGTCATGCCGGGGAAAGCGTGGACCGCGTCGCCGAACTTGTCGAGGCTGACCGGCTGGACGTGATACTCCAGATCGGGCGTCTCCTTCTCGGGGAAGCTGCGGGTGAAGATGCCCACCTGCGACGGCGACATCGACATCGGCCCCGAGCGGAACAGCGCATATTCCATCCCGATCTTCGCCTTGCCCCAGAGCGTCGAGGCCATGGTGTTGAGACTCTTGACGCCCGAGACCTTGTAGATCACGCGCAGTTGCAGGTGGTCCTGCAGGTTCTCGCCCACACCGTTCACTTCGGCCACCGGGGTGATGCCGTGCTGGGACAGCACGTCGCCGCGCCCGATTCCCGAGAGCTCGAGGATCTGGACCGAGCCGATCGAGCCCGCCGAGAGTACCGTCTCGCCCGCCTTCACATCGTGGCTCTGTCCGTTCTGGTTGTAGCGGATGCCGATTACGCGCCCCTCTTCGATCAGGAGCTTCTCGACCTGCGCATTGGTCTCGATCCGCAGGTTCTGGCGTTGCATCGCGGGTTTCAGGAAGGCTTTCACCGCGCTCCAGCGCCAGCCGGATTTCTGAGTGACGTGGAAATAGCCGCCGCCCTCATTGGTGCCGGTGTTGAAATCGTCGGTGCGTGGGAACCCGGCCTCTTCGGCGGCCTCGAGAAAAGTATCGAGCATCTCCCAGCGCACGCGGGCCTCTTCGACCCGCAATTCGCCGCCAGCGCCATGCAGGTCGCTCTCGCCGCGATAGAAATCTTCCTGCTTCTTGAACAGCGGCAGCACGTCGTCCCAGCCCCAGCCGGGATTACCCGCCTGCGCCCACATGTCGTAATCGCGGGCCTGGCCGCGCATGTAGATCATGCCGTTGATCGAGGAGCAGCCGCCGAGGATGCGCCCGCGTGGATAGAGCAGTTCGCGCCCGTTCAGTCCGGCTTCGGCTTTCGACTTGAAACCCCAGTCGGTGCGCGGGTTGCCGATGCAATAGAGATAACCGACGGGGATGTGGACCCAGTGGTAGTTGTCACGCCCGCCGGCTTCCAGCAGCAGCACCTTGTGCTTGGGGTTCTCCGACAGTCGGTTGGCCAGAACGCAGCCTGCGCTGCCGCCCCCGACCACGATGTAATCGTATTGCTCCATAAGCCCCTCCCGAACTGCGCCTCCGGGCAGGACTTTCGCAAGCTGCCGTCCGGGAAACAAGGCCATGGACCGTTCATTCGCGCAAAGTCGCTTTGCGAAAACGCAAGGAGGGGCTTGCCTGTGAGGGGGGTGATCCGTTCTATGGCGCAAATCTCGCCGGAGCCTTTCATGGTCCTTTACCGCCTTCTCGTCAGTATCGCGAGCCTGCCTGTTCTGGCGGCGTTGCTCTGGCGCGTTCTGCGCGGACGCGAAAGCCGGGTCGCTTTGTTGGAGCGGTTGGGCGGTGGGGAGGCCGCGCCGGGACGATTGTGGCTGCACGCGGCCTCGAATGGTGAACTGACCTCCGCCAAGCCTTTGATCGAAGCGCTGCTGGCCGCCGATCCTGCGTTGCAGCTGTTGGTGACGGTGAACACGGTGACGGCGCGCGCGCTGGGGCAGGGCTGGAACGATGCCCGCATCGCGATCCGTATGGCGCCGCTCGACCATCGTGCGGTGCTGCGGCGGTTCCTGTCGCGCCAAGCCCCCCGCGCGCTGGTCGTGATCGAGAACGAGCTGTGGCCGAACCGCATGGCGCTGCTCGCGCAGGCGAAACGGCCGCTCTTCGTTATCGGTGCGCGGATGTCGGCCCGCTCGGCGGCGCGCTGGGCGAAGATTGGCATCGCGCAGCCGATGATGTCGCAGATCACCGCGCTCTCGGCGCAGGATGCGGGGTCCGAGGCGCGGTTCCTCGACCTTGGCCTGCCGCAAGAGCGGCTGATGCCCCCCGCCAACCTCAAGACCTCGATAACCGTCGCACCGGGCGTGCCGCTCGACTGGCCGCGCAGCGACACGGTGTTGGCCGCGTCGACCCATGAGGGGGAAGACGCGACGATCCTCGCCGCCTTTGCGAAGGCGCGCGCGCACCGACCGGGCCTGCGCCTGATCCTCGCTCCGCGCCATCCCCGCCGTGCGCCCCAGATCGCAGCTCTGATCGCCAAGGCCGGGCTGCGTCATACCACCCGCTCGAAGGACGGACCCCCGACCGCGGAGGTCTATCTGGCCGATACGCTGGGCGAAATGGGCCGCTGGTATGCGAGCGCGGGCCTGTGCTTCGTGGGCGGCTCGCTTGTCGAAAAGGGCGGTCATACCCCCTATGAACCGGCGAGCTTCGACTGCGCTTTGCTGCATGGTCCGGATGTCGCGAATTTCGCCGCAGCCTATGCCGCACTCGACGCGGCAGGCGGCGCGCGGCTTTGCGCGACCGAGTCGGATCTCGCCGCTGCGTTCGCCACGCTCGACGCCGACGAACAGGCGGAAATGGCGCGCGCCGCGCGGGCGGCGCTTGGGCCGCCAGCCGATGTCGAAAGCATCGCAACCGCGCTCATCGCACGTCTATGACCTGCGCCAATATGCTTGCATCGCGGGTTAAATAGCCTATTTGCTTACCCATTCGGGAGATGCAGAGATGATCCGTTATACGCTGCAATGCGAGAATGAGCACCGCTTCGACAGTTGGTTTCCCTCGGCCTCCGGGTTCGAGGCGCTCAAATCGGCAGGCCAGCTGGAATGTGCGGTTTGCGGCTCGAAAAACGTCGAGAAATCGCTGATGGCGCCGCCCGTCGCGCAGACACGCAAAACGCAGGAGGGCGCGCCTGAACGCCCCCTCTCGCAGCCGCATTCCGAGGCCGAGCAGGCTCTTGCCGCGATGCGTCGCGAGATCGAGAAGAACTCCGATTACGTCGGCATGAACTTCGCTACCGAAGCGCGCGCGATGCACGAGGGCACCGCCAGGAAACGCGCGATCCACGGAGAAGCGAAACTCGACGACGCGCGCAAGATGCTCGAGGACGGGCTCCCGGTTCTGCCGCTGCCCTTCCTGTCGACTCGCAAGACGAACTGACCCTTTTCACTCTTTCCAAATATCCCGGGGTGAGTTCGCGAACGCGAAGAGGGGCAGCGCCCGCGAGCCGATCTGCAGGCCCGGAAACGCCAAATCTCTTGCGTGCCCCAACGGCTTGAGCTAGCAGAGGCGCGACTCTGCCCAAGGGGGATTTCCATGCCCATTCTGGTGATGAAATTCGGCGGCACTTCCGTCGCCGATCTCGACCGGATCGCAAACGCCGCCGAAAAGGTGAAGCGTGAAGTCGAGCGCGGTTACGATGTCATCGTGATCGTCTCCGCGATGTCGGGCAAGACCAACGAACTCGTCAACTGGGTCGAGACCACGTCGCCGCTCTACGATGCGCGCGAATACGACGCCGTGGTCTCCTCGGGTGAGAATATCACCGCCGGCCTGATGTCGCTGCGCCTGCAGGAGATGGGCGTCTCCGCGCGCAGCTGGCAGGGCTGGCAGGTGCCGATCAACACGACCTCTGCGCATGGCGCGGCGCGCTTCGTGTCGATCCCGCGCGAAAATCTTGACCAGAAATTCTCCGAAGGCTTCAAGGTCGCGGTGATCGCGGGCTTCCAGGGGCTGTCGCCGGAGAACCGGATCACGACTCTCGGCCGGGGCGGCTCGGACACGACCGCTGTGGCTTTCGCCGCTGCGTTCGGCGCGGAGCGATGCGACATCTACACCGATGTCGACGGCATTTACACCACCGACCCGCGCGTCTCCTCCAAGGCGCGCAAGCTCGACCGCATCGCCTTCGAGGAGATGCTGGAACTCGCGAGCCTCGGGGCGAAGGTTCTGCAAACCCGCTCGGTCGAGCTCGCGATGCGCTACAAGGTGCCGCTGCGCGTGCTAAGCTCCTTCGAGGAAACCACGGAGAATTCGGGCACTCTGGTCTGCGACGAGGATAAAATCATGGAATCGAAAGTTGTCTCCGGCGTCGCCTTTTCTCGCGACGAAGCGAAAATGACCCTCGTGACGGTCGAGGACCGCCCCGGTATCGCCAGCGCGATCTTCGGGCCGCTCGCGGATGCCGGTGTGAATGTCGACATGATCGTCCAGAACATCTCCGAGCGTCAGGCCGAGCATGAGGTCAAGGTCACCGACATGACCTTCTCCTGCCCGGTCAATCAGGTGGCCCGCGCCCGAAAGGCGATGGAAGATGCCCGCGACGCCGGTCTAATCCAGTTCGATGAGCTGGTCGCCGACGAGGACGTGGCGAAAATCTCCGTCGTCGGGATCGGCATGCGTTCCCACGCGGGGGTCGCCGCGAAGATGTTCAAGGCGCTGGCCGCCGAAAACGTCAACATCAAGGTTATCTCCACGTCGGAAATCAAGATTTCGGTGCTGGTCGACCGCAAATATCTGGAACTGGCGGTTCAGGCCCTGCATGATGCCTTCGAACTCGACAAGGCCTGAGTAACCCGAAGGGCCGCAGCAACAGGGACGACCTGCGCGGATGGTGGAACTGAGCGAAAGTGATAGTCGCACGCTGTTGCGACGCCTGCGCGATACGCTGGCCACGGAGGGCGACGGGCAGGACCGGCTCAACCACATCACTCAGATCATCGCGGATTCGATGGGCACCGAAGTGTGCTCCATCTATCTGTTCCGCGATCCCGAAACGCTAGAGCTTTGCGCGACCGAAGGTCTGAAGGCAGAGGCTGTCCACCACACGCGGATGCGTCTGGGCGAAGGTCTCGTGGGCCGCGTGGCGCGGTCGGGCCGCCCGATCAACTCCGCCGATGCGCCCTCCGAGCCGGGCTTCCGCTACATGCCGGAGACAGGCGAAGAGATTTACTCCAGCTTCGTCGGCGTGCCGATCCAGCGCGTGGGCGAAAAGCTGGGCGTTCTGGTCGTGCAGTCGAAGGACGAGCGCAGCTTCTCGGATGACGAACTTTATGGGCTCGAGGTGGTCGCGATGGTGCTGGCCGAAATGACCGAGCTTGGCGCCTTCACCGGCGGCGAGAATTCCGAGATCGGTGCGACTCACCGCTTCCCGGTCATGTTCCGCGGTGCGACCGGTCAGGAAGGCGCCGCCGAGGGGCGCGTCTGGCTGCACGAGCCGCGCGTCGTCGTGACGAACCCGGTCGCCGAAGATCCCGAGGCCGAGGCCGCGCGCCTCGAGGAGGCCATCACCGAACTGCGCGGCAAGATCGACGAGATGCTCGCCAGCCCGACCCTGATCGACAAGGATCAGCGGCAGGTGCTGGAGACTTTCAAGATGCTCGCCGCCTCCAAGGGCTGGAAACGGCGGATGCTCGAAGACATCGCAGCGGGCCTCTCTGCCGAAGCTGCGGTCGAGAAGGAGCAGAACGCCGCGCGCGACCGGATGCGCAAGGCGCCCGATCCGTACCTGCGCGAACGGCTCAACGATCTCGACGACCTATCGAACCGCCTGCTGCGGCAGCTGACGGGGCAGGGCAGCGATACCGGTGCCGAGATGCCCGAAAACCCGGTGCTCGTGGCGCGCAATATCGGCCCGGCGGAACTTCTCGACTATGATCGCAAACTCAAGGGCGTGGTGCTGGAGGAGGGTTCCGTCGGCTCGCATGCCGCGATCGTCACCCGCGCGCTCTCGATTCCGCTGGTGATCCATGCGGGCCGGATTACGGCGGAGGCACTGAACGGTGACCCGATCCTCGTCGACGGTGATCAGGGCGTGGTGCACCTGCGGCCAGAGGAAAGTGTAGCGCATGCATTCCGCGACAAGATCGCGATGCAGGCCGAGGCGCAGAAACGCTATGCCTCGCTGCGCGACCAACCTGCGGTCGATCGATCGGGCCAGATTGTCTCGCTGATGATGAATGCTGGGCTGATGGCGGATCTGCCCTCCCTGAAGGGCTCCGGCGCTGATGGGGTGGGGCTGTTCCGCACCGAACTGCAATTCTTGACCCGCACAAAGGTGCCACGCCGCGACGAGTTGGTTCAGCTCTACAAACGGGTGATGGACGCGGCCGACGGCCGACGGGTGAATTTCCGCACGCTCGATATCGGCTCCGACAAGGTTGTTCCCTACATGAAGCCGCAGGACGAGCCGAACCCGGCGATGGGCTGGCGCGCGCTGCGGGTGGGGCTCGACAAGCCGGGTATCCTGCGAATGCAGCTGCAGGCGCTCTTGCGCGCAGCCGACGGACGCCCGACGTCGATCATGTTTCCCTTCATCGCGCTCCCCGAGGAATTCTACGCCGCGCGCGATACCTTGCTGCGGGTCCGCGATCGCGAGGCCCAGTTGGGCCGCACCGTGCCCGAAGAGTTGCGCATCGGCGCGATGCTGGAAACCCCGAGCCTCGGCTTCGCGCCGGACAGCTTCTATCGCGATTGCGATTTCATCTCGATCGGCGGCAACGATCTGAAGCAGTTCTTCTTCGCCGCCGACCGCGAGAACGAACGGGTGCGTCGCCGCTACGATACGCTCGACGGGTCCTTCCTGAACTTCCTTGAGCGGATCATCGCACGCTGCGCGGTTTCGAACACGAGCCTCAGCTTCTGCGGCGAGGATGCGGGGCGCCCGATCGAGGCGCTGACCTTCGCGGCGCTCGGCATTCGTACGCTTTCGATGCGACCCGCTTCGATCGGTCCGGTCAAACATCTGATCCGCCGCGCCGATCTGGGGGAACTGCGGCAGGTGATCCAGCAGGCGCGCAATGCAGGGCAATCCACTGTGCGCCCCGCGGTAACGAGCTACCTCGCGCATCTCTGACAGGGGCGGGGGCCTCTGAGGTCGCAATAAAAAAGGGGCGCTGCCCCCTCTGTCCTTCGGAAATTCACCCCGGGATATTTACGCCAAGGCGAAAGAGGTAAGCCTTCGCCTTGGCACACATTTTCCGCGGGGGCCTGGGGGCGCGAAGCCCCCAGTCTTTGCCTTCCGTCTCAGCCGGCAGCCAGACGTTTTTCCTCGGCCGCTTTGTAGGCTTTGTCCGAAGGCGCGATGAAGGTGTAGAACATCGGCACCACGAACAGCGTGAACATCGTCCCGATCAGGATCCCCGAAAAGATCACGAGGCCCATCGCCTTGCGTGCCTCTGCGCCCGCGCCTTGCGCGAGGATCAGCGGCACCACCGCCAGCGCCATTGCGGCGGTGGTCATCAGGATCGGACGCAGACGGGTCTGCGCGGCCTTCACGATCGCCTGCCGGCGGGTGAGGCCCGATTGCTCGCGCTGCTGGTTGGCAAACTCGACCATCAGGATCCCGTGTTTCGTGATCAGCCCCACCAGCGTGATCAGCCCCACCTCGGAATAGATGTTGAGCGTGCCCAAGCCGAGGTTCAGCGGCAGCACCGCGCCAAAGATCGTCAGCGGCACCGTCATCATGATGATGAAGGGGTCGCGGAAGCTCTCGAACTGGGCGGCGAGCACCAGATAGATCACCAGCACGGCCGCCGCGAAGGCGATCACGATGGTATTGCCTTGCTGAGTCTCGATCCGAGATTGGCCCGAATAGTTCACGAAGAAGCCGTCGGGCATCACCTGATTGGCGATGTCCACGATCGTCTGCACGCCCTCGCCGGTGGAGCCGCCGGGCAGGGGGAGCGCCGTGATCGTCGCCGCGTTCAACTGGTCGAACTGTTCGATCGAGGCGGCGTTCACGCCGGTGTCGATCTTCACGAGCGATGACAGCGGAATCATCGCACCCGAGGCGGAGCGGACGAAGTAGCGGCCCAGCTCCTCGGGATTCGCGCGGAATTCCTGAGGCACCTGCGGGATGATGTCGTAGCTGTTGGAGTCGCGGTCGAACTGCGCCACCGACGCTTCGCCGACCAACAGCCCCAGCGTCGAACCGATATCCGAGACCGGCACGTTCAGCGCCGCCGCCCGGTCGCGGTCGATCGTGACATTGACCTGCGGGCTGTCGAAGTTGAGTGAGTTCTGTACGACGATGAACTTGCCCGTGGCCTGTGCCTTGTTCTTGATCTCCTCGGCCACCTCGGCGACGCGTTTGGCGGAGTGGATCGACTGGATCACCACCGATATCGGCAGGCCGCCCCCGGTGCCCGGCAGCGACGGCGGCGCAAAAGCGAAGCCCTTCAGGCCGGTCGATTTGCCCAGATCGCTCTGGATCTCCTGCTGGATTTCCTTCTGGCTGCGGGTGCGATCCGCCCAGTCCTTGAGCGCCCAGATATAGATACCCTGAGAGCTGTCGCCGCCGAAGCCCGCGATCGAGAAATCGGTGCGCACTTCGGGGAT
This sequence comes from Thioclava sp. F34-6, assembly GCF_002213235.1. Taxonomy (NCBI): domain Bacteria; kingdom Pseudomonadati; phylum Pseudomonadota; class Alphaproteobacteria; order Rhodobacterales; family Paracoccaceae; genus Thioclava; species Thioclava sp. F34-6. The sequence goes on from NZ_NBOA01000007.1 coordinate 197,173, forward strand.
GTCGGCGGTGTCGCGTCCGACCTGGTCGATATATTTCTGCGTGTAGTCGCTGGTCGCGTAGCGTGGCCCGTTCAGGATCGCGAAGAGCGCGCCGTTATCCTCGTCCGGGGCAAGCTCGGAATTGGTGTTCATCAGCATGAACCCGGTCACGCCCACCAGCGAAACGACGATGAGCAGCGTGATCCCGCGCAGGTCGAGCGAGCCGTCGACGCGCCGTCCGTACCAGCCCGAGAGCCGATCGAAATTGCGGTCGACGAACGCCTGGAAGCCCTTGGACTCGCCATGTTTCAGCAGGCGGCCCGACATCATCGGCGTGATCGTCAGTGCGATGATCCCTGACAGGATCACCGACCCCGCGAGTGCGAAGGCGAATTCACGGAACAGCTGTCCGGTCAACCCGCCGGTGAAGCCCAGAGGCGCGAGCACTGCGGCCAGCGTGATCGTCATCGCGATGACCGGCCCGGTGATCTCCTTCATGCCCCGCACGGCGGCGGGGATCGGTTTCATCCCCTCTTCGATATGTCGGTGGATATTCTCCACCACCACGATCGCGTCATCGACGACGAGGCCGATCGCCAGCACCATTGCCAGCAGTGTGAGAAGGTTGATCGAGTATCCCAGCGCCAGAAGCACTGCGAGCACCCCGATCAGCGAGAGCGGAATGGTCACGATGGGCATCGCCACGGAGCGCAGCGAGCCGAGGAACAGAAGGATCACCACGGTCACGATCGCGACCGCCTCGCCGATGGTCTTGAACACCTCGTGGATCGAGGCCGAGATCGTCTCGGTCGAGTCGTAGACCAGTTCGATCTTCATGCCTTCGGGGAGCGTTGCGTTGATATCGGGCAGCGCCTTGCGCACCGCCGCCGCCGTATCGAGCGGGTTGGCAGCTGGCGTCGGGTAGACGCCGAGGAACGTGCCCTCTTTGCCTTCGAAGGTGACGATCTCGTTCTCGGAGGCCTTGGCGAGCTCGATCTTCGCGACATCGCGGAGGCGCACCACGTCATCGCCCTTGCCGGTGATCGGCAGCTTGCCGAAGGCTTCGGGCGTCTGCAGCGTGGATTGCAACGTGATCGACTGGGCGACGTATTCGTTTTTCGTCTTGCCCGGGGCCGAGAGGAAGTTCGACGCCTGGATGGCGCCCACCACTTCCGACGCCGTGACGCCGCGCGCAGCCAGCTTGTCCGGATCGATCCAGACCCGCATCGCGTAATCGGAGGCGCCGATGATCTGGGTCTGCGCGACGCCCGGAATCGTGGACATGCGCGGACGGATCACCCTGCGCAGATATTCGGTCAGCTGCTCGGGCGTCATGTTGGGGTTGAGCGCCGCGAGATACATCAGCGCGAAGGTCTGGCCGGTGCCCTTCTGGATCACCGGGTCCTTCGCGGCCGACGGCAGTTGGCCCTTCACCTGCTGCACTTTCGAGAGCACCTCGGTCATCGCCGCGTCGGAATTGGACCCGAGCTTCATATGCACCGAGATAACCGAGGCCGAGGGTCGCGACTGGGTGGTGACGTAATCGACGTTTTCAGTGGTCGCCACGGCAGCAGCGAGCGGCGAGGTGATGAAGCCCTGGATCAGTTCGGGCGAGGCGCCGGGATAGGCGGTGGTGATGGTGACCACCGTTTCCTCGACTTCCGGATATTGGCGGACGGGCAGGTTAAAATAGGCCTGCGCCCCCAGCAGGAGCATGAACGCGCCCAGAACCATCGAGAGGACGGGGCGGCGGATGAAGATCTCGGAGATATTCATGGGCTTGGCCTTACTGCGCCTTCGCGCCGTCTGAGGTCGTGTCCGATGAGGCGTCCGACGTGGTGTCCGAGTCCCCCTCCGCGCTGGCGCTCGAGTTGCCGTCCGAAGACGCCTCGGAGTTTGCCGCGGCGTTGCCCTCCATGCCGAAGGCTTTCATCACCTCTTCGGTCGAGGGCGCATCGGGATCGGGCGAAATCGCGTTGTCGATGCTCACCGTCGCGCCGGAGTTCAGCTTGTTCTGACCCGCGTTGACGACCATGTCGCCCGCTTTGAGACCCTTGGTGACTTCGATGAGTTGGCCGGAGCGGCGTCCGAGCGTGATGAAGACCTGCTTGGCGACCAACTGCGGCTTATCCGCGCCTTCGGGGGTCTCCTTGCGCACCACGTAGACGGAATCGCCGTAGAGGTTGGAGCTGACCACGGTCTGCGGCAGGGCGATCACGTTATCCTCTGCGGGCAGCACGACAGTGACATGCACGAACTGGCCGGGCGTCAGCTTGCCTTCGCCATTGGGAACCTCGGCGCGCAGCGTCACGAGGCGCGAATTCGGGTCGATCTTGGGCTCGATCCCGGTGATCTCGCCTTTCAGGTCGACGGAGCCGTCCTCGGTTTGCACCTTGACGGTCTGACCCGCTTCGGCCAGCCGCGCCTGCTGCTCGGACAGGGTGAAGTCGACCCGCATATGATCGCGATCCTGCAGCGTCGCATAAGTGGTGCCGGTTCCGACATATTGGCCGACCTCCACCCGCGGAATGCCGATGATGCCCGCAAACGGCGCTGTCAGGCGCTTCTTCTCGAGCAAGGCCTGGAGCTTCGCGACGCTTGCGCGCGCTTCCTGTGCGCTTGCTTCGGCCTGATCGAGATTGGAGGTGGCGGACACGCCCCGGTCGGCGAGCTGACGCGCGCGCTTGAGATTGGTCTCGGCGAGGTCCTGAGCGGCCTTGGCCGAGGCCAGATCGGCGCGCTCGGAGCTGTCGTCGATCTGCAAGAGCACCTCGCCCTTCTCGACCTTGTCGTTCGCTTCGAAATGAATCGCCTGCACCGTGCCGCCCATTTCGACGGCAAGTTCGGTCCCTTGCACGGCGGCGGCGGTCCCGATCGCCTCGAGGCCCGGCTCCCAGGTGATGGGCTTCACCTCGCTGACCGAAACCGCCACGGGGGGCTGCTTCATATTCGCGAAGAACTGCGCGATCATCTTGGAGCGGAAAAGATTGTAGCCGACGACGCCACCCACCACGAGGATGAGGGCGACGAGAGCGATGAGGAGGCGTTTGATCATTTGGATGTCCCGTCAAAATCCCTGTTTGCGCATGGTTTCGGCCCCGCCGACCGACCCGCGCGCGATTTTTGAACCATTTGGTTCACGTCTGCGCCCTGTCAATACGCGAGCGACGCCAAAAGGATGGGTCACAGTGCCGTGAAGGCAAGGTGGAAAACCGGTGCGGCCAAGCAATACTTGGCGTTTTGTAACGTCAAGATCGCAGAAATCTGATTTTTTCCGCCTCGACCGCCAAAAAACGTGCATTATCTCTACTTGTACCTGCGATCCTGACGGCCCCGCGTCGCTTTGCAGCGGTGTCTGGTTCTAGGAGTTTGCATGGACCCCCTTTCTTTTTTGCGCATCGGTTTCGAGGCCGCGCGGATCGGCGTCGAGGCGCAAGCGGTGATCTCGATGCGGGTCGCGGGGATGATGGGGCTTTGGGATGTTTCCCCGCTCGAATCGTTCCAGATGATGCAGGAAAAGCCAGTGGCGGTTGCGGCGGCGGCAGAGGCTGCAGCTTTCGCGCTGATGCGCGGACAGACGGCAGATCGGGCGATTTCGGCTTCGATGACGCAGATCGGAAACCACACCAGCGCCAACATGATACGATTGTCGCGCCGCGGACCCAGCTGGTTCTGATGGGTTGAGCCGGGCAGGGCCGCCACGCTGGCGCGGCGGCCCCGTAGTCTTCAGGCGGCGCTGTCTTCCTCGACCGCGTCATCGCCTTCTTCGACGCTTGCGGGCGTGACCATGGCCGTCAGGATCGTCGGCATGTCGACCACGCCGATCGGCTTGTTCGCCTTGTCGACAACAGTCGCCATGCGCACCTCGGCATCGGCCATCCGGCGCGCGATCTTCTCGAGCACCGAGCTGGCTTTTACCTTCATCTTCGGCAGCTCGCCTTCCGGCAATGGCATCGCGATGGTCTCGGCCCGGATGACGCGACCCCGGTTCACCTCGCGGACGAACTCGGCGATGTATTCATTCGCCGGGCGCAGCACGATTTCCTGCCCAGTGCCCACCTGATTTAGCGCACCGTCGCGCAGGATCGCGATCTTGTCTCCTAGCCGCAGCGCCTCGTCGAGGTCGTGGGTGATGAAGACGATCGTCTTCTTCAGCTCCGCCTGCAGGTCAAGAAGTACCTTCTGCATGTCCATCCGGATCAACGGATCGAGCGCGGAGAACGCCTCATCCATCAAAAGGATGTCGGCATCGTTGGCCAGCGCGCGGGCTAGACCCACCCGCTGTTGCATGCCCCCCGAGAGTTGGTTCGGGTAGTTGTCCTCGTAGCCCGCAAGACCAACGCGCGCGATCCATTTCTTCGCGATCGGCTCGGACTCCTTGCGGTCGATGCCCTGGATATCGAGGCCGTAGCAGGTGTTTTCCAGCACGGTCCGGTGCGGCAGAAGCGCGAATTTCTGGAACACCATCGCGGTCTCGTGGCGGCGGAATTCACGAAGCTCCTCTTCGTTCATCTTTACCACATCGCGGCCATTATAGAGGATTTCCCCGGCCGTGGGCATGATCAGCCCGTTGATATGGCGGATGAGCGTCGACTTGCCCGAGCCCGAGAGGCCCATGATCACCGAGATCTTGCCCGGCGGCAGGTCGAGGTTGATGTTCTGCAGACCGAGCACATGGTTGTGCTTGTCGTTGAGTTCTTCCTTGCCCATGCCGCCCTGCACGACCTCCACGTAATCTTTGGGGCGCGCCCCGAAGATCTTGTAGAGGTTGCGGATTTCGATGCCCGAGCGGGTCTCGTCCGCTGCGTTTGTCGTCGCATCAGTCATGGCCAGCCTCCGAATGTTTCTGCAGCCGCTTGCCGAACGCCTGGCTTGCGCGGTCGAAGATGATCGCGATCGCGACGAGCGCGAAGCCGTTCAGGAAGCCGATGGTGAAGAACTGGTTGTTGATCGCCTGCAGCACGTTTTTACCGAGGCCGCCGACACCGACCATCGAGGCCACGACGACCATCGCCAGCGCCATCATGATGGTCTGGTTGACGCCCGCCATGATCGTCGGCAGCGACAGCGGAAGCTGGACGCCCCAGAGTTTCTGACGCGGGTTGGCGCCGAAGGCGTCCGCGGCTTCGATGACTTCCTTGTCCACGAGGCGGATGCCCAGATTGGTCAGACGGATCATCGGCGGGATCGCGTAGATCACCACCGCGATCACGCCGGGCACCTTGCCGATCCCGAAGATCACGACGACCGGGATCAGATAGACGAAGGATGGCATGGTCTGCATGACGTCGAGCACCGGCGTCAGGATTTGCTGCATCCGGTCCGAGCGCGCCATCAGGATGCCGATCGGCAGTCCGAGGATGATCGCGATCAGCGTCGCCACGGTGACCATCGCGAGGGTGGTCATGGTGTCCTCCCACAGGCCGAAAATGCCGATGAAGGCAAGGCCCATGGCCGAGCCCATCACGATCTTCGGATTGCGCGAGGCGAACCACACCACGACGAGGATCAGCGCGAAGATGATGAACCACGGCGTGTCCACGAAGGCGTGTTCGAGAGTGTTGAGAAACCATTGAAGCGGCCGCGTGGCCGCGTCGATTTGATCGGAATAGGCGCGGACGATGCCGCGGAACCCGTCGTCGATGCCCATGCGCATGTGGCGTAGGGTGGAGTTGGGAAGGGAAGGGAACTCACAGAGCAGTTCCGGCAAGCCCCAGCATGAAGATGCCATCTTGTTATGTCCTCCGGTCGATTATTTGCGCCGGTTAAAAGAAAGCGCGCGCAAGGCTCCCCTTACGCGCGCCAAAATCTCGGTTCGCCCGCTCAGAGCGCGTCCTCGACCTTCTTGATCACGTCGTCGGAAAGCCACGCTTTCCAGACATCCGGATAGTTCTCGAGGAAGTAGTAAGCGGTGTCCTCGTTGGTGCCTTGGTTGTCGGCCTGCCAAGCGAGGAACTCGCCCACGATCTTGTTCGACCATTCACGCTTGCCAAGGTAGTCCATGGCCACCGCGTTGTTCTGGGCGAACTCCTTGGTCACGACCGTAAACACGTCCGAGGTCGGGTAGGCGTTGGGCTTGGGATCGACGCAATCGGCCTGCGAGTTGCACTCGTCCCAGGCTTTCTTGTCGTTCGGAACACCTGCGTCGAGCTTGACCATCGGGTATTTGCCGAGGATCGCCGTCGGTGCCCAGTAGTAACCCAGCCAGCCCTTCTTGGACTCGTAGGCATTGGCGATCGAGCCGTCGAGGCCCGCAGCCGAACCGGTGTCGACCAGCTTGAAGCCCTTCTCCTCGGCCTTGTGGGCCTTGAAGCGGTTCGCGGTCGAGATCTGGCAGTTCCATCCCGACGGGCAGTTGTAGACGCCACCGATCGACGGCTCTTCGGGATCGGGGAACAGCTCGGGATGCTTCAGCGCATCGTCGACCGTCTTGATCTCGGGGTGCTCGTCGGCGACGTATTTCGGAATCCACCAGCCTTCTTCGCCGCCATCCTTGAGGATTTCGGCGGCGATCACGAGGCGGTCCTCGCTGACGGCCTTGTCGAGCGCGACCTTCACCGCGTTCACCCAAAGCTCGGGCGCGATATCGGGCTCGCCCTTCTCGTTCATCGAGGTGAAGGTGGGCATCGTGTCGCCGGTCACCAGCGTCACGTCACAGCCGTAGCCGTTTTCGAGAATGATCTTGTCGACCCAAGCGGCGACACCGGCCGAAGCCCAGTTCATTTCCGCTTCGGTGACGGAACCACATTCGCCGTCGGCGGCGAAGGCAGGCGCCGAGAAGGTCGCCAGCGGCAGCGCCGTCAGTAGCGCGGCAAGCGCTTTCTTGTTCATACAGGTCCTCCTGTTGTGGCAGCTTTGATTTGAAGCGATCCGCGCGGGCTGCCGCCGTGATACCGGTCGCGATAAGTCCCGGATTTTCCCGGGTTGGAATCCTCATGAAGTCACGCTCACGTGAGAACGCGCGCAGGACTTGCCAAATTCCGACACTTCTATGTCGTAAATAACCAAGTCGAGGCGCGCAACCTTTTCACGGACCTTTCCGGCTCCGTGCGGCGTTACAGCCGCACGAAGAGGTGAAAGCATGACAACCGAGCCCAAGGACTCCGTTTCGTCGGAGAATAACGCGGGGTTTTCCGCCACAGTGAGCCCCGGTGCGGACTCCGCGCTTCCGTCCGGTATAAATCACGGGAAAGACGTTGGAAATTCCGATGCTGACGCCGATTCCGGCGCCCCGCCGCAGCCGAGCGCCGCGCTGCGCCGCGAAGCGGTCGCGCTGATTGCGAACCCCTCTTCGGGGGGCAATGCCAAGGACGAGGAAGCGATCAGCCGCGCGATGGAGGCGCTTGGTGACGGCGCGTCGCTTTATCGATGGTCGCCGGAAAGCGACATCGTGGCGACCGTGCGTAAAGCGCTCGACGAGGGCGCGGAGATGATCGTGGCGGCGGGTGGTGACGGCACCGCGATGGCTGTCGCGGGTGCGCTGGTGGGGCAGGATGTGCCGATGGCCGTACTGCCCCTCGGCACCTTCAACTTTTTCGCCCGAGGTCTGCGTCTCTCCGAGGATCCGGAAGAGGCGGCGCGCGCGATCCGCGAAGGCAAAGCGCACTCGATCCGCGTCGGCGAAGTGAACGGGCAGGTGTTTCTGAACAATGCCTCGCTCGGCATCTACCCGTCGATCTTGAAGGCGCGCGAGGACATCTATGCGCGCTGGGGGCGCCGCCGGATCGTCGCGCATTGGTCGGTGTTCAAGACCTTCCTTCGGTTCCAGCGCCCGATGCAGCTGAAGATTACGGCTGACGGAAAAAAGCTGAGTCGACGCACGGCGCTCGTCTTCATCGCCCGCTCCGCCTATCAGCTCGATTTCTTCGGGCTCGACGGGGCGACCGTGATCAGCGACGACGCCTTCGCGGTGCTCGTGGCAAAGGCGCAGACCCGCCGGGATCTCTTCCGTCTCTCCATGCGCCTTGTGCGCCGCAAGACAAAGCAGGGCGAGGATTACGAGTTGATCCGGGCGAAATCCTTCGAGATCGAAACCGCGCGCCGGCGAGGCCTTCTGGCCTATGACGGTGAGAAATGCCGCGCTGAGAGCCCATTCCGCTTCAAGATGTCCGACGAGCCGCTCTGGATCGTGCTGCCCGCGACGCATGGCGAGACCGAACCCCAAGACGCAACTGCATGACACGTATCGTTCACCTTTCCGACCTGCATTTCGGGCGCAGCCTGCCCGAACTCGAGATGCCGCTTCTTACGGCACTGAACCAGCTCGAACCCGATCTGACGGTGATCTCGGGGGATTTCACGCAGCGCGCCCGGCGCGGTCAGTTCATGCAAGCTCGGATGTTCCTCGAGCAGATCGAGAGTGAGACGCTCTCGGTGCCCGGCAATCACGACACGCCACTCGACAATATCGTTCTTCGGGTGCTCAAGCCCTTCGGGCGCTACAAATCCGCGATCAATCACGATCTCGAACCTGTCTACGAGACCGACGGCTTCAAGGTGGTGGGCGTGAACACGGTCAACCGCTTCGCGTGGCAGCGCGGGAAGGTGCCTGACCGCACGATCTCCCGTCTGTGTCAGGAATTCGAAGAAGCGGGCGAGAGATTGCGAGTCGCAGTGATGCACCATCCGCTCGAACACGGCCCCGAGGTCGACAAGGCTCTCATGGAGGGGGCAGGGGACGCGCTGCAGGGCATGTCGGAATGCGGTGCGGATCTCGTGCTGTCGGGGCATCTGCACACCGGGTTGGTGGCCCCCTTCTCGGCTGTGCCGGGCATACTGTTCGTGCAGGCGGGGACGGGCCTGTCCTCGCGCCTGCGCGGCGAGCCGAATACGTTCAACGTGATCGAAGGGGGGCGCGACGCTCTGTCGATCACGCTTTACGGGGCGCGGGACATGAGCTTCGAGCCGATCGAGAACGAGAGGTTCATCCGCGCCCCGGACGGGACGTGGATCCGGGCCTGATCAGTTCGGCTTGCCGGAAATGTCGCCCCAATCCAGAACGGGGGCGGCGTCGATCTCATGCGCGTCGAGCATCGAGGCGACGCGCTCGAGCGAGGCGATGATCTGCGCCTGCTCCCAATCTTCCAGTGCCTCGAATCGGCGGACGAAGATTTGCTGCAGGGCGTCGGGCGCCTCGTCGATCGCGCTCGCGCCGAGCTCCGTAATCACGATGTCGGTCTGACGGCGGTCCCGTTCGGAGCGCTGACGGGTCACCATGCCCTTGCGCTCGAGTTTGTCGATCAGCGCTGTCATCGTCGCCTGGCTCACGCCCATACGCTGTGCGATGGCCTTGGGGGTCGACCAGCCTTTTTCGGAAATCACCTGAAGCACGCGGAACTGCGCAGGCGTCAGCCCGGCAGCCTTCGCCAGGTCGCGACCGAACATTTCGGTCGCGCGCAGGATTCTACGCAAAGCGATCAGGCTCGTATCGACACGCTCCATCAGGCGGCGGGCCCCTTTTTTATCAAGACGACCCAGTATCGCAGAGAGTTCTGTGTTCTGCAATTGCTTGGCTTTGCTAAGCTTATTTCGTTCGCTTCTACTCATTTGCTTTGTCATACTAACGGTATTTAGGGCTTATAAGCAAGAATATAAGGCTGTAAGCGGAACTTTTCCGGGTTCCATTAGTTAGGTGGTTGAAATTTTCGACTACATGAACTACTTAGGCTACCGAAGCAAACGAGAGGAAAGAGCTGTGCCGCAAGTCGAGTCGATCAAGAAGGGTTCTGAACTGGTCTTCCGTAAGCCGGAGTCCGAAGACGGCAGCGAAATCTGGAAGCTGATCCGCCGTTGCAAGCCGCTTGATGAAAATTCGATGTATTGCAACCTTCTGCAGTGCGATCACTTCGGGGACACCTGTGTCCTCGTGGAGCGCGAAGGCGAGGTCGTCGGCTGGATTTCGGGCTACATCGCCCCGTCCGAGCCGGACACGTTCTTCGTGTGGCAAGTGGCTGTTTCCCCCGACGCGCGGGGGCTGGGTCTTGGCAAGCGTATGCTGCGCCACCTCGTCCAGCGCGACGTCGCCGAAGACTGCACCAAGTTGAAGACGACCATCACTAAGAGCAACGAAGCCAGCTGGGCGCTCTTCCGTTCCTTCGCCCGTTCGATGGGCGGCGAGCTGACCGATGAGGCGCACTTCCACGAAGAAGACCATTTCGACGGCCACGCCTCGACCGAACATATGGTCACCATCACCTTCCCCGAGGAGGCGCGTGCTGCCGCCTGATCTCAGGCCGCGCACCCTCCTCTTTCCCCCAATTCTACGGAGTCCCCCATGACCGTTCATTCGACGGATAAGACGATCTTTACCCAACGCGAATCTGAAGCCCGCTCCTACTGCCGCGGCTTCGATACGGTTTTCACCAGCGCGCAAGGCTCGGAGCTGACCGACGCCGAGGGCAACACCTATATCGACTTCCTCGCCGGTTGCTCGTCGCTGAACTACGGGCATAACGACCCGGACATGAAGCAGGCGCTGATCGAGCACCTGACCGAGAACAAGATGGGCCACGCGCTCGACCTGCACACCGACAGCAAGGGCAAGTTCCTGCGCGCCTTCGAGGAGCATATCCTCGCCCCGCGCGGCATGGACCACAAGCTGATGTTCGTCGGTCCGACCGGCGCGAACGCCGTCGAAGCCGCGATGAAGATCGCGCGCAAGGCGACTGGCCGCACCAACATCATCACCTTTACCAACGGCTTCCATGGCGTGACCATGGGCGCTCTGGCCGCGACCGGTAACGGCTATCACCGTGGCGGCGCCGGTATGGACACGCATGGCGTGACCCGCATGCCCTATGACGCCTATGCCGATGGCGTCGATTCGGTCGCGCTGCTCGACCAGATGCTTTCGGACGCCTCGGGCGGGATCGACGCTCCGGCGGCGATCATGCTGGAGACGGTTCAGGGCGAGGGCGGCCTCAACGCCGCAAGCCCGGAATTCGTGAAAGGCGTCGAACAAGTCGCCCGCAAGCACGGTGCGCTGTTCATCATCGACGACATTCAGGCAGGCTGCGGCCGCACCGGCACCTTCTTCTCCTTCGAGGAGATGGACGTGATGCCGGACGTCGTGACCCAAGCGAAGTCGATCTCCGGCTTCGGCATGCCGATGGCGCTGGTTCTGGTGCGTCCCGACTACGACGTGTTCGGCCCGGCCGAGCATAACGGTACCTTCCGCGGCAACACCCATGCCTTCGTGACCGCCACCGTGGCGATCGAGAAGTTCTGGGCCGACGACAAGTTCCAGAAGGAACTGGCCGTGAAATCGGACGTCCTGCGTGAAGGTCTGGCCGCCGTGGCCGATCTCGTGCCGGGTGCCTTCCTCAAGGGCCGGGGCCTGATGCAGGGTGTCGATGTCGGCACTGGCGAGCTTGCGTCGGCGATCTGCGGTCGCTGCTTCGAGAAAGGTCTCGTGATCGAAACCTCGGGCAATGACGACCAGGTCGTGAAGGTTCTCGCACCGCTGACCACGCCGATAGAACAATTCCGCAAGGGGCTGGAAATCCTGCGTGAAGCCGCCACCGAGGTGACCGGCGAACGCACGGACATCGCGGCGGAATAATCCGCCGCCCCCTCCCCGGCGATCCAACGAATTCAAATACGGAGAAACGATCATGATCGTTCGTGATTTCAACAAGCTCAAGAACACAGACCGCGACGTGTCCGATGCCGACTGGAGCAGCGTTCGCATGCTGCTGGCCGACGACAAGATGGGCTTCAGCTTTCACATCACCACGCTGAAGGCCGGTTCGGATCACACGTTCCACTACAAGCACCATTTCGAAAGCGTGTACTGCATCTCGGGCAACGGCCACATCACCGAGCTCGACAACGGCACGCGCCACGAAATCAAACCGGGCGTGATGTATGCGCTTAACCTGCATGACCATCACCGCCTCGTCGCGGGGGACGAAGACCTCGTCATGGCCTGCTGCTTCAACCCTCCGGTGACCGGTAACGAGGTTCACCGTGAAGACGGGTCGTACGCGCCGGCCGAAGAACTGGAAAATTCGTAAGGGGGCCAAATTGACCCACCAGAATCACACGGTCGAAAAGATTGGCGGCACCTCCATGAGCCGCGTGGACGAGTTGCTCGACACGCTGTTCATCGGAGACCGCAAGGGCGCCGATCTCTATAACCGCATTTTCGTCGTCTCGGCGTTCGGTGGCATCACCGATCTGCTGCTCGAACACAAGAAATCGGGCGAGGCGGGCGTCTATGCGCAATTCGCAAAGGCCGACAGCGAACATGGCTGGCACGAGGCGCTGAGCCGCGTGTCCACCGCGATGATCGAAGCCCATGAGAATGTGCTCAAGCATCCCGGCGACATCGCGCAGGCGACCGAGTTCGTCCGCGAGCGCACCGAAGGCGCGCGCAACTGCCTGATCGACCTGCAGCGCCTGTGCTCCTACGGGCACTTCCGGCTCTCGCAGCATATGCTGCAGATCCGCGAATTGCTGTCGGGTCTGGGCGAGGCGCACTCCGCTTTCGTCACTACGCTCTTGTTGCAGCGCAACGGCGTGAACGCACGTCTCGTCGACCTGTCCGGTTGGCGCGACGAGACCGATCACGACCTAGAAGGCCGGATCATGGGTGCGATGAAGGACATCGATCCGAAATCCGAGCTTCCGATCGTGACGGGCTATGCGCAATGTGCCGAAGGCTTGATGCGGGAATTCGACCGTGGCTACTCCGAAGTGACCTTCTCCAAGCTCGCAGCCCTCACCGGCGCGCGCGAGGCGATCATTCACAAGGAGTTCCACCTGTCTTCCGCCGACCCGAAGCTGGTGGGCGAGGGCAAGGTGCGCAAGCTGGGTCACACGAACTACGACGTGGCCGACCAGATGTCGAACATGGGCATGGAGGCGATCCACCCGAAGGCCGCCAAGACCCTGCGCCAGGCGGACGTTCCGCTGCGTGTCACCAACGCGTTCGACCCGGGCGATCCGGGCACGCTGATCGACGACAAGCCCGCCAAGGAAGCGGCGGTCGAAATGGTGACCGGCCTCGATATCATCGCGCTCGAAGTGTTCGAACAGGACATGGTCGGCGTGAAAGGCTACGACGCCAAAATCCTCGAGGTGCTGACGCGCCACGACGTTCGTATCGTGTCCAAGGCCTCGAATGCGAACACGATCACCCATTACGTCGATGCCCCGATCCGTGTGCTGCAGCGCGTCGAGAAGGATCTTTGCGAGATTTATCCTTCGGCGGAAATTTCGGCCCGGATGCTCTCGATGGCCTCGGTCATCGGGCGTGACCTGAGCGGTCTCTCGGTACTGACCCGTGGACTGCAGGCGATCGCGAAAGCGGATATGGAAAGCCTCGGCGCCACGCAGGGCCCGCGGAATGTGGACGTGCAATTCGTCCTCGAACGGGACGATCTTAAGCCCGTGATCAAGGCGCTCCACGAGGAGTTCATCCCGGAAGAAAGCGCCCTCAAGCAAGTTGCGTGAAAGACCTGACGCCAACTTTGTATTAAGCCCGTGCGGAACTCCGCGCGGGCTTTTTTCATTGAGCCTGCGACATCCCGCCACGCTGCGACGTTTGAACCATGGCCCGGCGGTTGCCGTACCCTCGGGTAAGTCTAGTTCTTATCACGTAACGTGCAGAAACGCGGACGACCATGAGCATATTCGACATACCGACACTCGATCTGGCGCGGGCGCAATTCGCCTTCGTCGTCGCGGCACACATCGTCTTCCCGGCCTTCTCGATCGGCACGGCGAGCTACCTGATGGTGCTGGAAGCCCTGCGGATGATCACCGGCAAACAGGTCTACCAGCGAATTTTCGAGTTCTGGAAACACATCTTCGCGGTGGTCTTCGGGATGGGTGTCGTCTCGGGCGTCGTGATGTCCTACGAGTTCGGTCTGAACTTCGCGCATTTTTCCGACAAGGCGGGCCCGGTGATCGGGCCGCTGATGGGCTACGAGGTGATGACGGCCTTCTTCCTCGAGGCCGGTTTCCTCGGGATCATGCTGTTTGGCCGCAACCGGGTGAACAAGTGGATCTACATGTTCGCGGTCACGATGGTCGCGGTCGGCACCTTGATCTCGGCCTTCTGGATTCTCTCTGTGAACAGCTGGATGCAGACGCCGCAGGGCTTCAAGATCAACGATGTCGGCCAATTCATTCCGACCAGCTGGCTCGAGGTGATCTTCAATCCCTCGCTGCCCTATCGTTTCGTGCACATGGTGCTGGCGGCCTATCTCACGACCGCGCTCGTCGTGGCGGGTGTCGGCGCGTGGCATCACATCCGGGGCAATGCGGACGATGCCGTGCGCACCATGTTCCGCATGGCGATCGGGATGATCCTCGTGACCGCACCGATCCAGATCTTTGCCGGCGACCAGCACGGGCTCAATACGCTCGAACATCAGCCTGCCAAGATCGCGGCGATGGAAGGGCATTGGGAGACCAGCAAGGGTGCCGGGCTGATCCTCTTCGGCATCCCGAACCCGAGCAAGGAGCGCACCGATTACAAGATCGAGGTGCCCTATGCGTCCTCGCTGATCCTGACCCACTCGCTCGATGGCGAGGTGCCGGGCCTCGGGGACTTCCCGCCGAATGAGCGCCCGCCGATGACGATCGTCTTCTTCACCTTCCGGATCATGGTGGGGCTCGGCTTCGCCTTCGCCGCGATCGGGCTCTGGGGCGGCTGGCTGATGTGGCGCAAGCGCCTGCATGAGCCGGGCCTGTTCCATAAGGTGGCGCTGGTCTTCGCGCCGGGCGGCTTCCTCGCGATCATCATGGGCTGGTTTACCACCGAATTCGGCCGCCAGCCCTACACCATCTACGGTCACTTCACGACGGCGGAGTCCGTGTCCTCGCTGACGGCGGGGCAGGCCTGGGCCGCGCTGATCGGGTTCGTCGTGGTCTATGCCTTCCTCTTCGGTTCGGGCACCTTCTACCTGCTGCGGCTGATGCGGCGCGGACCGGAAGGTGCCGAGCCGGTGGAGAACACGCCGCAGCGCGCAGGCGGCGTGGCGGGCGCGATGCTCGCCAATGATGTGACGACCGAGAAAGAGGGGGCCCACGCATGACCGGCTTTGCGCATTACCTGCCCGACATCTGGGCCGCGATCATCGCCTTCGCGATCCTGACCTACGTGGTGCTCGACGGGTTCGATCTCGGCATCGGCATCCTGTTTCCGTTCCTCGGCTCCGAGGAGAACCGCACCCGCGCGATGAACTCGGTCGCCCCGGTATGGGACGGCAACGAGACATGGCTGGTGATGGGCGGCGGCGGTCTGCTTGCCGTCTTTCCGCTGGCCTACGGGATCATCCTGAACGCACTTTATATCCCAATCGTCATAATGCTGCTCGCGCTCGCGTTCCGGGGTGTGGCCTTCGAGTTTCGTGGCAAGACCCGGCGCTGGCAGCGGCTGTGGGACCGGGCGTTCTTCGGCGGCTCGCTCGTCGCGACGCTGGCGCAGGGCGCGATCCTCGGCGGGCTGCTGCGCGGCCCCGAAGTGACCGACCGGACCTTCACCGGCGGCCCGTTCGACTGGGTGAGCTTCTTCTCGCTCGGCACCGCGCTGGCGCTGGTGGCGGGCTACGTGATGCTGGGGGCGGCCTGGCTGGTCATCAAGACTTCGCACCGGCTCTATGATCTGGCGCGCCGGATCGGGGAGCGCGCGCTGATCGCGACGCTGGGGTTCATCGGCCTCGCTTCGCTCGCCACCCCGTTCCTGCATCCGGAATATTATCACCGCTGGTTCCAATGGCCGGGCGTGATCTGGAGCGCGGTGGTGCCGCTTCTGCTGCTCGTGGCGGGCTTCGGCTACTGGACGGCGATCCGCTCGGACCGAGGCGTCGTCGCCTACCTGTCGGGGATCGCTATCTTCGTGCTGTGTTTCGCGGGACTGGGACTGTCGATCTTCCCCTATATCGTGCCCGCCTCGATCACCATCCGCGAGGCCTCCACACCGGCGATGTCGCAGGGCTTCATCCTCGTCGGCGCGGCGATTTTCCTGCCGATCATCCTTGCTTATACGGCCTATGCCTACTGGGTGTTCCGCGGCAAGACGTCCGAGCATGAACATCACTACTGAGTGAGGCGCGAGAACCGCTGGAACCGGGGGCGCAAACGCTTGGTTGGGTCTGCGTGATCCATATCCCGCGTACAGATTTCATGCCCGACGTTTTCCATATGTCGCCTTCAGCCGGTAAGTCCGGCCTACGCGCGTCCCTCGGGGCGCGCGTGCTCGTATCTGCGCGGACCAAAACCGGAGGAGCTGCGCGCCATGTCTGACAAGCTAGATAAACTTCCCGAAGAAAGCGGCCCGTCGGGCGGGTGGGGCTCGTTGAAGGGTATCGCCCGGATCTTCGGTGAATCCTGGCCTTCTTCGCCTGACGTGCTGCGCGAACTCGAGCGGCAGAACAAGCCGGGCGGCTTCATGTGCGCCTCCTGCGCCTTCCCGAAACCTGCCAATTACCACCCGTTCGAATTCTGCGAAAACGGGGCGAAGGCGACGCTCTGGGAGATGACGAAATCGCGCCACACGCCCGAGTTCTGGGATGATCATACGGTTGCGGAACTCAAGGACTGGCCCGATCACGAGCTGGAAAAGACCGGCCGCCTGACCGCGCCGATGCGCTACGATCGCGCCTCCGACCGCTATGTCGAGGTCAGCTGGGACGAGGCCTTCGCCGAGATCGGTTCGATCGTGAAGGGGCTGCCGAAGAAAGAGGTCGTATTCTATTCCTCGGGCCATGCCGGGCTGGAAGCGAGCTATCTCTGGGCTCTGATGGCGCGCGCCTACGGCAACAACAACCTGCCGCAAAGCTCCAATATGTGCCACGAGACGACTTCGGTCGGCCTCAAGAAGGTGATCGGCTCGCCGGTCGGCACCATTCTCTGGGAAGATCTCGAAGAGACCGACTGCTTCTTCTTCTTCGGTCAGAACCCCGGCACCAACTCGCCGCGTTTCCTGCATCCGCTGAAGGCGGCGAAGGATCGCGGGGCGAAGATCGTCACTTTCAATCCGGTGAAGGAACAGGGGCTCGTCAGCTTCGTCGATCCGCAGAACCTCTACGACATGGCACGGGGTCACGAGACGAAGATCTCCGACCAGTATCACCAGTTGAAGGCAGGCTCGGACATCGCGGCGCTGACCGGCCTGTGCAAGGCGGTGCTCGAAGAGGACGAGAAAGCCCAGGCGCAGGGTCGCCCAGCGGTCGTCGACTGGGAGTTCCTGAAAGAGCACGCGATCAATTACGACGAGTTCCTGACCTTCTGCCGCACGACGTCGTGGGAACAAATCACCGAGGAATGCGGGCTGTCCGAGGCCGAGCTGCGGCAGGCGGCGGATGTCTACATCCACGCCCAGAAGGTCATCGGCGTCTATGGCATGGGGCTTACTCAGCACGCGCATGGGGCGACCAATATCGGGATGCTGGTGAACTTCCTCGCGCTGCGCGGCAATATCGGGCGCAAGGGCGCGGGGTGCTGCCCGGTGCGCGGCCACTCCAACGTTCAGGGCCAGCGTACGGTGGGCATCGCCGAAAAGGCGAAGCTGATCCCGATGGACAAGCTGCGCGAGCTCTACGATTTCGAGCCGCCGCAGGAAGACGGTTTCCACATCGTCGACGCCGCGCAGGCGATGCTGGAGGGCAAGGTCTCGGCTACCTTCTCGCTCGGCGGCAACCTGGTTCGCGCGCTACCCGATAGCGACCGGATCGAAGAAGCGTGGCCGAAGCAGAAGCTCACGGTGATGATCTCGACGAAGCTCAACCGTTCCCATCTCTATCCGGGCGAAGTGGCTTATATCCTCCCCTGTCTGAGCCGGTCGGAAAAGGACGAGCAGGAAACGGGTAACCAATACGTCTCGGTCGAGGACAGCTTTTCGATGATCCATGGCTCTCTCGGCAAGGGTGCGCCCGCGTCGGACAAGCTGAAATCCGAGCTGGCGATCACCTGTAGCATCGCGAAGGCGATCTGCGAGCCTAACCCGAAGCTGAAATGGGACGAGTGGGTGAAGGACTACTCCCAGGTCCGCGACCTGATCGAGGCGACCTACCCGGACGACTTCCGCGGCTTCAACGAGCGGCTGAACGAGCCGGGCGGGTTCTGGCGCGGCAATCCGGCGCATGATCGCATCTGGAAGACCGAGAGTGGCAAGCTGGAGTTCACGACGCCGTCCAAGCTCAACGCGCTGGGGTTCGACGACAAACTGGGCCGCTACCGGATGATCACGATGCGCTCCAACGACCAGTTCAACACCACGATCTACGGCTATTCGGACCGCTTCCGCGGGATCGAGGGGACGCGTGACGTGCTCTTGATGAACAAGATCGACATGGCCGATCTGGGGCTCGAGCACGGCGACCCTGTGGTTGTCCATGGCGACATGGATGATGGGGTCGCACGCAGCAAGACCGGGCTGAAGGTCGTCACGTTCGAGCTGCCGCGCGGCACGGTCGGGGGCTATTACCCCGAGTGCAACGTGCTGGTGCCGGTGGGGCTCAATGACGAGCTGTCGAAGACGCCCGGCTCCAAGGGCGTCCCGGTGCGTATCGAGAAAGCCTAAGCGGGAACGGCGGCGGGGCGACGGCTGTCGATCCACGCGATGGCAAGGAAGACAAGCCCCGCCGCTGCCAGCCCCGCACCGACATAACCTGTGGCGGTCCAGCCATAGCCTTCCGCCAGCGCGATCCCGGCAAGAAACGGCCCGATCGCGTTGGCGAGATTGAAGGCCGCGTGATTGAGGGCAGCGGCGAGCGTCTGAGCCTCGCCCGCGACTTCCATCAGCCGCATCTGCATCGGGATCACCATCCCGGCGGTCGAGCCGAGCGCGACCATCGCCACCGACATCGCGACCCAGTTGCCAATGGTGAAGGTGTAGAGGATCGACATCACCATCATCCCGCAAAGCAGGATCACCCCCGCGCCGAAGCGCGACCAATCAGAGAGCTTGCCCGAAATCCAGTTGCCCAGCGTGCCGCCCACCCCGAAGGCGGACAGTGCCACAGGGATCGTCCAGGCGGGGCCTGCCTGCGTGTCGATCATCGCCGCTGACAAGTAGGAATAGACCGCGAAGATGCCGCCGAAGCCGATCGAGCCTACAAGAAGCGTCAGCCAGACCGAGCGATTGGCCAGAGCACCGAGCTCGCGCATCGGGCTGGCGTTCGGATCGCGCGGTGTCGCAGGGGCGACGCGCGCGATCATCAGGGCCGAAGCCGCGCAGATCACCGCCACGATGGCAAAGCCCCAGCGCCAGCCGAAATTCTGGCCGATCGCCCCCGCCAGCGGCACGCCCACGATATTCGCGATCGTCAGGCCGGAGATCACCATCGCGATGCCCTGCGCGCGTTTGCCTACTGGCATCAGGTCAGCGGCGAACAGCATCGCCATCCCGAAATAGGCCCCATGCGGCAGGCCCGAGGCGAAGCGCGCCGCCATGAAGCTATCCATATTCGGTGCGAACCCGGCCAGCAGGTTCGCCACCGCATAGAACCCCATCAGCCCGATCAGGAACTGCTTGCGCGGGATTTTCGCGCCGATCACCGCCAGAAGCGGCGCGCCGATCACGACGCCAAGCGCATAGGCCGAGATTGCATGACCGGCCCGCGCCTCGGTGATCCCGAAATCGGCCGCGTAATAGGGCAGCAGCCCCATGGACGCGAATTCGATCACGCCGATACCGAAAGTGCCAAGGGCCAGCGACAGGATCACGGCCCGCGCGTGGCGGGGTTCGAGCGTCATGGTAGTCTCCGAAAATAGGCGTGTAGCGCGAGTATCAGCCCCGTGACTTAGGCGATTGCTGCGCTGCGGCAAGGGGCGCCCCGGTTATTTCCCGTAATAGTCGCGGAACCACGCCACGAATTTCGCGATCCCCTCGCGGACATTCGTCTGCGGACGGTATCCGGTAAGGCTTTGCAGAAGCGAGGCATCGGCCCATGTCGCGGGCACGTCGCCTTTCTGCATCTCCAAGTAATTGCGCTTTGCGGGGCGGCCCAGCTCGGCCTCCAGCGCATCGACGAAATCCAGAAGCTTCACCTTGTCGGAATTGCCGATATTGACGATCCGGTAGGGGGCCACGGGCGAGAGGCTGTCGCCCTCGGCGATCTCG
This sequence comes from Thioclava sp. F34-6, assembly GCF_002213235.1. Classification (NCBI taxonomy): domain Bacteria; kingdom Pseudomonadati; phylum Pseudomonadota; class Alphaproteobacteria; order Rhodobacterales; family Paracoccaceae; genus Thioclava; species Thioclava sp. F34-6. The sequence continues at coordinate 217,226 of NZ_NBOA01000007.1, forward strand.
TCGCGCGAGGCGGGGCGCTCGGGCACCGCGTCGATCAGCAGGCGGATGCCGCGCACGAGGTCTTCGACATAGGTGAAGTCGCGATACATCTCGCCATGGTTATAGATGTCGATCGGGCGGTCGTTCAGGATCGCATCGGTGAACTTGAACAGCGCCATGTCGGGACGGCCCCACGGCCCGTAGACCGTGAAGAAGCGGAACATGGTCGTCGGCAGGTTCCACAGATGAGCATAGGAATGGCCCATCGACTCGGTCGCCTTCTTCGTCGCCGCATAGATCGTCAGCTGCGTGTCTGCCTTGTCGGTCTCGGCATAGGGCATGTCCTCGTTCGCGCCGTAGACCGACGAGGTCGAGGCCATCAGCAGGTGCTCAACCTCGTGGCGGCGCGCGGCCTCCATCACGTTGAAGGTGCCCACGATATTCGCCTCGATATAGGCGCGGGGCTGTTCGAGGCTGTAGCGCACGCCGGCTTGAGCTGCGAGATGGACGATGATCTCGGGTTTGAACTCATCCGCCATCGCGTCGAAGGTCTCGAGGTCTTCGAGCATCCCCTCGGTCGCGGAGAAATTCGGGTTCTGCAGCAGCATCGCATGGCGGCGCTGTTTCAGGGCGACATCGTAATAGTCGGTCATCCCGTCATAGCCATGCACCCGGTAACCTTCGTCGAGCAGCAGCTTCGCCAGATGGTAACCGATGAAGCCCGCGGTGCCGGTGATCAGGATGCGCGTCATGAATGTCCCTCGCAAATACTGCATCTGCAGTAGCGAGAGGGGGGTGGGAAGGTCAAGCGAGGCGCAGAAAATGTCCCCGGGCAGAGGAGGGGGAACGGCAGCCCAAGCCACCGCCCGAAGCGCGAACGCGGGAGTTGCGTGCGCGGGGCAAACGCACTATACGCCCCCGGTGGCCCGACGGCCGCATCAGAATCAACGCAAAAAGCCGTGTCCCTTCCGCACTCGCTTCGGGAAGGTGTTCCGGCAAGGAGAAGCGATATGAAACTCAATGAACTGCGCGACAACGAAGGCGCGGCCCAGAAGAAAAAGCGCGTCGCCCGCGGTCCCGGCTCGGGCAAGGGCAAGATGGCTGGCCGTGGTATCAAAGGTCAGAAGTCGCGTTCGGGTGTGGCCCTGAACGGTTACGAAGGCGGCCAGATGCCGCTCTATCGTCGTCTTCCGAAGCGTGGCTTCACCAAGCCGAACGCGAAGAAGTTCAACGTCGTGAACCTCGGCCAGATCGAGAAATTCATCGAAGCCGGCAAGCTCGACGCGAAATCGGACATCACCGAAGACGCTCTGGTCGCGGCCGGTGTCGTGCGCCGCAAGCTCGATGGCGTGCGTGTTCTCGCCAAGGGCGACATCAAGTCGAAAGTGGCTCTGAAGGTCACCGGCGCTTCGAAATCGGCCATCGAGGCTGTCGAGAAGGCTGGCGGCTCGGTCACGGTGGCGCAGGCCGCTGAATAAGCTGTTGTGAGCGGGCCCCGGCCCGATTACATAGGCGAAGGTTTTCTAGGCGCCGCCGACCGGGAACCGGTTGGGCGGCGCTTTACATGAAAGAGACGAGCATATGGCATCTGCTGCAGAGCAAATGGCGGCGAACCTCAGCTGGGACGCCCTGGGCAAAGCCACCGAGCTGCGCCAGCGCATCTTCTTCACCATTGGTTTGCTGATCATCTACCGCCTTGGCACCTATATTCCGGTTCCGGGCATCGACGCGCAGGCACTGCGCGAATTCATGCAAAGCGCGGGCTCCGGCCTTGGCGGCGTGTTGTCGATGTTCACGGGCGGCGCACTCGGTCGGATGGGTGTCTTCGCACTCGGCATCATGCCCTATATCTCGGCCTCGATCATCATCCAGCTTCTGACCGCTCTGGTGCCCGCACTCGAGCAGATGAAGAAGGAAGGCGAGCAGGGCCGCAAGAAGATCAACCAGATCACGCGCTATGCGACCGTGGCCCTGGCGACCTTCCAGGCATGGGGGCTGGCCGTCTCGCTCGAGAAGGGCGATCTGGCACACGATCCGGGCCTGTTCTTCGTCGCAGCCGTGGTCATCACGCTCGTCGGCGGCACGATGTTCCTGATGTGGCTGGGTGAGCAGATCACCGCACGCGGCATCGGCAACGGCATCTCGCTCATCATCTTCGTCGGTATCGTCGCGGAAATCCCGGCGGCTCTGGCCCGCTTCCTCGAGCAGGGGCGCGCCGGTGCGATCTCCACTCCGGTGATCCTCGGGGTGATCCTGATGATCGCGATCGTGATCACCTTCGTCGTCTTCATGGAACGCGCGCTGCGCAAGATCCATATCCAGTATCCGCGCCGTCAGGTGGGGATGAAGGTCTATGACGGCGGCTCCAGCCACCTGCCGATCAAGGTGAACCCGGCGGGCGTCATCCCGGCGATCTTCGCCTCGTCGCTCCTGCTGCTGCCGACCACCATCGCGACCTTCTCGGGCCAGAACACCGGTCCCGTGATGTCGACGATCCTCGCCTATTTCGGCCCGGGTCAGCCGCTGTATCTGCTGTTCTACGTCGCGATGATCGTGTTCTTCGCCTATTTCTACACCGCGAACGTGTCGTTCAAATCGGACGAGGTCGCGGATAACCTGAAAAATCAGGGCGGCTTCGTGCCCGGCATCCGTCCCGGCAAGAAGACCGAGGAATATCTCGACTACGTCGTCAGCCGCGTTCTGGTGATCGGCTCTGCCTATCTCGCTGCGGTCTGCCTTCTGCCCGAGATCCTGCGTTCGCAGCTGTCCATCCCGTTCTACTTCGGCGGCACCTCGGTTCTGATCGTGGTCACCGTTTCGATGGACACCATCAACCAAATTCAGTCGCATCTTCTGGCCCACCAATACGAGGGTCTGATCGAGCGTTCGCAGCTTCGCGGCCGTTCGGGCAAGAAGAAGAAGGGGCCGCGCAAGCCGCCCGCGCGCCGCTAAATCCGCCAAGCGTTTTCAGGGGGAGCCGACATGGCAAATATCATTCTTCTCGGCCCGCCTGGCGCGGGCAAGGGCACCCAGGCCCGCCGTCTCGTCGAAGAGCGCGGCATGGTCCAGCTCTCGACCGGCGACATGCTGCGAGAGGCGAAGGACTCGGGCACCGAGATGGGCAATGTCGTCGCCGAAGTGATGGCCAAGGGCCAGCTGGTGACCGACGAGATCGTCATCGGTCTGATCGAGGAAAAGCTCGCCGCCGGTGGCGAAGGCTTCATTTTCGACGGCTTCCCGCGGACGCTGGGCCAGGCCGACGCCCTGGGCAAGCTGCTCGCCAAGATGGGCACCAAGCTCGACGCGGTGATTGAGATGCAGGTCGATGACGAGGCGCTTGTCGCCCGCATCACCGGCCGCTCGACCTGCGGTGGTTGCGGCGAGGTCTATCATGATCAGACCAAGCCCTGGCCCGCGGATGGCAAATGCGAGAAATGCGGCGGCACCGACGTGAAGCGTCGTGCGGATGACAACGAAGAAAGCCTGCGCACCCGGTTGATGGAGTATTACAAGAAGACCTCTCCACTGATCGGCTACTACTACCACGCGGGCGATCTGTTCACGATCGACGGGCTGGCCGAAATCGAGACCGTAGCGACCTCGATCGCGCGGATTCTCGACCAGCAAGGGTAATCGTAAAAGAAGCCTTGACCCGGAGGGCGTTTACCTCTAGGTCACGGCGTCTCCGATGAGAATCGTTTCCGAAAAGGGAGAGATTCCCTCGGGGAATAATCGTGGGGTCCGAAGCGCCAGTTTCGGGCCTCGTGTTGTGAAAAAAGGGCCTGGGGTTACGGGCTCGCAACGAAAGGATACACGCTTTGGCTCGTATTGCTGGCGTCAACATTCCGACCGGGAAACGCGTCCCGATCGCACTTACCTACATCACCGGGATCGGTCCCCATTCGGCTAAGCAGATTTGCGAAGCCACGGGTATCGACGTGACCCGTCGCGTCAACGAGCTTTCGGACTCCGAAGTGCTCGCGATCCGCGAACATATCGACGCCAACTACACCGTCGAGGGCGACCTGCGCCGTGAAGTTCAGATGAACGTCAAGCGCCTGATGGATCTCGGCTGCTACCGTGGCCTGCGTCATCGTCGCAACCTGCCCGTGCGCGGTCAGCGCACCCATACGAATGCGCGCACGCGCAAAGGCCCGGCGAAACCCATCGCTGGCAAGAAGAAGTAAGGGGAGGCAGGACAAATGGCTCGTGATAAGGTTCGCGCTAAGCGCAAGGAACGCAAGAACATCGCCGCTGGCGTCGTTCATGTGAACTCCTCGTTCAACAACACCAAAATCCTGATCTCTGACGTGCAGGGCAACGCGATCTCGTGGTCGTCGGCTGGCACGATGGGCTTCAAGGGCTCGCGCAAGTCGACCCCCTACGCCGCTCAGATGGCTGCGGAAGATGCGGCCAAGAAGGCTCAGGAACACGGTCTGCGCACCGTGGACGTCGAAGTTCAGGGTCCGGGTTCGGGTCGTGAATCGGCGCTGCGCGCGCTGGCTGCGGTCGGTCTGACCGTCACCTCGATCCGTGACGTGACCCCGATCGCCCATAATGGCTGCCGCCCGCCGAAGCGTCGCCGCGTCTAATCTAGATTACGACGGTCGGGCCGTGCGGGATTCCCGTGCGGCCCGACCGCATTTTTCGGTTTTATCCTCGGGCGTCCCCGACTTTGGGCATGGGTCTGGGACAGGTATGGAGGCAAACGCATGATCCACAAGAATTGGGCTGAACTCATCAAGCCGACGCAGCTTGAAATCAAGCCCGGCAACGACCCGCTGCGTCAGGCGACGATCGTCGCCGAACCGCTCGAGCGTGGCTTTGGCCTGACGCTCGGCAACGCGCTGCGCCGCGTACTGCTCTCGTCGCTTCAGGGCGCCGCGATCACCAGCGTCCAGATCGACAACGTGCTGCACGAGTTCTCGTCGGTCGCGGGCGTTCGTGAAGACGTGACCGATATCGTCCTGAACCTCAAGGGCGTGGCTCTGCGTATGGACGTTGAAGGTCCGAAGCGCCTCTCGATCTCGGCCAAGGGCCCGGGCGTCGTGACCGCTGGCGACATTACCGAGACCGCGGGCATCGAGGTCCTGAACAAGGATCACGTGATCTGCCACCTCGACGATGGCGCCGACCTGTTCATGGAATTGACCGTTAACACCGGCAAGGGCTACGTCGCCGCCGACAAGAACCGTCCCGAGGATGCGCCCATCGGCCTGATCCCCGTCGACGCGATCTATTCGCCGGTCAAGAAAGTCGCCTACGAAGTGCAGCCGACCCGTGAAGGTCAGGTTCTGGACTATGACAAGCTGACCATGAAGGTCGAGACCGACGGTTCGCTGTCGGCCGAGGACGCGGTGGCCTTCGCTGCCCGCATCCTGCAGGACCAGCTTTCGATCTTCGTCAACTTCGAAGAGCCGGAATCGGCTGGCAAGCAGGACCAGGACGACGGTCTCGAGTTCAACCCGCTTCTGCTGAAGAAAGTGGACGAGCTGGAACTGTCCGTGCGTTCGGCGAACTGCCTGAAGAACGACAACATCGTCTATATCGGCGACCTGATCCAGAAAACCGAAGCCGAGATGCTCCGCACCCCGAACTTCGGCCGCAAGTCGCTGAACGAGATCAAGGAAGTGCTCTCGGGCATGGGTCTGCATCTCGGGATGGAAGTCGAAGATTGGCCGCCGGAGAACATCGAAGATCTGGCCAAGCGTTTCGAAGACCAGTTCTGATTGACGAATTGAGGGGCGTTGGCTAAACGCCCCTCCAAATGCCCGGACTGCCGGGGACTATCTGGGTCACAAGACCCCAAGGTGAGTCGGTGACACGCATCGCCGGCCTGACAAAGCAAAACGCAAGATTGGAGAATGACAATGCGTCACGCACGTGGCTACCGCCGCCTCAACCGTACTCATGAGCACCGCAAGGCGCTCTTCGCCAACATGGCTGGCTCGCTGATCGAGCACGAGCAGATCAAGACGACCCTGCCGAAGGCGAAAGAACTGCGCCCGGTCATCGAGAAGCTGGTCACGCTCGCCAAGCGCGGCGATCTGCACGCTCGCCGTCAGGCGGCCTCGCAGCTCAAGCAGGACCAGTATGTCGCGAAGCTGTTCGACATCCTCGGCCCGCGCTACAAGGAGCGTCAGGGCGGCTACGTTCGCATTTTGAAAGCCGGTTTCCGTTACGGCGACATGGCGCCGATGGCGATCATCGAATTCGTCGACCGCGATCTGGACGCCAAAGGTGCTGCAGATAAAGCACGCGTCGAAGCCGAAGAGGCTGCAGAGGATTGATCCTCGCAGATGATTTCCCTTCGAAATCAACGAGTACTGGGAAATCCCGCCTTTTGGGCGGGATTTTCTTATTTCCGCCTGCATTTTCACGCAATTCTCGCGCAAAAGGTTATTGCGCAGGTGTGAAGCTTTCGCGAGTGTAAACGCGAGGGCGAGTGGGGACGTAAAGCCACTGTCGGAGCGAACTCCGCAGGGCGCGAACACTTTTAAGTTGACCGGGTTAATTCCAAACTGTCTAAAAAGATATGTCGATACAGAGCAGAATCGATTTGAAACTCCGTGACTTGGATCGTTTAGCTCCAGGTGGTTATTTTGTTGGACTGCATATTCGTTTTACGGCGCCGCTGATGACGTTCCAGACTTACGACAAGGCTTGGCTCGATCATTACACCGCAAACGGCTATGTGCTCCGCGACCCAATGACTGCTTGGGGGTTTAGCGAGACCGGCGCAATCCGGTGGAGCGACCCGCGGCTACCCGATCCTTTCCGTCTCTTCGATGAGGCCAAGAAATACGGTCTTATCTACGGGGCGACAGTCTCATGCGGCCCGATCCGGTCCCGTACTATCGCAAGCATGGCGCGCGATGATCGGGAATTCGACCTTACCGAGATCGAGACCTTCGAGCTTATCGTGCGTGAAATGCACGATATGACTGAACCGCCTGAGGAACTCACGCGAGCTCAGATCGAAGCCCTGCGCTGTGTTGCTGGGGGTGACCGACACGCGGCGGCGGCCGCGAAACTTGGAATTTCGGAAAGCGCGCTCAAGGCGCGGCTGAATTCTGCGCGCGCAAGACTGATGGCTCGGACGACCGCCGAAGCTATTCAGCGCGCAAAGGATTTCCGCCTGTTATAGTGTTGTTGACCCTCCGCACGGCTGTACTGTGTTAAACCTGCAGGAGGAAGACATGCAGACCACTACGCTTTCGTTCACCAATTTCCATAATCATGGTGAGCTATTCGCAAACATGCTGCGCGCACGTCGCGAGCTCTTCATCGTCCAGAACAAATGGGACCTCCCTGAAGCGATGGGCATGGAATATGATCAGTATGACACCCCGGCGAGCCGCTGGGTGGTGGTCCATGACGAACTGGGCAAGGTGCTGGCAGGCAACCGTCTCACGCCCACGACGGCAACCTGCGGGATCTACAGCTACATGATCCGCGACGCGCAGCGTGGGCTACTCGCGACGATCCCGTCCGATCTTCTCTATGACGAAGCTCCGGTCAGCGAGACCGTGTGGGAAAGCTCGCGTCTTTTCGTGTCGCACGACGTTCCGATGGCGCTGCGCCGCAAGGTCCATGCGCGTCTCGTGCAGGAAATCGGCAATTCCGCCCGGCAACTCGGCGCAAGCTCCGCCCTTACTCTTCTGAACGCGAATTGGCCGCGTTGGGCGGGTCGGGTTGGAGTGGACATGACGGCGATGGGGCCGGTCATGGAGATCGACGGGATCAAGAACCAGGTCGTGTCGATGGACTTTTCCCAGAACCTTCATTGAAAGCGTGGGGGAGATCAGAGCTCCCGTGCGACCCCACACGCACGGGGGCTTTTCGTGAGCCGAGCTAATCACTAGGTTCACGCCATCATGGCCGACCTATTCGACACGCCCCCCGATCCCTCCGCGCCTGCGTCCGAAGCGCCGCGCCCGCTCGCCGATCGCATCCGTCCCAAAACGCTGGGTGAGGTGATCGGTCAGGAGCAGGTGCTTGGCCCCGATGGGCCGCTGGGTGCGATGCTGGCCGCGGGCTCGCTTGGCTCGCTGATCCTTTGGGGGCCGCCCGGCGTCGGCAAGACGACCATCGCGCGACTGCTGGCCGATGCCTCCGACCGCGCCTTCGTACAGATTTCCGCAATCTTCACCGGCGTGCCGGAACTGCGCAAAGTTTTCGAAGCTGCCAAGCTTCGGCGCGGGCAGGGCAGGGGCACGCTCCTCTTCGTCGACGAGATTCACCGTTTCAACAAGGCGCAGCAGGACAGCTTCCTGCCGCATATGGAAGACGGCACGATCATGCTGGTGGGGGCCACCACCGAGAACCCGAGCTTCGAGCTGAACGCCGCTGTGCTGAGCCGGGCGCAGGTCATGGTACTCGAGCGGCTCGACCTCGCCGATCTGGAACGCCTCGCGCAGCGCGCCGAGAAGGCGCTCGGCCGTCCCCTGCCGCTGACCGGCAAGGCGCGCGAGGCGCTGCTGGAGATGGCCGATGGCGACGGGCGCGCGCTTCTGAACCTGATCGAGCAGGTCGCGGCATGGAAAGTGACCGGCAATCTCGACACGGACGCGCTCTCGACCCGACTGATGCGCCGCGCGGCGAAATACGACAAATCGGGCGACGAGCATTACAACCTGATCTCGGCGCTCCATAAATCTGTGCGCGGATCGGACCCGGATGCCGCGCTCTATTGGTTCGCGCGGATGCTGGAGGGCGGCGAGGATCCGCGCTACCTCGCGCGGCGCTTCGTGCGCATGGCGGTGGAGGATATCGGGCTCGCCGATCCGCAGGCCCAGACGCATGCGCTGCACGCGTGGGAAATCTACGAGCGCATCGGCTCGCCCGAGGGGGAGTTGGCGCTGGCGCAGACGGTGATCTATCTCGCACTCGCGCCAAAATCCAACGCGGGCTACGTCGCCTACAAGGGCGCGCGGGCGCAGGCGCAGAAGACCGGCTCGGAGCCGCCGCCGAAGCATATTCTGAACGCCCCGACCAAGCTGATGTCGGAACAGGGCTACGGCGCGGGCTACGCCTATGACCACGACGCCGAGGACGGCTTCTCGGGGCAGAACTACTTCCCCGACACGATGAAGCGCCCGGTCCTCTACCAGCCGGTCGAGCGTGGCTTCGAGCGCGAGTTGAAAAAGCGGGTCGACTGGTTTGCCAAGCTGCGCGAACAGCGCAAATCTTGACATTCAGGCCCGTGACCGCTCTTACGGCGCCAAAGGAGACAGCGATGCTTTCTACGATCTTGCAGGTCGCGCTTGGCGGCGCGATGGGCGCATCTGGGCGGTACCTCGTGGGCGTCGGGATGATGCGCAGCTTCGGCCCGCAGCCCTTCCCGCTGGGCGTGATCACGGTGAACATCCTCGGCTCGTTCCTGATGGGCGCGCTCGTGGTATTCCTTGGTGACAAGCAGCTGACCCATTGGAACGCCTTCCTAGCGACCGGCTTCCTCGGGGGCTTTACGACCTTCTCCTCCTTCTCGCTCGAAGCCTATCGCTTGATCGAGAAGGGCGACGTCACATTGGCAGTCAGCTATATCGGACTGTCGGTCGGCGCGGGGCTTCTAGGCCTCGTCGCGGGCATTCTACTTATGAGGGCCATGCTATGAGCGGCGTCCAGCATATCACCGTCACCGAGGAAGAGGGCGAACAGCGCCTCGACCGGTTCCTGAAAAAGCGGTTTCCGCATCTGTCCCAAGGCATGATCGAGAAGTTTTGCCGCAAGGGCGACCTGCGCGTGGACAAGGGCCGGGTAAAGGCCAATTCGCGCGTCGCGCCGGGGCAGGAAATCCGCGTGCCGCCGATCCCCGATTCCGCGCCCGCGCCGAAGACCGAGGGCATCTCGGAGGCGGATGCGAAATTCATCCAGAGCTGCGTGCTGTGGAAGGATGAACACATCATCGCGCTCAACAAACCGCCGGGGCTGCCCTCGCAGGGCGGCTCGGGGCAGGGCAACCGTCATGTCGACGGGCTGAGCGAGGCGCTGAAATTCGGCTACAAGGACAAGCCGAAGCTGGTGCATCGGTTGGACAAGGACACCTCCGGCGTTCTGCTGCTCGCGCGCACCGACCGCGTCGCGCGCCGCCTGTCAGAGGCGTTCCGCGGTAAGACCACCCGCAAGATCTATTGGGCGGCCGTCGCAGGCGCACCCGAACCGAAGACCGGAACGATCCGCTTCGGCCTCGTGAAGGCGCCGGGTCATGGCCGAGGTGGCGAGGGCGAGAAGATGATCTGCGTGCATCCCGCGAAGGTCGACAAGACCGAGGGCGCCAAGCGCGCGACTACCGATTATTTCACGCTGCACATCCTCGGGCAGCGGGTCAGCTGGGTCGCGCTGGTGCCGATCACCGGGCGCACCCACCAGCTGCGCGCACATATGGCCGAGATCGGCAACCCGATCATCGGTGACGGCAAATACGGCGGCTCGGGTCAGGAGAATCTCGGCGATGGCTGGGGCGCGCAGCTGGGAGGAGAAATCTCCCGCAAGCTGCATTTGCATGCGCGCCAGATCAGCTTCGATCATCCGATCAGCGGCAAGCGGATCACCCTGACCGCGCCGCTGCCCGAACATATGAAACGGACATGGGACCTGCTGGACTGGCACGAGAAAGACGTGCCCGCCGACCCGTTCGAGGATCTGGCATGAAACTTGCGATCTTCGACGTCGACGGCACGATCTCGGACAGCCAGAATCATATCACCCACGCGATGACGCTCGGGTTCGAGGCGGCAGGCCTTCCCGCGCCGGCCGCGTCCGAAGTGCTCCAGATTGTGGGCCTGTCGCTGCCGCTCGCGGTGGCACGGCTCGCGCCCGAGCACGATGCCGAGACGCAGGCGCGCATCGTCGAGGGCTACAAGCAAAGTTACATGACCACCCGCGCCGCCTCTCCCGCACCGCTCTATCCCGGGGCGGAGGCGCTCCTGCGCAAGCTCGCCGCGCGCGATGACATGCTGCTGGCGGTCGCCACCGGGAAATCCCGCCGCGGGTTGCGCGCGCTGATCGAGCATCACGGGCTGGACGGGCTGTTCGTCAGCCAACAGACCGCCGACGATCACCCCTCCAAGCCGCACCCGTCGATGATCGGCGCGGCGCTGAGCGAGACCGGCGTGGACGCACGCGACGCGGTGATGATCGGCGATACCAGCTTCGACATGGCGATGGGCCGCAGCGCGGGCGTCGCGACGATCGGCGTGCGCTGGGGCTACCATGCGCCACAGCTGCTAGAAGCGGCGGGCGCGCATCAGATGGTCGATGATTTCGACTCGCTGCAAACGACACTTCTGGACCTGTGGGAGATGAGCGCATGAGCGAATGGGCGGCGAAACGGTTCTGGAAAGAAACCACCGTCACCGAGCGTCCGGAAGGGTTCGGCGTGGCGCTTGATGGGCGTGCGGTGAAGACGCCGGCGAAAGCCGCGCTGACCGTGCCGACCCGTGCCTATGCCGAGGCGATCGCCGCCGAATGGGACGCGCAAGAGGGCGCGATCCAGCCCCACAAGATGCCGGTCACCCGTTCGGCCAACGCCGCGATCGACAAGGTCGCGCGCCAGCATTCCGAGGTTGTCGCCCATGTCTGCGAATTCGGCGGCACCGATCTTCTGTGCTACCGCGCCGAGGCGCCGGCGGAGCTGGTCGATCTTCAGGCCGAGAAATGGGATCCGCTGTTGGAGTGGGCCGCGCAGACCTATGGCGCAGCGCTCAAGGTCACGACGGGTATCCTGCCGGTCGATCAGCCTGCGGACCATCTGGCACGGCTGGAAGCGGAAGTCGCAGCCCTCGATCCGTTCGCGCTCGCGGCGCTCCACGATCTCGTGGGCATCACCGGCTCGCTCGTTCTGGGGCTGGCGGTAGCCCGCGGTCGGCTCTCGGCGGAAGAGGCGTGGGCGCTCTCGCGGCTCGACGAGGATTGGCAGATCGCGCAATGGGGGGAGGACGAAGAGGCGGCCGAGATCGCCGCACACAAGCGCGAGGCGCTGTGTGACGCGGCTCGAATCTGGTCGCTCGCCGAAAGGTGACCGCCCGGGATTCTTACGCCGCTTACGGACCTGCCAAAAGCATCATCACTTGCCGATGATTTGCGCAGCTACCCTCACGAAATCCGGAAACTAGCCTTGACCTTCTTTGATCGGATGGACCAAACTTTCGTTACTCCGTGTCATGGGACACGATCGACCAGGTCCGTGAGGGACCAAGAACCGCTCTGTCAGAGCGGCGACAACAGGAAGAGGTAAAAATGAAGAAATCCGTCTTTTTCGGCGCGCTGACGGCTGCGACGCTGACTGCCGGTCTGGCTGGCGCGGCCACGCTCGATGACGTGAAATCGCGCGGAGAGCTGATCTGCGGCGTGAACACCGGTCTCGTCGGCTTCGCCGCGCCGGATGCCAACGGTAACTGGTCCGGCTTCGACGTCGCGGTCTGCCAGGCCGTCGCCGCCGCTGTGCTGGGCGACCCCTCGAAGGTTAAGTATGTTCCCACCTCGGGCCAGACGCGCTTCACCGCGCTCGGTTCGGGCGAAGTGGACCTGCTGGCACGTAACACCACCTGGACCTTCTCGCGCGACACCGACCTCAAGCTCCAGTTCACCGCGACCAACTACTACGACGGTCAGGGCTTCATGGTGCGCAAGGACTCGGGCGTGACCTCGGCCAAGGAACTCGACGGCGCGTCGATCTGTATCCAGACCGGCACCACGACCGAGCTGAACCTTGCCGACTACTTCAAGGCCAACAACATGTCCTATCAGCCGATCACGGTTGATTCGAATGCCGAAGGCGAACAACAGTTCCTCGCTGGCGCTTGTGACGCCTACACCACCGACGCGTCCGGCCTCGCTGCCACCCGCGCCGCTTTCGCGAACCCGTCGGATTACGTGATCCTGCCGGAAATCATCTCGAAAGAGCCGCTGGCTCCCGCCGTCCGTCAGGGCGACGATCAGTGGACCGACATCGTCCGCTGGACCGTCTTCGCGCTGATCGCGGCCGAAGAATACGGCGTGACCTCGGCCAATATCGACGAGCTGGCCAAGGGCACCGACAACCCGGAAGTCAACCGCCTGCTCGGCACCGAGGGTGACCTCGGCGCGATGATTGGCCTCGACAAGACTTGGGCCGTCAACGCCATCAAGGCCAACGGCAACTACGGCGAGATCTTCGCTGCGACCATCGGCGAGCAGACCCCGATCGGTCTGGCCCGTGGCCTGAACGCACAATGGACCCAGGGCGGTCTGATGTACGCTCCTCCTTTCCGCTAAGGAGGGCCCGGCAGGGGCGCGGTTCAATCCGCGCCCCTGATCCGTTTTCAAGAGACCGTGCGTAGGGGAGACATCCCCGCAAGGGCCCGTAAGAATGGCCTTACAAAAACAGCGACGCGGCAACAGGGGAAATAAGAATGACAAGCGCGCCCGACGCGCCGGAGCAGGGCTTCCGGCTCAGCCAGCTTATCTATGACACGCGTTATCGCTCCCTGACGATCCAGGTGGTCGTCTTCATCCTCGTGATGGGCGGCGCGGCATGGCTGGTGGACAATGTGATCCAGAACCTCAACGATCTCGGGAAGGATTTCAATTTCTCCTTCCTCGGGCAGAGGGCCGGTTACGATATCGGCAATGCCATCATCCCGTATAACAACGACATGAGCCACGGCCGCGCGCTGCTGGTCGGTCTGATCAACACGCTCTGGGTGTCCTTCCTAGGCTGCGTCGCGGCGACGATCATCGGGATCTTCGTGGGCGTGCTGCGCCTCTCGAAGAACTGGCTCGTGGCGCGGCTGATGACCGTCTATGTCGAAGTCTTCCGCAACATCCCGGTGTTGCTCTGGATCCTCGTGGCGATCGCGCTGCTGACCGATGTGGCCCCGTCGCCCAACGCCTACAAGGTGAACCAGCAGACCGGCGAGGCGCAGGCGTCGATGATCCTCGACTCCGTCGCCTTCACCAACCGCTATACCGCGATCCCCGCGGTGCATTTCGACCGCTCGCTTGGATCGCTCGACACGGCTCTCGCGCCGATCTCGCTCGACTTCCTCGCGCTCGTGATCGTGCTGATCGCCTCGATCTGGGTGAACAAGCGGCTTATGACCCATGCCGCCAAAGTACAGGAGGCGACCGGGAAGAGGCCGACCACGTGGTGGAAGAGCATCCTCATCATTCTCGGGCCGGTGCTGATCCTCGCAATCGCGCTCGGCATCAATCCCGAAGAGCCGCAGATCAAGGGCTTCAACTTTACCGGCGGCACGAACGTGTCGAACTCCTTCGTGGCGCTCTGGCTGGGCCTGTCGCTCTATACGGCGGCCTTCATCGCCGAGATCGTTCGCGCCGGTATTCTCGCCATCTCGAAAGGCCAGACCGAGGCCGCCTTTGCGCTGGGTCTGCGGGCCAATCGCACGATGAGCCTCGTGATCCTGCCGCAGGCGCTGCGGGTCATCATCCCGCCGCTGATCTCGCAATATCTGAACCTGACGAAGAACTCCTCGCTCGCGATCGCCGTGGGCTACCTGGAACTGCGCGGCACGTTGGGCGGCATCACCCTGAACCAGACCGGGCGCGAGCTTGAGGCGATCACGCTGATGATGCTGATCTACCTCGCGATCTCGCTGACGATCTCGGGCGTGATGAACGTCTACAACAATCGCGTGAAGCTGAAGGAGCGGTGAGATGAGCGATACCGAAGCCCATTCCGTCGCCTATGTCCGCGACTCGATGCTGCCGCAGCAGCCGGCCCCCGCGGGGCAGTCCGGCGCGGTCCAATGGCTGCGCGAGAACCTGTTCTCGGGCTGGCTGAATACGCTGCTGACCCTTGTGGGCGTGGCGGTGATCTACACGCTGGTGATGCATTTCCTGCCGTGGTTCCTGCATGGCGTCTGGGACGCCAACTCGATCAAGGAGTGCCGCACGATCATCACCGACCGTTACGGCGAAGGCGCGACCGGCGCCTGCTGGGCGGTGATCCGCGAGCGGTGGCACCAGTTCATCTTCGGCTTCTACCCGCCGGAGCTCTACTGGCGTCCGATTCTCGCCTTCCTGCTGCTCTTCGTGGCGGTCGGCCCGCTTCTCTTCACTTGGGTGCCGCGTGCGCTGGCGTGGTTCACGCCGGTCTACCCGTTCCTCGCCGTATGGCTGCTCTGGGGCGGCACCGGTTGGGCCCCGGTCATGGTGTTCGCGGGTTTCTTGCTGGGCGGGGCGATCTTGATGCTGCTCGCATCGCGGATCGGTTCCATCGCGGCCTTCTCTGTCGGTGCTTTCGTGACGATCCTCTATTTCCTCTTCGTGGTGGGCCCGCTGATCGGCGGTCTGCAGGCGATCCTCCCATGGGGGATCGAGCCGGTGGAATCCGCCAAGTTCGGGGGCTTCCTGCTGGCGATCACGCTGGGCGTGGGCGGCATCATGATGTCGCTGCCGCTGGGGATCATCCTTGCACTCGGGCGTCAGTCGGACATGCCGCTGGTCAAGGCCTTCTCGGTGATCTTCATCGAGTTCATCCGCGGCGTGCCGCTGATCACGCTGCTGTTCGTAGCCTCGCTGCTGCTGAACTACTTCCTGCCGCCGGGCACGAATTTCGACATCATCCTGCGGGTGATGATCCTCGTGACTTTCTTCGCCGCGGCCTATATCGCCGAGGTGATCCGCGGCGGTCTCGCGGCACTTCCGCGGGGCCAATACGAAGCGGCGGATGCGCTGGGGCTCGACTACTGGAAGGCGCAGCGGCTGATCATCCTGCCGCAGGCGCTGAAGATCTCGATCCCGGGCATCGTCTCGACCTTCATCGGCATGTTCAAGGATACGACGCTAGTCGTGTTCGTGGGTCTCTTCGACCCGCTCAAGGGCATCCCGGACTTCATCCGCGCCGACTTCAACTGGAAAGGCATCTACTGGGAGCCCTTCATCTTCGTCGGCGCCATCTTCTTTATCCTGAACTTCGCAATGTCGCGCTACTCGATGTCTCTCGAGCGTCGACTGCAGCGTGATAACCATTAATCGGGGACTAGACACAATGACCGAACCGCATTTCGAACGTCAGGTCGACCGCAGCCACATGCAGGTCTCCGACGAGGTTGCGATCCAGATCGAGAACATGAACAAGTGGTATGGCCAGTTTCACGTCCTGCGCGACATCGATCTGACCGTGCAGCGCGGCGAGCGCATCGTCATCGCCGGGCCCTCCGGCTCGGGGAAATCGACGCTGATCCGCTGCATTAACCGGCTCGAGGAGCACCAGCAGGGCAAGATCATCGTCGACGGAATCGAACTGACCAACGACCTGAAGAACATCGACAAGATCCGTCGGGAAGTCGGCATGGTGTTCCAGCACTTCAACCTGTTCCCGCATCTCACGATCCTCGAGAACCTGACGCTCGCCCCGATCTGGGTGCGCAAGACGCCCAAGAAGGAAGCCGAAGCGACGGCGATGCATTACCTCGAGAAGGTGAAAATCCCCGAACAGGCGGACAAGTATCCCGGCCAGCTCTCGGGCGGCCAGCAGCAGCGTGTGGCGATCGCGCGTTCGCTGTGCATGAAGCCGCGCATCATGCTCTTCGACGAACCGACCTCGGCACTCGATCCGGAGATGATCAAGGAAGTGCTCGATACGATGATCGAGCTGGCCGAAGAGGGGATGACCATGCTCTGCGTGACCCACGAGATGGGCTTCGCGCAGGCGGTGGCGAACCGGGTGATCTTCATGGCCGACGGTCAGATCGTCGAGCAGAACAACCCGCATGACTTCTTCAACAACCCGAAATCCGAGCGGACCCAGCAGTTCCTGAGCCAGATCCTCGGGCACTGAGCCAAGGCTGCGGGCAGAGGCTGGGGGTTTCATACCCCCAGACCCCCATGGGATATTTCCGCCAAGGCGAAGAATTAAAAGAGGGGCGGCGCGAATAATCGTGCCGCCCCTGTTCTATATTCGGGTCTGATTTAAAGCAGGTCGGAAACCGCTTCGCGCTCTTCTTCCAGTTCGCCGACGGTGCGTGCCATCATCTCTTTCTGGAAGTCGTTGAACTCGAGCCCTTCGACGCGCTCGTAATGGCCATCCTTGCAGATCACCGGCAGACCGACCATCAGCCCCTCGGGGATGCCGTAGAGGCCGGTCGACGGCACGGCCATCGACACCCATTTGCCATCGGTGCCGTGGATCCAGTCATGCATGTGATCGATAGCGGCATTCGCGGCGGAGGCGGCCGAGGAGGCGCCGCGCGCTTCAATGATCGCCGCGCCACGGGTGGCGACCTGCGGGATCAGCGTTTCGCGATACCAGGTCTCGTCGCCGATAATCTCGGAGAGCTTGCGGCCCTTCGCTTCGGCTTCGGTCCAATCGGCGAACATGGTGGGCGAGTGGTTGCCCCAGACCACGAAGCGCTCGATGTCGTCGACATGCAGATCGGCTTTCGACGCGAACTGGGTCAGCGCGCGGTTATGGTCGAGCCGGATCATCGCCGTGATGTTCTCGGTGGGGAAGTTCGGCGCGTTGGCCGCGAGGATCATCGCGTTGGTGTTGGCCGGGTTGCCCACGACCACGCATTTCGCGTCGCGCTTGGCAGCCTTGTCGAGCGCTTCACCCTGCACGCGGAAGATCTCGGCGTTGGCCGACAGCAGGTCGCGGCGCTCCATGCCTTTGGTGCGGGGGCGCGAGCCCACGAAGAACGCGGCATCGATATCGGTGAAGGCGGTCACCGGGTCATCGGTCACGACTGTCCCTGCGAGCAGCGGGAAAGCGCAGTCTTCCAGTTCCATCACGACGCCGCGCACCGCGTCGAGCGCCTGCGGCAGGTCGAGAAGCTGCAAGATCACCGGTTGATCGGGACCGTAGACATCCCCCTTGGCGATGCGAAACAGCAGCGCGTAGCAGATCTGACCGGCAGCCCCGGTGACGGCGATGCGTTTCGGCGTTTGAGCGGACATGGAAACCCTCCTGTGATGATTACGCCCGAGAGATAGGGCACCGGCGCGCGACTGGCCACAGAAAACCGTGTCCCGACGTCACGATCATGGGAGAGAAATGCCGCGATCAGCCGCGCCGGGTCGGCGTGAAGAAATCGAGCACCGATCCCTGTCCCGGCTGCACCTCGTCCCAGCTTTCGATCTGGAAATCGATGATCAGCGTGGCACAGGTGGGGAAGCGGCGGAAATCGGGGTCGTGCAGGGCGCGCGCGGGCAGGCGATGGGCGAATTCCGCGATGCCCGGGTTGTGGCCCAGCATCATCACCGTCGGCGCGGAGGCGGTGCGCAGTACCTGCAGCATCATCTCGGGGGCGGCGTGGTAGAGGTCTTCGACATAGCTCACCTGCGGCCGCGTCTCGATCACCGCGCGTTCGACCCGGTCCCACGTCTCGCGGGTGCGGGTGGCCGAGGAGCAGAGCACCTCTTCCGGCTCCAACCCGCGCGAGGCGAGGAAATCGCCGAGTTCCAGCGCGGCGGCTCGGCCACGCCCATTCAGCGGGCGGTCACGATCCTCCATCGCCGGGTCATCCCAGCTGGATTTCGCATGACGGGTCAGGATCAGGCGGCGATAGCCGAGCGGGGTCATGGGTGAAACTGCCTCATATGCCATGCGGATTGCTGGGGCAGCCTGCCATAGCTTTCACCTGCCGGGCAAGCGCGTCTTGCAAGGCAGCCGAGATCGCGACAGGTCGCACCCTCGGGGCGGTCGAGATGCGCGTGACAGCTTGCCGTGTCGTAACCGTCCGCCGTGAGCGCGTCGACCGGGCAGGCGGTGGCGCAGGGCGCGGGGCAACCGAGGCAGGGATTGGCTGCGGCTGCGGGCAGCGGAAGCAAGCCGGGCAGGGCCAGCGCGCCCCGTACCGAGGCCCAGAGGCCCATATGCATATGGCACATCAGGTGGACCGGCGAGGCGAAGCTCTGTCCGCTTTTCAAGGCCCAGCTTACGAATGGCTGCCAGGGTGGACCGGTGAAGGGGAAAAGCGCGCGGGCTTCAAATTGCCGTGCGATGGCGCCGATCACCCGTGCCGACCAGCGATCCAGAGGATGGAGAACGTCCTCGGCGAATTCCGGCTGAGCGGTGACATGCGCCCAAAACCCCGGCTCGTCGGGGGAGATCAGCGCGATCGTCTCGCTGCCCTCATGCAGCAGCCCCGATACGAACAGCCGATGCGGGGCGAGCGCCTCCGCGAGCGGCTCGATCGCCGGAAAAGTCACCGGCGGCGTCTCACTCACCGCGCGGTTTCACGCGCGGCTCGGTCGAGCGGATCATCGAGCCCGCCCCATGTTCGGTGAAGAGTTCCAGCAGGCAGGCATTGGCAACGCGCCCGTCGACGATGACAACCGCGCGCACGCCCTCTTCGACCGCTTTCAGCGCGGTCTCGACCTTGGGGATCATGCCGCCCGCGATGGTGCCATCGGCGATCATCGCTGTGACGTCTTCCGGCGTCAGCTGCGTCACCACTTCGCCGGCCTTGTTCTTGACGCCCGCTACGTCGGTCAGCAGGAGCAGGCGATCGGCGCGCAGCGCGCCCGCGATGGCGCCAGCCGCAGTGTCGCCATTGACATTGAATGTCTCGTTATCGGCCATACCGGTCGCGACCGGGGCGATCACCGGGATCATGCCCGCGTTGTAGAGGTCGCGGATCACCTGCACGTTCATCTCGACCGGACGACCGACGAAACCGAGTTCCGGGTCGTCCGCCTCGCAGACCATCAGGTCGTCGTCCTTGCCCGAGATACCGACGGCACGACCGCCCTGATCGTTGATCGCCTGCACGATGCGCTTGTTGACGAGGCCCGAGAGGATCATCTCGACCACCTCGACGGTCGCCTTGTCGGTGACGCGCTTGCCGCGGACCCACTGGCTCTCGATGCCGAGCTTGCCCAGCATCTCGTTGATCATCGGCCCGCCGCCATGCACCACGACCGGGAAGATACCGACCTGGCGCATCAGCACGATATCGCGGGCGAAATCGGCCATCGCCTCTTCGTCGCCCATCGCGTTTCCGCCGAATTTCACCACGACCACGGCGCCGGAATAGCGTTGCAGGTAGGGCAGGGCTTCGGAGAGGGTGCGGGCGGTGGCAATCCAGTCACGATCCATGGTCTGCTTTCTCATCTGGCTGGTCCTCGGGCAGGGTGATCTCATCTTGCTAGACCGTTCGCGCCGGGTTTGGAAGGGTGCAATCGGGGCCGTTGCGCTCGGACCAAAACCGACTAGGGTCGGGAACGCGCTGACGGGGAGTTCGAGTGATGGACGATCGCAAAGTAATGCTGCTGACAGGGGCGAGCCGCGGGATCGGCCACGCCACGGTGAAACGTTTCGCAGCCGAGGGGTGGCGCGTGATTACCTGTTCGCGCCAACCGTTTCCCGAGCAATGCCCGTGGGGCGGCGGCCGCGAAGACCACATTCAGGTCGATCTCTCGAAGCCCGACGAGGTGATCGACGCGATCGCAGATATTCGCAGCCGGATCGACGGGCGGCTGCATGCCTTGGTGAACAATGCCGGGATTTCGCCCAAAGGGCCCGAGGGCGAGCGGCTCAATACGCTCGACACCGATCTGCGTACCTGGGGGCAGGTGTTCCACGTCAATTTCTTCGCCTCCATCGTGCTTGCGCGCGGGTTGGTCGAGGAACTGTCGGCGGCGCAGGGGGCTGTGGTCAACGTGACCTCCATCGCCGGGCTGCGGGTGCATCCTTTCGCGGGGGCGGCCTATTCCACGTCGAAGGCGGCACTGAAGGCGCTGACGCGCGAAATGGCGCATGATTTCGGGCCGCTCGGCGTGCGCGTGAACGCGATCGCGCCGGGCGAGATCGAAACCTCGATCCTCAGCCCCGGCACCGAGAAGATCGTCGAGAACCTGCCGTTGCGAAGGCTCGGCCAACCGTCGGAAGTGGCGGATGTGATCTGGTTCCTGTGCTCGGACGCGTCGAGCTACGTCACCGGCACCGAGATCGAGGTGAACGCGGGCCAGCACGTCTGAGGTGGCTCAGGTCTTCTTGCCGATCTTCGGCTCCGTGCCCATTGCAAGGCGTGCGATATTGGTGCGGTGGCGCCAGAAGATCAGCACCGACAGGCCCGCCGCCAGCATCATCAATTCGCGATAGCCGAGGAAATAGGCCAACGGTACCGTCGCCGCCGCCGAAACAAGTGCGGCGAGCGAAGAAATCCGCGTTACCACCGCGGTCACCAGCCAGACGGCGCAGGTCGCGAGACCCACAGGCCAGGCCAGCGCGATCATCGTGCCGAGGAAGGTCGCGACCCCTTTGCCGCCCTGAAAGCGCAGCCAGACCGGGTAGATATGACCGATGAAGGCCGCAGCGCCCGCCACCTGTGCGGCGGTTTCTCCCAGCACATAGCGCGCGATGAGAACCGCGATCGCGCCTTTGCCGCTGTCGAGGAGCAGGGTCGCGAGCGCCGCGCTCTTGCTTCCGGTGCGCAGGACGTTCGTCGCGCCGATATTCCCGGAGCCGATCTTGCGCAGGTCGCCCAGTTTGAAAAGCTTGGTGATAACGAGCCCAAAGGGCACGGATCCGAGCAGGTAGCCCAGTGCAGCCACCAGCCCGAGCCATGCGGACCCGTTCTCAATTCCCGGCATGTGCCTGCCCTCGCCTCATTTATGAGTCGTTATTGTTGTTATAAACCTGCACCCCTGCGACGAATGTGGCAAGCGTTTTGCCTTCCATTCGAGCAGTATCGAAGGGGGTATTCTTCGATTTTGAGCGCAATTTAAACCTGTCGAGCACGAACGGCGCGTCCGGATCGAAGAGCACGAGGTCTGCCGGAGCTCCCTCGGAAAGCCGCCCCTGCGGCAATCCGAGCCGCTTCGCCGGGTTCAGCGACATCGCCCGGAACAGCTGCGGCAGGGTCAGCTGACCGGCATGATACAGGCGCATCGCAGCAGGCAGGATCGTCTCTAGCCCGACCGCGCCAGAGGCCGCTTCCTCGAAGGGCAGGCGCTTGGATTCCTCGTCGGCGGGCGTGTGGAGCGAGCAGATCACGTCGATCGTTCCGTCCGCCACCGCCTCGATCACCGCGAGCCGGTCTTCCTCGTCGCGCAGCGGCGGCGTCAGTTTGAAAAAGGTTCGGTAATCGCCCACGTCGAGCGCGTTCAGCGTCAGGTGGTGGATCGAGACCCCGGCGGTGACATCAAGCCCCGCCGCCTTCGCACGGCTCAGCGCGGGCAGGGCCTTCGCGGTGGTGATCTGGTCGGCGTGATAGGCGAGGCCCGTCATCTCCACCAGCGCCAGATCGCGGTCGAGCCCCATCCGCTCGGCCATCGGGGACACGCCGGGAAGACCGCGCAGTGAGGCGAATTTGCCCGAGGTGACGGCCGCTCCTTTCGACAGGACCGGTTCCTGCGGATGGCCGATCACCAGAGCGCCCAGATGGGCCGCATAGGTGAAGGCGCGTTGCAGCACCTTGGTCTGATCCGAGACGCGCGTGACATCGGTGAAAGCCACCGCGCCGGCATCTTTCAGAAAGCCGATCTCGGTCATTTCCTGCCCGTCGCGGCCCTTGGTCAGCGCCGCCATATGGAGGATACGCACCGGCGCATCCGCTGCACGGCGGGTGACGAATTCCAGCGTCTCGGGATTATCGATGGCGGGCTGCGTGTCGGGACGGGCGATGATGGTGGTCACGCCCCCGGCTGCGGCCGCCAGCGCCGCCGTGCGGAAGCTTTCCATGTGGCGCTCGCCCGGCTCACCTATCTTCACCCCCAGATCGACGATCCCCGGCGCGAGGCATTTGCCGCCGCAATCGATCACCTCGGCATCGGCGGGCGCGGACATGTCGCCGATCGCCGCGATCCGGTCGCCGTCGATCACCACGTTTCCGGTAGTTTCGGTCAGTGCCTCGGGGTCGATCAGGCGGGCGTTTTCGAGGAAAAGGGTCATGCTTCGTGCCTCACTTCGCCACCAGTTTGCGCGCGGCCCGCGCGCTCTCGATTTCGCGCACCACCGGGCCTGCATCGGCGAGGTGGCGGATCAGATGCTTGTCGCCGCTTTTCGTCACGACCTGCACGTCGCCCATCAGCGAGCGCACCGCGTCAATCTGCAGAAGCATCACCTGTTTGCCCTGTGGTCCGATCAGGCGGCGGTCGGTCAATTGCCAGCGCCGCGCGAAGGCCTCCGAGCGGAAATAGAGCCCGCGGGCAGCCATGCCGACCACGATGGCGAAGCTCGCGATCACCACCTGATCGGGTTTGCCGAGCCAGAACAGCACCGCCGAGACCAGCACCGCACCGATCACCGCCAGAACCGCATGGTCGGTCCAGTAGCGTTTCTTGTCCGCCGTGAAGACGGCCAGAACTTTCTCGCCCTCTTCCAGCGGCAATTCGCTTTCGGGGCCGGGGCGGTAGTTGAGAACCTCGTCGCGCTTGATCTCAGACATAGGTACCCTCCGTCAAAGCGCGCCCGCGCTCTGCCCGCAGGTTGCGCGCCAAGAGGTCCATCACCGCCATGCGCACCGCCACGCCCATCTCGACCTGTTCCTGAATGACCGAGCGGTTGATGTCGTCGGCGATGGTGCCGTCGATCTCCACGCCGCGGTTCATCGGGCCCGGATGCATGACGATCGCGTCTTCCTTGGCATAGGCGAGCTTCTCGGCATCCAGCCCGTAGCGGTGGAAATATTCGCGCTCCGACGGGATGAAGCCGCCATCCATCCGCTCTTTCTGAAGCCGCAGCATCATCACCACATCGGCGTCGCGCAGGCCTTCGCGCATGTCGTGATAGACTTCGCAGCCGAATTCGCCCACGCCCGAGGGCATCAGCGTCGGCGGCGCCACGAGGCGTACGCGGTTCTCCATCTTGCCCAGCAGGATCAGGTTGGAGCGCGCCACCCGGCTATGAGCGACATCGCCGCAGATCGCGACCGTGAGGCGCTTGATCCGGCCCTTCTCGCGCCGGATCGTCAGCGCGTCGAGAAGCGCCTGCGTGGGGTGTTCATGCTTGCCGTCGCCCGCATTGATCACCGCGCATTCGACCTTCTGCGCCAACAGATCGACCGCGCCGGACGAGCCGTGCCGCACCACCAGCAGATCGGGATGCATCGCGTTCAGCGTCAGTGCGGTGTCGATCAGGGTTTCGCCCTTCTTCACCGAGGAGGTCTGCATCGACATGTTCATCACGTCCGCTCCGAGCCGCTTGCCCGCAAGCTCGAAACTCGATTGGGTCCGCGTCGAATTCTCGAAGAACATGTTGATCGCGGTCATCCCGGCCAACGCGTCGGTCTTTTTCACCGTGCGACGGTTCAGATCCACATATTGTTCGGCGAGGTCGAGAACGGTGAGGATATCCTCGGGGCTCAGATGTTCGATCCCCAGCAGGTGCCTTGGGCGAAAAGCCATTGCGCGATGCTCCGGTTAGACTGCGACGCTTATGGCAAACGGGGGGGCGGGCGTCCAGCCGCTTTACCGTCGCAGCGCCCATGAGGTAGGGTCGCGCAATGGAGACTCAGCCGACCCCGGAAATCGACTATCACGCAGCTCTGGCCGCCCTCGAATGGCAGCTGGAAATGGGCGTCGACACCGTCATCGGTGACACGCCGGTCGACTGCTATGCGCTGCCCGATAAATCCGCGCAGGCCAAGGCGAAGACGCCCGAGGCTGCGCCCGTGGCGGACCGGGATTTGCCGCCGGTGGCGCAGATGGCAAAGATCGAGGGCCCCGATCCGGTCGTGGTCGCGCGTGATGCGGCGGGAAAGGCCGAGACGCTCGAAGCGCTGCGGGCCGCAATCGACGCCTATGAGATGTGTGATCTGAAGCTCGGCGCGCGCAACACGGTCTTTGCCGATGGCAAGCCTGCCGCGCGGGTGATGATCATCGGCGAGGCGCCAGGGCGCGAAGAGGACCAGAAGGGCCTGCCCTTCGTAGGCCGCGCCGGTCAACTGCTCGACAAGATGTTCGGCGCGATCGGTCTCTCGCGGCAATCGCCCGATGCCGAGGCGGCGCTCTATATTACCAATGTCCTGCCTTGGCGTCCGCCGGGCAATCGCGACCCCGCGCCTGCCGAGATCGCGCAGATGCTGCCATTCCTCGCCCGCCATGTCGATCTGGCCGATCCTGACCTGATCGTTCTGATGGGCAATGCGTCCTGTGCGGCGGCGCTGGGCAAACGCGGCATTCTGCGGCTGCGGGGCACATGGGCCGAGGCCTTCGGGCGGCCTGCGCTGCCGATGACCCACCCGGCCTACCTGCTGCGCAATCCGGCGGCGAAGCGCGAGGCATGGGCGGATCTGCTGCAAATCCGCGCCCGTCTCGATCAGGCGTAAACCGCGCCAAACGGTCGCGTTTTCGTGAAAAAGTGACGGACGCGGCCCCGTGATGCGTAGAGATAACCATTCCCTGCACCTATTTCGACAAGGTAACATGGAAATCGCGCAACCGTGGGTAATCGCGAGCGCCCGCGCCACTGACGACTGATCGGAGATGCCATGCGCTTTCTCACCCGCTCCCTGATGGGGCTGTTTCTTCTGGCGCTGACCGTCGGCCTACTGGCGATGGGCGGCTTCTCGATCTTTCAGGCGATGCAGGCCCGCAATGCCGAGAGCGGGCGTGCCCCTACCGCGCGCGAAAGGATTTTTGCTGCCAATGTGATCCCGGTCACCTTCAAGACGATGTCGCCCGTGCTGACCGCCTATGGCGAGGTGCGCTCGACCCGCGAGCTGGAACTGCGCGCCTCGACGGCAGGCACGATCGTCGAGCTTGCCCCCGATTTCGAGGATGGTGCGGAGGTTGAGAAGGGCGCGCTTCTGGTCAAGCTGGACCCGGCGGAGGCGCAGGCGGCGCGCGACAGCGCTGCGGCGACCGTGGCCGAGGCCGAAGCCGCGCTTGCGCAGGCCGAGCGCGCTTTGACCATCGCGAGGGACGACGTGACGGCGGCGCAGCGGCAAGCCGATCTGCGGCTCAAGGCGCTCGACCGGCAGCGCTCGCTGTCTGAGCGCGGGGTGGGGTCTGCCGCCAATCTGGAGACGTCGGAACTGGCGGCCTCGGCGGCCGATCAGGCGGTGCTGAACCGCCGCTCGGCATTGTCGACTGCGCAGGCGCAGCTTGATACCGCGCGCACCTCGCTGACCCGCGCCAAGATCGGCCTGACCGAAGCCGACCGGAAACTGACCGATACCGAGATTCGCGCCGAATTTTCCGGGCGACTGGCCGAGGTGAACGCGGTCGCGGGTGGGCTGGTGTCGAATAACGAGATGCTGGGCAAGCTGATCGACCCCAACGCGCTGGAAATCGCCTTCCGCGTCTCCACCGCGCAATTTGCGCGCCTGATCGACGCGCGGGGCGCGCTGCGCGATCTTCCCGTGGGGGTGGAGCTGGTCGCGGGCGAGGAGACGCTGACCGCCAAGGCAGAGCTTTCGCGCGTGTCGGCGGCGGTCGATGACGGGGTGACGGGGCGCCTGCTGTTCGCGCGTGTCACCGACGGTCTGGGCAATCTGCGTCCGGGCGATTTCGTGACCGTCCGGCTGGAGGAGCCCGCGCTCGAGAATGTCGCCGAGATTCCCGCCGCGGCGGTCGATGCGGATGGCACGGTTCTCGTGCTCGGCCCGGAAGACCGTCTGGAAACCGCCGATGTCACCGTGCTGCGCCGGCAGGGCGACGCCGTCATCATCCGCGCCGAATTCGCGCCCGGCACCGAGATCGTCGCCGAGCGCACGCCGCTTCTGGGCCGTGGAATCAAGCTGCGTCCGATGCGCCCCAGTCAGTCGCAGGCGGCCGCCGGACCGGAGACGATCAATCTCGATCCCGAGCGCCGCGCCAAGCTGGTAAGCTTCGTCGAAACCAACAAAGTCATGCCCGATACTGCCAAGCAGCGGTTCCTTGCCGAGCTGAAGCAGGACGAGGTGCCCGTCGCCACCGTCGAGAAGCTCGAATCCCGGATCGGAGGCTGAGATGCGCTCCGACCTCGATCCGCGCGAATTGCCGCCCGCCCGCGGGCTGATCGGCCTCTTCACCCGCCACGCGACGCTGGCGAATATCGTGCTGGTCGTGATGATCTGCGCGGGGCTCGTTGCCCTGCCGCGGATGCGCGCGCAGTTCTTCCCGGACTCGGTCGAGGAATCGATCACCGTCTCGGTGAAATGGGACGGCGCTGGCGCGGAGGAGGTCGACCGGGCCATCGTCCAGGTGCTGGAGCCGTCACTGATCTCGGTCGAGGGGGTGGAAGCCTCGGACAGCCGAGCCTCGGAAGGCTCGGCGCGGATCAGTCTCGATTTCGAACCCGGCTGGGACATGTCCCGCGCGGTGAACGATGTCGAGAACGCGTTGGCCTCGGCAGGCGATCTGCCCGAGGGGGCCGAAGATCCGGAAGTCGCACGCGGCGTCTGGCGCGAGACGGTGACCGACATGGTGATCACCGGACCGCTCTCCCCCGAGCAGTTGGGCCGGCTGGGCGACGAGGCGGTCGTGCGGCTCTACCAGCAAGGCGTCACGCGCACCTCGCTCGCCGGGATCGCCGCGCCCGAGACGGTGGTCGAAGTGCCGACCGTGTCGATGATGGCCCATGACGTGACGCTGACGCAGATCATCGATGTGATCTCCGCCGAGGCGAATACCGATCCGGCGGGCGAAGTGGCGGGCGGTGCCACGCGGGTACGCACGGGCGAAGAGCGCCGCTCCGCCCCCGAAATCGAGAACCTCGTGATCCGCACCGAACCGGACGGTTCGCAGCTGACCGTGGGCGACGTCGCAAATATCCGGGTCGAGGGCGGGGACCGCAATCAGGCCTATTTCGTCGGCGACAATCCGGCGGTGGTGATCAATGTCGCGCGCTCTGCGGCTGGCGATGCGATCGCGATCCAGCGCAAGGTCGAAGGCGTGATCGACCAGATGCAGCCGACGCTGCCGGCGGGCACCTCGATGGATCTGGTGCGCACGCGCTCCGACGCGATCACGCAGCGCCTCGATCTGCTGGTGGGCAACGGGGTACTGGGGCTGGGCCTCGTGCTGGTGCTGCTGTTCCTGTTCCTCAATGCGCGCACGGCTTTCTGGGTGGCGATGGGGATCCCGACCTCGATGGCTGCGGCTCTGGCGGTGATGTATTTCACGGGGATGACGCTCAACATGATCTCGATCTTTGCGCTCATCCTGACGCTGGGGATTGTCGTCGACGATGCGATCGTGGTGGGCGAGCATGCCGATTTCCGCGCCCGCCATCTGGGAGAGCATCCCACGCTCGCCGCCGAGAATGGCGCGCGGCGCATGGCCGCCCCGGTCTTCGCCTCGACCTTGACCACGGTGATCGCCTTCGCCGGGCTGACCGTGATCGGCGGGCGCATGGGTAATATGATCGTCGATATTCCCTACACGGTGATCGCGGTGCTTGCTGCCTCGTTGATCGAGTGCTTCGTGATCCTGCCCAACCATATGAGCCACGCGCTGCGGCATACGTCCGAGGGCAAATGGTACGATTGGCCTTCGCGGCAGGCGAACCGCGGCCTCGACTGGTTCCGCCGCGTGGTGATGAAGCCGTTGACCCGGCTGATCGTTATCGGGCGCTACCCGGTGATCGCGGCGGCAATTGCGCTTCTGCTGTGGCAGGTCAGCTTCGTGATGTCGGGCAAGGTACAGTGGCGCTTCTTCAACCCGCCGGAACAATCGACGGTGAACGGCGCCTTCTCGATGGTCGAGGGCGCGACGCGGGCCGACACCGAAGAGATGATGCGCGCGATGCAGGCGACCGTCACCAAGGTCGCGAAGGAGTTCGAGGATGAGTACGGGGTGAACCCGGTCGAATACGCGCTGGGACAGATCGGTGGCGCGTCGGGGCGCGGGTTGGCCTCTGCCGATACCAAGGATGCCGATCTTCTCGGCTCGATCTCCATCGAGGTGATCGACCCCGATTACCGGCCCTATTCCAGCTTCGACTTCGTCTCGCGACTGCAGGCCGAAACGCCGCGCATGCCGCTGGTCGAGGAGATCAGCTTCCGCCGTTTCCGCTCCGGCGGGGCAGGGGACGGTATCGCGGTCCAGTTCTCGGGTAGCGAGACGCGCATCCTGAAGGAGGCCGCCGAAGACCTGAAGACGCAGCTTGCGCAATTCCCTGAAGTCTCGGCGGTGGAGGACAATCTCGCCTATGACAAGCAGGAGTTGATCCTTGATCTCACCCCGCAGGGCGAGGCGCTGGGCTTCGATATCGCGACGCTGAGCCGAGAATTGCGCGCGCGCCTGAACGGCACCGAGGCTGCGAGCTTCCCCGACGGGGTGCGCTCGGCCACGATCCGGGTGGAGCTTCCCGAGCAGGAACTAGCTGCGGATTTCATCGACCGGATGCAGTTGCGCGCACCGGGCGGCGAATGGGTGCCGCTGGCCGATATCGTCTCGGTGCGCAGCCAGACGGGCTTCTCGACGATCCGGCGCGAGGATGGCGTGCGGCAGGTCTCTGTCACCGGCGATGTCTCCGAGGACGACCCGGCGCGGGCCAACGAGATCATGGCGCGGATCAGCGACGACATCCTGCCCCGCATCGCCGAGGAGCGCGGCGTGGCCTATACGCTCACCGGGCAGGCCGAGCAGGAGCGCGACTTCCTGAGCGACGCCATGATGGGCCTGATCATGTGCCTGATCGGCATCTACATCGTGCTGGCGTGGATCTTCGCGAGCTGGACCCGGCCGATCGTGGTGATGTCGGTGATCCCCTTCGGCGCGGTCGGCGCGATCTGGGGCCACTACATCTGGAACCTGCCGATGTCGATGTTCGCCGTTGTAGGCGGAATCGGCATGGTGGGGATCATCATCAATGACGCGATCGTGTTGATCTCAACGGTGGACGAATATGCCGAACGACGCGGCATGGTGCCCGCGATCGTCGACGCGGTCTCGGATCGTCTGCGCCCGGTGCTGCTGACGACGCTGACGACGGTTCTGGGCCTCGCGCCGCTACTCTACGAACAGTCGAGCTCGGCGCTGTTCCTGAAATCCACTGTCATCACGTTGGTCTACGGTCTGGGCTTCGGGATGGTGATCGTGTTGCTGGTCGTGCCCGCGGTGCTGGCGGTGCAGCTCGATTTCGGGCGGCAGGTGCAGGCGGTGCGTCACGGCGTGCGGGTCGTACGGCTGCGCGCTGTGCTCGCCGGGGTCGCCGCGCTGATGGCGTTGGGCTTCGCGCTCACGCTGGGCCGCGCGATGTGGGAGGGGGAGGCGCTGATGCCCGCCTTCGGAGGCTTCGCGCTGATCGCGGCGATGGTGGCGATGGGGGCGGGGCTGATCGCGCCGCGGCTTTTGCGCGGCCATATCCGCCACAGGCCGCCGCCCGAAGTCTGAGAAGCCCGACGCCTGAAGGGGTGATTACTCGGTGCAGCCCATGATCTCGACCGCGCCGCGATCGGAGAGCACGGTGATGCGTATATCGCTCGGATCGAGGTCGAAGGGCTTCGCGTCGGGCGGCACGAAGTCGGCGCTCGTCACGAGGGTGTCGCCCTCGCGGTGGCTGTCGGCCTCGGACACCCAGACCGGGCGCGAGGCCAGTTCCAGAAGGGTATTTTCCTTGCCGATAGCGGGCGGCAGGTCGATCCGCGCCGTGAGTCGCACCCCGTCCTTCTTCGGCTCCGTCTCGCAGCGCGTCGGGGGGTCGATCTGGCGTGGTTCGCGTGCAAGCGCCGCCTGAATCTTCGGATCGGTGGTGCCGTCGGCGGTGACCTCCGTTTCCAGCTGCAGGCTGACGGGCACGCAGATATTCTCGCAGATCCCGATCATCACATCGGCTTTCAACTGCACCGGCTTGTCCGGGTCTTTCGGCGTCACCGAGATCGGCAGCACGACGCCGTCGTGATAGCCGACGGTGCGCATCCCGGAGGACAGGAACACTTCCGGTGCGGGCCAGTGGACTACGGCGGAGGCGAGATTGCTCGACCCGGTGAACTGAATATGCGGCGGGATGCCTGCATCGCCCGGGGAGCGCCAATAGGTCTTCCAACCGGGAGCGAGCGCGATCTCCAGCGCCGCCATACGGGCGCCATTCGCGCCTTTTCCGCCTGCGCGCAGCTGCGCCTGTTCCAGCCCCGGGGGCGTCGGCAGTGCGGGCATTGATGCCTCCTGCGGCGCGACCTGCTCCTGCGCTGCGATCTGCGCAACAGCTTCCTGCGCCGCCACGCCAAGCGGGCAACAACCGAGCAGAATTCCCATCACTGGTAACAAACGTGTCATATCTTTTACCTAGTCGCTTCCCTGCACGTTCAGAAGTCACAAACGCGACAGAAGCGTGCAACATTTTGTCCAGGCGCGTCACAATACCAAACAATTCCTGCGTCCGGCTTGAATCGACGTCTTCCCCGCGCCACCTTGAATAGAGACGGGATGCATTTTGCGAAGGGGATCGAGATGGACCTGACAGGCAAGTTTCTGATCGCGATGCCCGGCATGGGCGATCCGCGATTCGAGCATTCGGTGATCGCCGTATGCGCCCATTCCGATGAGGGTGCGATGGGCTTGA
This sequence comes from Thioclava sp. F34-6, assembly GCF_002213235.1. NCBI lineage: Bacteria > Pseudomonadati > Pseudomonadota > Alphaproteobacteria > Rhodobacterales > Paracoccaceae > Thioclava > Thioclava sp. F34-6. Next base: position 248,583 of record NZ_NBOA01000007.1, read on the forward strand.
TCATCAACAAGCCCTTGCCTTCGCCGGCCTTCTCGGACCTTCTCGAAAGCCTCGATATCGACCGGCCCGGCGCGGATATCCGCCTCGATCAGCCGATCCTGTTCGGTGGCCCGGTCGAGACCGGGCGCGGCTTCGTGCTGCATTCGCCCGACTGGACGACCGGCGAGGGCCAGATGGAGGTCACCGATCGCCTGCGCATGACCGGCACGCGCGACATTCTCGAAGACATCGCGCGGGGGCGCGGCCCGAACCAGGCGCTGATGGCGCTGGGGTATGCGGGCTGGGGGCCGGGGCAGCTTGAAGAGGAAATCCTCGACAATGGCTGGCTCACCGCCGACAGCGATGCCGATCTCGCGCTCGATAGCGATCACGAGACGAAATGGGTGCGCGCGCTGGAAGGCATGGGGATTGACCCGAGGACGCTTTCGGCTGCAGCGGGGCATGCCTGAGGGCTGAACGGGGCTCCGCCCTCTCGGCGCGTCCGCGCCTCACCCCCGGGATATTTAAGCCAACACGAAGACGCAATCAGTCGCGCGGCGCCGCCGCGCGGCGCAGGCGGTCGTTGATCGCGCGACCGAGGCCGGTTTCCGGGACCGGGGCGAAGGCGAGTGTGGAAAGGCCGCGCGTCTGAGCGAGCGCATCGCCTTTGCGCAGCATAGCGAAAAGATTTGCGGCGGCTTCGGTCAGATCGCCTGAAGGCGACAGGTTCAGATCGGCGGTCTGGCAATCGCCGCCGAAGCCGATCCAGACCGCGTCGGGGCGCGGGGCGGTCACGTCCAGCAGCACGGTCGCGCCCGGCGCGTAATGCGATTTGAGCTGCCCCGGTGCATTTGGTTTGGATGCGTCACCGCCGGTGGGCAGTGGTTGGCCGATCAGTGCCTGGATATCTTCCGCAGCGACCCCGCCGGGGCGAAGCAGCGCGGGCGGATCGAGTGCGAGGATGGTGGATTCCACCCCGACCACGCAGGGGCCGCCATCGATCACCGCCGCGATTTTGCCGTCCAGCCCGTCAATCACATGCTGCGCTGTGGTCGGGCTGATCTTGCCGGAGGGGTTCGCAGAGGGCGCGGCGAGCGGCCCGCCGAATTCCGTCAGCAGCGCGCGGGCGACCGGATGCGCGGGCAGGCGGATCGCGACCGTGTCATGCCCGGCGGTCACCAGATCGGAAAGCCCGGCATCGGGGCGCAGCGGCAGCACCAGCGTCAGCGGTCCCGGCCAGTAGCGCGCGGCGATCTGGCGTGCATCGTCAGAGACCACGGCGATCTCTTCCGCCGCTTCGATCGAAGGCAGATGGACGATCAGCGGATTGAATTTCGGACGTCCCTTCGCCGCGAAGATGGCCGCCACCGCGCGGTCGTTGCGCGCATCGCCTGCAAGCCCGTAGACCGTCTCGGTCGGCATTGCGACCAGTTCGCCCGCGCGCAGCAGGGCGGCTGCCTGTGCATAGCCCTCGGCATCGGCGGAAAGGAGTTTCGTGGCTTGGCTCATGCAGTCGTGACGCAGCGTTGGAGTTGAAGGGGGCTGCCCTTGCGGTAGGGTGATGGCAACCCGACAGGACATAGACGCGCGCGCGGCAATTGCCAAGCTGCCCGGAGGAGACCCATGACTTACCGTTCCCCCGTCACCGACATTCGTTTCATCCTCGATCACGTCGTGCCGCTCGCGCCCGTCGCCGCCACCGAGATGTTCGCCGAAGCGACCCCCGATATGGTCGAGGCGATCCTCACCGAAGGCGGCAAGCTCTGCGACGAGGTGATCGCGCCGACCAATCGCGACGGCGACCTGACGCCCGCGAAACTGGAGAACGGCGTTGTCCGCTCGTCGCCCGGTTTCAAGGAGGCCTTCGCGGCGCTTGCAGAAGGCGGCTGGATTGGCATTGCGGCGACCCCGGAACATGGCGGGATGGGCCTGCCGCAGGCGCTCAACGTCGGCTTCAACGACATGCTGTCGGGCGCGAACCTCGCGCTGCAGCTCAGCCCGCTGCTGACACAGGGCCAGATCGAAGCGCTGGAGCATCACGCCTCCGACGAGATCAAGGCACTGTATCTGCCCAAGCTGATCTCGGGCGAATGGTCGGGCACGATGAACCTGACCGAGCCGGGGGCAGGCTCCGACGTGGGGGCGCTCAAGACCAAGGCGGTGCCGAATGACGACGGCACCTATGCGATCTCGGGCCAGAAGATCTACATCACCTGGGGCGACAATGATTGCGTCGAGAATACCTGCCACCTCGTGCTGGCGCGCCTGCCCGATGCGGCGCCGGGCACGAAGGGCATCAGCCTGTTCATGGTGCCGAAGCTGATCCCGGATGCCGATGGCAAGCCGGGCGTGGCGAACTCGCTGAAAGTGGTTTCGCTGGAGCACAAGCTGGGTATCCATGGCTCGCCGACCTGCGTGATGAGCTACGAGGGCGCGACCGGCTGGCTCGTCGGCGAAGAGAACAAGGGCATGGCCGCGATGTTCACGATGATGAACAACGCGCGTCTGAACGTCGGCGCGCAAGGCATCGGCGTGGCCGAAGCGGCCTATCAGCAGGCGCTGGCCTATGCGAAGGACCGGGTGCAATTCGCGCCGATCGTGGAGCATGCCGATGTGCGCCGGATGCTCTCGGGCATGAAGGCCGAGATCTTCGCGGCGCGGTCGATTGCGCTGGCCTGTGCGGTGGCGATCGACATGGGGCGTGCGACCGGCGATGCGAACTGGCAGGCCCGCGCGGCGCTGCTGACGCCGATCGCGAAGGCCTATGGCACAGATATGGGCATCCGCGTTGCCTCGACCGGGATCCAGATCCATGGCGGCATGGGCTTCATCGAGGAGACGGGCGCTGCCCAATATCTGCGCGACGTGCGGATCACCACGATTTACGAAGGCACCAACGGCATTCAGGCGATGGACCTCGTGGGCCGCAAAATGATGGACGAGGGCAAGGCCGCCTTCCGTCTGCTGCAGGAGATCGAGGACGAGGCGCAGGGCGCACGTGGCGATTTCCCGGTGCTGGCCGAAGACGTCTGGCAGGCCGCCGAGGAATTGCGCGAGCACACGGAATGGATGGTGCGCCAAGGCATGCAGGATCGTTTCGCGGGTGCCGTGCCCTATCTCGACGCCTTCGCGCGGGTGCTGGGGGGCTATTACCACCTGCGCGCCGCCATGGCCGAGGGTCGCGATTCCGCGCGCGGGCATCTGGCCGCCGTCTATATCCGCCGCCTGATGCCGGCCTATGCGGCCTCGTTGGCCGAGGCGAAGGAGGGGGCCGAGGGGCTCTACGCGCTCAGCGTCGAAGATCTCGAGGCATGAGGGGCGAGGACACCCCCGCGTCGACGAGCGGCATCCGCTATCCTTGGGCGGAGCCGCCAGATACGGGCGGCGCGATCGAGGTCGCACCCGGCGTGATGTGGATCCGGCTGCCGCTGCCCATGGCGCTCGATCACGTCAATTGCTTTGCGTTGGACGAGGGCGATAGCTGGGCGCTGGTCGATCCGGGCATCGACACGCGCAAATGTCGCGCGGCGCTGCAGGCGGCTATGGACGGACCGCTGGGTGGTAAGCCGGTCACGAAGGTTCTGGTGACCCATTACCACCCCGATCATATCGGGCTGGCAGGCTGGCTGCAGGAGCAGGGCGCGGAGCTGATAACCACGCGGACCTCGTGGCTGTTTGCGCGGATGCTGCAACTCGATCCGCAGGATCGGCCCGTGGCCGAGACCCTGACCTATTACCGCCGCGCCGGGATGGACGCGGCGCTTCTGGACAAACGCGCCAATGAACGCCCCTTCAACTTCGCCGATTGCGTTCATGCGATGCCGCTTGGTTTCACCCGGATCGTGGAGGGCGACGAGATCACCCTCGGCGGGCGGCGTTGGTCGGTGAAGATGGGCGACGGTCACGCGCCCGAACACGCGACGCTCTGGAGTTTGGACGACGATCTAGTTCTGGGCGGCGATCAGCTGCTCCCCTCGATCTCGGCCAATCTCGGTGTTTACGCGACCGAACCCGAGGCCGATCCGCTGGCGGACTGGCTTGCCTCCTGCGCGCGGTTTGCCGAGATCGCGGAGGATCGCCATCTCGTGCTGCCCGGCCACAAGCTGCCTTTCACCGGGCTGCCGCTGCGGCTGCGTCAGATGATCGAGAACCACGAGGGCGCGCTGAAACGTCTGCGCAAGCATCTCGACACCCCGCGCACCGCTTGCGATTGCTTCCCGCCGCTGTTCAAGCGCCAGATCGACGAGAGTACCCACGGGCTCGCGATGGTCGAAGCGATGGCGCATCTCAACCATCTTTGGCACAAAGGAGAGGTGAGCCGTACCTTGCGAGAGGACGGCGCCTGGCTCTGGAGCCTGAAATGACCGAAATACGCACCACCGCCGAAGCCCATGAGGAAGCTGCCCTTCCGAATGCGAAGGTGGTGCATACCTCGGAGAACGCGCCGAAGACCGCCGAGGTCAAACCGCTTCCGCCCGAACTGGCTCGGGCGCGGCCCGAGGACAAGAGCCCGGCGCAATGGGCCTATGAGCGAGTGTTGCTCTATATCCAGAACTTCGAAGAGCAGCTGCAGGAAGACGAAGAAGTCGTGCTTGGCCTCACCGGCGGCGAGGCGGGCGTCCTGCAGATCGAGGGGATCGGTTTTTTCGATCCCGACATCCTCACTTTCTACGGCACCGACGAATACGGTGCGCGCACGCAGCTCATCCAGCATGTGAACCAGCTCAACGTGATGCTGATCGCGCAACCGAAACCCGCCGAGGACGAGGCGCCGCGGCGGATCGGCTTCCGGCTCGCCCGTGCGCTGGAGGAAGAAATTGCGCCGGAGACCAAGAACCCGCAAGACGAGACGTGACAGCCTGTCGCAGCTCGGCTAGTTTTCCCTCTGGGAGATCAGCGCAATAGGGAGAACGCGCAATGGCCGAGTACAAACCGGGCAACATGGACATTCGTGACCAAGAGAGAACATTCAACGGATTTGTTCGCTTCGTCACGGTTTCGGTGATTGTGATCATCTGTTTTCTGGTGTTTCTCGCATTGGTGAATGGCTGACGCGACCGGCGCAGCTGAGAGACACTCAGAACGGGAGATCAGGTAGATGATGCGCCTGCTTCTTGTCTGCCTGATGCTGCCGCTTTTCCTGGCCGGCTGCGGTGCAGACCACATTTACGCCTCGGATGCCGAGGTCGCCAAATATCGCTATGTTTCCGACGAGCCGCCCTCGGTCACGCTTTATACCGTGATCTCGACCAATACCGGGTCGGGCGGGCATTCGGCATTGCTGATCAACGGGCGCGAACGGATCATCTTCGATCCGGCGGGCACCTGGAACCATCCCTGGGCACCCGAGCGCAACGACGTGCATTTCGGCATCACCGAGAAGATGCGGAAATTCTACATCGACTATCATGCCCGCAAGAGCTGGTACGTGCGCGCGCAGAAAATGCCACTGACGATGGCGCAGGCCGATCAGTTGATGGCGCGGGTGGAGCGCAACGGCTCTGTCAACAAGATGATGTGTGCGGATTCGGTGTCGAGCGCGCTGCGCGATATGCCGTGGCTGCACGATCAGATTCCCTTCACCTTCTCGCCGCTGAAGCTGTCGCGGGCGTTCGGAGAACTGCCGGGCGTCACCGAGAAGGATCATTACGACGACGATCCCGATGACAATTCGGGCGTGTTGATGATCCAGCAGCAGCCCTACAATCACGGTGAAACCCAGTTCAACGAGTGAACGGGTTACACATCACCTCGCCTGCGTGACAATGCGCGGGCGAGCGCGGGGCCCGCGACCAGCACCAGCAGGAATCGGGCGATCTGCATCGCCATCACGAAGGGCACATCGACCTGCGTGCCCGCCGCGATGATCGCCACCGAATCCGCGCCACCCGGGCTGGTGGCGAGATAGGCGGTCACTGGCTCTATCCCGGCGAAATAGACCAGCCCCATGGCAAAAGCGGCGCAGAGCGCGATCAGCGCGATGATCGAGCCGAGGATGCGCGGCAGAAGCCGTGCGGCATGGCCCAGCACGGCACGGGTAAAGCGCATTCCGATGCCCCAGCCGACGACCGCGTAGCTGATCGCGAGCACGGTCTGGGGCAGGGTGATCTCCAGCAGGCCCGTGGCGCTGGCGATCAAGCCGAAGGCCATCGGCAGCAGCAGCCCGCCGCCCGGAATGCGCAGCCGCACCCCCAGAAAGCCCGCCCCGATCCCGAGCGCAAGCGACTCCGCCGCGCCGAGGAAGTCGGTCGGACCCTCCTGAGCCATTGCCGTGCCAACCTCGCCGCCCTGTGCCACGCCGAAGAGCTGCACGACGGCGGTTGCGGCGATCGCGCAGCAGGCGACGCGGGTATATTGCATGACGGCGACAAGGCGCATATCGGCGCCGTAATCGTCCGACATCAGCGTCATCGCCGTCGCGGCACCGGGGGAGGAACCCCATATCGCCGTCGTGCCCGGTAACCCGCCCGCACGCGCCATCACCCAGCCGAGCGCGCTCGCCCCCAGCACGGTCGAGAGTGTCCCGGCAAGGAAGATAGGCCAGTCGCGGGCGATCTCGGGCAGGATCGAGGCGGGAAGCTTCGAGGCGATCATCACCCCCACGACACCTTGCGCGGCAACGAAGCCCAGAGGCGGCAAACGCACGGCCCCGCCGATCGCGGCGAGCGTGATCGCGGCCGCCATCGGACCCAGCAGAAACGCCGCCGAGAGATGCGCAAGGCTCAGCGCGAAAGCCAAAACTGCGGAGCTCGCAAGCAGCACGGCCCAACGCAATGCTGCGGGCCAGCGGGCGGGGGAGTATCGGAAGGGAGGCAAAGAGCGCATAGGGGCTTTGAAGAAGAAAATCATCTGTTTCCGAGCAGATAGGGCTCGTAGCGTCAAGCGCATAGCGAAATTCGAAACTTCCGCTCGGAAACCCTAATTGCGATCGAGCGCGCCGTCGTTCACGTCAAGCGGAGAATTTTCCGCTTTCTGGTTTTATCGACGTGAATTGAATTGATCCCCGCGCAAAACCCGTCACTTTGGGGCCGGTCCCGCTTTTCACTGCGGGCAATGACATATGGGAGGATTACGATGTTCCAACACATCAAGCTCGGCGCGCTCGTCGCCGGGGCGATTGCTTTGAGCGCACCCGTGGCCAAGGCCGAAAGCTTCATCAACATCCTGACCGGGGGCACCTCGGGCGTTTATTATCCGCTCGGTGTGGCTCTGTCCGAAGTCTATGGCGAGAACATGAAGGACGTGCGCGTTCAGGTGCAATCGACCAAGGCGTCGGTCGAGAACCTGAACCTGCTGCAACAGGGCCGGGGGGAGCTGGCCTTCGCACTGGGCGACTCGGTAAAGGATGCGTGGGAAGGCAATGCGGATGCGGGCTTCAAGGCCAAGCTCGGCAAGCTGCGCGCGATCGCCGCGATCTACCCGAACTACATCCAGCTCGCCGCACTCAAGGATGCCGGCGCGACCACGATCACCGATCTCAAGGGCAAGAGCCTTTCGGTCGGTGCGGCGAAATCGGGCACCGAGCTGAATGCGCGCAAGATCTTCGACGCGGCGGGCATGAGCTATGACGATCTGGGCAAGGTCGAATACCTGCCGTTCTCGGAATCGGTCGAACTGATGAAGAACCGCCAGCTCGACGCGACTTTCCAGTCCTCGGGTCTGGGCAACGCGGCGCTGAAGGATCTGTCGACCACGCAGGACGTGACCTTCGTCGAGATCCCCGCCGACATCGCCGAAAAGCTCGGTGCGCCCTACAAGGCAGGCGTGATCCCGGCAGGTACCTATCCGGGGCAGGACGCGGATGTGCCGACGGTGGCGATCACCAACATCCTCGTCACCCGCGAAGGTGTTTCGGATGAAGAGGCCTACCAGATGACGAAGCAACTCTTCGAACATCTCGACACGCTCAAGGCCGCGCATTCGGCCGCGAACGGCATCTCGCTCGAGGCGGCGGTGCAGGGCCTTCCGATCCCGCTGCATCCGGGTGCGGAGAAATACTACAAGGAGCAGGGCGTGCTGAAATAAGCCGCTAGAGCTCAGGTGAGGGGCGGCGCGCTTTTCGGGTCGCCCCTGATCATTCGGGCTAAAGCGCCCAAACCGGGGGAGGAGACAGGCATGGACAACAAAGAAGAAGCAGCGGTCGACGCGGCGGTGCACGATCCGCTGGCTGGCGGCTTTCCGCAATCGCGCGAGGGGCGGGCGCTGTTCTGGCTCGCGGTCGCTTTCTCGGTCTGGCAGATCGCCTTCGCCGCCCATGTCATCAACCCCTCGAGCCAGATTGCGCGGGCCGTCCATGTGGGCTTCCTGCTCGCGCTCGGCTTTCCGCTGCTTGCCATCGCCCGAGGCTTCGGTCCGGTCGGACGCTCCATCGCCTATATCCTGGCCGCAGCCGGAGTCGCTGTCGCCGCCTATCAATGGATCGAATACACGCCGCTTCTGCTGCGCGCGGGTGATCCGAACACGCTCGACCTCGTGGTCGGCTGCGTGCTTCTGATCACCGTCTTCGTCGCCGCCTGGATGCTGATGGGTCCGGCGCTGCCGATCATCGCGGGCACGTTCTTCCTCTATGCCATGTTCGGCCAACACCTGCCGTCACCGTTGAACCATCGCGGCTACGCCTTCGAGCAGGTGATCGAACAGATGAGTTTCGGCACCGAAGGCATCTACGGTATCCCGACCTATGTGTCGGCAACTTATATCTTCCTGTTCATCCTCTTTGGCGCCTTCCTCGAGAAAGCCGGGATGATCAAGCTGTTCACCGATGTCTCGCTCGGTATGGTCGGGCACAGGATGGGCGGGGCCGCGAAGGTCTCGGTCCTGTCTTCGGGGCTGATGGGCACGATCTCGGGCTCGGGCGTCGCCAATGTCGTGACCACCGGGCAGTTCACGATCCCTCTGATGAAGAGCTTCGGCTACCGCTCCGCCTTCGCGGGCGGCGTCGAGGCCACGTCTTCGATGGGCGGGCAGATCATGCCGCCGGTGATGGGCGCTGTGGCCTTCATCATGGCAGAGACGCTGGGCGTCGATTACGTCGAGGTCGTCAAGGCCGCGCTGATCCCGGCAATCCTCTATTTCGCGGGGGCGTTCTGGATGGTCCATCTGGAGGCCGGAAAGCGCGATCTGCGGGGCCTTGCGAAATCCGAACTGCCGAGCCCGCGCAAGGCGCTGAAAGAGGGGTGGTATCTGCTGCTGCCTCTGGCCGTGCTCGTCTACCTGCTGTTCACCGGCTACACGCCGCTTTTCGCGGGTACCGTGGGCCTGTCGCTCACGGGCCTCCTGATTCTCGGCGGGTCGGTCGCGCTCGGCCTGCCCAATCAGGTGCTGCGTGTGATCTTCTGGGTCGTGCTGGCGCTGGTCGCGGCGGCTTTCTTCGAATTCGGCATCTGGGCGGTGCTGCTGGCCATCGCGGTGCTGATCGCGATCAACGTCTTCTCGAAGGGCGGGCGCGAAACCTTGGCGCTCTGTCGCGACAGCCTCGCTGATGGCGCGCGGACCGCGCTTCCCGTCGGCATTGCCTGCGCGCTCGTCGGCGTGATCATCGGCGTTATGACCCTGACGGGGGCCGCGACCACCTTCGGGCAGTTCATCGTCGGCGTCGGCAAATCGAGCCTGTTCCTGTCGCTGATCCTGACCATGATCACCTGCATCGTGCTGGGCATGGGGATTCCCACGATCCCGAATTACATCATCACCTCCTCGATCGCGGGCCCGGCGCTTCTGAACCTCGGCGTACCGCTGATAGTCAGCCACATGTTCGTCTTCTATTTCGGAATCCTCGCGGACCTGACGCCCCCCGTGGCGCTCGCCTGTTTCGCGGCGGCCCCCATTGCGAAGGAGAGCGGTCTGAAGATCAGCTTCGAAGCGATCAAGGTCGCCGCCGCAGGTTTCGTCGTGCCCTTCATGGCGGTCTACACGCCCGCGCTGATGCTGCAGGATGGTGGGCCACTCGCCGCCGCGATCGGCTATTGGCCGGCGGTCGCCTACATCGTGATCAAGGCGCTGCTGGCGCTGTCGCTCTGGGGTGTTGCGGTGATCGGCTGGCTGGGCCGCCCGCTGGCGATCTGGGAGCGCGCGCTGGCCATGGTCGCGGGCTTCACCCTGATCGCGGCGTTGCCGCTGACCGACGAGATCGGCTTCGCACTCGTCGCCGCGTTCGGCGCGGCGCTCTGGCTGGGCCGCAAGCGGGCGATGGCATGAGCGCCTCCTGCCTGATGGTCGGCGCCGCGATGGTGGCGCTGGCGAGCGATGGTCAGTTCTCGCTCCAATGGATGCATTCGGTCGAGCATGAGGGCTGGCGCGAACATTGGAAGGTGACCGACCATGACACGCTGCGCCTCGTCGGCGCGGCGGTGAAAGGCTCGGGTGCCGGGATGGAGCCGGGTCCGGGTGGTCATTTCGAGGATGGCTGGTGGGTCTGGACGACCGATGGTCCGGATGTGCCCGCGCTGACCCTCGCGGCTTCCGGCGCCACGATCTCGGGCTGGACGCTCTGCTCGAAGAAATGCGAAACCATAGGTGCCGATCGCGAGGCCCCGATCCACATCGCCCCCTGCGACTGACCGGAGTTCCGAGTAGCGACTGGTCGGCCTCGACCGCGCCGTTTTTTTCGTGAGTTGTCGTGAATCGTATTGTGAACGGCGCCAGAAATCGGATACGAATGATTCATATATAGATGATTGTATTCATTCAGAGATTTCATGACCTATCCGTTTCAAAAACGGCGCAGGGGTTAGCCAGTGCGCTGCGCTGGAGGCCGCCTGCGATATTTTTTCATCCGGGATAGTCGCCGGGCCGAATGCGCCGATGCAAACCTTCCTCAAACGAGACCTCGGCATCACCGCGCGCGAACCTCTGAGCCTGTCAATGGTCCCGGGCGGACGCCTCTTGCGCGCGCCGGTCCTCTCGGCCACCGCCCGTTGGGCGGCGCAAGCCACCGTGCTCCGGCCTCGCGTCAAGCGCCTGCCGAACCTGAGGCAACTCCGCGGAGATCAAAGCCCGGAAAAGGCATCCGTGTGAATCCGCCTGCGACGGACGCCGCAATTTCGAAGTGTCTTTCGGAAGCCGGCGACCATCGCGCTCGCTCCGGACACGTAGACACGCCGTTCGTCCAGATCGGGAACGCATTCGCGTAGTTTCGTCTCGTCCATTCGGCCCTCGACCACCGTGCCGGGGAGGGTCGAGGCGTCGCCGGGGGGCCCGGAAACCGCGTAGACAACTTTCATTCCGAGTTCGCTTCGCGCGCGCGTCAGCAGCTCTCGATATGCGACCTCGTCAGCCGACCTGTTCGCGTAGACCAGCACGATATCGCGTTTCTCGCCGCGTTCGAGGAGATCGGCGATCATGCTCCGGAACGGGGTGATTCCGATCCCTCCCGCGATGAAGAGGAGCTTCTTCTCACGTTGTCGGGGCAGGACGAAGGTGCCGGCGATCTGGGAGCCATAGATCGGGTCGCCTTCCTGCATCTCCAGGAGCCCACGCTTGAACTCGCTGCCGTCGGGGGTGAACTTGACGCCGACACGCACCGAAGACGCCCCGGGGGCGGAGGCGATGGTGAAGGTTCTGCGATTGCCGCGAGTGTCGGATTTCGGCAGTCCCAGCGTCCAGTCGAGATACTGTCCCGCGCGGAATTTCAGGGCGCGGTCCGACTGAAAGACGAACTCGTAGCAGTTCGCAGCGATCTCCTCGACACCGATCAGCTTCATCTTGAAGCGTCCCTTCGGACTCGCGGCCCAGGCGTAGATATTGGCCACGAGGAAGGCCAATTCCGGAGAGAAATATAGCGTCCCGATATGGATGTTCGAGCAGGACAACACACCGACGATGGCCGCATAGACATGCCGCGACCAACGGCCATGGGCGGCTGTCAGGGGCTCGGTGAGCATCGCGAAGCCGGCGAAGAACAGCGGCGAGTAGAGGAGCGTTTGTTGCAGCGCCATGCCCATCATGCCCGGGGGCGTCGTCGCGATGACCGCCGCGAGGTTCGACAGGATGTAGACCGCGATCATGCCGAGGCGCTCTATCTTGTAGCCGACGAGCAGCCCGCCGAGGATCACCAGAGGCAACAGTTGCGGCGTGCCGCCGACCCACCACAAGGCCGGGGTGTTGAGCCCGATCCCCCCGACGACGGCACCGAGCGCCACCGGGTTGAAGATGTGTTTGTGCCCGATCGTCAGGATGAATTTTGAGGCGATGGCTGCGACCGACGCGAGCACGATCGCGGCGAGCGTCGTCGGGTCGGCAATATCCGCTGGCGGCATGATGAGCGCGAGGATCAGGGCCGTAATATGCACGGATTCCGAATTCGTCGGCAGCTTGAGCACAATGCTGAAAAGCCGGTTCGTGACCCATGCGCTCGCGACCGCAAGCACGAGCGACAAAAGCAGACCGGCAGGGTCGAGGAATGTCGCTCCAGTCATCCCCGCGGCAAGTCCGCCGACGAACAGGAGCCCGAGATAATAGACCATCAACCGATACATGGTGACGCCATTCAACGCACGTCTGATCAGCCTCATCATGAGAAGACAAACTCCTTGAAACCGGTCGTTTGCACGGCCGTGCCATCGCGGTGGATCTGGTAGGCTTCGACGCCCTCGAGGTCTTCGATGTAGTAAACGCCCGCGTCACCCATCGCGAAGGCCGCCGTGGCATGCAGGTCCGCGACGAGGACGTCACTTCCGATTACGGTGATGCTGACGGGGCCTTCGATCCGGCGGGCGCGATCATGCGGGTCATAGATGTGATCGCCACGGATGTAGTTTCCCGAGGTCGCAACGCCTTGTCCCCTCGGCTTGACGGCTTTGACGATCTCCTGCGGCGCGAAAGGATTGCGGATACCGATCGACCATTCCTGTCGCGACGCATCGCGTCCGCCGACTTGTATATCGCCACCGGCGTCGATGCAGAAATCCGCGAACCCCTCTCTCTCGATCAATTGGGCCGCGCCGAGGATCGCCCAACCCTTCACGACACCCGAGGGATCAATGGTCCCGTCGTTGCGCCTTATGTCGAAATACCCGTCCGTGAACTCTCGCATGCGATGCGCAATTTCCAGCACGTCGCGCATTTGGGAACTGAGTGCGGACTCCCCGACCTCGCCCGCATTGAAGCGCGACACTTCGCTGTCCGGCCGGAACGGACTGAAGCGTATATCGACGTCGGTGAAGAAATCGAACACGCGCTCGTGAATGCCTGTGTGCTCTGAATTCGGGATGTCGAGCGTGATCGGCATTCCCATGATGAGCCGCGTCTCGACTGTCATGGCCGGGCTATTTCAGGGATTTCCGCAGCGCATCATGGACCGAGTTCAGAAAAGCCTGGCTCGTGAGCGTAGCGCCGGAGATGTAGGAGACGTTGGTATTCTGCGCCATGACGATCTCGCGTTCGAGCATCGGCAGGGCCTTGCTGTTGATATATCGGCTGGTCCTGCGATCCGTCGGTGCCCTCAGGATGTCGATGGAGGAAATTTTTCCGTTTTTCACATGGGCTTGGGCCTGCACATAGCCATAGTATTGACGGACGGGCGAACCAGTCCATGTGCCATCCTGATACTGCGCTCCGTCAGGCAGCGCCTGAGGCTGCGAGAAGCTCGAGAAAAAACCTGCCGATGCCGCGGTCGAACTGAGCAGCACCGCGAGAATACTGGCTGAAAGAGCATTTGGTAACTTCCAACGCGTCATTTTGGACCTCCTGACGTACCTTTCGTTTCCGGCCCGGTGAATTCGATCTGACGGTCGCTCAAGTGACCCGTGGCCTGTAGTAAAGATACGTCCTCGACCCCGATATTGAAGTCGCGCCCGTTCCCCTTTGCGTGAGGCGAACGTGCGTGAAAATGTGATGTGACATACCGACGGGCGCTGAGACGCGGCGCCTTCGATCAGGTGGTGGAAGACAAGAGGACCCTCTCGAAAACCCTCGCCCTAATGTGGGTCAGGATCGCGATGTAGCGCTCGGGACGCTAACGGAATTCGATTTTCGAAGGGGAAGTGGTGCTGCTGGAGAGACTTGAACTCTCGACCTCTCCCTTACCAAGGGAGTGCTCTACCGCTGAGCTACAGCAGCGCCGGTTTCGGTCCGTCGCTTCGACCGTGGCGGGGATTTAGACGCAATCGCGCGGGGGTGCAAGGGCAAATCTTGCTCTCTCTCGACAGGATTTCGCAGGCGGGTTAAACGGGGCGCCATGACAGGCGGTAAGAAAGACGGATCGGGCACGTCCCGCGAGGCGGGGTTGAGCCGCGAAGAGCGTCGGGCGCAGGCGCTCCGGGCGAATCTGCAGCGGCGCAAGGCGCAGGCGCGCGCGCGCAAATCCGAATCCAAGCCGCCGAATAACAACGAATCCGAGGGCAGTTGAAATGGACAGCATCGTCGTACGCGGCAACGGGCCTCTTTCCGGCCAAATCCCGATCGCGGGGGCGAAGAACGCCTGTCTCGCGCTGATGCCGGCCACGCTTCTGAGCGATGAGCCGCTGACCCTGACCAATGCGCCGCGCCTGTCGGACATCCGCACGATGACCGAATTGCTGGCCTCTCTCGGCGCGGAAGTGACCGCGCTGCAGGAGGGAAAGGTGCTCGCAACCTCGTGCCATGGCGAGATCAACCCGGTCGCGGATTATGAAATCGTGCGCAAGATGCGCGCGTCGAATTTGGTGCTGGGGCCGCTGCTGGCACGTCTGGGCCATGCGGTCGTCTCGCTGCCCGGCGGTTGCGCGATTGGCGCGCGTCCGATGGATATCCATGTCGATGCGCTCGCGGCGCTCGGCGCGGAGATCGAGCTGAAGGACGGCTATCTGCATGCCGAAGCGAAGGGTGGACTGAAAGGCGCGACACATGAGATGCGCTTCGCCTCGGTCGGCGCCACCGAGAACTTCCTGATGGCGGCCTCGCTCGCCAAGGGCACATCGGTGCTGAAGAACGCCGCGCGCGAGCCGGAGATCGTCGATCTCGCGAAATGCCTGCGGGCAATGGGGGCGCAGATCGAGGGTGACGGTACCTCGGAGATCGTGATCGAGGGCGTGGATCGGCTGCACGGCGCCACGCACCCGGTGGTCGCCGACCGGATCGAACTGGGCACCTACATGCTCGCGCCCGCGATCTGCGGCGGCGAGGTGGAATGTCTGGGGGGGCGAATCGATCTGCTGGAGAGCTTCTGCGAGAAGCTCGATGCGGCGGGTATCTCGGTCGAGCAGACCCATACCGGCCTCAAGGTCGCGCGCAAGAACGGCCGCATTCGTGCCGTCGACGTGACGACCGAGCCTTTCCCCGGCTTCCCGACGGATCTTCAGGCGCAGATGATGGCGCTTCTTTGCACCGCCGAGGGCACCAGCGTTCTGGAAGAGAAGATTTTCGAGAATCGCTTCATGCACGCGCCCGAGCTTATGCGGATGGGCGCGAATATAGAGGTCCATGGCGGCCATGCGACGGTCCATGGCGTCGACAAGCTCAAGGGCGCGCCGGTGATGGCAACCGATCTGCGGGCCTCCGTGTCGCTGATCCTCGCGGGGCTGGCCGCCGAGGGCGAGACCGTCGTCAGTCGTGTCTATCACCTCGATCGCGGCTATGAGCGCGTCGAGGAGAAGCTGGCGGGCGTCGGCGCCCATATCGAGCGCGTGAAAGCGAATTGATCGGCTGGCAATCCCCGCCATCTCCCCCATATCGAATGCAGAGGTGACCGAATGACCCGTGACGCGAAATTCGAAGAGGGTGGCGAAGGCGCGATCGCGCTGCGCGCCGAGACCAAGGACGACCTGCCCGTGATTGCGGCGCTGGTGCAGGACGCCGTGCTGCCGATCACCGAGATCGCGTGGGAGGCGAAATCCCGTCGTCTCGCGCTGCTGATCAATCGCTTCCGCTGGGAAGACAAGGAGCAGGCCGAGGCCGAGAAGCGGCCCTACGAGCGCGTGCGCTCTCTGCTGGTGATCTCGGACGTCACCCATGTCGCGAGCATGGGCATCGATCGGTCGGATCGCGACGTGGTGCTCTCGATCCTCGATATCACCTTCGAGGAGGCCGAAGACGGGGCGGGGCGTGTGACCCTGACGCTGGCGGGCGATGGTGCGCTGGCGGCGGATGTCGAATGTCTCGATGTCGATCTGCGTGATGTGGAGCGGCCTTATCGCGCACCCTCCGGCAAGGTGCCGCATCATCCCGAGTGAGCCGAGTTTTGCCGCCGGGGTTGCCTCCGGCGGAGATATTTTCGCCAAGTCGAATTGGAATTGCCTTTGCGGGCAGCGTCGTGCTTGCGGGGCAGGGCGGGAGTCTCTAATCCGAAAAGCGGAAAAGGAGACTGTCGATGCCGCATTTTCTGGACACGCGCGAAGATGGGTTTGAAGCCCGGTTTGTCGAACTTCTGGGGATGAAGCGCGAGGACAGTCCCGATGTGGATGCTGTCGTGGCCGAGATCATAGCAGATATCCGCAAGCGAGGCGATGCGGCACTGATCGAGCTGACCGCGAAATTCGATCGGCTGGAGCTGACGCCCGAGACGCTGGCTTTCTCTCCCGACGAGATCGAGGCCGAGGTCGCGAAAGTGCCTGCCGAGGAGTGCGCGGCGCTGGAACTGGCGGCCGAGCGTATCCGCGCCTATCACGAGCGTCAGATGCCGCATGACGCGCGCTGGATCGATGCGAGCGGGGCGGAGCTTGGCTGGCGCTGGGGACCGGTTTCGGCGGCGGGGCTCTATGTGCCCGGCGGATTGGCGAGCTATCCCTCTTCGGTGCTGATGAACGCGATCCCGGCGAAGGTCGCGGGCGTCGAGCGGCTTGTGGTCGCCTGCCCGACGCCGGGCGGGGCGGTGAACCCGTTGGTGCTGCTGGCGGCGCAACTCGCGGGAGTCGATACGGTTTACCGGATGGGCGGCGCGCAGGCGATTGCAGCGCTGGCCTACGGGACCGAGACGGTCACGGCGGTCGACAAGATCACCGGGCCGGGCAACGCTTTCGTCGCGGCGGCAAAGCGCCGCGTGTTCGGGCGCGTGGGCATCGACATGATCGCGGGGCCGTCCGAAATCCTCGTGATCGCGGACGGCACGGGCGATCCGGACTGGATCGCGCTCGACCTGATGAGCCAGGCCGAGCATGACGAGAGCGCGCAGGCGATCCTGATCACCACCGACGAGGCCTTCGGCAAGGCGGTTGTGGCGGCGGTCGAAAAACGGCTCGAGACGCTGGAGCGCCGCGCCATCGCGGGCGCCAGCTGGCGCGATTTCGGGGCGGTGATCGTCGCGCGGGATCTGATGGAGGCAGCCGAGCTGTCGAACCGGGTGGCCCCCGAGCATCTGGAACTTTGCGTCGCCGATCCCGATTGGCTGGCGGAAGCGATCACACACGCGGGTGCCATTTTCCTTGGTGCCTACACGCCCGAAGCGATCGGCGACTATATTGGCGGGCCGAACCACGTTCTGCCCACGGCGCGCTCGGCGCGGTTTTCCTCAGGCCTCTCGGTGATGGATTTCATCAAGCGCACGACCATGGCGAAGATGACGCCCGGCGCGCTGAAGGCGATCGGCCCTTCGGCGGAGATTCTGGCGAAATCGGAAAGCCTCGAGGCGCATGGGCTGTCGGTGCGTGCGCGGCTCGATGCGCTCAATGACGAAGGGGAGGGGTGATGGCCCGGATTTCGCATATCCAGCTGGACACGAGCGGCCTTCCCGCGCCCTCGCCCGAGATCGAGCAGGAGCGCAAGGTCGCGATCTACGACCTGCTCGAGGATAACAGCTTCGACATCCCGGGTCGTGACGGCCAACCCGCGCCGGAAGGGCCGTTCACGTTGACGCTGGCAGTGCGCGACCGGCGGCTGGTCTTCGACACCGAAACCGAGAGCGGCGCGAAAGTGGCGGAGTTCCATCTGTCCTTCGGCCCGTTCCGGCAGGCGGTGAAGGACTATTTCCAGATCTGCGAGAGCTATTTCGAGGCGGTCAAGAAACTGCCGCCCAGCCAGATCGAAGCGATCGACATGGCGCGGCGCGGCATACACAACGAAGGCGCGCGCATCCTGCAGGAACGCCTCGAAGGCAAGGCCGAGATCGACATCGACACGGCGCGGCGCCTCTTCACCCTCGTTGCCGTTCTCGCCCCGAGGTAATCGGAATGGGCGAGATCCCCAACTCCGTTCTTTTTGCGTGCGATCATAACTCCACGCGCTCCCCGATGGCCGAGGGGATGATGAAGAAATTTTACGGCACCGAATGTTACGTGCAGTCAGTGGGCGTGAAGGCCGATCTGGAGATCGACGGGTTCACCATCGCGGTGATGGCGGAGATCGGCGTCAATCTGGAGCGACACCGCGCGCGCTCTTTCACCGAGTTGCAGGAATGGGGCGACGATCTGTCGGCCTTCGATCTGGTGATCGCACTTTCGCCCGCCTCGCAGCGTCAGGCGTTGGAACTGACGCGGTTTTTCCATCTCGACGTGGAATATTGGCCGATTCTCGACCCGACCGGGATTGGCGAGACGCGCGAGGCCAAACTCGCTGCCTATCGCGACACCCGCGACCAGATCCGTCGTCATCTCATCGACCGTTTCGGCCCCCCTCAGGAGTAAGACCATGCCTCGCGCCCGCGCTCTCGACACGATCACGCGTTACTACGATGCCTTCAACGAAGGCGATACCAAGGCGATGGAGCGGCTGCTGGGCGAGCCCTTTGCGCATCATGTGAACGAGGGGAAAATCCGCCACGGGATCGAGGCGTTCCGCGAATTCAACGCGCATATGAGCCGCTGCTATCGCGAGCAACTGACCGACATGGTGATCATGGCGAACGATGCCGGCACCCGCGGTGCGGCAGAGTTCATCGTGAACGGCGTCTATCTGGAGACCGATGACGGGCTGCCCGAGGCGCATGGGCAAAGCTATGTCCTGCCGGCGGGGGCGTTCTTCACGCTCGACGAGGGCAAGATCACGCGCGTCGTCACCTATTACAACCTCGCAGACTGGATCGCGCAGGTTTCGTGATGGAGGTGCGGCGGTTGACCGGTGAGGCGCTGGATGCGGCGCTTGACGACGTGGCGCGGCTGCGGATCGCGGTCTTCCGGGACTGGCCCTACATCTATGACGGCTCGCTGGAGTATGAGCGGCGTTATATCCAGAGCTACCGCGAGAGCGATGCGGCGGTGGTCGTCGGCGCGTTCGACGGGACGACATTGGTTGGAGCGGCCACGGGCACGCCGCTGGAAGATCACGCCGATGATTTCGCGGCACCTTTCGCAGGCACCGGGTTGCAGCTGGTAGACGTGTTCTACTGCGCCGAGTCGGTGCTGCTGCCCGACTATCGCGGGCAGGGGCTCGGTCACGCCTTCTTCGACCACCGCGAGGCCCATGCGCGCGAGCTGGGGCGCGGTCATTCGGTCTTCTGCTCGGTGATCCGGCCCGACGATCATCCGCTCAAGCCCGCCGATTACCGCCCGCTCGACGGGTTTTGGCGCAAGCGGGGCTATGCGCCGATGGAGGGCGTAATCGCGCGGTTCAAATGGACCGATTTGAGTGAGGATCAGCAGACCGAGAAGGCGCTGCAATTCTGGGGACGCCCGCTGTGAGCCGCGATGTGACGATAGCCGCGGCGGCCTATCCGCTCGACTGGTTCGACGATTGGGCGGGCTACGCGGCGAAGGTTACGACTTGGGTGACCGAGGCCGCGGGGCAGGGCGCGCTGCTTCTGGTTTTTCCCGAATACGGCGCGATGGAGTTGGCCAGCCTCGGCGGTGCAGAGGTTGCGGCTGACCTGGAAGCCGCGCTGGCGCATGTCGCCGGATTACGCGCGGATATGGAGACGCTGTTCGCAAATCTCGCGGCAAAACATGGCGTGCATATCCTCGCCCCCTCCGGCCCCGTCATCGACGGCACCAAACGCGTGAACCGGGCGAGCCTGTTCGGTCCCGGCGGGCTGATCGGGCATCAGGACAAGGCGATCATGACGCGGTTCGAGCGCGAGATCTGGCATGTCGATGCGGGCGAGGGGCTGGTGCTTTTCGACACCGCGCTCGGCAAGATCGGGGTCACCATCTGCTACGACAGCGAATTCCCCCTGCTGGCGCGCGCGCTGGCCGAGGCGGGGGCAGAGATCATCCTCGTGCCCTCCTGCACCGACACGCTCGCGGGCTATAACCGGGTGCGGATAGGTGCGATGGCGCGGGCGCTGGAAAACCAATGCGTGACCGTTCAGGCGCCGGCCGTGGGCGATGCGCTTTGGTGCCCGGCGGTGGACGAGAACCGGGGCACGGCTGCGATCTTCGCACCGCCCGATGGGCTTTGGCCCGAAAGCGGGATTGTGGCCGAAGGGGCCCCCGACTCACCCGGCTGGACCTTCGCGACGGTGGACTTGGATCGCGTCGCGCAAAGCCGGACTGCAGGAGCTGTTTTGCTCTACAAACATTGGTCCGAGCAGTCTGATGCGGCCCAAATAATCCGGATCGCCTCGGAAAACCCCGCTTAGCCTTGACATTCCCCTTGAATTTCGCGGCTTACGGGCGCATTTAAACGCTCGCCCGCGAATTGCGCGGGAAACCATTTACGGAGTGACCATGGCCAAGGAAGAAATGCTCGAATTTCCCGGTGTCGTGAAGGAACTCCTGCCTAACGCGACGTTTCGGGTCGAGCTGGAAAACGGCCATGAGATCATCGCGCATATGGCAGGCAAGATGCGTAAGAACCGCATCCGCGTTCTGGCAGGCGACAAGGTTCAGGTGGAAATGAACACCTACGACCTCACGAAGGGTCGTATCAACTACCGCTTCAAGTGAAGCTGATCCTCGGCTCGGCGAGCCCGCGGCGGCGAGAGCTTCTGGCCCAGCTCGGGCTGGAGCCTTTTGACGTGCGCCCCGCCGATATCGACGAAACGCCGTTCAAAGGCGAGGCCGCGCGCGACTATGTCGCTCGCATGGCCCGCGAGAAAGCGATGGCGCTCGATGTGGCCGACGACGAGGTGCTGTTGAGCGCCGATACAACGGTGACCTGCGGGCGCCGTATCTTGGGCAAACCCGAAGACGAGAAGGAGGCGGCGGAGTTCCTCTGGCTGCTCTCCGGGCGTCGGCACCATGTGTTTACCGCCGTGGCGATCCGCACGGCGCAGGGCCTGCGCGAGCGGCTCGTCGATACGGTGGTGAAGTTCAAACCGCTTAGCGACGAGGACGTGAACGGCTATCTCGCCTCGGGCGAGTGGCACGGCAAGGCGGGTGGCTACGCCATCCAGGGGCGCGGCGGCGCGTTCGTGCCGTGGATCCAGGGCTCGTTCACCGCGGTCGTGGGGTTGCCGCTCGCAGAAACCGCAACGCTGCTCGCAAGCGCGGGCATTCGAGGGGAAGTGTAATGCAGGGGCGTGTGGTTCTGCTGGACGAAATCGCCGGTCGCGAAGCGGCGGCGCTGATGGTCGACGGGCAACTCGAAGACCTGATCATCGACACTTCCGACGAGATCAGCTTTGCCCCCGGCGCGATTCTGCGCGGCACGATCGGTCGCCAGATGAAAGGGCAGGGCGGCGTCTTCGTCGATCTACCCGAAGGCGCGCGCGGCTTCCTGAAAGAGGTGAAGGGGCTCGCCCCGGGCCAGACCGTGATCTGCATGGTCTCCGGCGGCACCGAGCCCGGCAAGGCGCTGCCTGTGACGCTGCGGGTGCTGTTCAAGTCGCGCTACGCCATCGTCACCCCCGGCGCGCCCGGCATCAACGTCTCCCGGCGGATCCATGAAGAGAATCTGCGCGCCGATCTGCAGGCAGCAGCCGAGGCGGTGATGGAAGGCTCGGATATGGGCGTGATCCTGCGCTCTGCCGCGGCCCATGTGGCGCTCGATGAGGTGGCAGAAGATGTCGCCGCGATGCGCGAGCTGGCCGAGGCCGTGACTAACGATACTGAAGGCGGGCCGGAGCTGCTCGTCGACGCGCCCGATCCGCATGAAGAAGCCTGGCGCGACTGGGCCGAACCGGTGCCCGACGAGGTGATCGAAGGCGGGTTCGACGATTACGGCGTCGCCGACGCGATCGAAGCGCTTCTGCACCCGCGGGTCGACCTGCCGGGCGGGGCGCATCTGATGATCGAGCCGACCCGTGCCTTGATCTCGGTCGACGTCAATACGGGCAACGACACGTCGCCCGCCGCGGCGCTGAAGGCGAATATCGCCGCGGCCCGAGAGTTGCCGCGTCAGCTGCGCCTGCGCGGCCTTGGGGGGCAGGTCGTGATCGACTTCGCCCCGATGCCCAAGCGCGACCGTCAGGCGCTGGAGCAGCAGCTGCGCCGCGCCGTAAAAGGCGAGCCAGAGACCTCGCTCGCAGGCTGGACGCCGCTGGGCAATTTCGAGATGCAACGCAAGCGCGACCGCGTGCCGCTCGCACGTCTCTTGCGGGGCCAGACGACGGAGGCGATATGAGCTGCCCAATCTGCGGCAAGGAGGCCGACCCGAAATACCGCCCCTTCTGTTCAAAGCGCTGTGCCGACGTCGATCTGGCGCGCTGGCTGAACGGCTCCTACGTCATTCCCGGCGATATCGCCGAGGAAGAAGAGCGCGCGCCGACCGGCCTCGCGGGCGATGATTTGCCCCCCGGCAAGCCGCACTGAAAACCTTTCGCAAGATCGCGGAATTTTCTGCGAAATCCCTCTGGACACCCCCCGCGCCCTCGTCTAGTAACCGCTCCACCAAGACCGAAAGGTCGAAGTGCCCGGATAGCTCAGTTGGTAGAGCAGCGGATTGAAAATCCGCGTGTCGGTGGTTCGAATCCGCCTCCGGGCACCACTTAAATACCTGATATTTAGCGAAGCTTTTGCCTTACCTTGCGTTGGGTCTGCTGGCATTTCGGTCGAAATTGGCCTGGGACTCCGCCGGGGCTCCTTTCCCCAAACTACCAGATATCCGACACGTCATGCGGGTCGGGCACCGAATCTTCTGAGGAGTTCGCTTCCCTTGCGCGGCACGTCGAAGGCAAGATTGTCAGGTCTGCGCGCCTGCTTCATTCGCCACGCATTCTTTCTGCCGGACCAAAGTTGCGCGGATCCACCTTAAGACAGGAAATCAGCGCGCGGTTCGACTGCTCGGTCGCACGAAGATGGACGGCACTCGATAGTCTGGTTTCGAACTCGAAGAAGACCTCGCGATTTCCGAGGCTATAGCGATCTGATTATTTGGGCCGCCGTTCATAGCGCCCGCAGCTGCCATGCGTCGAAGACTTCTAGGTTTCTATGGGCTGAACTTTCTGCGGCTTGTGGCTACTGCCGGATCAGGCGCACCGTGAACCCACCGGCACTCATGGCGAATGTGGCGAGCTTGCGGGCGGTATAAGCAAGCTGCACATCGAACGACTTGAAGTAAAACGGAAAGACATACCCAGGCCCCATCGCAACTTTGTAGGACATGTCGCAGATCACCGTGTCATCGTTTTGCTTCTTCGCCGTCGTGGCCATCTGAACCACGCGTCGGCCATCATACATGGCCATCGGCGAAGGACAGGTTTCACCGTTTGCCAGCTTTGCGAAGAATTCGGTCGGGGAGATCACGCCGGGGGGAACTTTTCCGGCGTCCGTCATCTCCGTCATTTCAGAGTGTGGGGTAATTGTCACGGCAGTCACGGTGTCCGCTTTACGGACGATCGCGATATCGCGTGTTTCGCTGCCCCGGCTCGTCCCAAGGTAATCGACCTCCTTACCTTTGGCCTGCGTCACCGCCTCGAAGGTTCCGTCGTCCAAGCCGAACGGCGTGTTGTCGAGCGATAGCCGCAGCGTCGCATTGCTGCCTTGTCCTTCGAATTGCAGCGAGCCCAAGGGGCGGCGGCCCAGCGTGACATTGTAGATTTGCTTTTCGGCCGCAGCCGGTCCGGCCAGCAGGCCGGACAAAGCCGCAGCAAGAAGGAGAATACGTGTCATGAAATATCCGTAGTGTGCCGACATTCGCCGCGAAAGGTAAAGCTTGCCGATAAATGCGCTTCCGAAAAAAGGAATGCCAGCCTTGAATTTCTGACCGTTTGGCGCATGAGATATAGTGTGCGGGAAAACTTGCAGGAAATTGCATAGTCTTCTGGCCGCAGCAATTGGGAGGAATGCATGCTGCAAGCGCCCGAAGACGGGAGCGATCCGCTCAGGGCGGCGCGTATTCTCATCGTCGATGACGAGCCGGGGATGCGACATTTCCTCGTCAACACGCTGAATCCCCTCGCACGCCATGTGGACAGCGCAGAAGACACCCGCGCCGCCGAAGCGATGCTCGCGGTGCGCCAATATGACATAATGGTTCTCGACAATATCATGCCGGGGCAGAAAGGTCTCGACTGGCTTCAGGCGCAGCGCTCCAAGGGCGGCTTTACCGATACGATCCTGATAACGGCCTATGCCGATTTGCAGACGGCGATCGAGGCCATGCGTGCGGGTGCCTCGGACTTCCTGATCAAACCTTTCCGCTCGAACCAGATCCTGAACGCTCTGCGCAAGTGTCTGGAACTGGCGAAGTTGAGACGCGAAAATGCGCTTTTGCGGCGGGAACTGGAGACGGCCGCCAGCGGCAATCGCCGCAAGGAACTGATCGGGGCCTCGCCTGTAATTGCTGAGGTCCGAGCGCTGTTGGAGCGCGTGGCACCCTTGTCGACGCCGGTGCTCATCACCGGCCCGTCCGGGTCGGGCAAAGAAGTCGCCGCGCGCCATCTGCATGGCCGGTCCGGGCGCGGCGCGTCCCCATTCGTCGCGATCCAGTGCGGCGCCATCCCGGCGGACATGATCGAATACGAATTGTTCGGTCACGGCGCCGGAGCCTTTAACGGCGCACAGGCCGGACGCGAGGGATTGCTTGCTCAGGCCTCGGGAGGGACCGTTTTCCTCGACGATGTCAGCGAGTTGAGCGCAAACGCGCAGACGGCGCTTCTGCGCGTGCTCGAAGACGGCGTGATCCGACCCATCGGCACCGGTCGCGACGTGCAACTGGACCTGCGCTTTGTCATCGCGTCCAGCAAGTCGCTGCAAAAGGCTGTCCAAGAGGGTCATTTCCGCGAGGACCTGCTGTTTCGCATTAACGTCATCGAGGTGGCCATGCCCCCTCTCAAGGATCGCGGCACCGATGTTCTGGACCTCGCCGAGCTGTTCCAGACCGAAATCGCGGCAGCGCTCAACCTACCGATGGTCGAGATGACCTCCGCAGTCAGGTCGGCCATGCTGCGCCACGACTGGCCTGGAAATATTCGTGAGCTGCACAATTTCGTCGAGCGCGCGCTGATCTTTGGGCGGTTCCCGCTGGAAACGCTCGGGGACGCCATTGCGCCGGGCGAAATTGCGCCACTGGAGGACATGGAAAAGCGCGAAATTCTTCGCGCTCTCGAGGCGCTTGGCGGTAACAGGGCCGAGGCCGCGCGGCGCTTGGGTGTCTCGCGCAAGACGATTGACCGAAAATGCGCGACCTGGGGCCTGTAGGTAATGCTGCGCGCGCCCAAAGCCTTGCGATCGGTCCGCGTGCGCTTGCTGGTGATCGCGCTGCTGCCGATGCTTGTGCTCTTGCCGGTCTTGCTGGGCGGCACCATCTGGCGCTGGTCGGGCAAGGTGGACGCGATCCTGCTCAACAAGGTCACCGGCGACCTGACCATCGCGGATCAATATCTCGGGCGGCTGGTTGAGACCTCTGGTGAGCATATCGATGCCGTCGCGCGGTCTGTGGCGCTGCAAACCGCGCTCGAGAATGGCACGGCCGACGCCTTCCTGGAGGAGGAACGTGCGCGGCTCGGGCTCGATTTCCTGCATATCACGCGGGATACGACGTGGCCCGTCATAAAAGATGCGCTCGATGGGAAGTGGCAAAGCAAGATCGACGTGTTCGATGCAGATACCTTGGCAGCGATATCCCCCGATCTGGCTGCGCAAGCGGAAATTCCCTTGGTTCCCACCCGCGGCGCGGTGCCCACGGAGCGCACCGTCGAGACGCGCGGCATGGTCATTCATTCAGCCGCCCCGCTGACGCTTCCGGACGGGACGCGGGTGGCCTTGGCGGGGGGCGTCCTGCTGAACCGGAACCTCGGTTTCATCGATACGATCAACGCACTCGTCTACCGCGCCGAAAGCCTGCCCGAGGGCAGCCAAGGCACGGCGACGCTGTTTTTGGATGACGTGCGTATTTCCACTAATGTCCGCCTCTTTGAGAATGTGCGGGCGCTGGGAACGCGTGTCTCTGCCGCGGTTCGCGCACGGGTTCTGGGCGAAGGATACATCTGGCTGGATCGCGCCTTTGTCGTCAATGACTGGTATATCTCGGCCTATGAACCCGTTCTCGACAGTTTCGGCACACCGGTCGGGATGCTTTATGTCGGCTTTCTCGAAGCGCCGTTCAGCGCGGCCAAGCGCAATTCGGTCATCACGCTGAGCCTTGCGTTCCTGTTCATCGCACTGGCGTCGGTTCCAGTTTTCCTGCGATGGGCCCGGCGTATCTTTCGCCCGCTCGAAGGAATGACCCGCACCATCGACCGGGTGGAAAGCGGCGATCTGGGGGCACGCAACGCTCCGGTCGAAACGGATGGTGAGATCGCACAGGTCGCGCGACATTTCGATAGCCTGCTAGACCGGCTCCAACAACGCGACCGCGAGCTGCGACAATGGGGTGAGACGCTGGAGCACCGCGTGGAGGAGCGCACCCGCGAGTTGCACGAGGCCAACCAGCGGCTGGAGCGAACTACCGAACGTCTGATCATCTCCGAGAAACTGGCCGCCGTGGGCGAGATCACGGCTTCTGTCGCGCATGAAATCAACAATCCGGTCGCGGTGATCCAAGGCAATTTGGACCTTGCGCGCAGCAACCTTGGCGAGGACGGCCGCCGGGCCGAAGAAGAGTTCCGCCTGATCGACGACCAAGTCTACCGCATCGGTGTCATCGTCTCGAAGCTGCTGCATTTCGCGCGCCCCGAGGAGTATTCCGGCGCAGACAGGCTGGTGAACCTCTCGCAAGTAGCCCGTGATTGCCTCGTCTTGACCCGGCACCAGATTCAGGCGGCGGGCATCACGAGTGTGGTTGAGACCGAGAGCAAGTCGCAGGTACATATGTCGCGGACGGAATTGCAGCAGGTCATCGTCAACCTGATTCTGAACGCAGTCCAAGCCATGCCCGGCGGCGGGACACTTCGCGTGGCCACGGCCGAGGAAGCCGGCGAGGTCATTCTGAGCGTAGAGGATACCGGCACCGGCATCGACCCGTCGGTCCTGCCGCGCATCTTCGACCCGTTCTTCACCACCAAGCAGGCGCAGGGCACGGGACTGGGCCTGTCGATCAGCCAGCAACTCGTGAGTCGCGCCGGCGGACGGATTTCCGTGCGCTCGATGCCCGGAGGTGGCAGCCGGTTTGAAATCGTCCTGCCCGCCGCTGTTGCCGACTGATCCGGACACAATGACCAGATTTCGCGGACCCGCGTTGCGTGGGCTGGGACAAAATGTCCAACTTATTCGAAAGCGAGAGAGCGTGGCAGGACATTGTGTCCTCATAAGTAGCTGATAACAAATAATAATTTTCTTGACAACGCAAGGACTGAATTGCCTGCTTATGTCCGCGCATGCCGTTGCATGCCGCCGGAGCGGCTCGGGGAGGAGACCGGGGCGTTCTGTCAAGAACATGGGAGGAAACTACATGAGCAACGCTTCTGGCGGGGCGCTGGGCTTTCTGCACAAAAGCCACATCGTCGCCGAACCCGGTTTCAACCGCTGGCGGGTTCCGCCGGCATCCATCGCCATTCATCTGTGCATCGGCTCCGTCTACGCCTGGTCGGTGTTCAACCCGGCGCTGACCCGCGCGTTGGGCGTGGTCGCGCCCGCCGCCGAAGACTGGTCGCTGAGCTCGGTCGTCTGGATCTTCTCGGTCGCGATCGTGTTTCTGGGCCTCGCCGCGGCCTTCGCGGGCAAGTGGCTGGAAGACGTCGGGCCGCGCATGGTCGGCGTGGTGGCCGCGTTCCTTTGGGGCGGCGGTTTCATCATCGGCTCGTTCGGCATCGCCGCGCACCAGCTTTGGCTGATCTATCTGGGTTACGGCGTGCTGGGCGGTTGCGGGCTGGGGCTGGGCTATGTCTCGCCGGTGTCGACGCTGATCCGCTGGTTCCCCGACCGGCGGGGCATGGCGACGGGCATGGCGATCATGGGCTTCGGCGGCGGCGCGATGATCGCGGCTCCGGTTCAAGGCTGGCTGTTGGGCGTGTTCCAGAAAGCCCCCGACTTCCTCGGCGCGCGAGACGCTGTCGCGACCGTGGTCGAGAACGGTCGTGTCTTTGCCGAAACCGCCGCGGGCAAGGTCGAGGTCGTGGTGGCCAGTGCCGCGCAAGCAGCGGATTTCGGTGGTCAGGCGGGTGTCTATGTCGTGGGCACCGGCAATACGGGGGCGGCACAGACTTTCATGACGCTGGGCATCGTCTATTTCATCGTCATGATCCTGGCCTCGTTCCAGTATCGCGTGCCTGCCGAAGACTGGAAGCCCGCCGGATGGCAGCCCAAGCCCGTCGCCTCGGGCATGGTGTCTCAAAACAACGTCCATATCGATCAGTCGCTGAAAACGCCGCAGTTCTGGCAGATGTGGCTCATGCTGTGCTTCAACGTGACCGCCGGTATCGGCGTGATCGGCGTGGCCAAAACCATGATGTCGGAAATCTTCGGCACGGTGATGCCGTTGGTGGTCACGGCAGCGTTCGCCTCGACCTACGTGCTGATGATCTCGGTCTTCAATATGGTGGGGCGTTTCTTCTGGGCGTCGACCTCGGACTACATCGGGCGCAAGGCGACATACATGTGCTTCTTCGTCTTGGGCACGATCCTGTATCTGTCGATCCCCTATTTCGCCACAGCCGTGGCCACCAACCCGTCGATCGTCTACCTGATCGGCTTCTACGCCGCGACGATGATCATCTTCTCGATGTATGGCGGCGGGTTCGCGACGATCCCGGCATACCTCGCGGACATGTTCGGAACCATGCATGTGGGCGGCATCCACGGGCGGCTGCTGACGGCGTGGTCCACCGCGGGCGTGCTGGGGCCACTGGCCATCACCTCGCTGCGGCAGATGTCGGTGACGAACGCGATCCAGGATCTGGCCGCCAAGGTCGATCCGGCGGCCTTTGCCGAGAAATTCGGCGCCCCGTTGACGCAATTGGATCAGCTGGCCGCGGCCAAGACCGTGACTATCGCCAAGCTGATGGAAATCGCGCCCGCCGGCACGATTGACCCGACCCCGTCGCTCTACAACACCACCATGTATTGCATGGCGGCGCTGTTGGTCGTGGCGTTCTTTGCCAACCTGATGATGAAGCCCGTCAAGGAACACCACCACCACGACGAACCGGAACTGCAAGCCGTTCCGGGTGAATGATGAAATCGGGCCGGGGCGTGCGTTGCGCGCCCCGGCCTTCTATGAGAGCGCCGCAGGAAAGACCGCCGATGCTGGACAAGCTGGAAATGTTCATCGCGCTGGCCAAAGAGGGGCATTTCGGGCGTGCGGCCGAGCGGATGAATATCGCGCAACCGACGCTGTCCGCCGGGATCAAGCAGCTGGAAGCGCAGCTGGGCGTGCAGCTGGTGCATCGTGGCTCGCGGTTTGGCGGGCTGACACCTGAAGGCCAGACCGCCTTGTTCTGGGCGAAGCGCATCGTCGATGATGCGCGGCAATTGCAAGACGAGATGCGGAACAGTCGGCACGGCTTGACTGGCGAGGTGCGGCTGGCGGTGATCCCCACAGCGCAGACCTGGGCCGGGCGGCTTTGCACCACCTTCGCCAAGCGTCATCCGGGCGTGCGCTTCACCATCCTGTCGCGCAACTCGCGCGAGATCCTGCAAATGCTCGACGATTTCGAGGCCGATGCCGGGATTTCCTACTTGGAAAACGAGCCTCTCGGCCGGGTCGATACTGCAGAACTCTATGACGAAAGCTATATACTCGTCTGTGCCCGCAATTCTCCATTTGCGGATAAGCCCAAGATGTCGTGGTCCGACCTGAAAGGGCAGACGCTGGCACTGCTGACACCTGACATGCAGAACCGGCGGATCATCAATCGGCTCTTTGCCGAAAGCGGCGTGACCCCGGCGACCTGTATCGAGGCGAATTCCATCATCGCGCTGGTCGCGAGCGTGGCGTCGGGCCACTGCATGACCGTGCTGCCCCAGGACGTGGCCGAGTTCGTCGCGGGCGGCAAGGACGTCGCACTGGTGCCGCTCGAAGGCGCGTCGCGGCCACAGAAGGTCGCGCTGATCCTGCCGCAGCGTGACCCGCGAACCCCCGTTCTGTCGGCGCTTCTAGCCGAAGCCCGGCGCCTGCCCGCCGCTTGATCCAAAATCCCTATCGCCCCACGGAACGCCGTTATTGATCAGCGCTCCCCACCGTGTGCCAACGTATGCCAAATTGGAGGACGACAGCCATGGCCCAGCCTGCCACCGTTATCGACGGCGACGAGATCGCTCGGATCGTCGACGCCCACCGCGCCCTCGAAGGGCCGCTTCTGCCGATGCTGCATGCTTTGCAGGAGGCGTTCGGGTATATCCCCACGCAGGCTCACGGGTCGATCTGTGATGCCCTGAACGTCACCCGCGCCGAATTGCATGGCGTGATTACTTTTTACCATGACTTCCGCGAAAAGCCCGCCGGGCGTCATGTTCTGAAAATCTGTCGCGCCGAGGCCTGCCGGTCGGTTGGCGGCGCGGCGGTGGCCGATGCGCTGCTGGCCAAGCTGGGGCTCGAATGGCACGACACCACCGCCAATGGCGCGGTGACGATCGAGCCGGTTTATTGCCTTGGGATGTGTGCCTGTGCGCCCGCCGCGATGGTGGATGACCGGGTGGTGGGGCGCGTCGATGCCGCGAAACTGGACAAGCTGCTGGCGGAGATGGACGCATGAAAATTTACGTTCCGATGGACAGCGCGGCCAAGGCACTGGGGGCCGAGGAAGTGGTTTCCGCCCTGCGCGCTGCGGCCCCCGAGGCACAGATCGTGCGGACCGGCTCACGCGGGATGATCTGGCTGGAACCGCTGGTCGAGGTCGAAGTGGATGGCGTGCGCCACGGTTTTGGTCCTGCCGAGCCGTCCGATGTGGCGGGTATTCTGGATGGTAGCAGCGCCAAGGCGCTTGGCCCGGTCGAAAACCTTGACTGGATGAAGCGCCAGACCCGCCTCACCTTTGCCCGTGTCGGCGTGATCGATCCGCTGTCGCTGGCCGATTATCGGGCGCATGGTGGCCTTGCCGGGCTGCGCCGCGCGCTGGCGATGACCGGGCAGGAGATCGTTGACGAAGTCAAGACGTCCGGCCTGCGCGGAAGGGGTGGCGCTGGCTTCCCGACCGGCATCAAGTGGCAGACCGTGCACGATGCTGACGCGCCGCAGAAATACATCGTCTGCAACGCCGACGAAGGCGACAGCGCGACCTTTGCCGACCGCATGCTGATGGAAGGCGACCCCTTTACCCTGATCGAGGGCATGACCATCGCCGGGATCGGCGTCGGTGCCACCAAGGGCTACGTCTACCTGCGCTCGGAATATCCTGACGCGATTGCCGTGATGACCCGTGCGGTGGAGGTCGCCCGGGCCGAGGGGCTGCTGGGCCCTGACGTTCTGGGCTCTGGCCGCGCCTTCGACATGGAAATCCGCAAAGGCGCGGGCGCCTATGTCTGCGGCGAGGAAACGTCATTGCTCAACTCGCTCGAAGGTAAGCGCGGCGTGGTCCGTGCCAAGCCGCCGCTGCCCGCGCTCGAGGGGTTCCTTGGACGCCCGACCGTGGTTAACAACGTCATCAGCCTCGCTACGGTGCCGGTAATCTTCGAAAAGGGCGCGCAGGCTTACGCCGATTTCGGCCTTGGCCGGTCGCGTGGGACCGTGACGCTGCAGATCGCAGGCAACGTGGCGCGCGGTGGGCTGTTCGAAACCGCCTTTGGCATCAGCCTCGGAGAGGTGGTCAACGATCTCGGGGGCGGCACTCTGTCGGGCCGTCCGGTCAAGGCGGTGCAGGTTGGCGGGCCGCTGGGGGCCTACATGCCGCTCAGCAAGTTCGACACACTGCTGGGCTACGAGGAGTTCGACGCGGCGGGCGGGTTGATCGGCCATGCGGGCCTGACCGTCTTTGACGACACCACCGACATGCTGGGCATGGCGCGCTTCGCGATGGAGTTCTGCGCCATCGAAAGCTGTGGCAAATGCACCCCCTGCCGGATCGGCGCGGTGCGCGGTGTCGAAACCATCGACCGCATCGCACAGGGCGACGCCGACGCGCTGCCGCTGCTGGCCGACCTGTGCGAGACGATGAAGGACGGTTCGCTCTGCGCGCTGGGAGGCTTTACGCCGTTTCCGGTCATGTCCGCCGTCACCCATTTCCCCGACGATTTCGCTCGCCTGAAGGAGGCCGCCGAATGAAGGATTTCATCATTCCAGTCGACCGCGACATGGGCACACCCGCCAGGAAGGGCAAGCCGGTCACCCTGACCATCGACGGGTTCGAGGTCACGGTGCCCGAGGGCACGTCGGTGCTGCGCGCCGCTGCCGAAATCGGCATCCAAATCCCCAAACTCTGTGCTTCGGACAATCTTGAGGCGTTCGGATCCTGCCGCCTTTGCGCTGTGGAAATCGAAGGCCGCCGGGGCACCCCGGCGTCCTGCACGACGCCGGTCGCGCCGGGCATGGTGGTGGACACCAACTCGACCAAGGTGCGCAAGATCCGCAAGGGTGTGATGGAGCTTTATATCTCCGACCATCCGCTGGACTGCCTGACCTGCTCGGCCAATGGCGACTGCGAGTTGCAGGACATGGCGGGCGCTGTCGGGCTGCGCGACGTGCGCTACAAGGCGCCGGAAAACGGCGGCTTGGCCAATCACTTCTCCGCCCGCAACACCAGCGGCGAGGCCAATCCCGAATGGCTGCCCAAGGACGACTCCAACCCCTATTTCAGCTACGATCCGTCCAAGTGCATCGTCTGCAGCCGCTGCGTCCGCGCCTGCGAAGAGGTGCAGGGCACCTTTGCTCTGACCATCGCGGGGCGCGGGTTTGACAGCCGCGTGTCGGCGGGTGGCGCCGGCGATGACTTCCTGTCGTCGGATTGCGTGTCCTGCGGAGCCTGCGTGCAGGCCTGCCCGACCGCGACCTTGCAGGAAAAATCCATCATCGAGATGGGCACGCCGGATCGGTCCGTCGTGACCACCTGCGCCTATTGCGGCGTGGGCTGCTCGTTCAAGGCGGAAATGCAGGGCGACGATCTCGTTCGGATGGTCCCCTACAAGCACGGCAAGGCCAATCGCGGGCACAGCTGCGTCAAAGGCCGCTTTGCCTATGGCTATGCCAACCACCGCGACCGCATCCTCAACCCGATGATCCGCGACACCATCGACGAGCCGTGGCGCGAAGTCAGCTGGGACGAGGCGCTGACCTTTGCCGCGAACCGCCTGCGCGCGTTGCAGGACACCTATGGCAAGAAGTCCATCGGAGTGATCACCTCCAGCCGCTGCACCAACGAGGAAACCTTCCTCGTGCAGAAACTGACCCGCGCGGTGTTTGGCAACAACAACACCGACACCTGCGCCCGCGTCTGCCATTCGCCGACCGGCTACGGGCTGGGCCAGACCTTTGGCACCAGCGCTGGCACACAGGATTTCGACAGCGTCGAGCAAACCGATGTGGTGATCGTCATCGGCGCGAACCCGACCGATGGCCATCCGGTCTTCGCCAGCCGCCTGAAAAAGCGCCTGCGCGCCGGGGCCAAGCTGATCGTGATCGACCCACGCCGCATCGACCTTGTGAAATCGGCGCATATCGAGGCCTCTCATCATCTGGCCCTGACGCCGGGCACCAACGTCGCCGTCGTCACCGCCCTGGCACACGTGATCGTCACCGAAGGCCTGATGGACGAGGCGTTCATCCGCGAACGGTGTGACTGGGACGAATTCCAGGTCTATGCCGAGTTCGTCTCGGAGGCCCGACACAGCCCCGAGGCGACCCAGCTTCTGACCGGCGTTCCCGCCGAGGAACTGCGTGCTGCGGCCCGCACCTTTGCCCGTGGCGGCAACGGCGCGATCTATTACGGGCTGGGCGTGACCGAGCATTCGCAGGGCTCGACCACCGTTATGGGGATTGCCAACCTCGCAATGCTGACCGGCAATATCGGCCGTCCCGGTGTGGGCGTGAATCCGCTGCGCGGGCAGAACAACGTGCAGGGCTCGTGCGACATGGGGTCCTTCCCGCACGAGCTGCCGGGCTATCGCCACGTGAAACTGCCCGAGGTGCGCGAGATTTTCGAAACCACCTGGGGCGTTCAGATCGACCCGGAGCCCGGCCTGCGCATCCCCAACATGCTGGATGCGGCAGTCGAGGGCAGCTTCAAGGGGCTCTATTGTCAGGGCGAGGACATCCTGCAATCCGACCCCGACACCAAACATGTGGCGGCCGGGTTGGCGGCTATGGACTGCGTTATCGTGCATGACCTCTTCCTGAACGAGACGGCGAATTACGCCCATGTCTTCCTGCCGGGATCGACCTTCCTCGAGAAGGACGGAACCTTCACCAACGCCGAACGCCGCATCAATCGCGTGCGTCGGGTCATGGCACCCAAGAATGGCTACGCTGACTGGGAAGTCACGCAACTCTTGGCGAATGCCATGGGGGCAGGGTGGTCTTATACCCATCCCAGCCAGATCATGGACGAGATCGCTGCGACGACGCCCTCTTTTGCGGGTGTGGACTACGCCCTTCTGGAGGAAAAGGGCTCCATCCAATGGCCCTGCAACGAAGACCACCCGGAGGGCACACCGTTGATGCATGTCGACGGCTTCGTGCGGGGTAAGGGGCGTTTCATCGTCACCGAATACGTGGCCACAGACGAGAAGACCGGCCCACGCTTCCCGCTGCTGCTGACCACCGGGCGCATCCTGTCGCAATACAATGTGGGGGCCCAGACCCGGCGCACCGACAACGTGGTGTGGCATGACGGCGACGTGCTGGAGATCCACCCGCATGATGCCGAGAACCGTGGCCTGAACGATGGTGACTGGGTAAAGCTGGCCTCGCGGTCGGGCGAGACGACGTTGAAGGCAAAGGTGACTGATCGCGTCAGCCCTGGCGTTGTCTACACCACCTTCCACCACCCCGATACGCAGGCCAACGTCATCACCACCGACTATTCCGACTGGGCCACCAACTGCCCGGAATACAAGGTAACGGCGGTGCAGGTCTCGCCCTCGAACGGGCCGACGGACTGGCAGGAGGATTACGCGGCACAGGCCGAACGCTCGCGCCGCATCCTGCCCGCGGCGGAATGAGTATGTGGACGCATGCCGGGGCGCCGGGCCGGGCGCCCGCGCAAAGTGGCGCTGATCCAGGCGGGCCACGGCGCGGTTGCAATCAGCTCCCAGCTCTCTGTCGAGCGGGCTGGGATCACACTTGCCGCGTTCACCCGCGGCCGGTGGCTGGCCTTTATTCCCATCCAAATCGTATCAATGAAGAGGCTGCAAATGTCGCCTGACAAGATGATCCGCATGGCGAACCAGATCGCCACCTTCTTCAAGACCCAGCCGGGCGACGATGCCCCCGCCAAAGTTGCCGCGCACATCACCGACTTCTGGGAGCCGCGCATGCGCGCGCAGTTGCGGGACTATGCAGCCGCCAGCGGAGAGGGGCTGGACGACATCGTCTTGAAAGCGGTTCCACTGGTCTGAAAGGTCATGAATGGCGTCTTCGTCGAAAGCCGGCCTGCACCGGCTCGGCGGACGCCGGAAACACCTTTGATTTGGCTCCGTCCGAGAGGGTCAGACCGGAGTGAAGGCTCCATGGAAGCGTGATGCCAGCCGAAGCGAGGCTTTAATCGGTCGTAAGTGGCGCTCTCAAATGCGACTGCCGCGCAACGAAAGGACAGGCCATGCGCTCGACGGGCGGAAGCAGGGTCGATTTCGCCCGCAGCTGCCGGGCGCACCATCGTCCCATCTCGCCATGCGGAAGAAGCACCGTCGAGAGCGCGGGCGAGAGGTGCTGCGCAATCTCCTGGTCGTCGTAGCCGACCACGGCGATATCCGCTCCGACGCGCACGCCGTGTTCCTTCAGCGCTTCGTAACACCCGAGCGCGGTCAGGTCGTTGGCGCAGAAAATCGCCTCGGGGGGCGCATCGAGGGAGAGCAGCTCGCGGGTTTCGCGGTAGCCGCCGCTCGGCATGAAATTCCCCTGTCGGATCAACTCAGGTTCAGGCTCCAGACCGCTTTCGCGCATCGCGCGGATGAAACCCTCCTGACGCTGCTCGGACGCCTCCATCCAGGCTTCACCCGCGATGAAGGCGATCCGTCGATAGCCCTCGCCGATCAGGGCCATGGTCGCGGCGTGGCCGCCGCGCCGCTCCGCAGGCACCACCGCGCGGAACAGGCCTTCCTTGTCA
This sequence comes from Thioclava sp. F34-6, assembly GCF_002213235.1. Classification (NCBI taxonomy): domain Bacteria; kingdom Pseudomonadati; phylum Pseudomonadota; class Alphaproteobacteria; order Rhodobacterales; family Paracoccaceae; genus Thioclava; species Thioclava sp. F34-6. The sequence goes on from NZ_NBOA01000007.1 coordinate 284,857, forward strand.
TGGCAATTGAGCAGCACAGCGCGATGCTTGCGAAGCGCGAGATGTGGTGACACCTCGCGCGTCAGGATCGAGGCATAGACCACCCCGTCGATCCCGTCGCGTTGCCATTTCTGCAGGACCTGCTGCTCGTAGCCCGGATCGCCACCGGTCATTGCGATCTCGACAAGCGCGCCGTCGGACCAGGCCTGCTCCTGGAACGCCTCGATGGAGATGGACGCGAAGGGGCTCGTCGCGATTTCGTCGATCATGAAGCCGTAAGTCGTCGGGCGGCTGCGCGACGGCGGGCGCCCGGCAGAACGGTATCGGTAATCCAATGTCTCGGCGGCCTTGAGAACCCGATCCCGAGTCTCCTTGCCGATCCGCATGTCTTCCTGCCCGTTCAGCACGAACGATACCGTCGATTGCGATACCCCGGCTGCGAGAGCCACGTCTTTCATCGTCACTTTCGCTTTTTTTTGCTTTTTCTTTTCAGGCTCTTGCATCGGGGAAATCCAGGGTCCGAGGAAAATTTGTTGACAGGCGACGGTCTCTATCTGACATTGCTAATATTATTAGCACAAGGGCTAATGCGAGCTTTGGGAGGAGGCGCATGGCACGGCAAACGATCGGGAAACGCAAAAGGACGCTCTCGCAGCAGCAGGCGGCATGGGCGCTTCTGGCCCCATTTCTCGCCACCTATTGCGCCTTTCTCGTCTACCCTTTCTTCAAAGGCGTCTGGATCAGCCTGCATGACTGGAACCTCCTCGCGGTGGCGATGAACCCCGCGGCGGCGAAATGGGTCGGGCTGCACAATTACGTTCACATGCTGTGGGGACGAAACATCACCTGGGGGCCGGTCTCGCACCCCCTCATTCAGCTTCTCGCGCTTGCCGTTCTGGCCGGTGTGTTTGGACTTCACCGGGCGGGTCGTTTGAGTGGCCGCAGCGCGATCCCGATCGCGATCGCGGCGCTACTCATCTTTCTCCTCCTCGGCTTCACGCCCGGTGAAGGCGGTCGCTGGTTCGATCGCAGGTTCTGGCCGACCGTTGGCAACACGGTGCTGTTCGTGGCGCTCGCAGCCCCCGGCACCACGATTGCGGCGCTTCTGCTGGCGGCAGCGCTCAATCGCGAGACCCGGATGATGGCCGTGTTCCGCACCTTGTTCTTCCTGAGCCAGGTTCTCTCGGTGACGGTCGTAACCCTGATCTGGCAGATCATGTTCTCACCTACGCAGGGGCTGATCGACAACGTGATCCAGGTATTCGGCGGGTCTCCGGTCAGCTGGCTCACGGATCCGCATTTCGCGATGCTGGCGATCGTGGTCACGACGATCTGGTGGTCGCTCGGCATCGCCATGATCCTGTTCCTCGCCGGGATGCAGGACATCAACCGCGAAATCTACGAGGCGGCGGCCCTCGACAATGCGCGAGGATGGAAATCGTTCTGGTTCATCACCCTGCCGAACCTCAAACGGACCATCACGCTCGTCGTCGTCTTGCAGATCATCCTGCATTTCCAGGTCTTCGGGCAGTCGCACCTGATGACGCAGGGCGGCCCGGATGACCGCACGCAGGTGCTGGTGCGCTACATCTACCAGTCGGCTTTCCGCGACAGCGAGATCGGGCGCGCCTCGGCCATGGCGGTCTTTCTCTTCGCGATCATGAGCGTCTTCGCCGTGATCCAGTTCCTCATCGGTCGGGAGAAAAGCGAATGACGTCGAAACGTAGCTATTACTGGCTTTGCATAGCGCTCGCCGTTCCCGCCTTTATCTGGCTCGTGCCGACGCTCTGGATGGTATCGCTCTCGTTCCAGCCGAACGAGGTTCTGGCGCGAACCACCGCTTCGACCTGGCTGGGGATGCTTCCGATCCCCTTCACGTGGGACAATTACGCGAAGCTCTTTTCCTTCGGGGATACGCCGCGTTGGTTTCTCAATTCGATCGTCGTGGCGGGGGGCATGACCTTCGCGGTGCTCGCCGTCTCGACGACTGCAGGTTATGCGCTCGCACGGCTCCAATTTCGGTTCAAGACGGCCATCACCATCTTCATCCTGCTCGGTCTGATGGTGCCGGAACAGGCGATCTTCATTCCGCTCTATACGATGTTTGCCAATTTCGGTTGGCACAACAGCTATGGCGCGCTGATCCTGCCGCGGGTGGCAGTGCCCATCGGCGTCTTTCTGATGATGCAGTTCTTCAAGGCCGCGCCGAAGGATATCGAGGATGCTGCGCGCATCGACGGGGTAGGGCCGTTCCAAATCTTCTGGTTCGTGATGCTGCCCCTCGCGCGGCCCGCGATGATGACGCTCGCGATCCTGACGTTTCTCTACGCGTGGAACGACTATCTCTGGCCGCTGGTTTCGGCGAGCCACAAGGAGATGTTCACCATCACGCTGGGCCTTGCGAGCCTGCAATCGAACTTCGCGCAATCGGAAGGGCTGGGCCGCGTGATGGCCTCGGGTGTGATCGCCTCGCTTCCGGTCGTCGTCCTTTTCCTGATCTTCCAGCGCTACGTCGTGCAAGCGATGACCGTAGGCGGAAGCAAGGGATAACCGGGGCGCGCTTGCCCCATTCAAACGGGAGGAAATCATGAAACATCTTGCTCTGGGCCTGGCGCTTGCGGCGGGGCTGGCAAGCCCGGCTGCGGCCGAGCCCGTCACCGTCAATCTCGCGCGGTTCTTCGGCGCCTGCGAGGATGCGGGAACCGACACGCATACCAGCGTCGGCGAAGCCTGCATCATCCAGTCGATCATCAATGCGGCGAGCCAGGAAATTCCCGATGTGACGGTGAAGACCCTGCCGACCGATTGGGGAAATTACTACGACCACGTGAAGGCGATGTTCGCGGCGGGCGATCCGCCCGATATCTTCGTCATTCACCGCTCCTCGATCCCCGAATTCGCCTCGCTGGGCGCTCTGGCCGATATCGGGCCGGACCTCGAAGCCGCGGGCATCGACACGTCCGACTGGACCGAGGGGGCGAAAAAGGCCGTGACATATGACGGCAAGATCGTCGCCGTGCCGATGGATTTCCACGCCAATCTCTGGCACGTGAACATGGACATCATGAAGAAGGCGGGCCTCGTGAAGGACGGCAAGCCGATCCTTCCCCACAGCCCCGAGGAACTGCTCGCCCAAGCCAGGAAGGTGAAGGAAGCGACCGGCAAGGACTATCTCGCCGCCGATTTCTCGCAATTCCCGATCGGTGTGCGGCTGGTCCTGTCTCTGATCTGGCAGCAGGGCTCGAACATTTTCGACGGCGATACTGCGACGATCGATACGCCCGAGGCCCTCAACGCGGTCAAGGCGATCACCCAGCTCTTCGATGGCGGCTATGCCAACCCCAAGCTGAACTATGCCGACAGCCAGCAGGAATTCCTCAATGGCAATGCGGCGGTGCTGGTCAACGGCACTTGGGTGGTCAACGAATATACGAAGCAGGCGGAGAACCCCGATACCGGGCTGAAGGACTACTACGTCTCCGATTTCCCGCAGCTCTTCGACCAGCCCGCCACCTGGGCTGACAACCACACCTGGGCGATCCCCTCGACGCTGAAGGATCGGAACCCCGAGAAATACAAGGCCGCGCTGAAGGTCGCAGCCTTCATCTACAATCACGACGCGGATTGGGCGCGCACGGGCCACATGGCGGTGCGTAAGTCGGTGCTCGAGAGTAAGGCCTATCGCGATCTGCCGCACCGTGCCGAATACGTGGGCACCGAGAAGATCGCGCGCGATACGCCGGCGTCGCCGGAATACAGCAAGATTCAGGACGCGCTGAACCGCAACCTGCAATCGATCTGGCTGACCGGAAAGGACCCGAAGAAGGCCCTCGCCGAAGCGCAGAACGAGGTGCAGGACATCCTCGACCAGTAACCGGCTGCGTTCGCAGTCACCCCCGGAGGCGTCCGACCGGCACGCCTCCGGACCTCCCAGCCCCATGAGGATATGATGAAAGACGACAGGCTTGAGCAGGCAGACCGGTGGAGCGTTGAACGCGCCTGGGCATGGCGCCGCGAGATCGGATGGCTTTGTGGCTTCAACTACCTGCCGAGCGTCGCGGTCAACTTCGTCGAGTTCTGGCGCGGCGCGGATTTCGCCCCCGAGGTCATCGAACGCGAACTGGGCTGGGCGCGCGAGATCGGGTTCAACGTCGTGCGCGTCAACCTGCCCTTCGTCGTCTGGCAGGCCGAGGGGACCGGGCTGCTCGACCGGGTGGACCGCTTTCTGGCCATCGCGGCTTCGCACGGTCTTGGCGTCATCCTCTGCCCGTTCGACGATTGCGAATTCTCTGGCGAGCCGGCCACGCCCGGGCCACAGCCCGACCCCGTGCCCGCCGTCCATAACAGTCGCGCCGTGGGTAGCCCCGGCAGAGCGATCGTCGAGGATCCGTCCCGTCGGCCCGAGCTGGAAACCTATCTGCGCGCGATCGTCATGCGGTTCCGCGCAGATTCCCGCGTCATCTTGTGGGATCTCTATAACGAGCCGGGAAACCGGATGATTTTTCGCTCCGGTCGCTATGAGAGCTACCCAGAAAGGCTTGAGGAAGCGAGCCTGTCGCTGATGCGTGATTGCTTCGCCTGGGCGCGGGAGTGCGCCCCGAGCCAGCCGCTTACCGTGGCCGCGTGGTCGGTGCCTGGAGAGGGCACATCCTACGCGACGGAGATTGACCGAACCGCGCTCGCGCTCTCCGATGTCGTGACCTTCCACGCCTATGTGCCGCGCGCGAGAATGGAGGCGACGATCGCGGCGCTCAGCGCGCTGAAGCGGCCCTTGATCTGCACTGAATGGATGGCACGCAGCCTCGACAGCACGATCGCCGAGCAGATCCCGCTGTTTCGCGAAACCGGCGTCGGAGCGCTGCAATGGGGCTTCGTGCGCGGGCGCAGTCAAACCTGGCTGCCTTGGCCCGACGGTGTGTCAGGCGCGACCAAGATCGGCGAGGACGGCGCTTGGTTCCACGACCTCGTGGACCAGACTGGACAGCCCTACTCGCCTGCGGAAATTCTGGAAATCAACGCCGCCACCCGATCAGGGTAATGTCAGAGGTGCCCGGGTGGCGGCAGGGGGTGATAGCAGGCGACCCTCTGATCGGCGCCCATTTCGGTCAGGGGCGGGGGAGCGCCGAGGCATTGCTCGCTCGCATAAGGACAGCGTTTTGCGAAGGCGCAGCCCTTCGGCGGATTGAGCGGGTTCGGCAGTTCCGCTTGGCCCTGCTCCGGGTCCGATAACGCGCGACCGACTACGGGCGCACTTTCCGCCAGCAGCTTCGTGTAGGGGTGGCGCGGATGGGCGAAAATCTCCTCGGCCCTGCCTTCCTCGACCACCGAGCCAAAATAGAGAACCGCGATCCGGTCGCTGACCGCCTCGACCACTGCCAGATCGTGGCTGATGAACAGGTAGGTCAGTCCGAATTCGCGTTTCAGATCGGCCAGCAGGTTCAGCACCTGCGCCTGCACCGAGACATCGAGCGCGGAGACGGGTTCATCGAGGATCAGGATACGGGCCTGCGCTGCAAGCGCGCGTGCGATGCCGATGCGCTGCGCCTGACCGCCGGAGAATTCATGCGGATACCGATCGAGGAAATCGGCGCGCAGGTTCACGCTGTCGAAAATCTCGAGAATACGTTTCTCGCGCGCGGCGCGGTCCATTCCGTGCAACAGCTTCAGCGGCGCATCCATGATCTGCCGGATCGTCTTGCGCGGGTTGAGGCTGCTGATTGGGTCCTGAAATACATATTGGATGCGCTTGCCGAATTCGGCCGGGTCCGCGTTGTCGAGGGCCGAGCCCTCGATTTCGATCGTGCCGGTGGTCGGCGGCAGGAGGCCCACCAACATCCGCGCCAGCGTGGACTTGCCGCAGCCGGACTCGCCCACGATGCCGAGCGTCTCGCCAGTCTGCACGCTCAGCGTCATCGGGTGGACCGCTTTCACGGCTCCTTTCGTGCCGCCGAACAGCTTCTTGCCGACGGGGAAGGTCTTCGACAGGTCCGTGATCTGCAGGGCGATGCTCATGCGGTCTCCTCCGCGAAACTGGGCTCGGGATAGAGGCAGCGCACGGTGCGCGATCCGGTCCCCTCGAGCGGTATCTCGCCTTCTTTGCAGGCTGGTTGCGCCTTCAGACAGCGATCCGCAAAGGCACAGCCTGCCGGCAGATTGTCAACCGAAGGCGGCAGGCCAGGGATCGCCTCGAGCTTGCGTTTGCCCTCGCCCAGTTCAGGCACGCAGGCGATCAGGCGCGACGTGTAGGGGTGGGCGGGCGCGCGCAGGATCTCCATCGTCGGTCCTTCCTCGACGATCCGGCCCGCATACATCACCGCCACGCGGTCGCACAGCTGGGCCACCACGCCGAAATCATGAGTAATGAAGATGATCGCGAGCCCGCGTTCCCGCCGCAGATCGTCGAGCAGCGAAAGGATCTGCGCCTGCACCGTCACGTCGAGCGCGGTGGTGGGCTCGTCCGCGATGATCACGTCCGGGTCGTTGGCCAGCGCCATCGCGATGCCGACGCGCTGACGCATGCCGCCCGACATCTCATGCGGGTAGCTGTCCACGCGGCTCTCCGCATTGGGGATGCGCACGGATTTCAGGAGTTCGATCGCCTTTTCGCGCCCTTCGGATTTCGAGATCGGGTGATGGCACGAGATCGCTTCCACCAGTTGATCGCCAACTTTGTAGAGCGGGTGGAGCGTCGCCAGCGGGTCCTGGAAGATATAGGCGACGCGGCGACCGCGTAGACTTCGCAGATCGCCATAGCGCGCGCCGATCATGTCGCGGCCTTCAAGGCGTGCAGCGCCCCCGGTGATGACGCCGGGCGGTGACGCCACGAGCCCCATGATCGACAGTGCCGTCACCGATTTCCCCGAGCCGCTCTCGCCGATCACCCCGAGACATTCGCCAGGTTTGACCGAAAGCGAGACGCCCGAGACAGCCTTGTAGATGCGGTCCTTCACGTGGAACTGGGTGTGCAGGTCCTCAAGGCTCAGGATGCCGTCGGTCGGCTGTTCGGGCGCAGGACGGTCCTTGCGTTCAACGCGGGTCGCGGCCATCGGACGGCTCAGCGCGCCCGATTTCAGCCGCGGGTCGAGCGCGTCGCGCACGCCGTCGCCCAGCAGGTTGATGCTCATCACGATGATCAGGATCATGAGGCCGGGAATGACCGAGGTATGCGGGTTGGTAATCAGTGCCGAGCGCGCCTCGCCCAGCATGCTCCCGAGATCGGCCTGCGGCGGCTGCGAGCCGAGGCCGAGGAAGCTCAGGCCGGCGGTCTCGAGGATCATCCAGCCGATCGTTGTGGACATCGCGATCACGATGACGGGCACCACGTTGGGCAGAATCTCCGAGGTGATGATGCGCGCATTGGACATGCCCGCGAGCTTCGCCGCATCGACGAATTCCTTATGTGCGAGGCCCACGGTGATGCCGCGGATGTTGCGCGCAAAGAAGGGGATATTGACCACCGCCACCGCGATCAACGCATTCACGAGGCCGGGGCCGAGAGCGGCCACGATCGCCAGCGCCAGCAGGATATACGGGAACGCCATCAGCATATCGACGGCGCGCATGATGATGTTGTCGGTCCGCCCGCCATAGAAGCCCGCGATGATGCCGACCGCAGCGCCCGCGACGGCCGCGAAAAGCGCGGCGGCAAAGCCCACGGCCAGCGACAGCCGCGTGCCCCAGAGAAGCCGAGAGAGCAGATCGCGCCCCAATGCATCCGTGCCCAGAAACGCGCCCTCGGAAAACGGCGGCAGGAAGCGGTTCGCGGTGTTCGTCGCATCCGGATCGGCGAGCGGCAGCAGCGGCGTGATCAGCGCCATCAGAACCACCAGTCCCATCACGATCAGCCCCCCCAGCGCCAGACGGTTGCGCGCGAGAAGTTTGAAGAACGCGCTCATGTCTTGATCCTCGGGTCGAGAAGGCTCTGGGCGACATCGACGATGATGTTGAAAATGACATAGCAGCTGGCGACGAAGACGACGCCGCCTTGGACGAGCAGGATGTCACGCTGCAAGATCGCATCGACCAGCATCCGCCCAATGCCGGGCCACTGGAAGACGATCTCGATATAGACCGCGCCCGACAGCACGAAGCCCGCCTGAATGCCCAGCACCGGAATGATCGAGACCATCGCCGCACGGAGCGCATGGCCCCAGATCACGCGGCCCTCTTTCACACCCTTGGCGCGCGCGGTGCGGATGAAATCCTGCCGCAGCACCTCCAGCATGGCCGAGCGCGACAGCCGCGCCACCACGCCGGTCGCCACTACCGCAAGTGCCAGCGCGGGCATCGTGAGATGATGGATCAGGTCGGGCAGGTCGCCGCCGCCATAGATCGCATACATCCCCGAGACCGGCAGCCATTGCAGGTCCACCGCGAAGATCAGGATCATCATCATTCCGAGGAAGAAGGACGGGATCGAGATGCCCAGAAGCACCACGAAGGTGATTGCCTTGTCTGCGAACCCATACTGACGCGCGGCCGAAATTACGCCTGCGAGAATGCCGAAAACCGTGCATAGAACGAAGGAGGTGCCCGCAAGGATCAGCGTGTTGTTGAACCGCTCCAGCACCTCGTCGATGACGGGACGGTTGAGCGAGAAGCTCTGCCCGAAATCGCCGTGAAGCATGTTCCCCAGCCAGATGAAATAGCGCGCCACCAAGGGCTGATCGAGGCCCAGATCGCGGTTCAGCCGCGCCACGTTCTCGGGGGTGGCATAGCTTCCAAGGATCGCGGTGGCCGGGTCGCCCGGGATCATCGCCATGATCAGGAAAACGATCACCGTGATCCCGAGGATCACCGGCACCGCCAGCAAGAGCCGTTTGAGGATATAGCTGCCCATTGGTCTCCCTTTGGGTGACGCGCAAAGGATGGAAAAAGGGGTGCGCGGGCCTGTCGTGGCCCGCGCACCCCGGAAAGATCAGGCCTTCTTCACGTCCTTGAGGAGCAGGAAGAACGAGGGCTGCAGCGTGAAGTCCGACACTTTGTCGTTGGTCACCGCGTTCTGCTTCCAGTTCGCTACGAAGACCCAAGGCGCGTCGTCATGCACGATCTGCTGCATCTTCTTGTAGAGCTCGGCGCGCTTGGACTGATCGGTCGCGGTGCGCGCCTCTTCGAGCAGCTTGTCGACCTCGGGGTTCGAGTAATAGCCCGAGTTGAACCCTCCCTTGTCGGGCCAGGCATCGGTGCGCAGCGCAAGATAGGGCAGGGTGTCGGGGTCGTTCGTCATCCATGCCATCTCGGCCATGTCGACATGTTGCCCGTTCGAGTCGAGCCCCGGGTTCACCTTGCCTAGGAAGGTGTTCCACTCGAAGGTCTCGATCTTTGCGTTCAGCCCAACCGCTTTCAGGTCGGCCTGGATCGCGGTGCCCATCGCCACCGGGTCGAGCATCCCCGAGCCGCCATCGGTGACGTAGAAGGTCACTTCCGTGCCCTCGGCCACGCCAGCCTCTTTCAGAAGCGCCTTGGCTTTCTCCGGATCGTAGGGATAGGGGTCGAGGCTGTCGTCATGCGCCCAGGCGAAGGCGGCGGGCGTCGGGCCGTTGGCGACCGTCGCCGTGCCTTCGAGCACGTCGTTGACGATCGCTTCCTTGTTGATCGCGTAGTTCGCGGCCTGACGGGCCTTCTTGTCCTTGAATGGCCCCTTGGCGCAATCGAGGATCAGGAACCACAGATGCGGCCCCGCCTGCTCGACAAGGTGATACTTGTCGTTCTGGAACTCCTTGAGCGCCACGGGCGGCACCTCGACCATCAGGTCGATCCCGCCCGCCAGCATCTCGGCCACGCGGGTATTGGCATCCGTGATCGGGCGGAAGATGACCGCCTTGAGCGAGGTGGGCGTGTCCCAGTAGTCGGGGTTGCCCTCGACCACGACGGCCTCGTTGGGGCGCCATTCCTTGAAGGTGAAGGGTCCGGTGCCGACCGGGTTGCGGCCGAAATCCTTGTCGAATTTCTTCACCGCCGTCGGCGAGACGATCAGCCCCGTCGGATAGGCGAGGTTCGACAGGAAGGGCGCATAGGGCTCTTTCAGCGTGAACACCACGGTTTGGGGGTCTTTCGCGTCGATCGTGTCCACGCTCGAGAAGAAGAAAGCGAGCGGGAAGGGGCCGGTGTGGTAATAGGGGTGGTTCTCGTCGAGCATCCGCTCGAAGTTGAACTTCACCGCCTCGGCGTCGAAATCCGAGCCGTCATGGAATTTCACGCCCTGACGCAGATGGAACGTGTAGGTCTTGCCATCGTCGGAGATGTCCCAGCTCTCGGCGAGGGCCGGTTCGACTTCGAGCGTGCCGGATTTGTAGCGCACCAGCCCGTCATAGAGATTCATCAGGATGCGGAAGTCGTTCACAGCGGTGACCGCCGCCGGATCGAGCGCCTTGGGTTCCGCGATCTGGCCTACGACCAGAACGCCTGGCGGGGTCGCCGCCATCGAGGGCAGACCGGTTCCCATCAGGACGCCCGTCGCCACGCCCGAGATCAGAAGACCGCGCCGCGTAAGGGTGAGTTTCGTCATGTTACCTCTCCTGTTCAGCATGGCTGATTTTTATTGGTGATGATTGCATGAGGGCAAATTATCATGATAAATGCAAGAGCGCAGATCAATGGAGTTCCGCCGTGACGGTATCAATTCTGGCATATGACGAAAAAACAGGCACCTTTGGCGGGGCGGCCATGACGGGCAGCCTGTGCGTCGGCGGCTGGGTGCTGCGCGGCGGGGCCGAATCGGGATTGTCGGCAAGCCAAGGTACCGCGCCATCGACACTCTGGGGCGAGGATGTGCTGGAGAAGATGAAGACAGGGATGTCCGCCGGCGACGCCGTGGCCCAGGTGACGGACCCGGATACCGGACGCGCCCACCGCCAACTGGCCGCGATCGATCTGCACGGGAACACGGGCCATTTTACCGGGGAAATGTCCGTTCCGATCTGTGGCGCGCTGGAAGGGCGGGGCGTGGTGGTCTCGGGCAATATGCTCGCCGATTGGTCGGTAATCGCCGCGGTGCGCGATACCTACCTGTCAACGAAGGGCGCGATGCCCGACCGGCTGATGGCGGCCCTCGTCGCGGGCGCGCGGGCAGGGGGCGACAGTCGCGGCTTGCTCTCGGCAGCGTTGCTGGTTGCCTCGCGTGCAGTCACGCCGCTGACGCTGCGCATCGACCGCTCCGCCAAACCGCTCGAAGATCTGGCCGACCTGCTCGCCGCCGCCCGGGCCGAGCCCTATCACGGCTGGACGCGTGTCGTGCCGACCCTCGACGACCCTTATCGTGCCCCCGATCTGGTTGAGCCCGAACCCCTCCCGCTGCCCGAGACCGGGACGGAATAGGTCGGAACTTGGCGCGGGGCGACCGGCCCCAAGCCGCGCCCAACCCTCCCCCCGGAAGGGCGCATTGGCGGCCTCGGCGCAGGCATCAACGCATTTAGGGTTTGCGAAAAAAGTCACTAAGCGACACGCGTTACAAAGCGGCCACCCGAGGCTCGGGCGCGGCGCTCGGCGCTCGGCGCGAAAACCCGCGTCACTCGGCGATGAACCGTTTCATCACCTCCGCCTCCTGCGCCTCCATGAAGCGCTGGGCGGTGGCCATGTGATCGGCCATGATCTTGCGGGCGTCCTCGGCGCGGCCCTCGCGCAGGGCGCCGATCAGGGCGATCTGGTGGTTGCGCCCGCTCTCCCAAAGCTCGCGATTGGGCGGGGCGTATAGCTTTTTGTAGACCGTCAGGTCCGACAGGATCTGCGCCATGAAGCGGATCAGGAAGGACAGGAGCGGATTGTCTGAATGCCGCGCCAGCGCTGCGTGGAACTGCAGAGATTGCACATGCTGCTCGCGTTCTTCCTCGGGCGTGGATGCAGGGACGGCGTAGCGCGCGACCAGCGCTTCCAGCTCGGCCAGATCGTCGGGGGACAGCCTGCCGGCAAGACTCGCCGCCACCTCGGGCTCCAGCGCACGGCGGATCTGGTAGATATCCGCGACGGTGAGATCCTTGAAATAGAAGTAGTTGCCGAGAAGCGCTCTGGCGCGTTCTTCGCTGACTTCCCCCACGAAGGAACCGCCGCCCGGCCCGGTGCGCGTGGTCACCAGTCCCTGGGCCTCCAGCAGTCGCATCGCTTCGCGGATCGTGCCCTTGGCCATGCCGAACCGTTCGATCATCTCCGTCTCGCCAGGCAGGCGATCTCCCTTCTTCAGGCGCTGCGCGACAACCCAGTCCTTGATCTGATCGGCGACGCGGGCGGGGCGAGAGCGTCTCGGTTCGGTGGCGGGCTTGCGGGGCATCGGATCTCTGTTGGGGAAACACACTGGCGTTTCTCCTAGACCAATTCACATCAAAAGAGTAGACAACTATTTATCATGATAAATAGAGGTGGTGCCATGCAGGATTGGGGTGCAGTAGCGCAAGAGCGGCTGGAGACGATCGCGAAAGTTTCCGAGCCCGGTCCCGGCGTGACCCGGCTGCCTTTCGGTCCCGAGCACGAGGCGGCGCTGGAGATCATCACGGATTGGATGCAGAAAGCGCGCTGCAAGGTCACGCTCGATGCGGCGGGCACGCTGATCGGGCGGAGGGAAGGGCCTGAGGGGGCACCCACGCTGCTGATCGGCTCTCATCAGGACAGCGTGCGTGCCGGTGGTGCGTTCGACGGGATCATGGGGGTGGCGCTGGGATGCCTGGCGCTCGAGGCGATTGGCGATCGCGCTCTGCCGTTTTCCGTGGAAGTGCTGGCCTTCGCTGATGAGGAAGGCGTGCGTTTCCCGACCGCGCTGATCGGACCGCGCGCCTTGGCCGGCACGCTCGACCCGTCCGTTTTCGCGATGGTGGACAAGACGGGCGTAAGCCTCGGCGCAGCGCTCGAGGCTTTTGGCGGAGACCCGGAGGGCACTGCGGCGCTGGCGCGCGATCCGGTCAGTGTCGCGGGCTATGTGGAGTTGCATATCGAACAGGGCCCGGTGCTTGAGGGCGAAGACAAGCCGCTCGGCGTCGTCACCGCGATTTCCGGGATCGAGCGGCATCGTGTCACGATCACCGGCGAGGCGGGACATGCGGGCACCGTGCCGATGGAGATGCGCCACGACGCGCTGCTGGCAGCCTCGGATCTGGTGCGCGGCGTGCACGATATGGCGCGCGATCACGGTATCCGGGCGACGGTCGGGCAGCTCGATGTCTCGCCCAACGTGGTCAACGCGATTCCCGCGCGGGTCGATCTGACCATCGAGATCCGCGCCGCCGAAGACCCGGCCCGTGCCGCAATGGGCGCGGCGCTTGGCCCGCTCTGCGCGCAGATCGCGAAGGCGACGGCGACGCAGATCGAGATCGAGAAGACCTATGCGCAGCCCGCCCAAGCCTGCGATGCAGCGCTGCGAGAGGGGCTCGCCGCAGCTGTGCGCAACGTGACCGGAGAGGCCGCGCCGGAGCTGCCCTCGGGGGCCACGCATGACGCTTCCGCCATGGCCGATCTCTGCCCGATCGCGATGCTGTTTTTGCGCTGCAAGGGCGGGATCAGCCATAACCCGGCCGAATATGCGAGCGCCGGCGATATGGGGCAGGCGGTCTCCGCGCTCGCCGCTTTCCTGTCCGATTTTCGTCTCAAGGCCTGAAACGGAGTCCCGAACCACGCTAACTGCGTCGGATGAAAAGCTTTCGCGACAAGAGGCGCAGCCAATCTCCCTGCAAACACCAATATCGAACCGATCCGTCCGTCAACAGACCAGCGCAATCCGGCCCGCCCCCGGCCTTGCCCCTTTTCCCCGCTCGAGGAGGCGGGTATTGCTGGCGGCCCGACTTTCAGGAGACAGCCTTGGCCCACACCGATTCCGCCCCCGTCCAAGCCCGCATCGCGCAGACCATTGCCACGGATATCGCGGCGCAGCCCGCGCAGGTGACCGCGGCGATCGGGCTTCTCGATGGCGGGGCGACCGTGCCCTTCGTGGCTCGCTACCGCAAGGAGGTCACGGGCGGGCTCGACGATACGCAGCTGCGAACGCTCTCGGAGCGGCTGGGTTACCTGCGCGAGATGGAGGCGCGGCGCGAGACGATCCTCAACTCGATCCGCGAGCAGGGCAAGCTGACCGACGATCTGGCGCGCTCGATCGCGCGGGCCGAAAGCAAGGCGGCGCTCGAGGATATCTACCTGCCCTTCAAGCCCAAGCGCCGCACCAAGGCGATGATCGCGCGCGAGAACGGGTTGGAGCCGCTGTTGCGCGCCATTCAGGAAGACCGGAACGCCGCGCCTGAAGTGCTGGCGGAAGAATACGTGACCGAGGCGGTGCCGACGGTGAAGGACGCCCTGACCGGCGCGCGCGACATCCTGACCGAGGAACTGTCGGAAAACGCCGAGCTGCTTGGCAATTTGCGCGATTTCATGCGCGCCGAGGCCTTCATCGCCGCGCGCGTCGTGCCGGGCAAGGAAGAGGCGGGCGCGAAGTTCTCGGATTATTTCGACCATCGCGAGAAATGGGCCGACATTCCCGGCCACCGGGCACTTGCCATCCTGCGCGCCGCGAAGGAAGAGATCGTGACGATGGAGATCGCGCCCGATCCGGAGACCGGTGAAGACCGCGCGATCGGCAAGATCGCAGCGACCCTCGACACGCAGGCCGGACGCCCGGGCGATCTGTGGCTGCGCGACGTGGCGCGGTGGGCCTGGCGGGTGAAATTCTCGGTTTCGCTCTATGTGGATCTGCTGGGTGAGCTGCGTCAGCGCGCCCATGACGAGGCGATCAAAGTCTTCGCGCGCAACCTGCACGATCTGCTTCTGGCTGCCCCGGCCGGTCCGCGCGCGACGCTCGGCCTCGATCCGGGCATCCGCACCGGGGTGAAGGCGGCGGTGGTTGATGCGACCGGCAAGCTTCTGGAGACCGCGACGCTCTACCCGTTCCAGCCGAAGATGGACCTGCGCGGCGCCGAGGCGAAGATCATCGACATGGTCAAGCGCCACGGGATCGAGCTGATCGCGATCGGCAACGGCACCGCCAGCCGCGAGACCGAACGGATGGTCGCGGATACCCTGAAGCTGCTGCCGCCGGGTGTGCGCGCACCGACGAAAGTGGTGGTCTCGGAAGCCGGGGCGTCGGTCTATTCGGCTTCGGAACTGGCCGCGCGCGAATTCCCCGATCTGGATGTCAGCTTGCGCGGCGCGGTCTCGATCGCGCGGCGCCTGCAGGACCCGCTGGCGGAACTGGTGAAGATCGAACCGCAGAGCATCGGCGTCGGGCAATATCAGCACGACGTGGATCAGCGCCGCCTGTCGCAGGCGCTGGAGGCGGTCGTCGAGGATGCGGTGAACGCGGTGGGAGTGGACCTGAACATGGCCTCCGCGCCGCTTCTGGCGCAGGTGGCGGGGCTTGGTCCCGCGCTGGCTCAGGCCATCGTCGCGCATCGCGACGCGCATGGCGCCTTCCCCTCGCGCCGCGCGCTGATGGAGGTGGCAGGGCTCGGCCCCAAAGCCTTCGAGCAATGCGCGGGCTTCCTGCGTATCCGCGATGGCGAAGAGCCGCTCGATGCCTCGTCCGTCCACCCCGAAGCCTACGCGGTCGCGCGCAAGATCGTGCAAAGCTGCGGCCGCGACATCCGCGAGATCATGGGCCAGCCGACGGCGTTGAAAGGCCTGCGTGCAGAGCAGTTCGTGACCGACGAGTTCGGCCTGCCCACCATTCGCGATATCTTCGCGGAACTGGAAAAACCCGGTCGCGATCCGCGCCCCACCTTCAAGACCGCGCAATTCACCGACGGGGTCGAGGATATCAAAGACCTCAAGCCGGGGATGAGCCTCGAGGGAACCGTCACCAACGTGGCCGCCTTTGGCGCTTTCGTGGATATCGGCGTGCATCAGGACGGTCTGGTGCATGTCAGCCAGCTCGCAGATCGTTTCGTGAAGGATCCCCATGAGGTGGTGAAGGCGGGCGACGTGGTGCGCGTGCGCGTGACCGAGGTCGACATCCCGCGCAAACGGATCGGCCTGTCGATGCGCAAGCAATCCGAGGGCGGCGCTCCTGCGCGGGGCAACGGCCCGGCGCGGCAAGACAAGGGGCAGGATCGGGGTAAACCCGGCCCGCAAGGCCCCCGTGGCAAAGGGGCCGGCAAGGGGCAAGGCAAGGCGCCAGCAAAAAACAGCGGCAATGGTGCCTTCGGCGCGGCGCTGCGCGATGCGATGAACCGGCGCTGAATCCGGGCAGGCGGGGCAGGGCGTGAGGCGCGGCTGTCTCGCGGGTCTATGCTATGCTCGCGGAAGGCTCCGCGGGACGAAATGACCACGGAGCCTCCGCCTGCAGCACGCCTTTCGCAAAGTGGCGTCATCGCGAGGCTTCGCTCGCCGTCTCCACCAGGCTATGCGAACCTTTGCCATGGCTCCGCGCCCGATGCGCCACGGGGCCGGACCCAGGCCAAGGAACCTTCGGCCCCTTCCGTCGTTGCTTCCACGAGCTCAGCAGCAACGCCGGAACACGCGCCGACATGGCACACGACCACAGTCACAGCCACGACCATGGACATGGCGGACCGGGGCATTCTCATGCGCCGGCGACATTCGGCAAGGCGTTTGCCATCGGCATTGCACTGAATACGCTCTACGTCTGTCTCGAGGCCGCCTTCGGTCTGATCTCGGGCTCGCTCGCGCTGCTGGCCGATGCCGGGCATAACCTGTCGGACGTGTTCGGCCTCGCCATCGCCTGGTTCGCGACCTGGCTGGAGCGCAAGCCGCCCTCGGGACGCAAGACCTATGGCTACAAACGCGCGCCGATCCTCGCCTCCCTGGCGAATGCGGTCATCCTTCTGGTCGCGGTCGGCGCCATCGTCTGGGAGGCCGTTCGCCGCCTGCTCGACCCGCAGCCCGTGGGCAGCCACACCATCCTCTGGGTCGCCGTGGTGGGGCTGATCGTCAACACCGGCACCGCCCTTCTGTTCATGCGCGGCCGCAACAGCGACCTCAACATCAAGGGCGCCTTCCTGCACATGGCCGCCGACGCCGCCGTCACCGCAGGTGTGATCGTCGCGGCGCTGCTGATCATGTGGTTCGGCTGGCAATGGCTGGACCCGGTTTTCAGCTTGGTGATCGCCGCGGTGATCCTCGTGGGCACATGGGGCCTGCTGCGCGACAGCGTGAAGCTGGCGATGGATACCGTGCCTCCGGGGATCGATCTGGAGGACGTGCGGGCCCGGCTGGAGAACCTGCCCGGCGTCGCCAGCCTGCACGATCTGCACGTCTGGGCGCTGAGCACGACGGACACGGCCCTTACCTGCCACCTGGTGATGCCGGAGGGTCGGCCCGATGACGCTTTCCTGCTGAACGCGGCCGATGAGCTGCACGAACATCACGGGATCGGACACGCTACCTTGCAAGTCGAGACAGACCCCACCAAGGCCTGTCGCCTTGCGCCCGAGGACGTGGTGTAGGCGGAGGTGGGGGGAGGTCGGATCAAGCGATCCTTGGCCCGAACTGGTGGTGCGATTGCGGCTCAGAGCATCAGCCAGACGGCGCCGCCAGCGATCAGGAGCAATGCGTAACCGACGGCCACGATCACCCCGTCACGCGCCAGAATCCCAAGCGAAAACGCCGCGATCGGAAGCCCGACCAAGGGAACCGTTACCGGGATGGCCCCGAGGATAAGCAAGGATCCCCCGGTCACGATGAGGATCACCGCGATCGCGGAGATCGAGACGTTGCCGCGGGCGAGGGACTCCCATCTGCGATGCATATGCCTGCGCAGCCAGTCAGCGGCCGGACGCAGTCTTTCGGCCGCCTTGCGAACGCGGTCCGCCGGGATCTCGCGTTTGGCCAAGAAGCCCGGCAACCAGATGCCGTTTCGACCGAGGAGCGTGTAGAACCCGATAAGCGCGACCAGAGTCCCGAGCGCACCGCCAATGCCGGGGATCATGCCGACCGGCAGGATCATGAAGATCGCGGCGATCATCAGCAGCGGCGCATGGCCCTGCGAGCCGATTTCCCTGGTCAGTTCGCCGAGCGTAATGGCTTCTTGCCCCTCGGTGAGCCGCTGCAGCCGCTCGATCATTGTCGGGACAGCTTCGGGCCCCGCTTGAGCGTCATTCGAGGTCGCCGCGGACCTGTCCGCGTGGCTTCCCGATGGTTCGATCTTCTTGCTCATTCAGAAACAACAGGTCCGGAGGCCGCGTGTTCCCGAAGACAGGCCTCGTGCCGGTCGGTTTCGTCGCGATCGCGTTCATATCGCTTCATCCAAAGGCCCCGGCGCGATAGTTGCGCCGGGGCCAAATCATCCAAAACGGGTCGGTCGCTCAGACCTTGTCTTGGGTCTTCGTCTCGAAGTCGCGCGCGGAATGGCGTTCGTGGAGTTGTTCCGCCGGATCGCCGTTCGTGCGGTTGACCATCCGGCCCCGCTTCACCGCAGGACGCTCGAAAATCGTGTCGGCCCAACGCAGCACGTTCTTGTATTCATGCACCGACAGGAACTCCGCCGCGTCATAGAGCCATCCCTTCACCAGCCCGCCATACCACGGGAAGACCGCGATATCGGCGATGGTGTACTCGTCGCCCCCCAGATAGGCAGTTTCGGCGAGGCGGCGGTCGAGAACGTCGAGCTGGCGTTTGACCTCCATCGCGAAGCGGTTGATCGGGTATTCCATCTTGGTCGGCGCATAGGCGTAGAAATGCCCGAAACCGCCGCCCAGATAGGGCCCGCTGCCCATCTGCCAGAACAGCCAGGACAGGCACTCGGCGCGCTTGGCCGGCTCTGTCGGCAGGAACGCCCCGAATTTCTCGGCCAGATAGGTCAGGATCGCACCGGATTCGAAGACCCGGATCGGCTCGGGACCGGAGCGGTCCATCAGGGCCGGGATCTTGGAGTTCGGGTTGATCTCGACGAAGCCGGAGCTGAACTGGTCACCCTTGCTGATATCAATCAGCCAGGCGTCGTATTCCGCGTCCTCGTGACCAAGTTCGAGAAGCTCCTCGAACATGATCGTCACCTTCTGACCGTTGGGGGTCGCGAGGGAATAGAGCTGGAAGGGATGCTCGCCCACGGGCAGCGACTTGTCATGGGTCGGCCCCGCAATGGGGCGGTTGATGCTGGCGAAACGTCCGCCGCTTTCCTGAGACCAAGTCCATACCCGGGGAGGCACGTAATCGTCGCTATCACTCACCTTGAAATCTCCGTCTTGTTGGTGCGTCAGGCTCGGCAATGCACAGCCGGACGCCGCAATTCCATCGGCACGACGATCTTCCGACCGGCGCCCCGTTTCTGTCTCTCCGCCTTCGCATCGCCTCGAAGAGTCCTCGTAGACATAGCGGGACTTTGGCGCTGTCCAAGGAAAGAGCCGGGAAGATCCGTGTGATCCGGGCGCTATGACCTTCCTCGGGGCGGTGGCCCCGGTCTGCGGATGTCGCCCACTGGGGCGTGACGAACCTTTGGAGATGCAGGGCGGACGCCTCAACGAAGGCTGGTATCTTCGGAACGATCGGCGAGGTCGTTTCCTGCTAGGCGGCGATTTCTTCCCAGTCGTCTTTCGAGAGAACCTTGCAGAGATCCTCAATGGCCGCTTGTGTCATCTTTTCCGGTGCGAAGCTGCCGTCGATTTCGTAGCGGCTCAGGATCTCCCGTTTTATCCCGGACGTCTGGATCAGGTGCATGCTCCATTCCGCGAAAAGGCGATGTTCCGCGTCCCCTGCACATAAGATACGGATATCGTCGTGCCGAGGATCGCCCAGCAGGCGGAGCAGACATTTTGCGACCGCGTCCCGCTCACCCTCGAGAAGTTGCATGAAACTGCGATCACTGACGATCAGGGCGCCCGTGATGCCATCACGCAAATTATTGATGCGGGATTTCTCGAGGATATCGTCGACGGTTTCAGGCTGCAGATCGCGGTGCCTGGATGAATAGACAAGTCTGGTCAACTGCAAGATGCAAACCCTCCGGCATTTTCATTTTTTTAGACCGAATGCTCGCGCGCGCCGACGCTGTCAAGCGCCATGGCTGCGCACGTCCCCGCTGAACGCACTGAATGTCGCGGGCTGCCGATCGTGGCGATCGGTGAACGTTGAGGGGGGGTGCACCTGACAGGCAGATACTTCAGCGCGCTACCTCTTCAGGTGCGTCCCGTCCGACAAGAGCGCCTCGTCCATCGGCACGTCCCAGGGCATCGGATAGATCGTGGGCAGTTGGCAGCCCGCAAACCCAACGCCGATGGTCCGCGGCGGCGTCTCGATCCGTGCCAGCGTCCGGTCGTAATAGCCGCCGCCGTTGCCGAGGCGGTGAAGGGTCTCGTCGACACCCACGAGCGGCGCGATCACAACGTCCGGGCGTCTGGGTTCGCCAGAAGCCGGCACGAGGATGTTCCAGATGCCGCGCGCCATCCGGCAGTCCGGGCTCCAAGTGTGGAATTCCAGCGGCGCATCTTTCGCGGTGACGACGGGCAACAGGATCTGCGCCCCTGCCTCGTGGACCCTGCACATCCACGGTCGCAGGTCCGGCTCGCCCCTGATCGGCCAGTAGACGGCGACGGTCCGGCCCGCTCGGGGGGCGACGATCCGGTCGAGACCTTCGATCAGGCAGGCGGTCGCGCGCTCTCGATCGTCCGCGCACAGGGTGCGTAACTTGAGCAGCCGCGCGCGCTCGGCCCGTCTGAACCGCGCCACGTCGCGGGCGGTCTCGGGATCGACGGGGTGTCCGTCGACCAGCAGATGGGCGAAGCAGGCGGGGCTGCCTCCGGCGCTGTCCTCTTCCATCGTCAAGCCATCCCTGCGTGCTGCGCCCTCGATAGTCGGACCCGCGCGCCGGATTTTCAAGCACGCCTCGCGGCGACCGCGCCGGAAGGGCACCGTTCAGACCTGCTGACCACTGGCGACGGGCTTCAATTATTCGTGTTCGGCGTTTTTCCGACAGGCACCCTTTCGCGATTTCGGTCATAAGGCGTTCGCGAAAGCGATATCGGGACATTCGGCGAAGGATCGTCGGCACCTCGTTCGCCTCAAAGTGCCCCCCCTTACGAGTTCTCGGTGGCGCGATAGATCGCCGTCAACAAATCCCGACGTGTTGGATTGGCACCGGAAACAGGCGCTGTCGACGCGCGTGGGGACGTACAGGAACGCAGCTCCCATGCCGGCAAAGATGACCGGAATATCCTCTCAACGGGCTGAATTTTCAGCGAAAGGGCTTTTGATGAAAGGCGGATATTTGCTGGCGGCGACGGCTTTGACGTCGCTTGTCGTGACCGCGGCCCATGCGCGGGACCTCAGCGAGCGCATCCGGCTGGCGGGCCGTGCGACGGTCTCCTACGGGCTGGTGCAGGACCGTCCCGCGGCGCCCGGCGCGGCCGACATCTCTTCGCAGGGAATCGCCGCGAATTCCACTACGGTGACCGGCTCCAACAGCATGCTGCTTCTCTTGGGTCTCGGTGCGGTGGGGCTGGCCGCGGCTGCGGGGGCGGGCGGAGGCGGTTCCTCGGGTTCTTCAGGCGCGAGCGACACACAGCCACCATCGCCGGGCATTGCGCCGCGTCTTGGGACCGGCGGCGGCGTCAGCAGCTTCGAGACCAAGGAATATTACGCGAGCGGCGGTCTCGCTCAGACCGAGGCGGCGTATCGTTATGCTGAAGGGGCCTACGGGTTCGGCACACTCGTGTCGGTCTACGACACCGGGGCGGATGTGACCCATCCCGATCTCGCCGACAATATCGATGGTGCCCTCTCCTACAGCTATTTCGACAACAGTTCCGATGTCACCGACACGGACGGGCACGGCACGCACGTGGCCGGGATCATCGCCGGTGTGCAGAACGGGCAGGGGATCGAGGGGATCGCCTGGGGGTCCAACTTGATGATCCTGAAAGGCGTCGGAGGCTCGGTTCGCGCGGGCAGCTATGCGGATGCGATCACGCGGTCGGTCAAGGCCGGGGCCGCCTCGATGAACAACAGCTGGTCCTATGTGGACAGCACGGACAAGACGCTTACGATCGACCAGTTTTCGAGCGCCGACCAGATCCGTCTGCAGCTCGGGTCGGCCACGATCGACGCGCTCGATGCAGCCGCGAAAGCGGGCATGGTCAGCGTGTTCGCTGCGGGTAACGACGGCGGCGCCAATCCCAGCGTGATGGCCGGCCTGCCGGAATACTTCCCGGAAATGGACGGCTCGATCCTCGGCGTCGTGGCCGTCGACAGCAACCATCAGATCGCGAGCTTTTCCAACCGCTGCGGCGAGGCGATGAATTACTGCCTCGCGGCGCCGGGCGTGAACATCCTCTCGACCTATCCGAGCGATCTCGGCGGCGATTACGCCTACATGAGCGGGACTTCCATGGCGACGCCCTATGTCACCGGCGCGGTCGCGGTGCTCAAGAGCGAATTCCCCGAGCTGACAGGTCAGCAAATCGTGCAGATCCTCGAGACCAGCGCGACCGATCTCGGCGCGGTCGGAATCGACCCGGTTTATGGCTGGGGAGAGCTCAATCTGCGGCAGGCACAGGCACCTGCCGGGACGCTGAAGGTCGAGACGACCAGCTCTCTCGACGGCCCCTCCGTGCCCGCCGCCCAAAGCGCGATCAACGCAAGCCGCGGCGTGGCCGGGGCGCTGCGCGCGACGCTCTCCAACCAGCGAATGATCGTCACCGATGCCTTTGATCGGGGCTATCATGTGCCGACCAGCAGCTTCGTGGCGGATTACGCGGATGCCAGCGCCGCCCGAGCCGCGACGGAAGCCTTCGCGATGGGACGGACGGATGCGATCAATCTGAACGCGGGCACCGGCACCTTGTCACTGTCGCGCGGCGACGGTTCCGCGATTGCCGGAACAGGCTGGGTCGACAGCGCCGCGATGGCCGCGCCATACCTGAAATCTTTCGATGCCACATCCGCGCTGCATTACGAAATCGGCCTCGGCGACGGGCTGTCGGCGTCGATTTCGCAGGCAGGCGGCGGGGCTGGAGATATCACCTCGCATTACATCGCCGGCTCGCTCAGTGCCCGGTTTGGCGTTGGCAAGCTCTCGATGACCGTCGGCAGCCTGCATGAAGACGGCGGCTTCCTGGGAACCTCGGTGGGCGGCGCGTTCGGTGGCGGCCTGTCCAGCGATACCCGCTTCGTTCAGCTCGGCATGAACGTCGCCCTCGGTGACGGCACCTCTCTCGCGTTCACCGCGGCCAATGGCAGTTCGAACTTCTCCGGAGACGGTTTGCTTCGCTCCGGCAGCGGGCTGCACTCGAACGCCTATGCCGTGGGCCTGAGCAAGACAGGGTTTCTGTCCGGCGATGATCGTGTCTCCGTCGGGATTTCGACGCCGATCTCGCTTGCCTCGGGCAAGATGACGATGAGCGTGCCGACCGCCGTCGGGGCCGCCGTCGGAAACGCGCGCTCCGACAAGGTGGTGATGACGACCTCCTCGGTGAATATCGAAAGCGCAGCACCTCAGCCCGACCTTCAGTTCGGCTATTCGCGCACGGCGGGGATCGGTCGTCTCGGCGCGGGGCTTGTCTACGAACCCGGGAAGCGTTCCGCGATGGGGGTTTCGCTGGGATGGACGGCGCGCTTTTGAACCGCTGACGCCGGGCGCGCCGATCACGACCGCCGGATGTCACGCGGACGCGCCTTGCCAGGTTCGCACTTCGCTCCTACAACGGGATCACGCAGGGGAGTCCCGCTTAGGGGACTGAGAGGCTGACAGGGTGAAAACCCGGTGACGCGACCCTTTGAACCTGACCCAGTTGATACTGGCGTAGGAAGCTAGGCGAGCAGACCGGGAAGAGTCTTTCTCTCGTTGCGAGCCATGACAAAAGGCCGTTCGGCCTTTGGTTTCCCAAGCGTCTCTCAATTGGTGTCCTTTGAGATCGAATGCTTGAGGAGCACCGAAACGATGAACATTCCCAACCCCAAGATCACCACCGGTCCGCTGCCGGCGTCGCGCAAGATCTACGTCGAGGGCGCTTTGCATGAAGGTCTGCGCGTGCCGATGCGCGAGATCGCCGTGCACCCCACTGCCGGGGAAGCACCGCTGCCGGTCTATGACAGTTCGGGCCCTTACACCGACCCCGAGGTCACGACCGATATCAATGCCGGTCTCGCACCGCTGCGTCGGGCATGGATCGAGGCGCGCGGCGATGTCGAGAGATATACCGGGCGCGATGTCCGACCCGAGGATAACGGCTTTGCCCAAGGGGCGCGGCTGACGCCGGAATTCCCGGTCAGGCGGCAACCGATGCGGGCCAAGGGCGACCGCGCGGTAACGCAGCTGGCCTATGCCCGCGCAGGCATCATCACGCCCGAGATGGAGTTCGTCGCGATCCGCGAGAACCAGCTGCGCGAGGCCGTAGGACCGCGCGACGGGCAGGACTGGGGCGCGAACCTGCCCGATTACGTGACGCCGGATTTCGTGCGCGACGAGATCGCAGCGGGTCGCGCGATCATTCCGGCCAATATCAACCACCCGGAATCCGAACCGATGATCATCGGGCGCAATTTCCTCGTGAAGATCAACGCCAATATGGGCACTTCCGCCGTCACCTCCTCGATGGAGGAAGAGGTCGACAAGCTGGTCTGGGCGATCCGCTGGGGCGCCGACACGGTGATGGACCTCTCGACCGGGCGCAACATCCACAACACCCGCGAATGGATCATCCGCAACAGCCCCGTGCCGATCGGGACCGTGCCGATCTATCAGGCGCTGGAGAAGGTGAACGGGATCGCCGAGGACCTGACATGGGAGGTCTTCCGCGACACGCTGATCGAACAGGCTGAGCAGGGCGTCGACTACTTCACGATCCATGCAGGGGTGCGTCTGCACATGGTGCCAATGACGGTGGAGCGCGTGACCGGGATCGTCAGCCGGGGCGGCTCGATCATGGCGAAATGGTGCCTGCATCACCACAAGGAGAGCTTCCTCTACGAGCATTTCGAAGAGATCTGCGACATCTGCCGCCGCTACGACGTCTCGTTCAGCCTCGGCGACGGGCTGCGGCCGGGCTCGATCGCGGATGCCAATGACGCTGCGCAATTTGCCGAGCTGGAGACGCTGGGCGAACTGACGAAGATCGCCTGGGCGAAGGACTGTCAGGTGATGATCGAGGGGCCCGGTCATGTGGCCATGCACAAGATCAAGGAGAACATGGACAAGCAGCTGGAGTGCTGCCACGAAGCGCCGTTCTACACGCTCGGTCCGCTGACCACGGATATCGCGCCGGGTTACGACCACATCACCTCGGGGATCGGGGCGGCGATGATCGGTTGGTTCGGCTGCGCCATGCTGTGCTACGTCACGCCGAAGGAACATCTGGGCCTGCCCGACCGCGACGACGTGAAGACCGGCGTGATCACCTACAAGATCGCCGCCCATGCCGCCGATCTGGCCAAGGGGCTGCCCGGCGCGCAGCGGCGCGACGATGCGCTGAGCCGCGCGCGTTTCGAGTTCCGCTGGGAAGACCAGTTCAACCTCTCGCTCGACCCCGATACGGCGCGTGAATTCCACGACGAGACGATGCCGAAAGAGGCCCACAAGGTCGCGCATTTCTGCTCCATGTGCGGGCCGAAATTCTGCTCGATGCGGATTTCGCACGACATCTGCGCCGAGGCGCAGAAAGAGGGGATGGAGAGCATGGCCGCCAAGTTCCGCGAAGGCGGGGAGCTTTATGTGCCCCTCAAGGGGTCGGGCGAATGATCACCATCGCAGGCGGCGGCCTCGCGGGGCTGTCCTCGGCGCTCGAACTGGCGCGCGCCGGGGCTGCGGTGCGGGTCTTCGAGGCGGCAGAGGAGATCGGGGCGGGCAGTGTGTCGCGCTATGCGGGCGGGATGCTGGCACCGTGGTGCGAAGCCGAAAGCGCCGAGGAGGCAGTGGTCACGCTGGGCGCGCGCGCGGCAGACTGGTGGGCCGAGATCACGCCGGTCACGCGGCGCGGCACGCTGGTCCTCGCCCCGCCGCGCGACAGTGCGGAACTGACGCGCTTCGCCTGCCGCACCTCGGGCCATCGCACGCTCGATCAGGCGGCGATCACCGAGATGGAGCCGTCCCTCGCGGGGCGGTTCGCACGCGGGCTGTATTTCGCGGAGGAGGCGCATCTCGACCCGCGCCGCGCGCTGCGCGATCTGGCGCGGGCCGCGCGTGAGTCTGGGGTCGAGATCATGTTGGGAACCCCGGCCCCCGCGCAGGTGGATCTCGATTGCACCGGCTTTGCCGCCGACCTGCCCGACCTGCGCCCGGTGCGCGGCGAGATGGCGATCCTGCACTGCCCGGAGGTCGAGATCACCCGCACCTTGCGCCTGCTGCACCCGCGCATCCCGCTCTATCTCGTGCCGCGCGGGCAGGGCGTCTACATGATCGGCGCGACGATGATCGAAAGCGCCGCGACGCGCCCGATCACGCTGCGCTCGCTGACCGAAATGCTCAGCGCCGCTTTCACGCTGCATCCCGGCTTTGCCGAGGCGAGCGTGATCGAGACCGGGGCAGGGCTGCGCCCGGCCTATCCCGACAACCTGCCCCGCCTCGAGAGGCACGGCGGGACGCTTCATCTCAACGGGCTTTATCGCCACGGCTTCCTGCTTGCGCCTGCGATGGCGGCCCGTGTCACGCAACATTTCTTTCCGGAGGGCTCCGATGCAGCTCATCGTCAACGCGAAACCGCATGAGATTGCCGCGCAGGACCTCGCAGCCGCGCTGGCAGAGCTGGGCTTTGCCAATCCCGCCATCGCCACCGCGCTGAACGGACAGTTCGTGCCCCAGGCCAACCGCGCGGCGACGCGGCTCACCGAAGGCGACCGGCTCGAAGTGCTCGCACCGATGCAGGGGGGCTGAGATGAAACTCTATGACACCGAACTCACCTCGGCGCTGCTTCTGGGCACGGCGCAATATCCCTCGCCCGCGATCCTGTGCGAGGCGATCCGCGCCAGCGGCTGCGAGGTCATCACCGTAAGCCTGCGCCGCGAGGCCACGGACGGCGCGGGCACGCAGTTCTTGGACATGCTGCGCGAGACCGGGATGCGGGTGCTGCCCAACACCGCGGGCTGCCATTCCGCGCAGGAGGCCGTCACCACCGCGCGGATGGCGCGCGAGGTATTCGGCACCGATTGGATCAAGCTGGAGGTGATCGGCCATGCCGACACGCTGCAACCCGATGTCTTCGCGCTCGTCGAGGCGGCGGGGACCCTTGCGCGCGATGGCTTCAAGGTCTTTCCCTACACCACCGATGACCTGATCGTCGGAGAGCGGCTGCTGGAAGCCGGCTGCGAGGTGCTGATGCCATGGGGCGCGCCGATCGGCTCGGGGCAAGGGCTGCGCAATCCCGATGCGCTGCGCGCGATGCGGGCGCATTTCCCGACCGTGCCGCTGATCGTCGATGCGGGGGTCGGGCGGCCCTCGGATGCGGCGCAGGCAATGGAGCTGGGGATGGACGGGGTGCTCTTGAACACCGCTGTGGCGAAAGCCGGCGACCCGGTCGGCATGGCACGCGCGATGGCGCTCGCGGTGCAGGCGGGTCGTGCGGGGCATCTTGCCGATCCGATGGAGCGGCGCGACATGGCCGTGCCCTCGACCCCGGTTCTGGGGCTGGCGGAGTTGATGTGATGGAGCGGTTCTACCTGATCGCCTCGAATGTCGCGCAGCTGGAGCGTCTGGTGCCGCAGGGCGTCCGGCTGGTGCAGCTGCGGCTCAAGGACGTCCCGCCCGCCGAGACCCGCCGCCAGATTGCGCGGGCGCGGGATGTCTGCGCCCGCCACGGCGCGCAGCTTGTTGTGAACGACTATTGGCAAGAGGCGCTCGACCTGGGCTGCAGCTTCGTCCATCTGGGGCAAGAGGACATGGATACGGCCGATTTCCCTGCGCTGCGCCGCGCCGGGATACGCTTCGGCCTGTCGACCCATGACGAGGCGGAGCTGGACCGGGCGCTCGGGCAGGACCCGGCCTATGTGGCGCTCGGACCGGTCTATCCGACGAAGCTGAAGAAAATGAAATGGGCGCCGCAGGGGCTAGAGCGCGTGACCCGCTGGAAGGCCCATGCAGGGGCCGTGCCGCTGGTCGCGATTGGGGGGCTGACGCCAGAGCGCGCGCGCGGTGTGCTTGCGGCTGGGGCCGACAGCCTTGCAGTCGTCACCGATATCCAGCAGGCGCCCGACCCGGAGGCGCGGGTGCGCGCGTGGCTGAAGGTCTGCGCACCATGAGCCGCTATGCCCGCCAGATGATCCTGCCCGAGATCGGCGCAATGGGGCAGGCGAAGCTGGCTGCCGCGCATGTTGCCGTCATCGGGGCCGGGGGCTTGGGCTGTCCGGTGCTGCAATATCTCGCCGGGGCGGGCGTGGGACGGCTGACGATCTTCGATCCCGATCGGGTCGAGGAAAGCAACCTGCACCGCCAGCCGCTCTATCGGATGGCCGATCTCGGACGCCCCAAGGTCGAAGCCGCGCGCGACGCGCTGCGCGCCCTCAACCCGCAGATCGCGGTCGAGGCGCGCGCTACCGCGCTCGGGCCGCGAAGGGCAGAGAAGATCGCGGCGGAGGCAAATCTGGTGATCGATGCCGCCGACAGTTTCGCGGTGTCCTACATCCTTTCCGATGCTTGCCTGAGGGCGCAGACCCCGCTGATCTCCGCGAGCGTGCTGGGCCAGACCGGCTATGTCGGCGGCTTTTGCGGTGAGGCACCCTCGCTGCGCGCGGTCTTCCCGGACCTTCCCGCCTCCGGCGCGAGCTGCGCCACGGCGGGCGTGCTGGGCCCGGTGGTTGGTGTGATCGGCTCGCTGCAGGCGCAGATCGCGCTGCGCGTGCTCCTCGGGGCCGACCCGCCCGCCTTGGGCCGGATGCTCACCGCCGATCTGGCGGAGCTTTACTTCGGCGGGTTCAGCTTTCTCGGCACGCCCGAGCCGGAAAGGCCGCTGCGGTTTGTGTCGGCCGACATGCTGTGTGAAGGCGATCTTGTGGTCGACCTGCGCGGTGAAGACGAAGCGCGCTCGCCGATTTCCGCCGGGGCCGTCAGGCTGCCCGGTTCGGAACTGACGGCGCTGGAGCCCACCTCCGGTCAGCGGGTCGTTCTGTGCTGCGCCTCGGGCCTGCGGGCGTGGCGGGCCGCGCGCGATCTTCAAGAACGCGGTTTCGAGGCGCTCGCCTTGCTTGCCGCCAAGGCGGATGGGTGATGCAGCGCCGGAGGTTCCCGCGTCGAGGCCGCGTGCGGCGCGGCCGGTTCAGTTCAGCCGCTGCAGATGGCGCGTCAGAATTGCGGCGGCGGACTTGGCGTCCTGACGCCGGATCGCGCTCATGATGCCGTGGTGATCCTTGTCGATGCGGGGGCGCCAGCGAGCGCGGTAATGAACGAGGATGTAGCGGGCCGCGAGGTTCTGCATGTTCTCGACCGATTCCAGCAGGCGCGGCATCTCGCAGGCCTCGTAGATCTTGATGTGGAACGCGCGATTCTGCTCTTCCCAGTCGTAGATGTTGGAAGCCTGATCGCAAGCCTGACGTAGCTCGTCTGCCTGTTGCACCTGTGCGGGCGTGAGGTTGGGCACCGAGTGCAGAAGTGTGAGCGGTTCGAGCGCCAGCCGCATGAGTTTCAGCTCGCGCTGCGCCAGTGGATCCAGCGGCGCGACGTGAACCCCCTTGTTGGGCCGGGACACCACCAGCCCGCGCGCGGACAGTTTGAGCAGGGCTTCGCGGACCGGCACATGGCTCACGTTGAACTCTGCGGCGACATAATCCTGCCGGAGACGTTCGCCCGCGATCAATTCGCCGCGAATGATGCGGCGGGCCAGTTCGTCGGCGATCAGGTCGGGGGTGGGCGCGGCAGGAATGGTCTCGGACTTTCAAGGGGGCGTGTGGGCCGAAGGTCAGGGCATGCGGGCAATACAGCAGGACGGATGGTAGGTCAAAGTCAGAGGGCCGTCTCGGTCCATCCGCTTCATCAGGTGACGCAGGCGCGGCGCCGACAGTTTCCCGCCCATCAGCCCGTTGACCCCGGTCGCGCGAAGATGCCCGAACAGTGCCCGCGCATCGGGGAAATCCAGACGGATGGTCTCGTCCCACGCGGCGATCACCTCCATGTGCCGGGGCATGTCGTGGCACAGTCCGTCCGCGTCACGATAGGAGGGGGCACCCGCGGCAAGCCCCAGCCGTGCGAGTTCCGGGAAATTCCCGGGACCGAAACTGGTGACGGCGAGAAGCCCGCCGGGGACGAGGGTGTCGGACGCCTTGCGAAGGAGTTCACGCGGCGCGGCCAGCCATTGCAGCATCGACGTCGAGGCGACCAGATCAAGGCGATCCGGCAAATCGATTTCGGTCGCATCCCCCCCGAGGGCGTGGACGCGGGTCCGCTCTGGCCATTGCAGATCGGGCAGCGGCGCTGCGAGGTCGTTGAGCCAGATCTCCCGTGGCTCCAGCTGCAGAAGGTGGCGCGTCAGAAGGCCGGTGCCATGGCCAAGCTCGATAACCCGCGCCCCGCGTTGCATCATCGGGGTCAGGCGTTCGCTCAACCGTGCCGCGATCCGGGCCTGAACCGAGGCTGCCCCGTCATAGCTTGCCAAATGGCGCGCGAAGGCTGCGGCGATACGCTCTTTCATTCGATGATCTCCTGCCAGTTCCGCCAGTGGGCGAACGGGAAATGGCCCGTGTCGACCCAGTCGATCGGCTGGCCTGGCCAGGCAGCGGTCATCGCGTCGGCGGGGAAGATGCGATCCTTGCGCGCCGCGATGATCCGGTCGAACGCGCCGACCGGCGCCGGGGGCCGAGCCCTGAGCGCGCGCAGCTCGTCGCCCAATGCGGCAAGGTCGGGCGCCTGCGGCCGCGGCAGCCCCGCGCGGCGCGCGAAGCGGGCAAGGCTCTGGCGGTCAAGGCCGGCGAGGGTGCCGTCATAAATGTCCGCGCCGATGGTGCGGCGTGGGTCGGTCGCGCCGCAGATCGCGATGGCACGCTCGGGGCGCAGACCACCCAGATGCCGCGCCGCCACTGCCACGCCCATCGAATAGGCGACGAGCGTGATCCGGTCATGCCTCCCTATCCATGCGGGATCGAAGGTTTCGTTACGGTAATCGCTCAGGATCAACAGGTCACTGTCGCCTGCCAGAAGTTCGATCGCGGCGGTCTCCGTGGCCCAACCGGAATAGAACATCACCAGATGCGGATGCCCCCGCTGCCTGATCCAACGCGCCCGCATCAAAGCCCCTTCGCAATGGTGAGCATGGCATGGGTGACGCGGCTCAGCTCGTCAGGTTCGATGCTCAGGGGCGGCATGGCGTAGAGGAGCCGTCCCAAGGGACGCAGCCAGACACCGCTTTCCATGCAGAACCGGTGCACGCGACCGACGGGCAGCGGGGCCTCCATCTCGATGACGCCGATCGCGCCGAGCGTGCGCAGGTCGCGAACGCCCGTCATGGCTCGGGCTGGGGCCAGTTCGGTGGCGAGCTGTGTCTCGATGGCGCGGGCTCGGGCCGACCAGTCGCGGCCTTTCCACAGATCCATGGCCGCCGAGGCAACGGCGCAGGCCAGCGGATTGGCCATGAAGGTCGGGCCGTGCATCAGGGCGCCGACAGTCGCGGCCAGCTCCTTGGTCGTGATCGTGGCGGCGAGGGTCATCATGCCGCCGGTGAGCGCCTTGCCGAGGCAGAGGATGTCGGGGGTGACGCCTGCCGTCTCCATCGCGAAATCGGCCCCCGTGCGGCTGAACCCGGTGGCGATCTCGTCGAAGATCAGGTGGATGCCGAAGTGGTCGCACAGGGCGCGCAATCCGCGCAGGTAACCGGGGTGATGGAAATGCATTCCGCCGGCTCCCTGAACGACGGGTTCGATGATGAAGGCCGCGATGCGGTCGCCGTGGGTGCGGAACAGCGTCTCCACTTCTGCCAGCCCGTTGCGCACGGGATCCTCGCTCCACTGCGCGTCGAAGGAGATCGGCGGGCGCGATACGAAGTGCTGCGCCGAGAGGGCGCGTCCGAACTGGGCGTGCATGCCGGTCTCGGGATCGCTCAGGCTCATCGCCTTCCACGTGTCGCCATGATAGCCGCCCCGCGCGGTCGCGAGATCCGTACGGTGGGGATGGCCTCGGTTCACCTGCGACTGGGCGGCCATTTTCACCGCCACTTCGACCGCGACCGACCCGCTGTCGGAATAGAAGATCTGATCGAGCCCGGCGGGCATCGTCGCGACGAGCTGTCTGGTGAGATCGATCACGGGCTGATGGGTGAGGCCTGCGAACATCACATGCGGGAGAACCTCGGCCTGATCCTTCAGCGCCTGAACGAGGGGCGCCGGCGCATGGCCAAAGGCCGCGGCCCACCACGAGGACATGGCGTCGATCATCCGTCCCCCGTCGTCGCGGGTCAGCCAGATTCCCTCCGCCGCAACGATCCTGTGCAGGCGCTGCGGGCGGGCGCGCTCGGTATAGGGGTGCCAGACATGCGCCTGTTCGAAAGCCATATCCTTCATCACAGTGTTCCCCGGATGCGATCGAGATCGAGCCGCCGGGCCGCATCGCGCAATCCTTGTGTCGTCAGATCGGACATGACGGGTAGGCGGCCCAGCGACGGCAGCTCGGCGATGCGGCAGATGGTGTCCTGACTGTCGGCCACCTCGTCGCCGACGAAGGCGATACCGACGAGCGGCACGCCCCGGGCGCGCAGGGCTTCGATTGTCAGCAGGCTGTGATTGATCGTGCCGAGCGTGGTCCGCGCGACGACGATCACGGGCGCGCGCCAGTCCGCCATCTGGTCGGCATAGAGACGGTTGCCGTTCAAGGGCACCAGCGCACCGCCCGCGCCTTCGATGACGAGCGGGCCTTTCACCTCGGGCAGCTCCAGAGAACCGATCTCAACCCGGTCCAGCCTCGCCGCGAGATGGGGAGAGGCCGGGGTGCGCAGACGCCATGCCTCCGGCAGGGTGGGCCGCCCCGTGAGCCGCGCGACGGTTTCGCTGTCGGTTTCCTCGTCCAGCCCGGCCTGCACAGGCTTCCAATAGCTCGCCTGAAGCGCCAATGTCAGCGCCGCGCTGAAGACGGTCTTGCCGATGCCGGTATCGGTGCCGGTGACGACGATGGGTGAGGTCATGGGGTAAGCTCCGGTGCAAGGGTGGACAGGGTGCCGAACAGGGTGTCGATGTCGCGAGGCCGCAACCCGCCCGTCAGCGAGATGCGCAGCCGTGCCGTGCCTTTGGGGACCGTCGGCGGGCGCACGGCCCGCAGGTCGAGCCCCGCCGCCTGCAGCCCCTGCGCGAGACGGATAGCGGCATGATCTTCGCCGACGATCAGCGGTATGATCTGGCTGCCGTGATGTTGCAGGCCGATGCTTTCCGCCGCACGATGGGCGTGCTGGCGGAGCGCTGCGGCATGGTTTCCCCATCGCGGCTGGGTTTGCAGCAGATGCAGCGAGTGCCGGACGGCCGCCGCCATCAGCGGCGAGGGCGCCGTGGCATAAATGAAGGGCCGCGCCCGGTTGATCAGGGTTCGGATTACCACGCTGTCGGCGCAGATCAGCGCCCCGCTCGCGCCGAGCGCCTTGCCGCAGGTGTGGATCACGATCATGGGCACGTCGCAGCCCGTCGGGGCGAGCCCTCGGCCGTCGACGCCGTAGAGACCCGTCGCATGGGCTTCGTCGAGGATCAGGGTGGCGTCATGGTCCCGGGCGATCGCGACGAAATCCGCCAGCGGCGCGAAGTCGCCATCCATCGAGTAGAGCGTCTCCAGGGCCAGCCAGACCCGGCCTTTGCCGCCATGCTCACGCCAGCTCCGGATCTGGGCGGCGGCGTCCTGGGCGTCGTTGTGGCGAAAGCTGCGCAGGTCCGCCGCGCCGAGCCGCATGCCCTCGTGCATGCTGGCGTGGACCAGCGCATCGTGCAGCACCAGATCGCCGCTCATCGGCAGACAGGTGAGGATCGCCTGATTGGCCTGAAAGCCACCGCCCATGTAGAGAGAGGCGTCCGCCCCGAAGAACGCGGCGGCTTCGGTTTCGAGCCGCTCGAATTCCGCGTCATTGCCCCGCAGCAGCCGCGAGCCGCCCGAGCCCACCGGAATCCCTCGTGCCAGCGCGTCCGTGATGCTTTGGGCGAGTTCCGCGGAGTCGCGCAGTCCCAGATAGTCGTTCGACGCGAAATCGAGACCTTTGCCGGGGATCAGCTCCCGAAGCCGCCCTCTCGCCTCGAGCTGCGCGAGGCGAGAGGCGTGACGAGGATAGGCGCTCATGGCTGATCCGCAGTTTCTGGCAACGCCTCGGGCACCAGTCCGAGACGGGCGAAGAGCAACGCGTCCTTGCTGTCCTCGGGGTTGTCAGCCGTCAACAACGTGTCGCCCACGAAGATCGAGTTCGCCCCCGCGAAGAAGCACATCGCCTGCAGCTCATCGGACATCGCGCTGCGCCCCGCAGAGAGACGGACATAGGAGCTCGGCGCGAGTATCCGCGTCGTGGCGATGGCCCGCACGAGCTCGAACGGATCGAGCGGCGGCGTGTCGGCCATCGGGGTGCCGGGCATCGGGATCAGCAGGTTGATCGGGATGGATTTCGGCGGCTCCGGCAGATCGGCGAGGGTCTGGATCATGCTGATGCGATCTTCCGCCGTCTCGCCCATGCCCAGAATGCCGCCCGAGCAGACACTGATCCCGGCCTGCCGCACGCGCTCGAGCGTCTCGATCCTGTCGGCGAAGCTGCGGGTCGAGACGATGGAGGCATAGAACTCCTCGGAGGTGTCGATGTTGTGGTTGTAGTAATCGAGCCCCGCCTGCCTGAGCTGTACCACCTGTTCGTCGTCCAGCATCCCGAGGGTCATGCAGGTCTCCAGCCCCATCGCCTTGACCCCCTCGACCATGGCGATGACCGCGGGCATGTCGCGTGGCTTTGGCGAGCGCCACGCCGCCCCCATGCAGTAGCGCGTGGCGCCTGCCGCCTTGGCCTTGCGCGCTTCTGCAAGGACCCTCTCCACTTCCATCAATTTCGATGCGCTGAGCTCGGAGCCGTTGCGCGCCGACTGTGCGCAATAGGCGCAATCCTCGGGGCAGCCTCCGGTCTTGATCGAAAGCAGCTTGGCGCATTGGATCCTGTTCGGATCGAAATTCGCCCTGTGCACGCCATGGGCGCGGGACAGCAAGTCCATCAGCGGAAGATTATAGATTTTATGTGCGCGATCTTTCATGACGACCCATGTTTTGACTGTGGTCGTCAGAAGATGACGCGGCGCGGCATATCTCAATTTGCAAAGAAATCTATTGTCGGCGCGCTTTGGGGGTCGTCTAAGAGTATGAAATAAAATAAAAATCAATGAAGCCGCTGCCCGGTCGAGGTGCAGGGAGGCGCAAACGCTAACTATTATCTATAATCAGGCCGGCGGTGCCGCGATGTGCGGATGGGCACCACCTCGCGGCCTCTGGTGCGCGGCGCCTTTTTTCTGTCGCTCGGAAAAAAGCGGCCCCTCGCCGCGCGGTCGGGTGGTCAACGGAGCCCGGGCTTCAAGCGCGGGGCCGGGGAAACCGATACACGCTTCTCTCGATACCGTCGGGGAATCTCTCTCTGGCGACCTGTTCGCCACCGAGCTTTTCGGTCAGGCGCTGAGCGGCTTCGTTCTCGTCTCGCATATGCGTTTCCACCGCGTCCCAGCCATTATCCAACGCCCATGTGATCACCCCTCGCGACGCCTCGGCGGCGATCCCGCGGCGCCGGGCATCGCGCGCGATCCACCATGTCAGCTCGTGGCGGGGCCAGCCGTTGGCGTGAACGATGCCGCATGTTCCGACACATCGCCGTTCTTCGACGAGGTCGATCGCCCAGACACCGTGCCCCCGAAGCACCCAGTGGCCGACATCCGCCGTCAGTCTCGCCCAAGCCGCAGCGGGCGACAGCGGCCCGCCATAGAAGCGGGAGGCCTCCGCGTCGCCGAAGAAATCGCAATAGACCGGGAAATCCTCTTCGACAGGAGCCCTCAGCAAGAGCCGATCCGTCTCAATTCGGGGAACCCAGTCAGGGAATATGTCTGTTCGAGCGCGCATGAAGATGACGCTACCGCCTCCTTTTGAACGACGGAAGCGATTGCGTGCCCTCTTGCGAGCGCGCGCCAGAAGTTGATCCTGCGTGATCTCGAGGCGTCGAGACTGGGATGCGATCTTCGCCCGGATTCAGGAGGAACGCCTATCGCCTCCGCATCGCTCGAAGCCAAGAAAAATTGGGGTAAAGCGCCGGTTCCAATTTGCCCGGTTTGCGGGGCGCTGCCCTCTTTGTGCGCCCGGATTTCCATCTGACGGACCAACGCGCGCGCCCTTGCGGCGGAGAGGTCCTTCCTTTAGATGCCCGCTCAACCGGTCGCAGCCTACCCGGTCATCAAAACAAGGGTTCAAAAATGAAGACTCTCGTCATCTGCTCGGGCGGACTCGACTCCGTTTCGCTCGCTCATATCGTCGCCGCTGAGGGCAATCTCACACGGCTCGTTTCCTTCGATTACGGCCAACGGCACCGCAAGGAGCTTGATTACGCCGCCGCCGCCGCGCGCCGTCTGGGCGTGCCGCATCACCTTATCGACATGCGCCCAATCGGGGCCGCGCTGACCGGATCGGCGCTGACCGACGATATCGACGTGCCCGACGGGCATTACGCCGAAGAGACGATGCGCATCACCGTCGTCCCGAACCGCAACGCGATCATGCTGGCAATCGGCTTCGGCGTAGCCGCGGCGAATGGCGACGAAGCGGTGGCGACCGCGGTCCATGGAGGCGATCACTTCATCTACCCCGATTGCCGGCCTGCCTTCACCGAGGCTTTCGATGCGATGCAGCGCATGGCGCTCGACGGTTATGCCGATGTGCGGCTGGATACGCCTTTCGTGCATCGCTCCAAGGCCGACATCGTGGCGGAGGGCGCCAGACACGGCACGCCCTTTGCCGAGACTTGGTCTTGCTACAAGGGAGGCGAGGTGCATTGCGGGCGCTGCGGCACCTGTGTCGAGCGGCGAGAGGCGTTCCATCTGGCGGGCGTCGAAGACCCGACCGTCTATGCCGATCCCGATTTCTGGGCCAAGGCCGTCGCCGACAAGGAGGCGCGCTGATGTTTCGCATCCGCAAGGAATTCCACTTCTCCGCCTCGCACCAGCTTGCCCATTTGCCCGACGATCACCAATGCGCGCGGCTGCATGGGCATAATTATATCGTCGTCGTCGAGCTGGCTGCCGCGACGCTCGATGCGAACGGGTTCGTGCGCGACTATCACGATCTGAAACCGCTCAAGACCTATATCGACGAGAGTTTCGATCATCGGCATCTCAACGATGTGATGGAGGTGCCTTCGACCGCCGAGAACATGGCCAAGCATTTCTACGACTGGTGCAAGGCGCGCTGGCCCGAGACCAGCGCGGCGCTGGTCAGCGAGACGCCCAAGACCTGGGCGGAATACCGTCCATGACGACGCTGCGCATCGCCGAGATTTTCGGCCCGACCATTCAGGGCGAAGGCGCGCTGATTGGCGCGCCCACACTCTTCGTGCGCGCGGGCGGCTGCGACTACCGCTGTTCGTGGTGCGACAGCCTCCACGCGGTCGAGAGCGCCTATCGCCATACATGGGCTCCGATGAGTTCCGAGGAAGTCTGGGCAGAGCTGCGCCGCCTGTCGGGCGACCGCCCGCTGACGATCTCGCTCAGCGGCGGGAACCCGGCCATTCAGGATTTCGGACCGCTGATCGCGCTTGGGCGAGCCGCCGGCTACCGCTTCGCCTGCGAGACGCAGGGCTCTGTCACGCGGCCGTGGCTCGGCGATCTGGATACGCTGGTGCTGTCGCCGAAGCCGCCCTCGAGCGGGGAGCAGGTCGATTGGGACGTCTTCGCCGATTGCGTGTCGGCCGGACGCTCTGCCGGCAGCACCGTAATGAAGATCGTGATCTTCGACCGTGCGGATTATGATTGGGCCAAGGACGCCCATGCCCGTCACCCCGATCTGCCGCTCTATCTTCAGCCGGGCAATCCCGAGGTCGATCCGGACGTCCCGGTCGATCCGCAGGCGCTTGCCGACCGGCTGGGTTGGCTGACGGAAACCGCCATGGCGGACCGCTGGTTCGCCCCCCGTATTTTGCCGCAGCTGCATGTCCTGATCTGGGGCAACAAGCGCGGCGTCTGATCCATCGGAGACCCAAATGACCAACTCGATCTACAGCGATCTCAAGCAACTCGGCGGCGCGACCCGCATCCCGGCAAGCCCCGAGGAGGCCGAGCTCGAACGGGTGAGCAACCCGCAGGCCGATATCAGCTACAACGTCCGCTTCACGGCGCCGGAGTTCACCTCGCTCTGCCCGATGACGGGGCAGCCCGACTTCGCGCATCTGGTGATCGACTACGTGCCCGGACAGTGGCTGGTGGAGTCGAAATCGCTGAAGCTCTATCTGACGTCGTTCCGAAATCACGGCGCGTTCCACGAGGATTGCACGATCTCCATCGCGCGGCGGCTGGCGGATTTCCTCGAGCCGCAATGGCTGCGCATCGGTGGCTACTGGTATCCGCGCGGCGGTATCCCGATCGACGTATTCTGGCAAACCGGGGCAATGCCCGAGGGAGTCTGGATTCCCGATCAGGGTGTTCCGCCCTATCGCGGGCGCGGCTGACCTTCGCCGCGTCCCGGCCTCGGGGTTTATTCTTAGAGCCTCGCCCCGGGGCCGTGCCTTTGCATGACGCTCGCCGGACCTGTCGAAGTTATTCTACACGGACCAGCGTCCACATCCCCATGACGTAGTGGCCGGGGATGTTGCAGTAGAGGATGTATTCGCCCGGTTTCAGCGTCACCGTGAGCGAACCGCTCTGACCGGGATCGAGCTCGGAGACCTCGCCGAGATGGCCGGCCTTCTCTTCGTCGACCCGCATTTCGTCCTTGTTATAGGGCAGTTCCTCGGTCGCGCTCTTGACCGGGGCCACGATCATCTCGTGCACGGTGCCCTTAGAGTCGTTCTTGACCTCGAAGGTAACCTTGCCCGCAGGCACGACCGCCGGTGTCGCGGTGACGCCCATCGTCGCCTTCGAGACCCGCTCGCCGGCGCCAGCCATGTTGAAGCCCATGGGCGGCAATTGTCCCAGATCGTCCATCGCGTTGTCGCCCTTGTCCCAGAGCGAGACCTGCACGGTGGCGGGATCGGCGGCCATTGCGGGCGTGATCGTCAGCGTCGGCAAAGCGGCGAGGGCGAGTGCGAGGGTGGTGCGTCTTGTGAGTTTCATCTTCTATTCCCTTCTCGGTGTTGAGGTTTCGACCTTCGAGAAGAGGGATAACGTGTTTGGCGGAGGGTCCGTTTTGACCCAGATCACGTCTCACGCCACTGTGACGGCCGGGCCGAAAACGGAGGAACGCTGTGAAGAGGGCTTCCCTCAGGCGAGGGTGCGCCGCGCGCCCTGGGCATGCCCGCGCAGGGCGACGCGGCTCAGGAGGCCAGTTTTCGCTCGGTCGCGAAGGGGCTGAGGCCCAGCCAGCTCTGCATCGAGGCCACAACGTCTCGAGACCCGTCGAGATCGAGTTTCCGGGCGGCTTTCGACACGGTGGTGAGGCCCATCCAGATCTCTGTCATCGTGCGCAGATCCGTCGTGACGAAAAGATCCACGTCGAAGCCCGGATCGACCTGACACAGATCGACATCGCCGCTCGCCTCCACGATCAGCCACCATGAGGATTTCGACGCCGCGAGCTCGGGGAACCGGAAATTGAGGACGGTTCGCCCCGGCGGAAGCGGCGCCGGATCGAGATTGCGGCGCATGTCCCACATCAGCAAAGACACGTCGAGCCGTTCCAGAGACGGCTCGGATTCCACCCATTTCTGCCCCCAGATCCCGAAGGCCTCGACAACCGGCAGAAGGTCCTTTCCTGCGTCGGTCAGGAGATAGTCGACAGCCTGAGAGCCTTCGACAGGATGCCGTTCGACGATCCCGGCCGCTTCCAGTTCCCGCAGGCGCTGTGCGAGCAGGGTGCGCGACATCCGCGGAACGCCGCGCCTGATATCGTTGAAGCGCGTCGATCCCGCCACGAGCTCGCGCACGAGGACGATCGTCCATCGCGTGCAAAGGATTTCGGCCGCCATCGCGACGGGGCAAAACTGGAAGTAGCTGGCGTTGGACATCGGAGATCTCCTCCATGGCTATTTCCAGCATAGCACGAATTGCGATTCCTTTAGTCGGCTTCGTGCCCATGCTCTCCGCTCGGGCAGGCCGGTCCAGTTTCGCCACTGGTTTGAGGCTCGCCGCGCGCTCATCCTTTCAGAACCGCAAGCAAGCGAAACGCGGCAGACGCGCAAGGGGTAGAGCGCGTCGCCGTGCGCCATGGTCTCAGAGGGAGGAAGACATGTCGGATATCATTGAAATGAACGGGCTGGACGGCACGCGCAAGAAAATCACCGGCGCGGACCGGGAGGCCCTTGCCGCCGCCTTGCGCGGCGAAACCCTGATCGAGGGAGACGCAGGCTATGACGCCGCGCGGTCGATCTGGAACGGGATGATCGACCGCAAGCCGGGGTTGGTCGTGCACGCGATGGGGGCCAGCGACATCCAGAGCGCGGTCGCCTTTGCCAAGGAAAAGGGACTTCGGATGGCCGTGCGGTCCGGCGGCCACCAGATCGCCGGTCTCGCGGTCGAAGAGGGATCGCTGATGCTGGACCTGTCGGGCATGCGCTCGGTTCACGTCGATCCCGAAGCCGGGACCGTCCGGGCCGAGCCGGGCGCGACGCTGGGCGACGTCGATCGCGAGTCGCAGGTGCATGGGCTTGCCGTGCCCGTCGGCGTGAATTCGACCACCGGGATCGCGGGGCTGACGCTTGGCGGTGGCTTCGGCTGGATCACCCGGAAATACGGGATGACCGTGGACAATTTGTTGTCGGCTGATGTGGTGCTCGCCGACGGGCGCTGCATCCGGGCCTCGAAGACGGAGCATCCGGACCTCTTCTGGGCGCTGTGCGGCGGGGGCGGGAATTTCGGGGTGGTGTCCTCCTTCGAATTCCAGGGTCACGCCATCGGCACCGAGGTTCTGTCCGGGCTCGTGATTCATCCCTTCGCGGCGGCCGCCACTCTGCTGCCGAAGTTCCAGGAGATATGCGACAAGGCGCCGGACGAGCTGACGGTCTGGTCGGTCCTGCGCAAGGCGCCGCCGCTGCCGTTCCTGCCGGAGGACTGGCACGGGCGCGAGGTGCTGATCTTCGCGGCCTGTTACGTGGGTGATATGGCCAAGGGCGAAGAGGCGATGCGGGAGCTGCGCGCCCTCGGCACGCCCATCGTCGACGTGATCGGCCCGCATCCCTTTACCGGATGGCAGGCGGCCTTCGATCCGCTGCTGACGCCCGGCGCGCGCAATTACTGGAAGAGCCGGGACTTCCTGAAGCTCGGCCGCGGCACGATCGAGGCGATACTCGGCGCGGTTGAGGAGCTTCCCGATCCGCAATGCGAGATCTTCATCGCCCATGTCGGCGGCGCAATGGCCCGCGTCCCCTCCGACGCGACCGCCTATCCGCAGCGCGACAGCCACTTCACCATGAACGTCCACACCCGCTGGGACGACCCGGCGAAGGATGCGGACTGCATCGGCTGGGCGCGCGACCTGTTCGACGCCACGGCGGCGGATGCGGCGCCGAGCGTCTACGTGAACTTCCTGCCCGCGGATGACGCGGGTCGCCTCGCCGAGGCCTATGGCGGAAACCTGAACCGGTTGCAGGAGATCAAGGCGCGCTACGACCCGACGAACCTCTTCCGAGTCAATCACAACATCCAGCCGCAGCAGGTGCGGCAGGCCGCGCAATGAGCCGTCGCTCCCCGGACGCGAATGCGCCCCGGGGC
Source organism: Thioclava sp. F34-6 (assembly GCF_002213235.1). Taxonomy (NCBI): domain Bacteria; kingdom Pseudomonadati; phylum Pseudomonadota; class Alphaproteobacteria; order Rhodobacterales; family Paracoccaceae; genus Thioclava; species Thioclava sp. F34-6. The sequence goes on from NZ_NBOA01000007.1 coordinate 326,492, forward strand.
CACGGCCTCCAGACAGCAAGGAGCTAGAACGATGGAACAGACTCTCTACGAACGGCTCGGTGGAAAGCCCGGGATCAAGGCGCTCGTCGACGATGTCCTCGAGGCGCATATGGTAAACCCCGCAATCAGCGCCCGTTTCCTGCCATACCGCGAAAGGCCGGACGACCTGAACGACGCCAAGGCGCAACTCTGTGCGTTCTTCGGCGCGGGCAGCGGCGGCCCCGAGCCATATAGCGGACGCGACATGGTGACGGCGCATCGCGGCATGAATATCAGCACGAGCGAATACATGGCCGCGATCGACGACATCATGTCGGTCCTTGCGGCGCATGAGGTCGACGAGATGACCCGCAAGGACGTGCTGATGATCGGCTATTCGCTCAAGGGCGATATTACGAACCAATGAACGTGTCGGACGGGCGGGGGGATCTCCGCCGCTCCCGCGCGATCGCGCGCTGCCTTTTGAAGCGCGCCTACGCCGCCGCGCGGTCGTCGGCCCCGTCCAGCAGCAGACGGATGATATCGGAGCGGGTTAGGATACCTGCGAGACGGCCCTCCCGCGTCACCGGCACGACCTCGGTTCCCTGCGCCGCGAGACGGTTGAGAAGGGTGCCGACGGGCAGGTCATGGGCGACCGCGCGGTCGGGCGAACGCATCACCTCCGAGACGGTGCGGGGCCGGTCCCGCCGCGGCAGGGCGCGTGGCCGAGCGGCGACTTCGTCGAGAAGATCCGCCTGAAGCACGAGGCCGCAGAGCCGGGTCTCGGCGTCGATGACAGGAAGGCTCTTGATGGCATGGGCGCGAAACAGGCGCGCGGCCTCCGGCAGCGGTGTGTCAGGGCGCACCGTGATGAGATCGGTGGTCATGATGTCGGCGCAGGTCGTGCCGTCGAAGCGGTGCTGCGCCGCCTCGGCCTCTGCGGCGGCCAGCAGCCGCCCGAGATCCGCCACCCCGAGATTGGCCGTCTGATTGAACCGGTCGAGCAGTTCGCCCAGCTGCGCGCTCGATAGTCCCAGCCGCGGCGGCGCATCCGCCGCCGGCTCCGTCTCGGGCTGGCGGAACGGGTAGACCCGCCCGCTGGCCCGGTTATAGACGATCGCGGCAAGGACCAGCGTGGCGGTCGTCAGTCCGACTGGCACCAACGCAAAGAGCGGTCCGATCTCGAGCGCATGTGTCGGATCGAGCGCGGTCAGCAAGGCGACGGCACCGCCCGGCGGGTGCAGCGCGCGCACGAACATCATAGCGGTGATCGCGGCGCCGACGGCAATCCCCACCGACCATGAGCCGGGCAGGCTGCGGACCACGAGCAGCGCGACCAAGGCCGAGGTGACGTTGCCGACGATCGCCGACCACGGCTGCGCAAGGGGCGAGTTCGGAACGCCGAACACCAGCACCGCCGTCGCCCCGAGAGGCGCCACGAGATAGAGCGAGGAAAGCCCAAACCGTGCGCCGAGGCTCACCACGAGGGCGCAGAGGCTGATGCCGAGCAGCGCCCCGAGGCCCGCCCGGATCTGTTCGCGCCCGTGGAATGCCGGCAGCGCCGGAGCGAGATGATGCCATGCCCGCATGGGAAAGCCCTTCCAGCTGGCCGAAAATCAGTCGAATCGCGTTTGTATGCGTCAGAAATGGACGGGAAGGGAACGGGCGCGCCCGCGGAAAAGGACGCTGATCCGCGCGCCACGCAGAATTCGGGATGCCGGTTCCGCGTGGCGTCTGCGGCGGCAAACAATGTTTGCCCGGGGCCGCTCGTGCCGGCTCGCGGGTGACCGCGTCATGCGATGGGGGTTTACCGCGCCAACTGCCCGGGAGGCGCTTTCCGGAGCAAGGTATTCTGGTCGATCATGAATTCGGTGGAAATTGCGTAAGCCGCGGCGCCCATGGCGCGGATGACCGAGCCGAAATGCCCTGCGTGGATTTCTGGGTGATAGACTCCTTGCAGATCGAGGCGCGAGAAATGCCGGTCGACCTCCGCCACCAGCCTGTCGCGGATATCTTGCGGAAACGCGCCGTCGATGATGACGGCTTCGAAATCGATCACAGCCTGGGCGGAGACGATCGCATGGGCGAGGCTTCTCGCCGCGCGCGTGATCCAGAGCGAGAGCGCAGGCTCGAGAGGCGACCAGTCGGCACGGTCGTCCTGAATCCGTTCGGGGTCGGTCTGCCGTTCCGCCAGAAGGCGCTCGAGCACAGAGAGCGAGGCATGGTCGATCAGGCGGTGGCCGCCGGGCTCGTCGGGAATTCGCAGCGGCCCGAAGCCGCCGGAGTTTCCCGACCGCCCGGAAAACACGCTGCCATTGAGAACGACGCCGCCCCCGATGAAGGTGCCGACGAAGAAATAGACGTAGTCCTGCTTGTCGGTGGGCGGTCCGAAAACCAGCTCTCCACGGCAGGCCGCGGTGCCGTCATTCTCGACGGAGATCGGCCCGGGAAGCAGCGATGCGAGCTCGGTGCGGGCGTCGAAACTGCGCCATTTCTCCAGCTCGTCGGTCGGCGCGTCGAAGTCCTCGGCCCAGTGCCACAGCTCGGAGGGGATCGCGATTCCGCTGGCATCCACGTCCTCGCGCTTCAGTTTTGCCGAGCGCAGCAGCGGGCGGAGATTGTCCTTGATGAAGGAGACCAACGCCGTCCGGGTCGGGAAGCCGTGGCGCGCCGAGCGGCGGGCCAAGACGGCGCCGGTAAAGTCGACCACGACCATGTCGAAGCTGCTTCGGCCGATCTTCAGGCCGAGATAGTGTTTCGCTTCTGGGTTGAGGCGCATCGGCACGGAGGGCTGGCCCACGCGGCCCCGCACCGGATCGCCGCGCAGCAACAGGTCGTCCTGCTCGAGCGCCTTGAATATCTCTGAGACCGCGTTGGCGGACAGCCCGGTCGCGCGGGTCGCCTCGGCTTTCGTCAGCGTGCCGTGGCGGCGGATCAGATGGAGCACGAGACGCTCGTTAAGATCTCTTACCGTGAGTTGGTTGGTGCCCATGAGCGGCACGGCATTCAGGGTTTTGTCGGGGCGTGCTGTCGTCATCTCTCACCGGCGGGGAAGGTCACGCGGCTTAGTCCTGCGTGGTTCGTGGGTGATCGGATGCTACGCGGCGGCCCGGAGGGGCGCAAGCGACATCGAAAATTTGACCTAAATAAAAATTCATCCGGAAGTTTTTATTGACAGATGGGAGCTCCGGGCGCTAGCTCTTGGTGACTTCGGGGAAGGGAGGAGGCTTCGCCGGCGGTGCCGCGGCATCGTGAATGCGGGTGCGACGCGCATCCCGATCGGACGCGAGAAAACTTTTCCATGAAGTTTCAATGGATGCACTGAATGCATCTCAGCAAGGGAGGAGACCTGACATGAAGAAGACAACCGCGATTCTGGGAGCGACGGCGCTTGGTCTGATGGCGACCGGGGCCTGGGCGGAGACGACCGCCTGCCTGATCA
>NZ_NBOA01000008.1:0-131469 GCF_002213235.1 Thioclava sp. F34-6
TGATCAGGCAGGCGGTCGTCTCCGCCCAGGCCCCGGTCGCCATCAGACCAAGCGCCGTCGCTCCCAGAATCGCGGTTCTCTTCTTCATGTCAGGTCTCCTCCCAGAAACATGTCCAGCCGTCCTCCGATCGGCTTCGGGGTAAATCATGTGCGAACACGGGCCGACTCGTCAATAGATAAATCAAATGGATTTATTAATTGACAGAAGAGCCTCTGGAAGCCGATAAATACAAGGCGTAGTTTATGCGCGAGCAGCCTCGGAGAATGAATTTTGGCCCACCGCGTGATGGAATTGATCAAGACCGGAGCGGGGAAGATCGGTTCGGATCACTCCGCGATGCGCAACCGCAACGAGCGGCTCGTGATGTCGCTGATTCGCCGTCGCGGCGCCTTGGCGAAATCCGAGATCGCACGGCTCACGGGGCTCTCGGCACAGACAGTGTCGGTCATCATGCGCGCGCTTGAGGATGAAGGCTTCCTGCTGCGCTGCGACCCGGTGCGCGGCAAGGTGGGCCAGCCCACCGTGCCGATGCGCCTGAACCCCGAGGGGGCTTATTTTCTTGGCCTGAAGGTCGGGCGTCGCCGGACCGAGGTGATCCTGATCGACATGATGGGCACGCCGGTCTCGCGCCGTGTCGCGCGCCACGACTACCCCACGGCGGCTGACACGATAGCCTTCGCCATCGACGCGATCGCCCGGATGGTGGCAGAACTCCCCGCCTCGAAGCGCGAGCGCATCGCCGGCCTCGGCATCGGGGCGCCGTTCAGGATGTGGGATTGGGGCGTGGCGCTCGGGCTCGAGGAAAGCGCGATGGCCGATTGGCGCGAACGCGATATCCGCGCCGAACTGGAGGCGCTCTATCCGTTTCCCGTGGTGCTGGAAAACGATGCCTCTGCCGCCTGTTCGGCAGAGCTTTTGCTGGGCGATCAGACATTGCCCGACGATTTCCTCTATGCGTTCGTGGGCTTCTTCGTAGGTGGCGGGCTGGTGATGAGCGGCTCGCTTGTGACCGGCCCCAACAACAATGCGGGCGCGCTTGCCTCGATGCCGGTGCCCGACGGTCACGGCGGCCAGTGCCAGTTGCTCGACGTGGCCTCGCTGTCGGTCATCGAAGCCGCGATGACGGAGCGCGGGCTCGATGCGAGTTTCCTCTGGGAGCGGCGCGATGAGTGGGATCTTCCCGAAGACATCGTCGACGACTGGCTCGCGAAAGCGGCGCGGGGCCTCGCGACTGTCGCCGCGTCCTCGGCGGCGCTGTGCGACCTCGATGCGATCGTGATCGACGGCTGGATGCCCGACGATCTGCGCGCGCGGCTCGTCGCCGCGACCGAATCGGAACTGGCGAAGATCAACCTCTCGGGCGCGGGCGTTCCGATCGTGCGCGAGGGTCAGGTGGGGCCCGATGCGCGCGCGCTGGGGGCCGCGACCCTGCCGCTGAGCCTGCGTTTCCTGACCGAGATCGACCTGCCCGATCAGGCCGACTGAGCGGACCCGACGAAGCGCAGCGACACGATCAGACCGGGATTGTTGTCGGACAGCTCCAGCTCCGCCTCATGCAACCCCGCCACCGCATGAACCAGCGCAAGGCCCAGCCCGTTGCCCGGCGTCGTGCGAGAGCGTTCCAGCCGATAGAGCCTGCGCAGAACCTTCTCGCGCTCGGCCTCGGGAATGCCGGGACCATGATCTGCGACGCTGAGCGTGATTGCACCGCGCTCGCGAGACAGGCTCACCGCGATCTTCGGCGCAGGCCCGCCATGGCGGATCGCGTTCTCGATCAGGTTCGACAGCATCTGTCCCAGAAGCCCCCGATCGCCCTGCACGATGAGCGGCGCGTCTGGCCGCTGCAGGGTCAGCGAACCGCCCGCCTCTTCGGCGCTGGCCTCGTAAAGCTCGGTGATATCGGCGGCGAGCGCGCCCAGATCGACCGTCGCGAAACGTGCCTTCGGGCTGCCGCCCTCGATTTGGGCGATCCGCAGCAACGAGTGGAACACGGCGACCGCGCGCTCGGCCTCGGTGCCTGCCTGCTCGGCCAGAGCGCGGGGCGGCGTGTCCTCGGGCAAGGCCTCTTGCAGCTCCGAGAGTAGCACCGAAATCCGCTGCATCGGCGTCTTCAGGTCATGCGCGATATCGGCGGAGACCTGACGCAGCGCCGCAACCGTCGCCTCCTGCGTCTCGGCCATCACGTTAAGCCGCGCCCCGATCCGTGCGAGGTCATCGCCGCGCCGCGCCTTCACCTCGTCGCGCGGCACCCGCGCCTCGAGCCGCCCCTCGGTAAGATCGTCCAGCGTGTTCTCGATCGCGCTCACCCGTTTGCGCGCCCGCATCCCGACCCACGCACCATAGGCGGCAGAGACCAGAAGCGAGGGTACGAAGGAGAAGACGAGAATCGCGAGGAAGGTAGAGGTCAGTTCCGCAATCGGCGCGCGACTTTCGCCGATCACCAGCAAGCCGCCCGCAAGCGGCATGGTCAGCGTGAAATATCCATGTTTCGATAGCGGCGCATATTCGGGATGACGCGAGATGACCCAGCTGTCGCCCTCATGGGTGACCCGGACGTTGCCGACCTGCCGCCCGTCCGACATCACGAAGGCGATGGCGCGCTCTGACGGATCGGACGCCCGCGCCTCCGCCGACACGATCACAGAGAGCGTCTCGGGGTTGGCGGCAACCTGAAACACCGCCGTCTGCTGCTTTAGATCGGCGCGGATCGATTCCTCGGTCGAGGAGCGCAGCGCGACATAGGCGAAGCCCAGCGTCACCAGCAGGATCGCAAAGACGATCCCCATCAGCCCGAGCGCCTGTCGCAGCGGCGTCGATGCAAGGATTTCCGCGCGATTCAGACGTGCCTTCATCAGCCCTCGATCCGGTAGCCCGCGCCGCGCACGGTGTGGATGAGATCACGGTCGAACGGCTTGTCGACCTTGTTCCGGAGCCGCGAAATATGCGTCTCCACCACATTGGTCTGCGGATCGAAATTCAGATCCCACACGCCCTCCAGCAGCATCGTCCGGGTCTGCACCCGGCCCTTGCGGCGCAGCAGAAATTCCAGCAGCGAGAATTCGCGCGGCAGAAGGTCGATCTCCTGTCCGCCGCGCGTCACCTTGCGCGCGATCAGGTCCATCTTCAGATCGCCTGCCTCCAGCATTACCTGCTCCGACTGCGCTTGTGGGCGACGCGCCAGCGCCGCGAGCCGCGCCGACAGCTCGCCGAAGGCGAAGGGTTTCACGAGATAATCGTCGGCACCCGCGTTGAGCCCCTCGATGCGGTCATCCACCCCGCCGATCGCGGTCAGGAAGATGATCGGCGTCGTGACCTTTGCGGCCCGGATCGCGCGGGTGATCGAGAGACCGTCCAGCTCCGGCAGCATCCGGTCGATGATCATCACGTCATAGCTGCCGCCCAGCGCCTGGGTCAGCCCGTCGCGGCCATTCGCGAGATGGTCGACCGTGTGGCCCTCTTCGCGCAGGCCACGCAGAACGTAATCGGCGGTGGTCGCGTCGTCTTCGATCAACAGCAGTTTCATCGCACTCGCTTTCTCGGTTCGCGACATATGTGGCCGATGACACCGCACAAGTCACGCACCCCTCCCCTAAAGGTGAAAAGGATAACAACTCTGCAATCTTCCCGCAGAGTCCCTGACAGGCTAGGCCCTCACATAGGGTGCATACCTGTCAAAAAGGAGAGAAACATGCAGGACATTCGCAAAGCTCCCCTGCTGCGCACCCTCGCCACCACCGCCATGCTCGGCGCCGGCGCCGTGGCGACGAGCGGTCTGGCACTGGTCCCGAACGTGGCCGCGGCCGAAACCTTCACCAACACCGTCGACCTGGTGAAGAAGGTGATGCCCGCCGTGGTCACCATCGAGATCAAGAAGCAGGCCAACGATCAGGAAATGGCCCAGATGGGGATGCCTCAGGATTTCCCCTTCGAGTTCTTCCAGCGTCGTTTCGGCATGCCCGACATGGGCCCCAACGGTCAGGGTCAGCCGATGCAGCGTCCTGAGATCACCGGTCTCGGCACTGGCTTCATCATCCAGAAAGACGGCCATATCGTCACCAACGCCCACGTCGTCGACGGCGCCGAGAGCGTGAAGGTTACCTTCTCCGACGGCTCGACCGCGGATGCGAAAGTGATCGGCGAAGACAAGGCTACCGACATCGCGCTGATCAAGGTCGATACCAACAAGGACCTCGACACCGTGGGCTTCGGCGACAGTCAGGCCGCGCAGGTCGGCGAGCCGGTCGTGGCGATCGGCAACCCGTTCGGCCTGGGCACCTCCGTGTCGACCGGCATCGTCTCGGCCAAAGGCCGCGACTTGAAATCGGGCCCCTTCGATAACTACATCCAGACCGACGCAGCCATCAACAAAGGCAACTCGGGTGGCCCGCTCTTTGACGACCAAGGCCAGGTGATCGGCATGAACACCGCGATCCTGTCGCCCACTGGCGGTTCCGTCGGGATCGGTTTCTCGGTGCCCTCCGACACCATCAAGAGCGTCGTCGCCGACCTGCAGGACAATGGCACGGTGAAGCGCGGCTTCCTCGGCGTGCAGATCCAGCCGGTCAGCGAGGACATCGCCGCGGCGCTGGGGCTCGACCAACCGGAAGGTGTGCTCGTAGCCGACGTGTCGCCCGACACGCCCGCGAAGAAAGCTGGTCTGAAGCGCGGCGACATCATCGTCGGCGTGGATGGCAAGCCGATGAAAGCCCCCCGCGATCTGACCCGTGCGATCGGGTCCGACGAGCCGGGAACCGAAGTGCAGCTCTCGCTGCTGCGCGCGAACAAGCCGCTCACGCTCTCCGTCACTCTCGATGAGCGGCCCACCGAGAAGACCAAGTCGTAATACTTGCAGTCTATCGGTTTGAAGGCACGCCCGGAGCATCCGCTTCGGGCGTGTCTTTAGTTTGAAGTGTCAGTTCGCACTGCTGGGCGTGGCCGCAGCATCCGAAGCAGACGGCGCAATCGCCTCCGCGACCTGATAGAGCCGCCAGTCGTTTTGCCGGAAATGCCGCTCGGCGATCTGGCTCAGACCGTCGACGCCCTCGATCGGATTCGCTGCGAGAACCAGCCCGTCGGGATGCGCCGCCATCCAGCGCCCGAGATCGGCGCTGTTGCCAAGCACCGTCACCGGGTTCTCGAGCCGCGCGACGAAGGAGAACTGCCCTGCATAGCCGCGATCGGTGGTGGCCACGCCATTTTCCGAATGCGAAGCGATCAGGCTCGCGATTGGTGCCGGATCGTAGACTTTCCAGAGGATCGGCCAGACCATGATCTGAATGGCGATCAGCACCAGCGGCGCGACGAAGGCTTCGGCGAACCAGCCCTGCCGCGCTTTAAGCACGATTAGCGCGCCGCCCACGAGCATCGCCACGCCAGCGATCACGAAGAGCCACGATCCGGTGCCCTCGGGCAGTTCGGGGAACGCCCCGAAATGCACCGAAGCCGCAGCAATCGCTGTCGCGACGCCGGGCAGAAGCCACAGCAGGCGCAGCCAGCGCATCCGGCGCTCCGCCGTGGGCAGCAATCCCGACAGGATCAGCGCCAGCGCGGGCATTTCCGGCACAAGGTAATGCGCCTGCTTGCCCGAGATCAGCGAGAAGGCGAGGAAGGCGGTGACGAACCAGACCGTCACCATGCGCGTGCCCGCATCCTCCCAAAGGCGCGACGGCCTGAACGTAGCCAGCCCCGCGCGGCTCCAGCCCCAGGGCCAGAGGAAGAACGGCAGCAACGCCACGAAGAACCAGACGGGGCGACCATGGGCAAAGCTTTCCACCATCCGCCCGGCGCTCTGCTTCCACAGAATCTGCTCGCGGTATTCCGCACCGCCGAAGATGATCGCGGGGCCGAGCCATAGCAGGACGATGCCGAAACCGATCAGAAAACCGATTCCGATCCGCGCATACCACTGCTTGACCGCGGGCCGCTCCGCCCCGGTCGCCCAAAGCGGCATCAAAAGCGCGGTCGGCAGCACATGCACCAGGATCACCGGCCCCTTGGCGAAGACGCCGAAGGCCAGCGCGATGCCAAGCCCGATCACCGGGGCGAAGCGCTCCGTGTCGCGCATCGCCCAGACTGCGAGCATTCCCGTCAGCGTCGCCGCCGTGAGCATCGTGTCGAACATCGTTGTCGAGCCGAAGAGCAGAAACACGCCGCTCGTCCCAAGGATCAGTGCGGCGAGTCCGGCGCGCTCCGGTTCCTCCGGCCAGAGCTTGCGCGCGAGCATCGCGACCAGTCCGACCGACAGCAGCCCGAAGGCGGGCGCCACGAGCCGCGCCGCCCATTCGCTGGGGCCCGTCACGCTCCATACGATATTGATGAGCCAGAACAGAAGCGGCGGCTTGTCGGAATAGATCGCCCCGTTGAGATGCGGCACCAGCTTGGAGCCGCCCTGCCACATCTCCCAGGCGACGGTGACATAGCGCGTCTCGTCGATCGCCATCAGCGGGCGCATGATCATCAACACCACCGCGCTCAATGCGAAAAGGAAAAGCGCTCCGATCAGGGGAACGCGCCAGGCGGTCGAACTCATAGGCGGGTCTTTCTGTCGTATGTCTCGAGATGTCTTTCTTTGCTTGACCCCCGAATGACCGCGCATGTCAAGCCGCTGGGTCATCACGGCTCCAGAATAGATGCTCAAAACTAATTAAGAAAAACTTGGAACTGCCCGGAGAGGGGCGACGTTGGATGTCCGAAGACACAGAAGGGAGACACGTACCATGAAGAAGATGTTCCTGATCCTGCCGCTCAGCGCCACCGTTGCCGTTGCAGGCTGCCAGATGTCGCAACAGGACCGCGCTGCCGCGACCGGCGGTGTTGCCGGTGCCGCGATCGGCGCTGCCGTTTCGGATGATGGCGACCGCGTTCAAAACGCCGCGATCGGCGGCGCAGTCGGCACCGTTGCCGGCGCCCTGATCGGTAAAGCCAACCAGCCGGGTCAGTGCCGCTATCGTGACTCGTATGGCCGCGAGTACATCGCGCCCTGCTAAGGCCCCGCCACAGGTAACCTCGAAAACCGTTCGGACCCTCATCCGAACGGTTTTTTCATGTCGGCATGAAGGTCCGTACCGCAGACGTGACAAGCGCGGATTGTCGCACTCCATTGTCGCAGCCCCTCTGCCCGGCTATCTCGACAGCCAAGCGCGAAAGAGGAAAAGACCCCAAAACCCGTATGACAGACGCCACGACCGAAGCGCCGAAGCCGAAAGCCGTTCTGACCCGCATCGCTCAGCCCGTCGCGGGCAAGTTGAAGCTCGCCGGGTGGCTCGGTGTGGCCTCGGCCCTTATCTGGCCCGCGCAGGCCGCTCTGATCGGTTTGGTACTTGGCGACCTGGTCGCACCGGGGGTGAGCCCGTCGCTCTCGCCGCTCGCCGGGGCTGCAGGCTTCGTGGTGCTGGCGCTCGTGCGGATCGTCCTCGACTGGATTTCGCAGAAGCTCTCGGCCGATGCCGCCGAGGTGGTGCTGCGTGCGAGCCGCGAGAAGCTGATCCGAAAGGCGCTACGTCAGGCTAGCGGCGCCGCCGCGCTGTCGCCTGCGGAACTGGCTTCGCTGTCCGCGGAGAAGCTCGGCGCGCTCGGCCCATGGGCCACGCGCTATCAGCCCGCCTTCCTGCGCGCCCGGATCATCCCCCTCGCCTTCATCCTGCTCGCCGCCACGCAAAGCTGGGCCGCCGCGGGTATCTTGCTCATCGCCGGGCCGCTGATCCCGCTGTTCATGGCGCTTGTGGGCATGGCCGCGCAGGACGCCTCGGAAAAGCAGATGGTCGAAATCGGTTCGCTCAACCGGCTGCTGATCGACCGGATCGCCGCGATCACCGATCTGCGACTTCTGGGCGCGGAGGCCCGCTCGCGCGCCGATCTGGAAACCAAATCCGAAGACCTGCGCCTCCGCACGATGGCGGTTCTGCGGGTTGCCTTCCTCTCCTCGACGCTTCTGGAACTGTTCGCCGCGATCGGCGTGGCGCTGGTCGCGGTCTATGTCGGCTTCTCGCTGATCGGGTGGATGAATTTCGGCACATGGGGCAGCAAGATGACCCCGGCCGAGGGGATTTTCCTGCTCATGATCGCGCCCGAGTTTTTCCAGCCGCTGCGCGATCTCGCTGCGGCATGGCATGACCGGGCCGCTGCGCTCGCCGTAGCCTCCGAGTTGGAGACGACCGAGACTGCCATCGCCAAGGCCAACACGCTGATGGGCACTGGAGGCGAAGGCGCGGCACCGACGCTTGGCGCGCTGCGTTGGCACGGGCTGCAAATCCGCCCCGGCGAGGCCGCCGCTCCGCTCCCCCTGCCCGATGGCGACATCGCCCCGGGCGAAGCGGTCGCGATCACAGGACCGTCGGGCGCAGGCAAGACGACGCTTCTGACCGCGCTGGTCGGTCTGATCCATCCCGAGGCGGGGAAGATCACGCTGGGCGATACCTCCCTGACAGAGGAAAACGCCGATGACTGGCGCGCAGCCTTCGGCTGGATTCCTCAAAGCCCGCGCTTCGCCGATGCGAGCCTGCGCGAACTGATCACGCTGAACCGTCCCGGCGACCTCGATGCAGCGCTCGACGCCGCGCAGGCCACCGAGGTCGTCGCGGGCCTTACCGGCGGGCTCGACGCCCGGCTGGGCGATATGGGCGGCGGCGTCTCGGGCGGCGAGGCGCGGCGTCTGCTGATCGCGCGGGCCCATTACGCGGGCCGCCCGATCGTGTTGGCCGACGAACCGACCGCCGATCTCGATGCCGAGACGGGCGCGAAAGTCATCGCGGCTCTTCTGGCGTTGAGATCGCAGGGCACGACCTTGATCGTCGCAAGCCACGACCCTGCCCTCGTTGCCGCGATGGACCGTCAGATCGACTTGGAGGGCGCAGCATGAGAACGCTTCTGACCCTCACCGCTCGCCTGATCAGCGATCAGAAATGGGCCTTCAGTAGGGGCCTCGCGCTGTCGTTCCTCGTGCTCGCGATGGGGGCGGCGCTGCTCGGCCTGTCGGGCTGGTTCATCACCGCCTCCGCGCTGGCCGGGATCGCGGGGATGGGCCTAAACTTCAATTTCTTCACCCCCTCGGCAGGTGTCCGCGGTCTCGCGCTCGGCCGCGCGGTCTCGCGCTATGGCGAGCGGCTACTGACCCATGACGCCACACTGCGCGCGTTGGCGAAGCTTCGCATCGACCTGATGGATGGCGTCTCGCGCCGCCCGCATGAGGAACAGGCGCGGCTGCGCGGTGCGCAGGCGCTGAACCGGATCACCTCGGACGTGGATGCGCTTGATGGCGTATTGCTGCGGCTGGTCATCCCCTTCCTTGCAGGCGGCATGGTCCAGATCGCGGCGCTTCTGATGCTGGGGTGGCTCGAAGGGCTGCCGATCGGGCTCGCGGTCTTCCTGATCTACCTGCTGGGCGGTGGGCTCGGCCTGATCTGGGTCGCCCGAGCCGCCCGCCACGATGCCCGCGCCGCCGAAACGGCACTGCAGAACATTCGCCGCCGCGCGCTGGAGACGATGCGCGCGCGAGCCGATCTGGCCGTGGCCGGACAGCTGGAGGCCGCAACTGCGCAGACCCTGGCCGAGGTCGAGGCCGAAGCGCTCGCGCGGCGCAATCTCGAGGCGCTCGACCGCCGGGTGGGGGCGGTGATTTCCGCCACCACCGCGCTTGCCGGGGCGGCCGCCTCGGCGATCGCCGGACAGATGGCGCTGGCCGGGCAGATCACGCCCGCGCGCGCAGCCGTGGGCCTGTTCGTCGCGCTGGCACTGGCCGAGTCGCTGATGCTGCTGCGCCGTGGCATGGCCGAGATTGGACGCATGCAGGAGGCGGGCGCGCGGGTCATGGAGCTGACCGATACGCCCACACGCGCCCAGCCCGACGGCCACGCCCCCACCGATATGGACGCCCCGCTGCTCGAGGCGCGCCAAGTTGCCTTCACCCGCGCCAAGAGCGCCGCGCCGCTCTTTTCCGATCTGACCTTCACCCTCGCGCGCGGTCAGACCGTGATGCTTGCCGGGCCCTCGGGCGCGGGGAAATCCACCGCACTCGCCGTGCTGTCCGGCCTTCTCAAGCCGTCCGATGGCGAGATCACGGCGATGGGCCGCGCGCTGGCCGACTGGCCAGAGGGAGACCTGCGCGATGTGCTCACAATGGTGCCGCAGCGCAGCCAGTTGATCGGCGGCACCATTGCCGAGAATCTCGCGCTCGCCCTGCCTCCCGGAACGCAACTCGATGACGATGCGGCATGGGCCGCGCTGCGCGCCGTGGCGCTGGATGAAGTGATCGTGGCGCGCGGCGGGCTCGAAGCACGGCTTGGCGAAGGCGGCACGGGATTGTCCGGCGGGCAGGCGAAACGATTGGCGCTGGCCCGTGCGGCACTGCGCCGGCCCGACATCCTTCTGCTGGACGAACCGACCGAGGGACTCGACGCCCAAACCGCCGCCGCGACGCTGGCCGGATTACGGGCGCTTCTGCCCGAGGCGGGCTTCGTTCTGGTCTCTCACCGCCAGCCCGACCAGAGCGCCGCCACGGCCACGATCGCGCTGAAATGACGCACGACCTGCGACGATAAGCCTCTAAAATCACGAGACATATTCCCGTTCACCTCTGTTCACGTCCGCGTGCGACACATCGTCAATTTGATTTGGCTCAAAGTCGCGCGCTGACCGCCTCCTCATAACCTGCATCCAGGAAAAACATTTCCGGAGAATCCGGCTTTTCACCGCGCCGGATGCAAGTAGGGAAACGGAGAACGAGAATGGATTTCGGGATCGTCGAGCTGTCACGGCTGCAATTTGCCATGACAGCGATGTATCACTTCCTCTTCGTGCCGCTGACGCTTGGTCTGTCGATCATCGTGGCGATCATGGAGACGGTCTATGTGATGACCAACCGCCCCGTCTGGCGGCAAATGACCAAGTTCTGGGCCACACTGTTCGGCATCAACTTCGTGCTGGGCGTGGCCACGGGCCTCACGATGGAATTCCAGTTCGGCATGAACTGGAGCTATTACTCGCATTACGTCGGCGACATTTTCGGCGCACCGCTCGCGATCGAGGGCCTGATGGCCTTCTTCATGGAAGCGACTTTCGTCGGGTTGATGTTCTTCGGATGGGAGAAGCTGAGCCCGGTCAAGCACATGGTCGTCACGTGGCTGGTCGCCATCGGCTCGAACTTCTCTGCTTTGTGGATCCTGATCGCGAACGGCTGGATGCAGAACCCGGTCGGGGCGGCGTTCAATCCGCTGACGATGCGGATGGAAATGACCTCCTTCTTCGATGTCGTGTTCAACCCGGTGGCCCAGGCCAAGTTCGTGCACACGGTCTCCGCTGGCTACGTCACAGCGGCCGTCTTCGTGATGGGCGTGTCGAGCTGGTACATGCTCAAGGGGCGTCACCTCGAACTGGCCCGCCGCTCCATCGCGGTCGCCGCTGCGTTCGGCCTCGCCTCGGCGCTGTCGGTGGTGATCCTCGGCGACGAGTCGGGCTACGAGACGACGCATAACCAGAAGATGAAACTCGCCGCGATGGAAGCCATGTGGGAGACCGAACCGGCCCCCGCCTCCTTCACGCTCTTCGGCATTCCCGATCAGCAAGCGCGCGAGACCAAATACGCGATCCATATCCCGTGGGTGATGGGACTGATCGGTACCCGCTCGCTGACCGAGCAGATCACCGGGATCGACGATCTGGTCAAAGGCTCGGAGGAGCGGATCCGCAACGGCATCGTCGCCTATAATGACCTGCTGAAAATTCGCGAAGCGAAGGGGGATGTCCCCGCTGACGTCACCGCGGAATTCAACAAGAACGTCGGCGATCTCGGTTACGCCTACCTGCTCAAACGCTACGTGGACGATCCGCGTCAAGCGACCGACGCGCAGATCAAGAAGGCCGCGAACGACACGGTCCCAACGGTCTGGCCGATCTTCTGGTCCTTCCGCCTGATGGTTGCGCTAGGTTTCTCCTTCATCGCGCTCATGGTCTACTTCTTCGTCGTCTCGAACTGGAAGGGCATGAACTATCCCCGCTGGGCGCTGCGTCTGGCCGTGATCGTCATCCCCGCCCCTTGGATCGCCGCGGAACTGGGCTGGTTCACCGCCGAGTTCGGACGCCAGCCCTGGACGGTCGACGGCGTGCTGCCTACGGCGCTTTCGGTCAGCCACCTCTCGGTGGGCGACCTGCTGTTCACGCTGCTGGGCTTCGTCGCCTTCTATACCGTGCTCTTCGTCGTCGAGATGGGCCTGATGCTCAAATACATCAAGAAAGGCCCGTATCAGGATGTCGAGGTCACCCAAGAGTGGCTGCAACGACATGACGATCGCCTGTCCGGTCGCGGCGGCAACCCTGTCACCATGCCTGCGGAGTAAGAACCAATGATCCTCTATGAACTTATCCCCCTCGACGTTCTACGCGTCATCTGGTGGCTGCTGCTGGGCGTCCTGCTGATCGGCTTCGCGCTGACCGACGGCTTCGACATGGGCGTGGGCGCACTGCTGCCCTTCGTCGGCAAGACCGATAGCGAGCGCCGCGTGGCGATCAACACGATCGGCCCGGTCTGGGAAGGCAACCAAGTTTGGTTCATCCTCGGCGGGGGCGCGATCTTCGCGGCCTGGCCACCCCTCTACGCGGTAAGCTTCTCGGGGTTCTACCTCGCGATGTTCCTCGTGCTCGCGGCGCTGATCCTGCGCCCGGTCGGCTTCAAGTATCGCTCGAAGCGCGACTCGGCTGCGTGGCGCAATGGCTGGGACTGGGCGCTCTTCGTGGGCGGCGCGGTTCCGGCACTGATCTTCGGCGTGGCCGTGGGCAACGTGCTGCAAGGCGTGCCCTTCGAGCTCAACGACATGCTGATGCCGCTCTATCCGGGCAACTTCATCATGAAGCTGCTGGGCCTTCTGAACCCCTACGCGCTGCTTGCAGGCGTGGTGTCGCTGTCGATGCTGATGATGCATGGCGCGGCGTGGCTCTCGGTGAAGACCGAAGGCGCGGTGAAGGTCCGCGCGACCGAGATCGGCTCCGTTGCGGGCATGGTGGCCTTCGTTGCCTATATCGTCGCTGGCATCTGGCTCGCCTTCGGGATCAAGGGCTACCACGTCACCTCGGTCGTGCCGACGAATGGCCCCTCCAACCCGCTTTTCTCGACGGTCGAGCATGGCGGGAGCTGGATGCAGGCCTATGCGGACCGCCCGTGGATCGCGATTGCGCCGATTCTCGGCCTCGCGGGGATCGCCATGGCGGTGCGGGGGCTGCGCGCCGGCCGCGAAGTCTCGACGCTGCTCTGGTCGAAACTGGGCATCTTCGGCGTGATCTCCTCGGTCGGCCTGACGATGTTCCCCTTCATCCTGCCGAGCTCGAAAATGCCCGACGCCTCGCTGACGGTCTGGGACGCGTCGTCCTCCCACCAGACGCTCTTCATCATGCTCATCGCCGCGTTGATCTTCATGCCGCTCATCCTCGCCTATACCGCATGGGTCTATAAGGTTCTGTGGGGCAAGGTGACGGTCGCAGATGTCGAGCGCGACAGCCATACAGCTTATTAAGGAGACAGACAGATGTGGTACTTCGCATGGATCCTCGGACTTCCGCTGGCCGCTCTGGTCGCCGTCGCCAACGCGATGTGGCTCGAGATGCAGAACGACGCGCGGATCGCCGGTGAGCGGCGCCAGGACTGAGCTGGCAGCCGGAAAGCCAAATCAAGGAAAGGCCGTCCCCCGGGGCGGCCTTTTTGCCATCGGCGAGACGGTACCGGGGCGACGCAACGGCAATGGGCCCCGACCGCTAGCGCAAACAGTCGAAAAGACGTGACGTTTCAGGGCCAAAACGAGGCGTTTTCCCCCTGTCCCTTCGCCCCGTGCTCTTGTAACAAAATTGCCGAATGAATCCGTTCGCCGCAATTTGGCGGACCAGACAAGGGAGACACGCATGAAGGTCCTGGTACCCGTCAAACGCGTGATCGACTACAACGTGAAAGCTCGCGTGAAAGCGGACGGAAGCGGTGTCGATCTCGCCAATGTCAAAATGTCGATGAACCCGTTCGACGAAATCGCTGTCGAAGAGGCGATCCGTCTGAAGGAGAAGGGCGCTGTCGAAGAGATCGTCGCGGTCTCCATCGGCGTGAAGCAGGCGCAGGAAACCCTGCGCACCGCGCTCGCGATGGGTGCGGACCGTGCGATTCTCGTGGTCGCCGCCGATGACGTGCAAACCGATATCGAGCCGCTGGCCGTCGCCAAGATCCTCGCCAAGGTCGTCGAGGAAGAGCAGCCCGGCATGGTGATCCTCGGCAAGCAGGCGATCGACAACGACATGAACGCGACCGGCCAGATGCTGGCCGCACTTCTGGGCTGGGGTCAGGCGACCTTCGCCTCGGAAGTCGTGGTCGAGGGCGAGGCCGCGAAGGTAACCCGTGAAGTCGACGGCGGTCTGCAGACCATCGAGGTCAAGCTGCCCGCGATCGTCACCACCGACCTGCGCCTCAACGAGCCGCGCTACGCGTCGCTGCCGAACATCATGAAGGCGAAGAAGAAGCCGCTCGACGAGAAAACCGCCGAGGATTACGGCGTCGACGTCTCGCCGCGTCTCGAAGTGGTGAAGGTCACCGAGCCCGAAGCGCGTCAGGCTGGCGAAATGGTGCCGGATGTCGACACGCTGGTTGCGAAACTCAAAGAGAAGGGGGTCGTGTGATGGCCGTTCTGCTGCTGGGTGAAGTGAATGATGGCGAACTGTCGGTCGACGCGACCGCCAAGGCCGTCTCCGCCGCAAAATCGCTGGGCGATGTGACCGTGCTCTGCGCGGGTGCCTCTGCTGCCGCGGCCGGTGAAGCCGCCGCGAAGATCGACGGAGTCGCGAAAGTCCTCGTGGCCGAGGACCCGTCGCTGAGCCACCGTCTG
This sequence comes from Thioclava sp. F34-6, assembly GCF_002213235.1. Taxonomy (NCBI): domain Bacteria; kingdom Pseudomonadati; phylum Pseudomonadota; class Alphaproteobacteria; order Rhodobacterales; family Paracoccaceae; genus Thioclava; species Thioclava sp. F34-6. Next base: position 14,848 of record NZ_NBOA01000008.1, read on the forward strand.
GCGGAGCCGACCGCCGCGCTGATCGTGTCGCTCGCGGGCGATTACTCGCATATCGTGGCGCCTGCCACGACCGATGCGAAGAACGTGATGCCGCGTGTCGCAGCCCTTCTCGACGTGATGGTGATCTCGGATGTCTCCGGCGTCGTCGATGCCGACACGTTCGAGCGCCCGATCTACGCGGGCAACGCGATCCAGACCGTGAAATCGAAGGACGAGAAGAAGGTCATCACCTTCCGCACCTCGACCTTCGACGCCGCCGGCGACGGCGGTTCGGCTTCGGTCGAGACCGTGGCGATGTCGGACGCGCCCGCTCTGTCGAGCTGGATCGAGGACAAGGTCGCCGAGAGCGATCGTCCGGAGCTGACCTCGGCGAAGATCGTCGTCTCGGGCGGCCGTGGCGTCGGCTCGGAAGAGGACTTCAAGGTGATCGAAGCGCTGGCCGACAAGCTTGGCGCGGCTGTGGGTGCCTCGCGCGCCGCCGTCGACTCGGGCTTCGCGCCGAACGACTGGCAGGTCGGTCAGACTGGCAAGGTCGTGGCCCCTGAGCTCTACATCGCCTGCGGCATCTCTGGAGCTATCCAGCACCTCGCCGGCATGAAGGACTCGAAGATCATCGTCGCGATCAACAAGGACGAAGAAGCGCCGATCTTCCAGGTCGCCGATTACGGCCTGGTCGCGGACCTCTTCGACGCCGTTCCGGCGCTGACCGAAAAGCTCTGATCCGCGGAAGGGGCGCTGCCCCCGCGATAGTGGAACCAAATCGAAAGGGCGGGGAAATCCCCCGCCCTTTCCTGTTAGAGCAATGGCTTCAGAGCAGAAGCGAGCGCCGCTGCGATCTCCTCATGCACCAGCGGCCCCGGCACCATTTCCGCGGCTGGTTCCTCAAGCGGCGTGAAGTGCATCCCCGCCGTGCCCGCGCTACGTGCCGCCGCCGAAGGCTTGACCCGGACCACGTCCGACACGAGCGAGCGCAGCGCCTCCACCATGGGTTCGGTGACCATCAACGGCTCGGGCCCAAGATCGTCGCTCCGGGCGGAGTCGTTGAACGCCCCGAGCCACAGCAGCAGCTTGCGCCCCTTGATCTTGGCCAGAAGCGCGGTCATCCGCTGCAGCCACGCCTCCTGCAATTCGGCCTCGAGCAGCGTGAATTTCTCAGGCTCGCGTTCTTTCAATGCGCTCAGCATGTGGCGCGTGAAGTTGAACTCGGTGAAATCCACGCCGCGGAAGATCGAGCGCATCAGGCTCGAAGCGCGCAGGAACCGATCGTTGCGGCGCGGATGCACGGCATAAAAGCGGTTGGACATATTCTGCGCCCCGAGCAACTGGATGACCGTAACCTGCGCCGCATCCGATGCGGCGGCCAGTTGCGGCTCGTGCAGGAACACGTCGATCCCGGCATTCAGATAACCGAAATTCACCACCGGCATCTCCAGCCGCTCCTCTAGCAGCGCGGGCCAGGGATGCTCCACGAACTTGCCATAGGTCTCCGTCCCGCCCATCGCGGCGATGAAATCGCCTTGCAGCGCACGGCGCGGCCCGCGGAACAGCAGTTTGGATTTCCCGTATCTGCACGGGAAGTAATCGAGAGCGCCATCGCCCGTATATTCGAAAGCCATTTTCCCACCTCAGTCTGTGTTCGACTCGCCCGAGGCCAGAATGCGCCCGAAGTCTTGCGAAACAGCTAATGTTAAAATGATCTCAGCCCTGCGTTTCGCTTGCATGGACCGAGCGGAGAACTATGGTCAGGGCGCAAAGCGTGAGAGGGAAAATTATGGCGATCGAGAAAGTGGGCATCGTGGGTGCAGGGCAGATGGGCAACGGGATCGCCCATGTCTTCGCGCTGGCCGGATATGACGTTCTGCTGAACGACATCAGCGACGAGGCGCTGACGAAGGCGATCGCCACGATCACCAAAAACCTCGATCGGCAGGTGTCGCGCGGGAAAATCTCGGAAGACGAGAAGAACACCGCGCTGAAGCGGATCACCACGACCACGAAACTGAGCGAACTGGGCCCGACCGATCTGGTGATCGAGGCCGCAACCGAGCGCGAGACCGTCAAGCAGGCGATCTTCGAAGACCTGCTGCCGCATCTCAAGCCGACGACGATCCTGACCTCGAACACCTCGTCGATCTCGATCACCCGGCTTGCCTCGCGCACCGACCGCCCCGAGAAGTTCATGGGCTTCCACTTCATGAACCCGGTGCCGGTGATGCAGTTGGTCGAACTGATCCGCGGCATTGCGACCGATCAGGAGACCTACAAGGCGCTGCACGAGGTCGTCGAGAAACTCGGCAAGACCGCCGCGTCTGCCGAAGATTTCCCGGCCTTCATCGTGAACCGCATCCTGATGCCGATGATCAACGAGGCGGTCTATACGCTTTATGAAGGCGTGGGGAACGTGCGCTCGATCGACGAGTCGATGAAGCTCGGCGCGAACCATCCGATGGGGCCGCTGGAACTGGCCGACTTCATCGGGCTCGACACCTGCCTCGCGATCATGAACGTGCTGCATGACGGGCTGGCCGATACCAAGTACCGCCCCTGCCCGCTTCTGACGAAATATGTCGAAGCCGGCTGGCTCGGCCGCAAGACCGGGCGCGGCTTCTACGACTATCGCGGCGAGACGCCGGTGCCGACGCGCTGAACGGGGAGGACGTCGGGCGTCTCTCCCCCGGCGTCACCACGCACGACTTTTCGCGGATGCCTGCGGATCACGAAGCGTTTCTCGAGCATGTGCCACGAGAGATAACCGATCGGGACAACGACCAGAAGGCTTAGCGCAGCGAAGACATAACCGTCCATGTTCGGCCCGACCAGGCTGCGCAGGACCTGCTGGATCGGCCAGCCCCAGAGATAGATGCCGTAGGACGGATCACCCAGCCCCGAAAGCTGGCGCAGGAAAGGCCCGTCCAACTGGCCGACCCAAAGCAGGGGCAGCGCGATCAGCATAGGGAACACGACCGCCGCATTAGCATTCCACTCAAGCGACCGCAGCGCGAGAACCACGAGGACGGCGAAAGACAGAAACGCGACATCGCCGCGAACCTCGCTGTCATAGAGAAAGGTTCTCATCAGCATGCCGGTGATGAAACTCGGCGCGAGATAGGCGAGCCCGCGCAGATAGTCGGTCACCTCGAGATTATAGGCGAAGACAAACCACGCAGCCGCCACGAAAAGAACGAGGACGACGCGCGGGCGCAGCAATCGCATCGCCATCAGGAGCCCGGTCAACACGTAGCAGGTCACCTCGAGCCGGATCGTCCAGATCACGCCATTCGCGATCGGCGTGACGTAGCGCATGTTATCCCCGACGGAGGGATAAAAAGAGATCGCATCGCCGAACCAGAGCGACCTCTCCTGGAAGGTGAGCGTCTTGAAAACCGAGATCCATGTCTCGGAGCTGAAAAGAAACTCGCGCGCGGAACCTGCAGAACCCACGGTGTAGAACGGGCAGATGACCAGCGTTATGAACAGCGTCGAGCCAATGAAGAGCGGCAGAATCCGCCGCGCACGCCGGATCACGAAATGCCGGATCGTAGGCGCGCGCAGAGCGCTGTCGGTAATGAGAAACCCGCTCAGGACGAAGAACACCATGACACCGTAGAAACCGAGGATGGTTCCCGTCGCTTCCTTGAAGGGCTCGCCCGCCTCGCTGCCTTCAGCCAGAAGAAAGGCATGCGAGAAGACAACGCCGGAGGCGGCGATAATCCTGAGTAGATCGAAGCCTCTGAAGATACGAGCCATTGTCACCCCGACCTTCAGTCTGCCTGAAAGTCGTTAAGTGGCCAACATATTTATATTTAGGGGCGACACGGACGCAAATCTCGCGCCCGTCGGATCATATCACAGTGCCAGCGTCTCCTCGCGCAGGTCGGCGAGGAATTTACGCGGGTTTTTCAGCGCCTCGGCGATATCATCGGCAGACTTGGCCGGGCCGATCACCGGGTGTTGCGGTTTGTAGAGCGCGCGCTTGATTTCATACAACAGCAGCCCTTGGCGCACCGTGGCCGAGAGCTTGTTGGCAATCTGATAGGCGCGAGAATTGCAGCCTGGGAAGTGGATCGGCAGGACCGACGCGCCCGAGCGTGCGAGCATCTTCGCGGTGAAGGGGTTCCATTCCTGTTCGATCACCGGCCCGAACAGCGTCTCGGAATGGGCAACCTGCCCCGCAGGGAATAGCACCACAACGCCACCGCGCTTGAGCTGCGCCATGCAGGCCGCGCGCATCTTGAGACTGTCTTCGCGGGCATTGGGCTCGTGCGGGAAGGGCACGGGCAGCATGTATTGCTCGACCTCGGGAATCCCGGTCAGCAGCGAGCGGGTAAGGATCAGGAAATCGTCGCGCACCTGGCCGATCAGGTAGGCCAGCACCATCCCGTCCACCAGCCCATGCGGGTGGTTGGCGACGACCACCAGCGGGCCCTCTTTAGGAATATGGGCGATCTGTTCTGGTGGCGTCTTGACCTCGATCCCCATCACGTCGAGCGCTTGCGGCCAGAACTCGGCCCCGACCGGGGCGCCGCGTTTCTCGAACTTGCGGATCAGGTGCAGAAGCTGCGCCTTCGCCGTCATCCATTCCAGAGTGCGGATCGTGCCGACCTTGAACGGGTTGGAAAACGTTCCCGCATAGGACAGGCGACGCTTATCATACGGCTTCGATACGGCTTGCGCGGCTTCGATTGCGATGTCGCTCTCTTGGTTCATTGGTCGAACCCCCTCGCTGGGTGCGGAGCGCGTCACATACCTTCGCCGAATTTGTCGGCCACCAATGCCTGAAGCGCATCGGCGAGCTTTTCGGCTTCGGCCCCGCTTGTCGTCACTTCAATAGTGGTTCCACGCGAAGCTGCCAACATCAAAAGCCCCATGATCGAGTCGCCCGAGACCGACTGGCCGTCCTTCGCCACCGTGGCGCGGGCGTCGTGATCCTCGACAACCTCGACGAAACGGGCGGAGGCGCGCGCATGCAGGCCTTTCTCGTTCACGATCTCCAATTCGCGGGTCACGGACATTTCACCACTCCCGCTTGGGCGTTGTAACTGTTGATGTATTTGCGCCCGGCATCGAGCGCGGCCTCGACCGCGGCATGCACGGCGAGGCTGCGCGATTTCGCCAGTTTGATCAGAAGCGGCAGGTTCGCGCCGTAGATGATTTCGCGGTCGCGCGCCTCGCAGGCCATCAGCGACAAGTTGGAGGGCGAGCCGCCGAACATGTCGGTCACAACCACGACACCTGTGCCGTCATCGACCGCATCGGCGGCGGCGCGAATCTCCGCCTGCTTGCCCGCGCGGTCGTGATCATCCTCGATCGTGATGGCACGAATGCCGCGCTGCGGGCCCACGACATGCTCTATAGCGGCGAGATATTCGCGCGCCAGACCACCATGTGCCACGATCACGATACCGATCACGCGCCCGACCTCACCTTCGTTTCTTCGTTCTCGGCATGGCCGAGACGCTCCAATTCCCTATGACGTTTAGACACGCGCCACCCTGCTTCCGCAAGCGCTTTGGCGATGCTCTCGGTCATTGCGACCGAGCGGTGTTGCCCCCCGGTACACCCGAAGCCGACCGAGAGATAGGCCTTGCCCTCCGCGACATAGGCGGGGAGCAGGAACAGAAGCAGATCGAGAACGCGCTGGTGGAACTCGGCAAAGCGGGGATCGGCGGCGACATACTCCGCGACCGCCGCGTCGCGCCCGTCGCGCGCGCGCAACCCCGGTTCCCAATGGGGATTGGCGAGGAAGCGGCAATCGAACATCAGATCGAGCCCGCGCTGCACCCCGCGCTTATAGCTGAAGGAATTCACTGTGACCGAGAGCGGCTCGGTGCGGCCCGTGTCGAAGAAACGCCCGACCTCGGCGCGCAGATCATGCGGGCTCATCTCGGAGGTATCGATCAGGACATCGGCGCGCATCCGGATCGGCGAGAGAAGATCCATCTCCTGCGCGATACCGGCGCCGGGGTCTTCCTCGGGCGAAAGCGGATGACGGCGGCGGGTCTCCGAATAGCGCCGTTCGAGCACCTCGGGACGCGCGTCGAGATAGAGCAAGTCGAGATCCAGATCCGGCCGTTTGGTCAGCATATCGACCAGTTCGATCAGCGCCGCAGCCGAGAAATCGCGCCCGCGCACATCGACGCCAAGCGCGACCGGGCCGGTCAGATGGCCCTTGAGAAGGCGCGGTACGAGATTCAGCGGCAGGTTGACGATCGGCTCGTAGCCCAGGTCTTCCAGGGCGCCGATTGCGGTGGTGCGGCCCGCACCTGAGGGGCCGGTCACCAGCACGACGCGCTGGCCAGCCTGTGCCCATACCGGATCGGATCGGGTCACGCCCATCGGCCCCCTTTCAGCCATTGCAGGATTGCCACATCAAGATGACGATGCTGCACGCGCAGCACAAGGGGCAGACTGACCCCCAACATACTGTCTTTTCGACAGGTTGGGAGGCGCGCGGTCTCTTCCCGGTCGAGGTCGACGAGCAGGATGATGCGGGCATGCGACAGGGGATCGGCCCTCAGGATACCGACGCCGCGCGCCTCAATCCGGCCCGCGATCATCTCCGGCGCGCTGGCGATCAGCTCCCCGTTCTCGACCCGCAGGTCAACCCGGTCATCGGCTACGAGCGACGCCCCCAGCGCCATCAACCGCAGCGCGAGGAGAGACTTGCCGCTGCCCGACGCGCCGCGAATAAGAACGCCGCGCTCGGGGTCGAGCGCGACGGCACTGGCATGGAGATTGGTCGAGAGGTCGTCCGACCCGGTCATTCAACTTACCGGCAGGCCCACGACGAAACGCGCGCCCAGAGGATCGGAGGTCCGGTCGGCATCAGTCGGGCGGATATTCTCGGCCCAGATCACGCCGCCATGCGCTTCGACGATCTGCTTGGAGATCGCAAGGCCGAGACCGGAATGGTCGCCGAACTGCCCCTCGGGACGTTCCGAGTAGAAGCGCTTGAACACTTTGGTGAGCGCCTCTTCGGGAATGCCCGGCCCGGTATCCTCGACCACGACCAGCACGCGGTTGTCGCGCTGGCGTGCCCAGACCCGCACCGCGTCCCCCTCTTCGCAGAACGAGGTCGCATTGGTGATCAGGTTCACGAAGACCTGGGCCAGACGCGCTTCCAGCCCCGAGATGATCACGGACTGCGACGGCAGATCGGTGATGAAGTCGACACCCTTCTCGCGCGCCTGCTGACCGAGGAACTCGCTGAGGTTCGACACCATCTTGATCAGGTCGAACTGCTCTTCCTCTTCCTTCACCAGCTCGGAATCGAGCCGCGACGCATTGGAGATGTCACTCACCAGACGATCCAGTCTGCGCACGTCGTGATCGATGACTTCGAGAAGACGCGTGCGCTGTTCGTCCTTCTTGACCATATGCAGCGAGGCCACGGCAGAGCGCAGGCTGGCCAGCGGATTCTTGATTTCATGGGCGACGTCGGCGGCGAATTGTTCGTTCGCGTCGATGCGTTCGTAAAGCGCGCCGACCATGCCGCGCATCGCGCCCGACAGCCGCCCGATCTCGTCGGGTCGGGCGGTGAGGTCAGGGATGCGCACCCGGGCGGGCGCCATCTTGCGCGCATTCTTATCGCGCCCGATTTCGGCCGCCGCCGCGAGATCGGAGAGTGGATTTGCGATGGTTGAGGCCAGCACCAGCGACAGGCCGATCGAGACGATGATCGCGATCACGAACATCTGCAGCACCTGCTCGCGCTCGACGCGGACCAGTGCATCGATCTGCCCCGCGACCGAGATCAGCCCCACGACGCCAACGACGCGATCCCCCTGCCGGATCGGCGTGGCGACGGCGAATATTGTCGAGCCCGCGGCGTTCTTCTGCGACGAGATCTTCGTGCGCCCTTCCAGCGCGGAGGGCACCAGATCGCGCACCATATCGAGCGCGCTATCGGCTGCGGTACCGCCGCCCCGCTCGAACAGGCCGGCGACCGAGTCCCAGATCTGGCCCAGAAAATCGCTGAGCACGGTCGAGCGTTTGTCGAAATTGAGCCCATCGACCTCTTCGACCGGCGCGCGGTCGCCCGTGGTCGTAGTGCCGAGCAATGCAGCACTTGGGTCGAACAGGTAGAGATCGGCGCCCTCGGGCAGCTCCATCCCGCGGATCGTCGCAAGCGGATCGAGCCCGTCGCCCGCCGCCAGATTGACCGGAGCACCCGCGGGCAGCTGCGCCTCGAACACGTCGGCAGCCAGTTGCGCCTCGTTCACGAGCCCGCTTTCGCGTTGCAGCACGAGGCTATCGCGAAACGGATTGAGGTAAAGCACACCTGTCACCAGCACGATCATCGCCAACAGGTTGAAGGTGATGATCTTGCGCGCCAGCGGCGAGCGGTTGAGCGAGAACATGGACCGCCGCGCCCGCCCCTTGCGCAGATCGTCATCGACGATATCGGCTGGGCCGACCCAATCCTCGCCGAGCACGACATCCGTTTCCGGCGCGCGACGGGCGAAGTTTGAGGAGCGCTTTCGAGCCAATCCGATCTTCCCGGCAATACTCATCGACGTGGGATCACTCTTCGTTATACCGGTACCCGATGCCGTAGAGTGTCTCGATCGCCGAGAAATCATCGTCGACGCTGCGCATCTTCTTGCGCAGGCGCTTGATGTGGCTGTCGATCGTGCGGTCGTCGACATAGACCTGATCGTCGTAGGCCACGTCCATAAGCTGATCGCGCGACTTCACGAAACCGGGCCGTTGGGCCAACGCCTGAAGCAGCAGGAATTCGGTCACGGTCAGCGTGACATCCTTGCCCTTCCAGGTCACCGCGTGGCGCAGCGGATCCATCTCGAGCGAGCCGCGCACCATCACCTTGGTGTCTTCGGTCGAGGCGACCTCGCCGGTCGAGATCGCTTCCTGCCGGCGCAGCAGCGCGCGGATGCGTTCGACCAGAAGACGCTGCGAGAACGGCTTCTTGACGTAGTCGTCCGCCCCCATGCGAAGACCAAGAACCTCGTCGATCTCATCGTCCTTGGAGGTCAGAAAGATCACCGGCATCGCGGTCTTCTGCCGGAGCCGCTGAAGCAGCTCCATGCCGTCCATCCGCGGCATCTTTATATCCAGAACCGCCATGTCGGGGAGGCGTTTGGTAAACGCGTCGAATGCAGCCTGTCCATCGTTATACGTTTCGACATCGTAACCTTCCGCCTCGAGCGTCATCGAGACCGAGGTCAGAATATTGCGGTCGTCATCGACCAGCGCGATTCTCGACATGTCGGAATACCCCTTCACTGCTACTTTATAGTTATTACGCACTTATTCCGCGTTTACGCACATATTCCGCGTTCACTGCCTTCAAATCAACAAAAAGCTGCGAATCACCAAGTTTTCGCGAATCAATAGAGCCAGAATTTCCCAACCTTTGACTAATTTGCCTCACCTTTCCGCGACATTTCGCCGTGATTGCGCTAAACCTCCGGATGGTTGCGCTAACTGCACCCTACCATTCTGTTCCATTGCAAAAATGTCATGCTATAGGCGATCCATCCGGGTAAGATTGTTGCTTGGATCGGCGCTTCGAGGCCCCGACGCGCCGGGAATAACCCTGTGAACGCCGCGCGACGGCATCGGGAGCATCAGATGGACATTGGACGCGTTAACCCCGCGAAACGACTGGAAGATCAAGGCATCGAAGGTCTCGGGAATGTCTATTACAACCTGCTGGAACCGGCGCTGATCCAAGAAGCGATCAAGCGCGACGAAGGCATACTCGGCAAGGGCGGCGCCTTCTACTGCACGACCGGCAAGCACACCGGCCGGTCGCCCAAAGACAAGTTCGTCGTGCGCACCACCTCCGTCGAGGACACCATCTGGTGGGAGAACAACGCCCCGATGGAGCCCGACGCCTTTGATCGCCTCCACGCCGACATGCTGGAGCACATGAAGGGCAAGGATTACTTCGTCGAGGACCTCTTCGGCGGCGCCGATCCGGAGCACCGTCTCGACGTGCGCCTGGTGGCCGAGCTTGCATGGCACGGACTGTTCCTGCGCACCATGCTGCGCCGCCCCGAGCGCGAGGAGCTCGACGCGTTCGATCCGGAGTGGACGATCATCAATTGCCCCAGCTTCAAGGCCGACCCCGCGAAGCACGGCTGCCGCTCGGAAACCGTGATCGCGCTGAACTTCGACAAGAAGACGATCCTGATCGGCAACACCGCCTACGCGGGCGAAAACAAGAAGGGCGTCTTCACCCTTCTCAACTACATTCTGCCCGGCGAAGGCGTCATGGCGATGCACTGCTCGGCCAACCACGCGATCGACGATCCCGACGACGCGGCGGTCTTCTTCGGCCTCTCGGGCACGGGCAAGACGACGCTCTCGGCCGACCCCTCACGCATCCTCGTGGGCGATGACGAACATGGCTGGTCCGACAACGGCATCTTCAACTTCGAGGGCGGTTGCTACGCCAAGACGATCAACCTCTCGAAAGAGGCGGAGCCGGAGATCTACGATACGTGCTCGATGTTCGGCACGGTCATCGAGAACATGGTCTTCGACGAGGAGACGCTGGAGCTGGACTTCAACGACAACTCGATCACCGACAACATGCGCTGCGCCTATCCGCTGCATTACATCCCGAACGCCTCGGATACCGCGATGGCGGGCCAGCCCAAGAACGTGATCATGCTGACCTGCGACGCGTTCGGTGTGCTGCCGCCGATCGCGCGACTGACCCCGGCGCAGGCAATGTATCACTTCCTGTCGGGCTTCACCTCGAAGACGCCGGGCACCGAGGTGGGCGTGGTCGAGCCGATCCCGACCTTCTCGACCTGCTTCGGCGCGCCGTTCATGCCGCGCCGCCCCGAGGTCTACGGCAAGCTGCTGCAGGAGAAGATCCGCGACGTTGGCGCATCCTGCTGGCTGGTCAATACCGGCTGGACCGGCGGCGCCTTCGGCACCGGCTCGCGGATGCCGATCCGGGCGACCCGTGCGCTTCTGAAAGCCGCGCTCGACGGCTCGCTCCACAACGTGCAGTTCCGCAAGGATCCCAACTTCGGCTTCGAGGTTCCGGTCTCGGTCCCGAACGTCTCGGACGTGCTCCTCGATCCGCGCCGCACTTGGGACGACAAGGCCGCCTATGACGCGCAGGCGCAGAAACTGGTCGAGATGTTCTCGGACAATTTCGCGCAATACGTGCCCTACATCGACGACGATGTGAAAGCCGCCGCGATCGGTTGATGCGCTGAACCGGGAACACGAAATATTTAAAGGGGCCGGCGATCACGCCGGCCTTTTTCATGCGCGAAGCCCACTTTCCTAAACCCTTGAACCGCCTACATGATGCCAGCCATGAAACTGGAACTGCTTCATATTCTGGGCTTCGCCCTGCTCGCTGGCCTCATCGCCCTGGCCGGCCTGACTCTGATCGTCGCGAGGCTGTCGCATCGGCGACCGAAAGGGCCCTTCCCCGAGTCGAAGATGCAGGTCGCCCCCGAAACCGGCCGCTTTGCCACCGCGCTGCAGGACCGGCTTGCGGGGCTCGAAACGAAAAACGCGGTCCAGCTGCTCGCCGATCCGCTCGATGCGCTTGCGGCGCGACTGGAACTCATCGAAGCGGCGGAGGTCTCTCTCGATCTGCAATATTACATCTGGCAGAACGATACTGCGGGCGCGATCATGCTCGGCGCGCTGCGCAGGGCGGCCGGACGCGGGGTCCATGTCCGGCTTCTAATCGACGACAACGGCACCGCCGGGATGGACCGTACGCTGGCCGCGCTCGACGAATTGCCCAATGTCGAGGTGCGCCTCTTCAACCCCTTCCCGATCCGGACCGCGCGGGTTCTCGGCTACCTGTCCGATTTTCGTCGTCTGAACCGCCGGATGCACAACAAGGCGATGATCGCGGATGGAAGGATGGCGATCCTCGGCGGGCGCAATATCGGCGACGACTACTTCAACAGCCTCTCCGAGAGCGGGCTCTACATGGATCTCGACGTCGCCGTCGCAGGGCCCGTTCTGGCGCAGATCGGAAAGCAGTTCGACCTTTACTGGAACGCCCCGCCCGCGATCCCAGCGGAGAAAATGCTGGGTGGCTGCAAGGCAGAGGAAGCCGAGGACATCATCAAGGATGAGGAGGTTCGTCTCTCCGAGCCAGAGGCGAAGCGCTATGCCGTGGACCTGCGGCATCCCGACCGGCTCTCGCGGCTGCTGTCGGGCAAGGCGCCCGTGATCTTCGCCGAGGCGCAGCTGATCTACGACCACCCGTCGAAGATTCACGGGCTTTTGCAGGGGCGCAAGCTGCTCTGGCAATATCTGGTGCGTGCCCTCGGCCAGCCGCTGCAGGAACTGGTGCTGATCACGCCCTATCTCGTGCCGACGCGGACCGGCGTGCGCTATCTCAAGCGGATCGCGAAATCGGGGGCGAAGATCAAGGTGCTGACGAACTCCTATGCCGCAACCGATGTGGCGCTCGTGCATTCGGGCTATGCCCATCGTCGCAAAGGGTTGTTGCGTGCCGGGATCGAGCTTTACGAATACGCCGCCGATGCCGAAGATCGCCGCCCGAACGAGCGTAACCGGCGCGAACGGCTGCTTGGATCCGACATTCGCGGCACCTCGCCGTTTTCACGCAACAAGCTGCACGCCAAGGTCTTCGCGGTGGATCGCGCGCGGGTCTTCATCGGCTCGTTCAATTTCGATCCGCGCTCGATGCGTTTGAATACCGAGTTGGGGATCGTGATCGCTGCGCCCGAGATCGCGAGCGAGATCTCCGAGACGTTCAAGGAGTTCATCCCCACCCGCGCATGGCGGCTGCGCCTGACCCGTGCGCAGCAATTGCGCTGGTCGCGGCCCGGTCACGGCGTCCGCAAGCGCGAGCCGGGCGTGCCCTTCTCGCATCGCATCTTCCTGTGGGTCGCGCAGCGTCTGCCGATCGAGTGGATGCTCTAAGGCCTCAGCTCTTGCGCGTGCGTTTCACCTTGCGCGCGACAGCCTTCTTCTTGGCAGCGTCGCGGGCCGGTTTGCGCGGTCCCTTGCCGGGCCCTTTGCGCGGCGGGCGGGTGCCGGGACGACGTCCTTTGCGGCGCTTGCCGTCGCCCGAGGGCATCCCCTGCCCTTCGACTTCCAGCAGCTCCAGCATCAGCCCGCCGGTGATCGGCACGGCCTCCGACAGCCGCACCCGGACGCGCTGCCCGATCGTGATAACCATGCCGGTATCGGAGCCCACCAGCTCCTGCGCCTCGCGATCGAAATGGAAGAACTCGCGCCCGATCTCGCGGATCGGGATCAGCCCGTCCGCGCCGGTCTCGTCGAGCTTTACGAAAGCGCCGAATTTCTGCACGCCCGAAATGCGGCCGGTGAACTCGCTGCCCACGCGGTCCGACAGGTAAGCGGCCAGATAGCGGTCGGTCGTGTCGCGTTCGGCCACCATCGAACGGCGCTCGGTATCGGAAATCAGCTTTGCCGTGTCCTCGAGGTTCTCGATATCCCACGCGCTCAGCCCGTCCTTGCCCCAGCCATGGCCGAGGATCAGCGCGCGGTGCACGATCAGGTCGGAATAGCGCCGGATCGGCGAGGTGAAATGCGCGTAGGACCGCAGCGCGAGGCCGAAATGGCCATAATTCGTCGGCGCGTAATAGGCCTGTGTCATCGAGCGCAACGTCGAAATGTTGATCAACTCGTCGAACTCGGAGCCCTCGGACTGGCTGAGCAGATTGTTCAGATGCGCGGTCTGCAGCACCTGCCCCTTCGCCAGCGTGAAGCCCGACGCCTGCGCCACTTCACGCAGGCTCTCGATCTTCTCGAGGCTGGGTTCTTCGTGGACACGATACAGCAGCGGACGGCGCAACTTCTCCAGTTCCTCGGCGGCGGCCACGTTGGCCAGCACCATGAACTCCTCGATCAGCTTATGCGCATCGAGCCGTTCCTTGAACCGGATCGAGGCGACATGGCCATCGTCTCCGATCACGATCTGCCGCTCGGGCAGGTCCAGTTCCAGCGGCTGACGGATCGCACGAGCATGCTTGAGCGCCTCGTAAGCCTCGTAGATCGGGTCGATGATCTCCTCGACCATATCCTCGGTCTTCTCGTCCGGGTTGCCGTCGCGCGCGGATTGCACCTGCCCGTATTCGAGCGAGCCGACCGAACGGATCATCCCGCGCGTGAAGCGATGCGAGACCTTCCGCCCCTGCGCGTCGATCTTCATCCGTACCGCCAATACCGCACGGTCCACATTCTCGTGCAGCGAGCACAGATCGCCTGACAGACGATCCGGCAGCATCGGCACGACGCGGTCGGGGAAATAGGTGGAGTTGCCGCGCTTGCGCGCCTCGCGGTCCAGCTCGGAGCCCGGCGTAACGTAATGCGCCACATCGGCAATCGCCACCCAGATCAGGAAGCCGCCCTCGTTCTTCGGATCCTCATCGCGGATCACCAGTACGGCGTCGTCGCGGTCGCGGGCATCCGCCGGGTCGATCGTGACGAAAGACAGCTTGCGCAGGTCTTCGCGCTCGCCCAGAGGCGCAGGCTCGGCGGCATCGGCCTCGGCCACGACCGCATCGGGAAAATCGTCGGGGATGCCATGCTGATGGATCGCGATGAGGGAGACCGCCTTCGGCGCGGACGGATCGCCCAGCACCTCGATCACGCGCGCCTTGGGCAGGCCCATGCGGCCGCGCGGCCCGGTCTGTTCGGCCTCGACCAGCTCGCCATCCTTGGCGCCCTGCGTGACCGCCGCCGGAACTTGCCATTCGTTGCCGACACCCTTGTCGATCGGCATGATCCGCCCGCCCTCGGCATTCTTGCGGAAGATGCCGACGATGCGATGCGAGGCCTGGCCGATCTTGCGGATCAGCCGCGCCTCGTAGCCGTAATCCTCATCCTCGACCGGGGTCAGGCGACCGAGGATACGGTCGCCCTCGGCCAGCGTAGGATCGCCGTCCTTCGGAACGAAGAGAACCAAGGGCGCAGGCCCCTCGCCACTCCATTCCGCAGGTTCGGCCCATTGATCGCCCTGACTATCCTCGCGCATTACCCGCAGTACCGACACCGGCGGCAGCACATTGGGGTCGCGGAAGTTGCGGCGGCGCTTCTCGATCAGGC
Organism: Thioclava sp. F34-6; assembly: GCF_002213235.1. Taxonomy (NCBI): domain Bacteria; kingdom Pseudomonadati; phylum Pseudomonadota; class Alphaproteobacteria; order Rhodobacterales; family Paracoccaceae; genus Thioclava; species Thioclava sp. F34-6. Next base: position 29,899 of record NZ_NBOA01000008.1, read on the forward strand.
CTTCGTCGGCCATGTCCTTGAGAATGCGCTTCAGCTCGATCTTCGCCTGCCCCTTCACACCGAAAGCCCGCGCGATGTCGCGCTTGGCCCCTTGGTCGGGGTTGTCGTTCAGCCAGTCGAGGATCTGCTGGCGCGAGGGGATGGGGGCGGGTTTGCTCATGGTTTTGCCTAACATGGGGCGTGAGGGGCGTCACTCAAAGAGTGGAACGCTATTCGTGGGTATCGAGGGGCGCGGCCCCCGCGCGCAGGCGCGCATGGCTTAGGCGGAGGGGGCTCTGCCCCCGTGCTGACGCGCCCTCCGGGATATTTTCGCCAAGAGGACGCTCAGAGCGGCTTTTCCATATCGCGATGCGGGATGCCCGCGTCGTCGTAATCCGCGCCATAGGGCACGAAGCCGAGCTTTTCATAGAACGGGATCGCGTAGCTCTGGGCCGAGAGATAGGCGCGGGTACAGCCCATCTCCTCGAACCGCGCGCAGGCCTCGCGCACCAGCGCCGCGCCAAGCCCGGTGCCGCGCGCGGATTTCGCGACGCAGATGCGACCGATCTTGCCGGTCTCACCCTTGCGGATCAGCCGCGCGGTGCCGAGCGGCGTGCCGTTGTCCGTGGCCAGCAGATGGATGGCCTGATCGTCGAGATCGTCCCATTCCTCGGGCTCCGGGATGCCCTGTTCTTCGATGAACACGGCCCGGCGCAGCGCGTGGCAGGGGGTATAATCGGTGACCGGCTCGATCTTGATCATGCGAAATAGTCTTTCAATATGCGGGCATAGACGCGCGTGAGGGTTTCGATCTGATCGAGCGGGACACGTTCGTCCACCTGATGCATCGTCGCACCGACGAGGCCGAATTCTACGACCGGGCAGTGATCCTTCACGAAGCGCGCATCCGAGGTGCCGCCCGAGGTGGACAGCTCCGGCGCGCGGCCCGTTTCCGCCTCGACCGATTTCGCGACGAGGTCGACGAAAGGGCCGGGCGGCGTGACGAAGCTTTCGCCCGAGATATCGGGGTTGAGCGCGATGCGGATGCCGGTCTCGGCGGCGATCTCGGAAGCCATGGCCTCGGCCCAGGCGATCAGCCCCTCGCCGGTATGGGCGTCGTTGAAGCGGATATTCACGGTCGCGCGCGCCTTGGCCGGGATCACGTTATTGGCCGGGTTGCCGCAATCGATCGTGGTGATCTGCAGGCTCGAGGGCTGGAAATGATCGGTCCCGTTATCGAGCGGCTCTGCGGTCATCCGGCCCAGCAGATCGACCAGCGCATGCAGCGGGTTCTTCGCGCGATGCGGATAGGCGGCATGGCCCTGCACGCCCTCGGCCTCGATATAGAAGCTGAGCGAGCCACGCCGCCCGATCTTCATCATCTCCCCCATCTCATTGGGGCAGGTCGGCTCGCCCACGAGGCAGACCGACATCGCCTCTCCCTCGGCCTTCATCCAATCCAGAAGCGCCCGCGTGCCATCGCGGCCCGGCCCTTCTTCGTCGCCGGTGATGGCGAGGATCACCGCGCCTTCGGGCGGCGTCTCGGTCACGAAATCCACCGCTGCGGCGGCGAAGGCAGCAACGGCGGTCTTCATGTCGGTCGCTCCGCGCCCCCACATCACGCCGTCGACGATCTCGGCGCCGAAGGGATCGTGCGTCCAGGCAGCCGCATCTCCCACCGGCACGACATCCGTGTGCCCGTTGAAGCCGAAGCTCTTCGCCGCCCCCTTCGCGCCCCAGCGCGCGTAGAGGTTCGGCGTGCCGTTGCGATCGACGCGCGTGCAGGAAAAGCCCGCCCCGCTCAGCAGCTCTTCGAGCAAGACCAGCGCGCCGCCCTCCTCCGGGGTCACAGAGGGGCAGCGGATCAGATCGGCGCTCAGGCGGATGGGGTCGGTCGTCATGGGCACTCCTTTTCAGCGCTACAGGCTTAGAGTGCCGAAGCCCTAGGGGCAATGGCTGTTGCAGGCCCGCCACCGGGAGCATGTGACGCAGAGACAGGGACTACCCAATGGCAGGTCACGGTGCCATGATATGTCAAAAGTAAAAGCCCGAAATCGGGCGTATCGAGCAGGGCAAAGCCCGGATTCAGACGCAGCACACCCACGCGCAGCCCTCTCGGGCGGCGTGCGTTTTCCGTGTCGGCTTCCCCGGGCGCGGAGACAGGCATGGGATCAAGGCAGCAATCGGAGCGTCGCATATGAGGGCGCAACAGGGCTGGATCGGTGCGCAGATCGCACATCGCGGCGCGGTCAGGTTCGACGAGCGCAGACTGCCGGAGTTGCTCGCACGGGGCAGCCTGATGCTGGAATTCACCCTGATGCGCGGCGAGCAATCGCCCCTGCCGCTGATCCATCTGCATCAGCGCGAAGGCTGGCGGAATTTCCTCTCGCTCAATCTCGATGTCGACGGGCGGATCGTGCTGGCGCAGCGGCGCGGCTCGGCGGTCCATGCGATCTCCATCGACGCCACGCAGGAGCGGCTGACCGGCGGGCGGATGCGGCTCATTTGGCGCTGGGACGGGCCGGGACGCGAGAGCCTGCTGACGCTGGAGGCGCTCGACCAGCGCACGATCCGACAGCAGGCCGGCGTGGCGCCACTGCCGCTGACCCGTGACGAGGCCGCGGCCCTGCTCGATCCGGCGGGGCCCGCGCGGATCGGGCCGCGCGTCGATTGGCTGGCGCTTGGCGATCATCTGCAACCGATGGGACCGGCGGGCTGCTTCGCCCCCGCGACCCCGATCCAGACGCCGGAGGGCATGGTGCCTGCCGCACGTCTGCGCGCGGGCGACCTGGTCGAGACCCTCGATGCCGGACCGCAGCCGGTGCTCTGGTCGGGCCGGGTCAGCCTGCCTGCGATCGGGCACCTGCGTCCGGTGAAACTCTGTGCGCCGGTCTTCTCGGCGCGTCAGGACCTCTGGGTCATGCCCCAACACCGCGTGGCGCTGAGCGGGCCGTCGGTGGATTTCATCTTCGGCGAGGACGAGGTGCTGATCGAGGCGCGCTCGCTGGCCGATGGCTGCGCCGCGCTGCAACCCGATTGCCCCGGCGTGCTGGAGTGGCACGGGCTGTTGCTGGGCGGTCATCACCTGCTGATGGCGGATGGCTGCAAGCTGGAGAGCCTGCATATCGGGCGGCTCGCCCGGCAACCGCTTCTGGCGGCGACCACGGCCTTTGCGGGGCTAGTCCGCGAAGGCGGGCTACCGCTCCATCGCAAGCCGGTGCGCAAGATCGTCTCGGGCTATGAGGCGAAGACGCTGGCCTCCGCCCGACGTCAGGGGCTGCGCCCCTTCGTGGCTTAACCCATCAGCGCGCGGCGCAGCAGGTTCAGTCCGGCCACGCCCAACAGGATCAGCGTCCACCACCGGAACCGCACCGGATCGAGCTGGTCCTGCGCCTTGAAGCCTAGTTTCATCCCCGCCAGCGCGGGCAGGATCATCAACAGCGACAGCGGTATGGTCTGCGCGTTCAGCACGCCCGAGACCAGATGCGAGCCGGTCAGGATAATCGCCCCGGTCAGGAAGACGACGCCGAGGATGCGCACCGCTTCCTGTTTCGGCGCGTCGATCGAGATCAGGTAGATGATCAGCGGCGGCCCCCAGATGCCGGAAATCCCACCATAGAGTCCCGCGATCACGCCCAAGCCCGTCTCGGTCACCGCGCGATGGCGCGTGGGCATCGGAATTTGCCGTCCCGAGATCTGCCAGATCGAGAAGCCGAGGATCGGCGCCCCCAGAAGCGCGTACATCACCGGCTGCGGGATCACGTCGACGAGGGTCGCGCTGATCGGGATGAAGATGATGATCATCGCGATGAACAGCCGGTAATTCTTGATCGAACCCACCGCCGCGCCGACCCCCTGACGGAAAGCCTGCATCACGTTGGTCACCAGCGTCGGCAGGATCAGAAGCGCCAGCGCCTGATGCGGAGGCAGGAACGACGCAAAGCTCGACAGCATGATCATCGGCATCGCGAAGCCGACCGCGCCTTTCACGAAACCCGCGAAAAGCGTGACGCCAAGCGCCGCGAATATCTGCCAAACTTCCATCCCGAACATGCGCGCTCCCCTTCGTGTCCCGCATCGCTTCTATCGGGTTACGCGGTGGGATACAGCCGGGAAGCGACGTGAAATCAGGCGGATACCCGACCGCGCCGACAATCTCCGCGACATTATCCGTCGCAATTGTATCCGCTGGCGAATTTTTATTGCGCTGCGGTTGCGAAGTATCTACACAGGCTGCAACTGCAGAATAAGGAGCCGACTCATGGCACATGACGGGGCCGATATGCCGACGACGATCATTCTGGATGACCTCCTGAGCCTTGCGGAAGCGAGCCTGCCCGAGCTGGAGACGCTGGTCTCCGACGCGACTGCAAGCCTGCGCAACGCGACGGAGAGAGACGGTCGCATTTCCGGCGCCGCGCTCGAAGCGAACCAGTATCGCGCCCACGGCCTTGCATGGCTGACGACCTATCAGCAGGCGCTCAAACAACTGCACGGCTGGGCGGCACGCCTGACCGAGGACGGCAAGCTGGGCGAGATGGAGCAACTGATCCTGCAGATCGGTTTCGGCGAATATCTCGCGCAGATCGCGGGCGGCATCCAGATGAACCAGGGCGAGATGGTGCGCCTGACCGATATGGGCGTCAGCTGGACTCCCTCGGACGCGGCCGCGAAGTTGATCGCCGCGGGCAATTCCAACGCCGCCCGAATGCGCCTCGTGGAACTGATGCGCGACGTTCAGGGGCGCTCGATCTTCGGGCAGTCCGGTCTCGATGAAGATCTCGAGATGATCCGCGAGCAGTTCTACCGCTACGCCGAAGATCGCGTGAAGCCGAACGCGCATGAATGGCACCTCAAGGACGAGCTGATCCCGATGGAAATCATCGAGGAACTCGCCGAACTGGGCGTATTCGGCCTGACCATCCCCGAGGAATATGGCGGGCTGGGCCTGTCGAAAGCCTCGATGGTCGTCGTGACCGAGGAGCTTTCGCGCGGCTATATCGGTGTCGGCTCGCTCGGCACGCGTTCCGAGATCGCGGCAGAGCTGATCATCTGCGGCGGCACCGAGGAGCAGAAGCAGAAATGGCTTCCGGGCCTGTCCTCTGGCGAGATCCTGTCCACCGCCGTTTTCACCGAACCCAATACCGGCTCGGATCTGGGCTCGTTGCGCACCCGTGCGGTCAAGGATGGCGATGACTGGCTGATTACCGGCAACAAGACCTGGATCACCCATGCACAGCGCACCCATGTGATGACGCTGCTCGCGCGCACCGACCCGGCTACCGACAATTACAAAGGCCTGTCGATGTTCTTGGCCGAGAAGACGCCGGGCACCGACGACAACCCCTTCCCCACCGAGGGAATGACCGGTGGCGAGATCGAAGTGCTCGGCTATCGCGGGATGAAGGAATACGAGCTCGGTTTCGACAATTTCCGCGTGAAGGGCGAGAACCTTCTGGGCGGCGAAGAGGGCAAAGGCTTCAAGCAGCTCATGGAGACCTTCGAATCCGCCCGCATCCAGACCGCCGCCCGCGCCGTGGGCGTGGCGCAATCGGCGCTGGAGATCGGGATGCAATATGCGATCGACCGCAAGCAATTCGGCAAGTCGCTGATCGAATTCCCGCGCGTATCCTCGAAACTCGCGATGATAGCGGTGGAGACGATGATCGCCCGCCAGCTGACCTATTTCTCGGCCTGGGAAAAAGATCACGGCCATCGCTGCGATCTGGAAGCTGGCATGGCGAAACTGCTCGGTGCGCGGGTGGCGTGGGCCGCTGCCGACAACGCGCTGCAGATCCATGGCGGCAACGGCTTCGCGCTGGAATACCAGATCAGCCGTATCCTCTGCGATGCGCGCATCCTGAACATCTTCGAGGGGGCCGCCGAGATTCAGGCGCAGGTGATTGCGCGCAGGCTTTTGGGGTGAGTGCCGTCTCGGAGAGGCTCCAGTTGAGCCTCTCAGGCACGAACGCGCCGCGCGTCGCGGCGCCGGGGGCACACTGAAAAACACGGGGCGATGCGGGCGATCCTCGCATCGCCCCGTTCTCGTTTGACTCCCGCCCGCAGCCCTCGCAAGCTGAACGAAAGAGTTCAAAGCAGAGAGGCGCGAATGGCCCGCACAATTCTGGTCACCGGCATCACCGGTTTCATCGCCAAACGCATCGCCTATGACCTGCTCACGCAGGGCGAAAAGGTGCGCGGCACGCTGCGCAAGGCCAGCCGGGGCGAAGAGGTGAAAGCGGCGCTGCGCGACCTCGGCCCCGAGGCGCTGGAGCGGCTGAGCTTCGTCGAGGCCGATCTGATGGCGGATGAGGGCTGGGACGCGGCGATGACCGGGGTCGATGCCGTGATCCACACCGCCTCCCCTTTCCCGCTCAGCAAGCCCAAGAACGAGGCCGAGGTGATCCAGCCCGCGGTCGAGGGCACCAAGCGGGTGCTGAGCGCAGCGCAGGCCGCCGGCGTGACCCGCGTGATCCAGACCTCCTCGATGGAGGCGGTGATGCATGGCGTGACCTCCGACCCGATTACGGAAGCCGACTGGTCGAACCCGCGCGCGCCGACCTGCAGCGCCTATACGCGCTCGAAGATATTTGCCGAGGAAGCGGCGTGGGAATTCATCGAGGATCACCACGAGATGCAGCTGACGGTGATCAATCCGGGCCTCGTCTGCGGCACGCCGATGGATCGCCATACCGGCTCGTCGGTCGCGGTGATCGAGCGGCTGATGGCGGGCGAGGACCCGATGGCGCCGGAGTTCGACATTCCGGTGGTCGATGTGGCCGATGTCGCCGCCTGCCATGTCGCGGCGCTCGACCGCCCCGAGAGCATCGGTCGCCGCTATATCTGTGCGGCAAGCTTCATGTCCTTCCTAGAGATGGCGAAGGTACTGAAGGCCGAATTCCCCGACCGCAAGATCCCGACCCGGAAGGCGCCGAACTGGATCGTCTCGATCCTCGCGCTGTTCGACGAACAGATCGCGCTGATCAAGCCGATGCTTGGGATGACGATGCGGCTCAGCAACGAGGCCGCGACGCGCGATCTGGGCGTGGAATTCGTGCCCGCCGCCGAGGCCGTGCGCCGCACCGGACATTTCATCGCGCAGAAATAGCGTTGCGCTCGCCCGGTTTCGCGGCCAAATCTGGCGCGACGAACTGGAGGGGCACAGATGATCCGCGACGCAAAGGCCGAAGACGCAGAGGCGATCACCGAGATTTACAATGACGCGGTGCGCAACACGACCGCGATCTGGAACGAGATCGAAGTCGGCCCCGAGAACCGCCGCGCCTATATCGCGGATCGGCAGGCGGCGGGTTATCCCGTTCTGGTCTGGGAAGAGAACGGGCGCGCCGTGGGCTATGCGAGCTTCGGCCCGTTCCGCCCCCATGACGGCTATCACCTGAGCGTCGAGCATTCCGTATATGTCAATCGCGACCACCGCGCGGGCGGCAAGGGTGCGAAGCTGATGGCGGCACTGATCGAGCGTGCCAAAGAGGGCGGGTTTCACGTCATGGTCGGCGCGATCGATGCCGCAAACGACGGGTCGATCCGGCTGCACGAGCGGCTGGGCTTCACTCAGGTTGGCCTGATGCCGCAGGTTGGCAAGAAGTTCGGGCGCTGGCTGGATCTGGCGCTGCTGACGCTGTTGCTGGACGATCGCGAGCGGCCTTGAGCTTGAGGTGAGGGGCGCGCCCGACCCTTGGGTGGGCGCTGTGCTCCGCCAGTGGCTTGGCGTTTTATCTCGCAAGCCCGCATGCGGGATGTGCCCGCGATGACATCACCAATGCGCCCTCCCGGGGGAGGGGCGGGCGCGGCCCGGGGCTCGTCGCCCCGCGCCACGCTCCATGAGCTACCGCGCGCTCCGCCCCAGCAAATCCACGAACCGTTGCCGCGCCTCGGGCAAGGGCCGGTCTCCCAGATCCGGCGCCATCCGCTCGCCAAGGAAGAACCCGGTCAGCCGCAGCCCCTGCACGATCTCGCCTAGACTCGCGGGCCCCTGCCCCAGCAGGCAGAGCGGCAGCGGCAGCAGTCTCGGCGCCCATTCCCCGGCCCCCTGACGGCTCACCGCACGCCCCGAGCGCGGGCTGACATAGGCGAGATCGTCGCGCGACCCGGTCACCGCGCAGCGCGACAGGTCGAGCCCGTAGCCCATCTCCTCCAGCAGTCCCAACTCCCAGCGCAGATAGGTCGGCACCCAATCGCCGCCTTCGGCCATTGCGTCGAACAGCGCCTCGGACGCCAGAAACAGCGCGTCATGCGCCTCGCGCTCGGGCAGCGTGAACCGCAGCAGCGCCGTCGCCGCGTTCAGCCCGGCCAAGGCCTGCCGGTCCGACAGGATCACCGCGCGGCTTTGCAGCGGCTCGATCGTATAACTGCCAAGGTGATCTTCCAGCCGCGCGCGCCACGTAGCCGTGACCCGGTTTCCCGGCTGCAAAATTCCCGCCATCTTGCGCGACGCCCCGCCGCGCACCACGCCCGCGTGACGCCCATGCGCCGAGGTGAACAGCTCGACGATCATCGAGCTTTCGCCATGCGGTCGTGTCGAGAGGATCGTGCCGAGGTCTTGCCAGTCCATGGCTGCGACTATCCTTTCCGTGACGTTGCGGCGCAAGCGGCTTCGTGAGTTGCGCAAACGCCCCGCGCCGCACTAGCGTTTGTCGCATGACACGCGCCTCGACCCTTTTCGCCGCCCTGATCGCCCTCGTCGAGTTGACGGCGTTCGGCGCAAGCTTCCTCGACAACATGGCCGAACATCCGCAGGCCGCCGTGCCGCTGGGCATCCTGTGGCTGATGTTTCGCTATTTCACGATCTGGACGAATACGCTGGCGGGGCTCGCCTTCGGCTGGATGGCATGGCGCAAGCGGGCGCTGGCCAAACCGTTCCTTGCCGCTCTGGTGCTGTGGATGCTGATCGTCGGCGTGGTCTATCACCTACTGCTGGCTGGCGACACGCCATTGCACGGGCTCGATTACGTCTCGAACCTGCTTTATCACACCGCAGCCCCGATACTCGTTCCGGTCTGGTGGCTGGCCTTCGCGCCGAAAGGTGGGCTGACGAGCCATCACGCAGTGATCTGGCTGGCCTGGCCGCTGATCTATTTGGTCTATGCGGTGATCCGGGGGCTGGAAACCGGGTTCTACCCGTATTTCTTTCTCAACCTCGACAAGCTCGGCTGGGGCGGGCTGGGACTGTGGTGCGTGAAGTTCCTCGTCGCCTTCTGGATCGGCGGGCTGGTGATCGTCACCTTGGGCCGCGGTCTCAACCGGCTCGGGATCAGCCGCTGAGGCCGTCCTCTTCCAACAACGTTTGCCCGTCGCGGCTCTCGATCTCGATCACCCAGAGGTCGGGGTCGAAACTGCGCTGCTTGCGGATGCTGGCATCGACCTCGGCCTCGGGCCCGTCATGCAACAGCATCCACGCGCTCTCTCCGGTCATCAGATCCGCGCGCCGCTCGTAGCTTTGCGCGGTCCCGTCGAGGCGGGCACATTTCACCAGAACGGCACCGGAAGATGCCTGCCCATGCGCAGTGACATAGGCCGGAATATTCGCGAGCTCCAGCCGCTTGAGATAGGCGCGGACCCAGAAATCCGTGGTCAGACGCGCCTCGGCCATCACTTCGAGTCCTTGAAATCGAGACCCATCTCGGAATAGCGCTCGGCCTCTTCGAGCCAGTTCGGGCGCACCTTCACCTGCAGGAACAGATGCACGGGCCGGTCGAGAAACTCGATCAGTTCCTCGCGCGCGGCCTTGGAAATCGCCTTGATCGTCTCGCCGCCCTTGCCAAGGATGATCCCCTTGTGGCCGTCCCGGGCGACATAGATCACCTGATCGATCCGCGCGGAGCCGTCCTTGCGCTCCTCCCAGCTCTCGGTTTCGACCGTCAGCTGGTAGGGCAGTTCCTCGTGCAGGCGCAGGGTCAGCTTCTCGCGGGTGATCTCGGCTGCGATCATGCGCATAGGCAGGTCGGCGATCTGGTCTTCCGGATAGAGCCACGGCCCCTCGGGCATCTCACCCGCAAGCCATTCCTTGAGATCCTGCACGCCGTAGCCACGCTCTGCGGAAATCATGAAGGTCTTGGTGAACTCGAACGCTTCGTTGAGCTTCGCGGTCAGGCCCAGAAGCTCCTCGGATTTCACCTTGTCGATCTTGTTGATCGCAAGCGCCACCGGCTGCGTGCCTTCGCGACCGCGCAGCGCCTCGAGAATGCTTTCGACACCCGGGGTGAGGCCGCGATGCGCCTCGACCAGGAGGACGATCATGTCGGCATCGGCCGCCCCGCCCCAGGCGGCATTGACCATTGCGCGGTCCAGACGACGGCGCGGACGGAAGATGCCGGGCGTGTCGACGAAGACGATCTGGCTCTGGCCTTCCATCGCGACGCCACGGATGCGGGCGCGGGTGGTCTGCACCTTGTGGGTGACGATCGAGACCTTCGCGCCAACCATCGCGTTGAGCAGCGTGGATTTGCCCGCATTGGGCTCTCCGATCAGGGCGACGAAACCGGCGCGTGTGGTCATGTGGATTCCTTTTTGGCGATACGCGAAAGCGATACGGGGCGCGGGGTAGCTTATAACGGCGCGTGTTGCCAGTCATCTTGTCATATGGCTTGTGCGACGAGGGCCGCGCCCGATCCTTGGGCGGGCGCTTCGCCCCATTCGTGGCCGGGCAGTTTATCTTTCAAGCCTGAGTGGCGGATATGCCCGCGCCGACATCGCCAATGCGCCCTCCCATGGGGAGGGTCGGGCGCGGCCCGGGGCTGGTCGCCCCGGTCCCAACGAAATCTCAGCCCTCGGCGCCGTCTTCCAGACGTTTCAGCAGCGTCTTCGCCGCCGTCATCTCGCCCTGACGCTTCGATCCGGCCTTGGCCGTTTCGCGCGCGCCGTTCTCGAGACTCACCTCGATGGTGAAATTGGGGGCGTGATCGGGACCGTCGCGATGGGTGATCTCGTAGCGCGGTGGCGGCAGACCGCGTGCCTGCGCCCATTCCTGCAGCGCGGTTTTCGGGTCGCGGGCGTCCTCCTCGACACTGTCGAGCCGGTCTTCCCAGAGCCGCAGGATCAGCTCCTTCGCCGCCTCGAACCCGCCATCGAGATAGACGGCGGCGATCACCGCCTCCATCGCGTCGCCCAGCAGCGCCAGCTTGCGCCGCCCGCCGGTCATCATCTCGGATCGGCCGAGCTTGAGCACCGCGCCAAGGTCGATCTTGCGGGCGATATCGGCGCAGGCCTCCTTGCGCACGAGCGCGTTGAAGCGCGGCGCCATCTGCCCCTCGGAAGCGGCACGGTCGCCTAGGAACAGCGCCTCGGCCATCACGAGGCCCAGAACGCGGTCGCCCAGAAATTCCAGCCGCTGGTTGTCGGGCCGGGTCGGCGTGGAGATCGAGCTATGCGTCAGCGCACGCGCGAGCAGCTCGGGCCGTTTGAACTTGTGCCCGAGGCGCTTCTCGAATGCCTTGATCTCCGCGCTCAGCTTCAAATGATCGCCTTGAAGAACCGATCCGGACGCCAGGTCCAGAAGTAGAACAGCGAGCGACCCGCCGAGGAGAACATCACCCGGTCCGCCCGGCCGATCAGGTTCTCTTTCGGGACGAAGCCGAGACCGCCCACCGATTGCGGGAAGCGGCTGTCCTCGGAATTGTCGCGGTTGTCGCCCATGAAGAAATACATGCCCTCGGGCACGGTGTAGACGGGCGTGTTGTCCACGGGACCGTCATTATTGATCTGCAGAATGTCATGCGTGACGCCGTTGGGCAGCGTCTCGGCATAGCGTTTCTTGATGCAGGTATCGCCCATGCCGACCGGCGAATTCGAGCAGCGCGGCAACAGCCCCTGCGGACCCTGCGGTTGCATGACTTCCTCGAAATCGGGCTCGGGCTTCATCTCGACCGCTTTGCCGTTGATCTGCAGCACGCCGTTGATCATCTGGATCTTGTCGCCCGGCAGGCCGATCAAACGCTTGATGAAATCGACGTTCTTCGTCGGATGGCGGAACACCACCACGTCGCCGCGTTTGGGGTCGCGGGCCAGCAGGCGTCCGTCGAAGGGACAGGCCGAGAACGGGCAGGAATAGCGCGAATAGCCATAGGCCATCTTGTTCACGAAGAGGAAGTCGCCGATCAGCAGCGTGTCCTTCATCGAGCCGGAGGGAATCCAGAAGGGCTGGAAGAACAGCGTGCGGAACACCCCCGCGATCACCAGTGCCCAGACAATCGTCTTGATCGTGTCGAGGATACCGCCCTCGGCCTTGTTCTTCGCCATTATCTCTTACCCTGCCTCAAAATTCCCTGGCCTCAATACGCGGCCTCGCGCCCGAGTCAAGAAAGCTTGCGGGCCTCGATCACGACAAAGGCCTGCGCCCAGGGGTGGTCATCCGTCAGCGTCACATGGATGACGGCCTCGTAACCCTCTGGTGTCATTTCCTTAAGCCGGTCCGCCGCCCAGCCCGTGACCTGCATCACCGGCTGTCCCGTTGGCAGATTCGTGACCGCCATATCCTTCCACGCGATGCCCATCCGCAACCCGGTCCCAAGCGCTTTGGAACAGGCTTCTTTCGCCGCCCACCGTTTGGCATAGGTGCCCGCCACATCCTTGCGGCGCTCGGCCTTGCGCTGCTCGATCTCGGTGAAGACGCGGTTGCGGAAACGGTCGCCGAAGCGTTCGAGCGTGCGCTCGATCCTCTCGATATTCGCGAGATCGGTGCCGATGCCGAGGATCATGCCGCCTCAGCCCCGCGCCGCGTCCATCAGCTTGCGCATATGCACGATCGCGGGGCCGAGCCCCACGAAGATCGCCTCGGAGATCAGGAAATGGCCGATGTTCAACTCGCGGATCTGCTTCATCTCGGCGATCGGCTCGACCGTCTCGTAGGTCAGACCGTGGCCCGCATGGACCTCCAGCCCGAGACTGTCGGCATAGGCTGCGCCCGCTTTCAGCGCCTCCAGCTCGGCATCACGCGCGGCGAAATCGCCCGCGTAATGCATGTCGCAGAAATGGCCGGTATGCAGCTCGATCACCTGCGCGCCGATCTTGGCGGAGGCTTCGATCTGCGCCGGATCATGACCGATGAACATCGACACGCGGATGCCAGCCTCGACGAGCGGCCCCACGTAATCGGTCAGCCGCAAGACATCGCCCGCCACGTCCAGACCGCCTTCGGTCGTCACCTCTTCGCGCTTTTCCGGCACGATGCAGCAGGCATGGGGCAAATGGCGCAGCGCGATCTTCTGCATCTCGGGCGTTGCGGCCATCTCGAAATTCAGCGGGATGTCGATGCCGCCGCGCAGCGCGTCGATATCGGCGTCGCGGATATGGCGGCGGTCTTCGCGCAGATGCGCGGTGATCCCGTCGGCTCCGGCCTGCTCGGCCAGACGCGCGGCGCGCAGCGGGTCAGGATAGGCCGAGCCGCGGGCATTCCGCACGGTGGCGACGTGATCGATATTCACACCAAGGCGCAAGGGTTTGGACATCGGGCTCTCCGCAATAGGTCTCGCAGGAGTATGCCTGCGCGCGCAGGCGGGGAAAAGACCTGCGATTGTATCGGTTTCAGAACGGGACCGGCGCGGTGAAGGTCATATGCATCCCGCCATCGGGATGGCGAAAGCGCAGCGTCTCGGCGTGGAGCATCAGACGCTCGAACTCCTGCGCCTCCCCTTCGGCATAAAGCGGATCGCCGAGGATCGGATGGCCCAGTTCGGCCATATGCACCCGCAGCTGATGGCTGCGCCCGGTCACCGGCATCAGCCGCACCCGCGTCGAGCCATCCTCATGCCGGATAACCCGCCAGTCGGTCTGCGCGGGACGGCCGTTCTGGTGATCGACATGCTGGCGCGGGCGGTTCGGCCAGTCGACACAAAGCGGCAGATCAACCCGGCCTTCCTTATCGGCCAGTTCCCCCCAGAGCCGCGCCTGATAGGCTTTCTTCGTCTGGCGCTTCTCGAATTGCAGACCGAGATGGCGCTGCGCATGGGGCGTCAGCGCGAAGACCATCACACCCGAAGTATCGGTATCGAGCCGATGGACCAGCAGCACCTCGGGGTAAATCCCCCGCAGCCGCGCAATGAGGCAATCGGCCTTGTCCGGCCCCTTGCCCGGCACCGAGAGAAGCCCCGCCTGCTTGTCGACCACGAGGATTTCGTGATCGGCATGAAGGATGCGCGGGGCCTCCTTTGGCGGGTCATAGACATAACTCATGGACTGCGAGATGCACTGCGCCGCCTGTCGGGTCAAGCCTCAGGGCGATTGGGGCGGCCCCGGCTCTATTTCGTAGTAATCGCCCTTGTACGCCACGAAGATATGCTCCGCCATCGAAAGCCCGGTCGGCAGGTCAAGCGTGCCCGCCGCGATCGAGATCCGCCCCTCCCCATCCAGACGCCAGAACAGCGAGCTGCCGCAGACCGCGCAAAAGCCCCGCTCCGCCGTCTCCGAAGAGCGATACCAGCGCAGCCCGTCGCGGTTGATCAGCACGAGCTGATGGGCGTCGACCTGCGACGAGGCCCAGACATGGCCGGAGGTCTTGCGGCACTGGGAGCAATGACACGCCACCACGGGCTGCATCTCTCCCTCGACCTCGTAGCTGACCGCCCCGCACAGGCACGCGCCGGTATGTTTCATCGCTTCCTCACAAATGGCCGAACACGTTTTTCAGGATCGCTTCCAGCGCCGCGGCATCCGCCTCGGTGAAGGCGTCGGGCTGGTCGCTGTCGATATCCAGCACCGCGATGAGGCCCCGCTGCGCATAGACCGGGATCACCAGTTCCGAACGGGTGGAGCTGGCGCAGGCGATATGGCCCGGGAAAGCCTCGACATCGGGCACCAGTTGCGTGCGCCCCTCGCGGGCCGCCGCCCCGCAGACCCCGCGCGAGAACGGGATCACGAGACAGCCATGTCCCCCCTGATAGGGGCCGATCTTCAGTAGTTCCGGCTCGGTGACCCGGTAGAAGCCGGTCCAGTCGAAGCGGTCATCCGCGTGGTGGATTTCGCAGGCGAGCGTCGCCATCAGCGCGATCTCGTCGGTCTCGCCCTCGGTCAGCGCCGCGATGCGTTTCGTCAGGTCTTGGTAATCCACGTTCATACCCGTTCAATCGCGATGGCCGTGCCCTCGCCCCCACCGATGCAGATCGCGGCCACGCCGCGCTTGAGACCGGCCTTTTCCAGCGCATTGAGCAGCGTCACGATGATCCGCGCACCCGACGCGCCGATCGGATGGCCCAGCGCACAGGCGCCGCCATTCACGTTTACCTTGTCATGCGAAATGCCCAGCTTGTGCATGAAGGCCATTGGCACGACCGCGAAGGCCTCGTTGACCTCCCAAAGATCGACATCCTCGATCGTCCAGCCCAGCTTCTTCAGCAGCTTTTCCGCCGCCGGCACCGGAGCCGTCGGGAAATCGGCCGGCGCCTGCGCATGGCTCGCATGGCCCAGAATGCGTGCGCGGATCGGCAGCCCCTCGGCCTTCGCCGCGGCCTCGGAGGCCAGCACCAGCGCCGCCGCCCCGTCCGAGATCGAGGACGAATTCGCCGCCGTCACCGTGCCGTCCTTGCGGAAGGCGGGCTTGAGTTGGGGGATTTTGTCGGGGCGCGCATTGCCCGGCTGCTCGTCGATCGCGACCACGGTCTCGCCTTTGCGGCTCTTCACCGTCACGGGCGCGATCTCACCCGCGAAGGCCCCGGATTTCTCCGCGGCAACGGCACGGTTCAGCGACGCCATCGCGTAATCGTCCTGCGCCTCGCGGGTAAACTGGAACGCCTGCGCGCAATCTTCGGCAAAGGTGCCCATCAGGCGCCCCTTGTCATAGGCGTCCTCCAGCCCGTCGAGGAACATGTGATCGAGCGCCTGCGCATGGCCGAGCCGCGCCCCTGCGCGCATCTTCGGCAGCATGTAAGGCGCGTTGGTCATGCTCTCCATGCCGCCCGCGACCATCACCCCGGTCTGGCCAAGCGCGATCTGGTCATAGGCCACCATTGCCGCTTTCATGCCCGAGCCGCACATCTTGTTCAGCGTCGTCGCGGGCACCTCTTCGCCGAGGCCCGCCGCGAAACCCGCCTGCCGCGCGGGCGCCTGCCCCTGACCTGCGGGCAGCACGCAGCCCATCAGCACTTCCTCGATGCGCGCAGGCGCGACACCCGCACCGTCCATCGCCGCCTTGATGGCGACACCGCCCAGTTCGGACGCAGACACACCTGCGAAGACGCCCTGCATCCCACCCATCGGCGTGCGCGACGCTCCGACGATCACCACGTTTTCCATGATATCCTCCAAAATCCTGTTCCACGGATACCGAATGGTAAGCATTGCCGTCTAGCCTTCCCGTCAGATCAATCGCGGGAGGCGTACATGAACCTTACTGCCGAAGCGCTGGAAGGCGCGCTTGTCGTCCATCTGGCCGAGGCGCGGCTGGACGCTGCGATCGCCCTCAGGTTCAAGGAACGGATGCGCGATGTGACGATGCAGCCCGCGCCGCGGGTACTGCTCGACCTTTCGAAGGTGGAGTTTCTCGACAGTTCCGGCCTCGGCGCGGTGGTGGCGGTGATGAAATCGCTCGCCCCCGACCGACAGCTGGAGCTTTGCGGGCTGACACCGAATGTGGTGAAAGTTTTCCGCCTCACCCGCATGAATTCGGTCCTGCCGATCCATGCCGATCTCGCAACCGCCTTGGGGAAGGACCGGAGATATGCGTGAGCGTCTGAATGCAAGAGCCCCCGCCACGACTGCGCGCCCAGACCCCCGCCCGGATGGGGGCGAGGTGCGCGTCTTCAACCTCAGCTTCCCGGCGACACCGATCGCGGTGCGTGATGCCCTGCGGGCTGCGGTGGCGCGTTTCATCCGTCTGATGACCGAGGAAGAGGCCGGAACACTGGAACTGATCCTCGCGGAAATCCTCAACAACATCGTCGAACACAGCTACGGCGAAAGCGAGGAGGGCGTGATCGCGTTATCCATCGTCCGCGACCGAAAAGGGCTCAACTGTTCGGTCAGCGATGACGGGATCCCACTGCCCCCGGCCTGCCTCGACCTTCGGGACCGCGACCCGGAGCGGCCCGACCCGAGCAGCCTGCCCGAAGGCGGCTTCGGCTGGTTCCTGATCCGCGACCTCGCGACCGATCTTGGTTATCACCGGCAGGACGGGCGCAATCTGCTGGCCTTCCGGATGCCGCTGGAACCGGTTGAGATACTCCAAGAGGGATAAGCCGGCGCCGAACCCGCAGGGTCGTTCAGTTCATCTGGAATTGCAGCCGATAGGAGCCGTTGCCGAACTCACCGAACAGATCATCGAGATCGGGATGGCTCACCGGCTCGCCGGAGAAATCCGCGACGAGGTTCTGCTCGGACACATAGGCCACATAGTAGCTTTCGTCGTTCTCCGCGAGCAGGTGGTAATAGGGCTGATCCTTGGACGGGCGCGACTCCTCGGGGATCGCGTCGTACCATTCCTGCGAGTTGGAGAAGATTGCATCGACGTCGAAGACCACCCCCCGGAACGGGTGGTTGCGATGTCGCACCACTTGGCCGATGTGATATTTCGCGTGCGTGGTATGCATGTCTATCCTCATACCTAATACCTAAATCGTGAAACCGCTCAGGTCCACGTTTTCGCCTCATTTCCGCCGGAAACAGATTGTCCGATTCGTCGCGACAGTCCGCTGACATCGTGCGTTTCCCGGTTTTCGAACGGGCCAATTACGCATAGGATGACAAAAAACAAGGCCGTCAGAGCAAAGAAGAGCAGCTATGAAGAAATACCTCGCCCTCGGCGTATTGCTTGCGGTGGCCGCCTGCGGAGGCGGACCGTCCAAGCCCCCGCGCAACCTTGATGACGCCTGCGCGATCATCAAGGAGCGTCCGCAATATTTCAACGCCATGCGCCGGACGGAGGCCCGATGGGGCGTTCCGGTCGCGGTTCAGATGGCCACGATCCACCAGGAAAGCAAGTTCGACGGCAACGCGAAGACACCGCAGCGCTTCGCGCTCGGGATCATCCCGCTGGGCCGCCAGAGCTCTGCCTACGGCTACAGCCAAGCCCTCGACGGCACCTGGGACGAGTATCGCGAAGATACCCGTCGCTTCGGTGCCCGGCGCAACCGCATCTCGGATGCCACCGACTTCATGGGTTGGTACATGGATGGCACGCAGAAGAAGCTCGGCATCTCCAAGGCCGACGCGCGCAACCAGTATCTCGCCTATCACGAAGGGCGCGGCGGCTATTCGCGCGGGTCACACCGGTCGAAATCCTGGCTTCTAGCCGTGGCCGACCGAGTCGCATCCCGCGCGCAGATGTACGAGATCCAGCTTCAAGCCTGCCGGCGCTGAACAATCAGCGCCGCTGGGCCAACGCCTGGTCGATCGAGAACATCGAGGTGGCAAAGTTGCCGCCTTTTTGGAGGTTGTTGAGGATCGTCGTGGTCTTCTCGCCCGACTGGTTGGTGATCACCCATTGGCGCAGCTCAACCGGCCCGTCAGTGAAGATGAGCTGAATATTCCCGTATTCAGGATGCTGCGGGTCCTGCGCGGTGACGATCGTCTTCGGTCCGTCCGTCGTGTAGCCCACGACCATACCGTTACGATTCAGGTCGATATTGCGCCCGAGGATCAGGTTCAGCGGCGTCTTCACCAGCGGGTATTGCTCCGGTGGCTGGTTCGATTTCGGATCGAACACAGCGACGCGGTTAGCCGAGGCCAGCACCAAAGTCTTGTCGTTATTGTATTGGAAGCGCGCCCGGCCGGGCCGCTTGATGAACAGCTTGCCGGTCGAGATCGACCCGTCCGAATTGACCTGCGTGAAATCCGCCGAAGCGGAGGTCAGCGAGTTCAGATAGGACGATATCTGATTCAGCGAGACTTTCCCGGCCGAGGCCGGAAGGGCGAGCGCCAGCGTGAAGATCGCGGCGAGCAGGATGCGGATCTGTTTCATGACCATAGATTTAGGCACTCCTTGCGAAAGCGGAAGTCCCGCCGTAACGCGCCAATCGCGCTGCGGGTCCGTCTTGAGCGCATTTGCGCCGAACCGGGGATGTCATTCAATAACATCTCCCCCAGTATCGGATGACAGCGCACCGGGTGCGGATAGCCCGTGCGGCCCAATGCAAAACGCCCCGAGGTCTCCCCCGGGGCGCTCTGCATCTCAGATTGTGACCGGCTTATTGCTGTTCGGGCACGAGGATTTCGCGTTTGCCGACATGGTTGGCCGAGGACACGACGCCCTGATCCTCCATCTGCTCCACGAGGCGCGCGGCCTTGTTGTAGCCGATGCCCAGCTTGCGCTGGATGTAGGAGGTCGAGCATTTGCGATCCTTTATCACGATGCCCACCGCCTGATCATAGAGCGCATCCTCGCCGCCGGTATTGCCGCCAGTGTTGAGGCCCAGCACCTGATCGATGTCGGAAGCCACCTCGTCATCGGGGCCCTCGACAACGCCCGACATGTAGGCCGGCGGGCCGAAGCTCTTGAGATGGTTGACGATTTCCTCGACTTCCTCGTCGGACACGAAGGGCCCGTGGCAACGGGTAATCTTGCCGCCGCCCGCCATGTAGAGCATGTCGCCCATGCCCAAAAGCTGCTCGGCGCCCTGCTCGCCCAGAATGGTGCGGCTGTCGATCTTCGACGTCACCTGGAAGGAGATCCGGGTCGGGAAGTTCGCCTTGATCGTGCCGGTGATGACATCGACCGAGGGGCGCTGCGTCGCCATGATCAGGTGGATGCCCGAGGCCCGCGCCATCTGCGCCAGACGCTGGATGCAGGCTTCGATTTCTTTGCCCGCGACCATCATCAGGTCCGCCATCTCGTCGACGATCACGACGATATAGGGGAAGGGTTCGGGCTGGAATTCATCCGTCTCGAAGATCGGCTCGCCGGTCTCC
Organism: Thioclava sp. F34-6; assembly: GCF_002213235.1. Lineage (NCBI taxonomy): Bacteria > Pseudomonadati > Pseudomonadota > Alphaproteobacteria > Rhodobacterales > Paracoccaceae > Thioclava > Thioclava sp. F34-6. The sequence goes on from NZ_NBOA01000008.1 coordinate 49,729, forward strand.
TCGTCGAAGCCGGTCTGCACGGTGCGCTTGAACATCTCGCCTTTCTCAAGGCTCTCCTTCACGCGACCGTTGTAACCCTCGATGTTGCGCACGCCCATCTTGGACATCTTGCGATAGCGCTCTTCCATCTCGGAGACGACCCATTTCAGGGCGACGACGGCTTTCTTCGGATCGGTCACGACGGGGCTGAGCAGATGCGGGATGCCGTCATAGACGGAGAGTTCGAGCATCTTCGGGTCGATCATGATCAGGCGGCACTCTTCCGGCGTCAGACGGTAGAGGAGCGACAGGATCATCGTGTTGATCGCGACGGATTTACCCGAACCGGTCGTCCCCGCGATCAGCAGGTGGGGCATCTTCGCGAGGTTGGTCACGATAGGCTCGCCACCGATCGTCTTACCCAGAGCCAGCGGCAGCTTGATGTTCTTGTCGTCGAAGTCGCGCGCCGAGAGAATCTCGCGCAGCACCACCTTCTCGCGGTGGTCGTTGGGCAGTTCGATGCCGATCACCGAACGGCCCGGCACGGTCGAAACGCGTGCCGACAGCGCCGACATCGAGCGGGCGATATCGTCGGCCAGACCGATCACGCGGCTGGCTTTGAGACCCGGCGCGGGCTCGAGTTCATACATCGTGACAACCGGGCCCGGGCGGACCGAGACGATCTCGCCCTTCACGCCGTAATCGTCGAGCACGGTCTCGAGCATCCGTGCGTTCTCCTCCAGCGCCTCATCCGAGAGCTGGTGGCGCTGGATCGTCGTGGGATTGGTCAGCAGCGACAGCGGCGGCATTTCGAAGGGCGCAGTCTGCGGCTTCTCGAAAGTCATCTTGGGCTGCGCCTCTTCGATCGCACGACGCGACGGGGCCGCGGGTTTCGCCGCGGGCTGCACCACGCGCTTCGGCTCGGGCTGTTTGATGACCTGACGGTCGAGGCCACGCGCCGAGGCCGGGATTTCCGGCACCACGTCTTCCTCGATCCATTGCGCATTGCCGGTCTCGTCGAAGGAATGTGGCTCGCCGGCATAGAAATGCTCGGTGCGCATATCGCGGAGATCGGGTTCGAAGCCTTCGTAATCCGGGTGGGTCCAGTCGCGGCTCTCTTCGCCTGCGTATTCGCGTTCCTGTGCGACCTGCTCGGCAGCCGTCATATGCGGCTCTTCGGCCTCGGCATAGGTCGCCATTTCGGACGCGCGCTCCGGGGCGGTTGCGGCCGGTGCGCCGAAGCCCGGCATGAAACGCGGCTTGGCCCGAAGCGGTGGCTCCGCACGCAATTGCGGCTCGGCCCGCAGCGGCGGCTCCTGATGGACCACCTGCGGCTGGCGCGGGCCGCGCGCGAGACGCTTGGCGACGGCGGCGAGCACCGAGGCCGAAGGGCGCGGCGGCGCCGGCTCGGGCTCGGCGAAGGTTTCGGGCATATCGTGATGCAGCGGCGCTCCGGCAGGCTCGGGCGCGTAATCGGTGGCGACCGGTGCGGCCTTGCGGTTCTGCACCGCCTGGCTGATGCGCGCACGGATCCGATCTTCGGTGGGCGCGGCCGTCGGCTGGTCGTCCCAATAGGGCTCGGTCTCGAACAGCTCCGGCGAGGCATCATAGGGATCGTAGTCCGGCTCCACCGGGCGACGGATGCGAGACAGGAAGGACGGGCGCGCGGCCGGGGCGGCTTCGACCTCCGGGGCCCAATGCTGCGCGGCGAGCGCCTGCTGCTCTTCCCAAGCCGCCTGCTCAGCGGCACGTTCGGCGGCTTCGGCGCGACGCTGGCGCGCACGCTCCGCCGCCGAGCGCGCCCCCATGACCGAGGCCGAGGCCCCGCGACCCAGAACGTTCATCACACCGACATAGACCGCGACCGTGCCCAGCCACATGAAACGCGTGATCGCGCGCAACTCGGGCTTGGTGAAGCCGAGAACGAAGGTCGCCATGGCCAGCATTGCCGCGGCGAGGACCAGCGACAGAAGCTTCAGCCCGACCACGCCGGAGATCGGAACGATCCCCAGCATCGCGCCCGCGATCATGTCGCCGAAATGCCCACCAAGGCCGAAGGCCTGACCCCATTGATCGCCCGGCACCAGAAGCGCTGCATAGACGGAGGCGACGGCCACGGCGATCGGGAAGAAGATCATCCGCGAAACGAGGCGCTCTTCGCCGCGATGGGTGATCATGCGCAGGCCCCAGGCCACCAGCGCCGCAGGCAGCAACCACGCGCCGTGACCCACGATCACGAACAACGGCGAGGCGATCCCGGCGCCGATCCGGCCGAGCCAGTTCTGCACCGGCTCATCCGAGGCTGCCATCCAGCTTGGATCTTCGGGATGATAGGAGAAAAGCATCATCGCGGCGAGCAGGCCGAAGACGACCAGCAGCCCCCCTACCAATTCCTTGCCACGCCGTTCCAGAACGGCTTGCGTGTCCTGATCGAAAAGCGGATCGCGCTGTCGAACCTGATAAGATGCCATAACCTACCGTCCTCAACCGTATAGGCAGTCGCGAAGCTGCGTGAGCCCGCGCTGCGTTTCTGCTTTTGGGGCGACCAGAGCCACCCTAATATATTTCTGGCCGGGGTTTTCCCCGTTCACCTCGCGCGCGAGATAGGCGCCCGGCAGCACGCGAATGCCGGTCTCTGTCCAAAGCTTGAGCGCCGCTGCCTCCCCGTCTTCGACGGGAAGCCAGAGGAAGAAGCCGCCCTGCGGCAGCTGGAAGCCATCGACGCCGTCGAAGACCTGTCCCGCGATCTCGTATTTCTCGGCGTAAAGACGACGATTTTCCGTGACATGAGCCTCATCCGCCCAGGCCCGCTCTGCCACGCGCTGCAGCGGCTGCGGCAGCGGTGAACCGGCATAGGCGCGCAGGCGACGGATATGTTTAATGCTTTGCGGCCCGGCGGCGAGGAAGCCCGAGCGCAGACCCGGCAGGTTCGACCGCTTCGAGAGCGAATGGAAGATCACCACGCGCTCGGGGTCGATGCCTTCCTCGGCGGCGACCTGTGCCGCACCGGGCGGCGGGGCCTCGCGCCAGATTTCGGAATAGCACTCGTCGGCGAAAACCATGAAGTCGTGCTTCTCGGCCAGATGCAGCAGATCGGCCAGATATTCGCGGCTCGCGACTGCGCCCTCCGGGTTCGAGGGCGAGCACAGATAGGCGACGGTGACGCGGTCCAGCACCTCCGCCGGAAGTGCCGAATAATTAGGCAAAAACCCGGTCTCGGCGCCTGCGGGCACGAAAACCGGCTCCGCGCCGACCGCTGCCGCGGCCACCGCGTAGACCTGATAGAACGGGTTCGGGATCGCGATCACGGGCGTCTTGCCGCGTTTCTGTTCGGGCGAAAGCGCCATCGCGGCGTTGTAAAGACCCTCGCGGGTGCCGTTGAGCGCCATGATCCGCTCCGGCCCGATCTCGACCGAATAGCGCCGCTTGAGCCAGCCAGAGATCGCGTCCAGCAATTCGGGCGTGCCGTCGTTGGCGGGATATTTCCCAAACTCTCCAAGGCTTTGCGCAATGACATCACCCACGAACTCGGGCATCGGATGGCGCGGCTCACCGATGGACATGGCCAAGACGTCGCCGCCCGGTTCATGCGAATCGAGCAGCGCGCGCAAACGCGGAAATGCGTATTCGGGCAGGTTCGAAAACCGCTCGGGAAAGTCCATCTGTGCCTCATCGAATGGGGTCTATGTCGCCCCTTATTACCGACGAGGTTACAAAAGCTCCGCCGTTTCGTCCAGAAAAAGACAAGCTCCAGAGCGGGTTGACCACAAGAAATGTGGTTTTCAGGCCAGCGCCGATTCGGCGCACATGCCCAAACGCAGCAATCGATCCTCTGTCATGGGCGGCGCCATCAGCGAAATACCACAGCTTGGGATTCCCGTCGGAAGGTTCAGCGCGCACAGCCCCAGCACGTTGCCGATCCGGGTGTTGCGCAGGGCGAGCACGTTTTCCTCTTGGAAATAGCGCTTGTCGCTGAGAAGGCGGCGGACATCGGGCGGCAGGATCGGCGATGTCGGCACCAGAACGGCGTCATATTCCGCAGTCGCCTCCAGATAGGCGGCGCGATAGCCCTCCAGCGCGTGCCACCCCTTGGCGTAATCCGAGGCCAGAGCGTCGCGCCCGCTGCGGAACCGCTCGAGGATCGCTGCGAACATCTTCTCGGGCGCGGCTTCGATCTCGTGCTTCCATTCGCCATAGGCCTCGGGCGCGAAGAGAACGCCGGAAAGGTCCATCGCCGGGCGCACCATCGGCAAGCCCCGCCGCTCGATCACCGCACCCGCCTTAGCGAAGGCCTCAACAGCCCGCTCAAAGCCTTGCACCGGCTTTTCGCGGGTGCCCTCGAACGGCAGCCCTTCGAGCACCAGCAGCCGTTTGCCACTGAGGCTTGCGTCGCGCAGATCCGGCGCGGCACGCCCTTCGAGCAGCGCCAGCACGTGGGCCGCGTCCTCGACGTTGCGTGTCAACGGACCGATCGTGTCGAAGCTCCTACACAGCGGCACGACACCCTTGGTCGTGATCCGGCCATGCGTGGTCTTCAGCCCCACCAGATCGTTCCATGCCGCAGGAATGCGCACCGACCCGCCCGTGTCCGATCCGACGGCCGCCGCCGCCAAGCCGCGCGCCACCGACAGCGCCGCTCCGGAGGAAGACCCGCCCGGCGCGAGTTCGGGATCATGGATGTTCGGCGGCGTCGCCGTCATCGGGTTCACGCCCAGCCCGGAGAAAGCCAGTTCGGTCATATGCGTCTTGCCCAGACAGACCGAGCCCCCCAGCGTGGCCTCGATCAGCACATCGGCGTCGCGCTCGGGCACGCGCCCGGCCAGCAACCGCGTGCCCGCTTCCGTCGCCACGCCCGCGGTGTCGAACAGATCCTTCCACGACAGCGCAACGCCATCGAGCATCCCGCGCCGACGGCCCTGCTTGGCGCGCTGATGCGCGGCCATCGCCTCGTCGCGGGCGCGCTGCGGCGTAAGGCGCGCATAGATGTCTTCCGACGCTTCAGCCGCTGCGAGATAGGCCTCGGTCTGCTCCACCGGATCGAGCTGCCCGGCGGCGATCGCCCGCCCTTGCTCCGCAGCCCCTGCCAGACGCCATTCCATACCCCACCTCCTTCGTTCTTTCCGCCACGCTAGCGACAGTCCCGCGCATGGACAATCCCGCTTCCAGCGCCATAGTAAGCGCCATGAAACACGATTCAGACGTCATCATCGCAGGCGGCGGGCTCAACGGCCCCGCCTTGGCGCTTGCATTGGCCTCCGTCGGCCTTTCCGTGACCCTCGTCGACGCCGCTCCCGCGCGCCAACGCGCGACCGACACGTTCGACGGACGCGCCTATGCGCTGGCGATCGCGTCGCAAAAACTGCTGCGCGCGATCGGCGTCTGGGACGGACTGGCCGATCAGGCGCAGCCGATGATGGAGGTGAAAGCCGCCGACGGTCACGCGGGCGAAGGGGCGGCGCCCTTCTTCCTGCATTTCGACGCGCGCGAGCTGGATCAGGCACCGGTCGGGTACATGCTGGAGGATCGCTACCTCTATCGTGCGTTCCTCGATGCGATGGAGGCGAGCGACAAGATCACGCTACTGCATGAGACGCAGGTCACGGGACAGCAGGTCGTGCCCGGCGGGGTCGAGGTGAGCCTGTCCACCGGCAAGACCCTGACCGCGAAACTGCTGATCGGCGCGGACGGTCGCCGGTCGGGCGTGGCCGAACGCGCCGGGATCACCCGTGAGGGTTGGGGCTATGGTCAGACCGCGCTGGTCGCGGCGGTCGAGCACGAGAAGCCCCATAACGGCATCGCCCATCAGTTCTTCATGCCGACCGGACCGCTCGCGATCCTGCCGCTGAAAGGCAATCGGTCCTCCATCGTCTGGAGCGAGACCGAAGAAAACGCAAAGACCATTTCGGCGCTGGATGACGAGGATTTCCTCGCTGTGCTGCGCCCGCGTTTCGGGGATTTCCTCGGCGAGATCAAACTGGCCGGGCCACGGTTCTCCTACCCGCTGAATCTGACGCTTGCGAAAGCCTATGTCGCGCCTCGCGTGGCGCTGGTGGGCGATGCGGCGCATGGGGTGCATCCGATCGCGGGACAGGGCCTGAATCTCGGGTTGCGCGACGTGGCGGCACTGGCGGAAATCGTCGTGGAAGCAATGCGCCGGGGTGAGGATATCGGGGCCGAGGACGTGCTGGAGCGTTATCAGGGTTGGCGACGCTTCGACTCGACGTCGCTCGCACTCGGCATGGATACCGTGAACAAGCTGTTCTCGAACGACAATCCGCTACTGAAGGCAGGGCGCGATCTGGGAATGGGTCTGGTGCAGGCAACCCCGGGGCTGCGGCGCGGGTTCATGCAGCAAGCGGCGGGGCTTTCGGGCCCCCTGCCCCGCCTGTTGCAGGGCCGCGCACTGTAAGCACCGCGCCTTATTCGTCGATCCGGCGCGCTTCGTCTTCCAAGAGGATCGGAATGCCCCCCCGGATCGGGAAGGCCAGCTTCGCGGGCTGAGAAATCAGCTCCTGTTTCTCGGCATCGTATTTTAGCACCGCATGGGTCAGCGGGCAGACGAGCGCCTCCAGCATGTGCCGGTCGAATAGCGGTTTCTCCGCAGCCGGTGCGCTCTCGGTCTCTTCGCTCATTGCAACCGCTCCTCTCCGCCGCCATGCAGCGCATATTCGATCAGGGTCACCAGGGTTTCGCGCCGGGTGGCCAGACAGGGCGCCTCCAGCAGTGCCTGCTTGTCCTCGGGCTCCAGCGGCAAAAGCATCCCGAGCGAGTTGATCAGCAACTCGTCATCGGCATCCTTCAGCGTTTGCCAATCAGTATCCAGCCCTTGGGCGTGGAAAAACTTGGACAACAGGTCGAGAAAATCGTCTCGATCGAAGCCGTTGTCATGCTCCGCCGGGCCCAGATCGCGCTCGAACCCGGCCCAGCTGACCTCGGCGCGGATATAGGGCGTGAAGCCTTCGACCTCCTGCAGGATGCGATAGCGCGAGATCCCCGACAGCGTGATCATGTAGCGTCCGTCCTCGGTCTCGGAAAACCCGGTCAGACGGCCCGCGCAGCCAATCGTGTTGAGGTGGTTCTGCCCCTCCGGCCCCTTGATCGGCTGGATCATCCCGATCAGTCGAGACTTGGTCTTCATGCAATCTTCGATCATCTGCAGATAGCGCGGCTCGAAGATGTGCAGCGGAAGCCGCGCCCGGGGCAGCAGCAGCGCACCGGGCAGCGGAAAAAGCGGAAGGATTTCGGGCAAGTCGCCTTTCTTCATCATGCGGATGAAACTAGCGCGCCCAAGTCCTCAGGCAAATATCATCGACGACAGACGACGGCGACCTTTTGCGACGATCGGATCGTTCGGCTTGAGCGCGTCGAAAATGGTGAAAAGCTGCGTCTTCGCGGCCTCGTTGTCCCATTCGCGATCCCGGCGGAACAATTCGAGAAGTTGATCCACGGCCTCTTCGGCATTCCCGGCCGCGTAGAGCGCCTGAGCATAGTCGAAGCGGGCCTGATGATCGTTCGGATCCGCCTCGACCTTGGATTTCAGATCGTCGAGCGGACCGGCCGATTGCGCCTGTTTCGCCAGATCGAGCTGCGCGCGCGCTGCCTCTACCGGGGCACTGTCGGCGAGCTTCGGCGGCACCGCAGCCAAGGCTGCACCTGCCGCATCCAGTTGATCGAGCGCGATGCGTGCGCGGATCAGGCCGCCATGCGCCTCCGCCAGCTCGCCATCTTCTTCGAGGATCGCCGCGAAGGTTTCCGCCGCATCTTCTGCCGCGCCTTCGGCCAGCATGGCTTCCGCCGCCTCGACCGCATCGCCCAGACCGTTGCCCGCCTCACCGCCGGACGCTTCGATCAGCTTGGCCACGAAGCTCTTGATCTCGGAGGGCGGCAGCGCGCCCTGGAAACCGTCGATCGGCTGGCCCTGCCAGAAGGCGTAGACGGTCGGAATCGACTGCACGCGCATCTGGCCTGCGATCATCTGGTTTTCGTCGACATTGACCTTGGCCATCACGACCGCGCCTTTCGCGGCTTCGACCTCGGCTTCCAGCGCCGGGCCGAGCTGCTTGCACGGGCCGCACCACGGCGCCCAGAAATCCACGATGACCGGCACGGTCTGCGATTTCTCGACTACCTCGGCCATGAAGTTGGCTTCGGTCACGTCCGTGACGTATTCGCTCTTGCTTGCGGCCTTGGCGCCGCCACCCAGTTCCAGCATGTCCGTCTCCCGAAATTGCGGAGGATTTGCTTCCCTATATGGCCTCGGAAGGGCCGAACGCAAACCCGTTTGACCGCGGCGCGCTGCCGCAAGCGATTACAGATCGAAAGTCGCGAAAACCGGCGCATGATCGGAGGGCTTCTCCCAGCCCCGCGCGGCGCGCAGCACCCGGCTGCCATGCGCCGCGTTCGAGATATCCGGCGTCGCCCAGATGTGATCGAGCCTGCGGCCCTTGTCGGCGGCATCCCAGTCGCGCGCCCGGTAGGACCACCACGAATAGAGAAGCCCCTCGGGAATGTCCTGTCGGGTGATGTCCACCCATTTGCCCGCCTCCATCGTGTCGTGCAGATGTTCGACCTCGATCGGGGTGTGGCTGACGATCTTCAGCAGTTGCTTGTGGCTCCAGACGTCATCCTCGCGCGGGGCGATGTTCAGATCGCCGACGAGGATCGACTTCTTCGGCCCTTCCGCTTTGAAGTGATCGCGCATCTGGGTGAGGTAATCCAGCTTTTGGCCGAACTTCTCGTTCACCTCGCGATCCGGCACGTCGCCGCCTGCGGGGACATAGAAGTTGTGGATGGTGACGCCATTCTCGAGCGTACCCGCGACATGGCGTGCATGGCCGAGATCGGCAAAATCATGGGCGCTTTTCTCTTCCATCGGAATTTTCGAGAAGATCGCGACGCCGTTATAGCCCTTCTGGCCGCGCGCGATCATGTGCGTGTAGCCCAGTTCCTTGAAACCCTCGACCGGGATCTTCTCGACCGGGCTCTTGCATTCCTGAAGGCAGAGCACGTCGGGCGCCTCTTCCTCCATCAGCTTGCGCACCAGCCCCTCGCGCAGCCGCACCGAGTTGATGTTCCAGGTCGCCAGCGTGAAGCTCATCTCATTCTCCCGTTCCAAAAGCCGCGCGATCATGTCGAAGGGCGGCCGCTTGCGCAACCGCCCCTGTTCTTCTCAATGAAAATATCGGCAGGTGAATTGGCCGATAGGCCAAGAGGGGCAGCGCCCCTTATTCCGCCCAGCCGGAGATCGACTTCACGTCGCAGAATTCCTCGATGCCCCAACGGCCGCCCTCGCGCGCCCGGCCCGAGGAGCCGACGCCGCCGAACGGTGCCCCCGCCCCGCGGTCCTGACCGTTCATCTCGACCATGCCCGAGCGCAACTGACGCGCCAGCCGGTTGCGTCGCGCGCCGTCGCCCGATTGCAGGTAATTGGTCAGACCGTATGGCGTGGCGTTGGCCACCTCGATCGCCTGCTCCTCGCTGTCGAAGGGCATGATCGACAGGACTGGGCCGAAGATTTCCTCGTTCATGATCGTCATCGAGGGATCGCAGTCGGCGAAGACCGTCGGACGGACATAGAAGCCGCGATTGAGATGTTCGGGCCGTCCGGGACCGCCCGCGACGAGTTTCGCGCCTTCCGCGATGCCTGTCTCGATCAGGCCCTGGATCTTGTCGAACTGCGCCTTGTTGATGACCGGGCCGATATGCTTGCCCTCCTCGCGAGGGCTAGCGACCTGCGTGGCTTCGGCGGTCTGCCGCGCGACCTCGACCGCGCGATCATAGGCCGAACGCTCGACCAGCATCCGCGTCGGCGCGTTACAGCTTTGCCCCGAGTTCTGGAAGCAATGCTTCACACCGCGGGCCACCGCATCTTCGTCCGCATCGGCGAAGATCAGGTTGGCGCCCTTGCCGCCAAGCTCCAGCGTCACGCGCTTGAGCGTATCGGCCGCCGCCTTCGAGATCGCGCGCCCGGCACGGGTCGAGCCGGTAAAGGAAATCATCTCGACATCCGGATGGGTCGAGAGCTGCGTGCCGACGCCCGCGCCGTCGCCATTCACGAGGTTGAACACGCCCTTGGGCAGCCCCGCCGCATCAAGGATTTCCGCGAAGATCAGCGAAGACAGCGGCGCTTCCTCGGACGGCTTCAACACCATCGTGCAGCCCGCGAGGATCGCCGGGATCACCTTGAGCGTCACCTGATTCATCGGCCAGTTCCACGGCGTGATCAGCCCGACGACACCCACCGGCTCATAGGCGATCATCGCGCCCGGCGTGCCGTCGCCCAAAGGATGCACCCACTCGAACGCCTTCGCCGCGTCGATGAAATTCTTGATGTGATAGGCGCCCGCGCCCCACTGGTTCTTGCGCGCGAGATCGATCGGCGCGCCCATCTCGAGGCTAATCGCCTGCGCCATGTCCTCGGCGCGCTCGGCATAGACCTTGGCGATCCGCTCGACCGCCGCGATCCGCTCTGCCGGGTCGGTTGCTTTCCAACCGGGCAGCGCCGCCTTCGCTGCCGCGACTGCCGCGTCCGTGTCGGCCTGATCGCCCAGCGAGATTACTGCACAGGGATCTTCGGTCGATGGATCAATCACCTCGTAGTCCTGCGCAGCCTTGGGTGCGACCCATTCCCCGTCGATGTAGAAATTCCGCTTCTCGATCATTTCAGCCTCCCGCACACAGATATTGCGCAAGAGCGTTTCACCACTCTCGGCCCTGCGCAAGGCCTGACGATAGGTCGCAGACCCCAAGTTTGAAAAGATTCTAAACTGGCTGGAATGGACCCCGGCGAGGACTTATATCCCGCAAAGACGTAATTTTACGCAAACACAGGAGGTTTTTCATGGGCCTGCGTATCAACGACACCGCTCCCGATTTCACCGCCGACTCGACCGCTGGCGAGATCAAATTCCACGACTGGATCGGCGACGGTTACGCCATCCTGTTCTCGCACCCGAAAGACTTCACCCCGGTTTGCACCACCGAATTCGGCGCTGTGGCGCAGCTCGCCCCCGAATTCGAAAAGCGCAACACCAAGGTCATGGGCGTCTCGGTCGACAGCGTCGAAGAGCACGTGAAGTGGAAATCGGATATCGAGCAAGTCGCCGGCGCGCCCGCGAATTTCCCGATCATCGACGACACCTCGCTGGCCGTGTCGAAAGCCTATGACATGCTGCCCGCCGACGCCTACCTGCCCGACGGTCGCACCCCGGCGGACTCGGCGACCGTGCGCACCGTCTTCATCATCGGACCCGACAAGAAGGTCCGTCTGACCATGTCCTACCCGATGTCGGTCGGCCGCAACTTCGCCGAGATCATCCGCGCCCTCGATGCCGTTCAGGCCACCGATGGCAAACCCTTCGCGACCCCCGCGAACTGGGTCCCGGGCCAGGACGTGATCGTCGCCCTCTCAGTGTCGACCGAGGAAGCGAAAGAGAAATTCGGCGAAGTCGACGTCAAGCTCCCCTATCTGCGCACTGTGAAAGCGCAGGGCTGAGAGCAGTCTCGTCCGATTGCGGAAAAGCCCCGGCAACGCCCGGGGCTTTTTCATTTCCGCCCGACCCAGAAGGACCAAAAGCAAAAGGCCCCGGATCGCTCCAGGGCCTTTCTAAATCGTCTAGCGGATCAAACCGATCAATCGGCTTTCTCTTCACGCTTTTCCGGCGCGATCTCTTCGCCGGTTTCCTGATCGACCATCTTCATGCCAAGGCGTACCTTGCCGCGATCGTCGAAGCCCAGAAGTTTTACCTTCACTTCCTGACCTTCCTTGAGCAGATCGCTCGGGTGGTTCAGGCGCTTGTTGGCGATCTGGGAGACGTGGACGAGACCGTCACGCTTGCCGAAGAAGTTCACGAAGGCGCCGAAATCGACGAGCTTCACGACCTTGCCGGTGTAGATCTGGCCTTCTTCGGGCTCAGCCACGATAGCGTGGATCATGTCATGCGCTTTCTTGATGGCCTCGGCATTGGCCGAAGCGATCTTGATCACGCCGTCGTCGTTGATGTCGACCTTGGCACCCGAGACTTCCACGATCTCGCGGATGACCTTGCCGCCCGAACCGATCACTTCGCGGATCTTGTCGGTGGGAACGGTCATCGTCTCGATGCGCGGAGCATGGGCGGAGAATTCCGAACGGCCTGCGGAGAGCGCCTTGTTCATTTCGCCAAGGATGTGCATGCGGCCAGCGCGTGCCTGCTCCAGAGCTTTCTCCATGATCTCGGCGGTGATGCCGGCGACCTTGATGTCCATCTGCAGCGAGGTGATGCCTTCCTCGGTACCTGCGACCTTGAAGTCCATGTCGCCGAGGTGATCCTCGTCGCCAAGGATGTCGGTCAGAACGGCCCAGGAGCCATCCTCTTCCAGCACCAGACCCATCGCGACACCCGCCACGGCCGACTTCAGCGGAACGCCCGCGTCCATCATTGCCAGCGAGCCACCGCAGACCGACGCCATCGAGGACGAGCCGTTCGACTCGGTGATCTCGGAGACGAGGCGGATCGTGTAGGGGAAGTCGGTCGCAGCCGGGAGAACCGCCTGAAGCGCGCGCCATGCGAGCTTGCCGTGACCGATCTCACGACGGCCGGGCGAACCGACGCGGCCCACTTCGCCGACCGAGTAGGGCGGGAAGTTGTAGTGCAGCAGGAAGTTCGAGCGCGAATTGCCGTGCAGCGCGTCGATGATCTGCTCGTCGTCGCCGGTGCCCAGCGTGGTCACGACCAGCGCCTGCGTCTCGCCGCGGGTGAACAGCGCCGAGCCGTGGGTCCGCGGCAGCAGACCGGTTTCCGCCACGATCGGGCGAACCTCGTCCAGCGCACGACCGTCGATGCGGCGACCGTTCTTCACGACGTCACCACGCAGAACAGCCGATTCCAGCTTCTTCATCGCGGTGCCGAGGGTCGGATCTTCGAGCTGCTCTTCGGTGAGCTGCGACTTGATCTCTTCCTTGGCGGCGTTGACGGCGGCCACGCGCTCCTGCTTGTCGGAGATCGCATATGCAGCACGCATCTTCTCTTCGCCCAGAGCTTTGACGGTCTCGAGCATCGCCGAGTAGTCGGGCGCCTGGAAGTCGAAGGGCTCTTTCGCGGCGGCTTCAGCGAGGTCGATGATCAGGTCGATCACCGGCTGCATCGCGTCATGGCCGAACTTGACCGCGCCCAGCATCTCCGCTTCGGACAGCTCGTAAGCTTCCGATTCCACCATCATCACGGCGTCCTTGGTGCCCGCGACGACGAGGTCCAGACGCTGCTCGGGGTTCTCCCGCAGCTTCTGCATGTCGTCGACTTCGGGGTTCAGGATGTATTCGCCATCGGCGAAACCGACGCGCGCAGCGGCGATCGGGCCCATGAACGGAACGCCCGAGATCGTCAGCGCGGCCGACGCGGCGATCATCGCGACGATGTCGGGCTCGTTGACGAGGTCGTGCGAGAGAACGGTGCACATCACGAGCACTTCGTTCTTGAAGCCTTCCGCGAAGAGCGGACGGCACGGACGGTCGATCAGGCGCGCGGTGAGCGTCTCTTTTTCGGACGGACGGGCCTCGCGCTTGAAGAAGCCGCCCGGCACTTTACCGGCGGCATAGTATTTCTCTTGGTAGTGAACCGTGAGCGGGAAGAAATCCTGACCCGGCTTCGGTTCCTTGGCGAAGGTCACGTTGGCCATGACGGAGGTTTCGCCCAGCGTGGCGATAACCGAGCCGTCAGCCTGACGTGCGACCTTGCCGGTCTCCAGCGTGAGCTCTTCTTCGCCCCACTGGATCGATTTTTTAACGGTGTTGAACATTCAGCGTATCCTTCTGGGAGCTCTCACAGGCGTATCCCGTGTCTCCCGATTTGCATGGCGGCCCCATTGCCGCCGCCCCCTTATCCTCTTGCACGCGCCCGGGGGCTCGAGGCGTCACGTCTCAGATGGGCCTGCCAATACAGGAAATGAAGGGGTTTGGGAAGCAAAGAGTCCTTGGGGAAGGAAACGGCCCGCGCCCAATTCTGGCCAGATTGGCGCGCCATCCTCAGCCCGTAGTTATTAAGATTGAACATTGTGAGACCATGAGCAAACCCACAGCCCTTTTCATCGACGGCGAGAACATCTCCGCCTGCCACGCGCCGAAGATCCTATCCTTCGCACCCGGCGCGTTCATCCGGCGCGCCTATGGCGATATCGTGCAGATCAAGAACTGGGGAGACGTGCCGTCGATCCGGCTCATACATTCGGGCACCGGCAAGAACGCGTCCGACCTGCTGCTTGCCCTCGACGCGCTGGAGATCGCTTTCGAAGGTTTGGCCGAACGTGTCGTGATCGCAAGTTCTGATGGAGACTTCACGCATCTCGCGACCCGTCTTCGCGAGAAGGGTTTTGAAGTCATCGGCATCGGCGAAAAGAAGGCGCCCGCGGGGTTTCGGAAAAGCTGCTCCGTGTTTCACGAAATCGGCCTGCCGAAGAGCAAGCCGAAGGAGGTGGCCCCGCCCGAAAGCAAAATCGGCCAACTCGACCACAAGATCCGGCAGGTCATCGCGCAGAACAGCAAGGAAGGCCGGGGAATGAAGATCAAGGACCTCGCGTGCGAGATGAAGAAGTCTCACGATGTGCTGATAAGCGAAACGCCGGAAAAGCGCTGGCGCCCCTATCTTGCCGGGCGTCCGCATCTTTACGACCTCGACCCCAAGGGCCCGGAGGCGTTCGTCCGCTACCGCGCGAAGGGCTTCGCACAGCTTGTCATCGCCGCCCAATAGAGTCCCCGCCCCGCGATCTCGGGATCAATGCGGCGCCCCTCTGCAGGGCTTGCGCCGCTTGCCCTGAGGTGCTCTGGGCTACCTTAAACGGACAATCACGCCGAGAGCCGCCCCATGACCGTTCTGCAATTCGCCGCCGCCCTCATCGTGCTCGCTGGGTTGTTCGGCGTCATCAATCACTTCGTTTTGCGCCTGCCGCCGACGATCGGGATTCTGATCGTCGCTCTGATGACCTCGATCGGACTGATGATCGTCGATCGCATTTTCGGGCTGAACCTCGCGCAGCAGGTACAAGATTACGTCAAGAGCATCGACTTCTCGAAAGCGCTGCTCGACGGGATGCTGGGGCTGATGCTCTTCGCGGGGGCGCTGCATGTGAAGCTGTCGGACCTGCGGGCGGTCTGGCCGACGGTTCTGGTGATGGCGACGATCGGCGTCGTGCTGTCGACCCTCGTGGTGGGCTTCGGTTTTCACTGGCTGACCGGCGCGCCGATCATGGTCGCGCTGACCTTCGGGGCACTGATTTCGCCGACTGATCCCGTCGCCGTGCTCGGCGTACTGCGCTCGGCCAATCTGCGCCGCACGCTCGAGACCGTGATCTCGGGCGAGAGCCTGTTCAACGACGGCGTCGGCTACACGGTCTTCCTGATCCTCTCTGGCCTCGCCTTCACCAGCGGCCACTCCGAAGCCTCAAGCCTGTCCGGGGCGGGCACCCTGTTCTTCCGCGAAGCGGTGGGCGGCGCGGCGCTCGGCCTCGCGATGGGCTGGGGGCTGTTTCGCGTGATGCGCCTCATCGACGACCCCTCGTTGGAAGTACTGTTGACGCTTGGCCTCGCGTTCGGTGGCTATGAGCTGGCGCTGTTCCTGCATGTCTCCGGCCCGATCGCCGCGGTCTGCGCCGGGCTTCTGATCGGAGATGTCGGGGCGCGGTTCGGCATGTCCGAGGAGACCCGCAAGTATGTCGACGCTTTCTGGATGCTGGTGGACGAGATACTCAACGCCGTGCTTTTCCTGTTGATTGGGGTGGAGATTTTCGCGATCCGGTTCGACGCGGATATCCTGACGACGTCGGTCGCCTCGATCGGCCTAGCGCTGGTCGGCCGGCTGGTCGCGGTGGTGGTGCCGATCCTCGCGCTGCGCCCGTTCCGCAACTTCGGCCCCGGCGTGACCCGCGTGATGACATGGGGCGGGCTGAAAGGCGGCATCTCGGTCGCCCTCGCGCTGTCACTGCCGGACTCGCAGTGGACGGATGAAATCCTCTCGGCCACCTACGTGATCGTCGTCTTCTCGATCGTGGTGCAGGGGCTGAGCGTCGGCTGGCTCGCGAGACGCGCCGCGAAGGAGTAACGCAAAAGGCCCGCCACATTGGACGGGCCTTTCACATCTCAAGTCGCGAGGATCATTCGATCGGGCGGAACTCGCCCCGATCTTCGCTTGCGAGGCTCACCACGATGATGGCGATGAAGGCCGCGATGAAGCCCGGGATGATCTCGTAGAGGAACGAGCCCCAGCCCAGCGAAATCCAGACGATCACGGTCAGTGCGCCGACGACGAGGCCAGCCACGCCGCCGAGACCCGTCATCCGTTTCCACGTCAGCGACAGGATGATCAGCGGACCGAAGGCGGCACCGAACCCGGCCCAGGCATTCGAGACGAGGCCAAGCACTTTGCTGTCCGGGTTCGAGGCGATGATGATCGCCGCGATCCCCACGGCCAGCACCGCGAGACGACCGACATTCACCAAGGCACGGTCCGAGGCCTCCTTGTTGAAGACGATCTTGTAGAAGTCTTCGGTCAGCGACGAGGACGACACCAGAAGCTGGCTCGACACGGTCGACATGATCGCCGCCAGAAGCGCGGCATAGAGGAAGCCCGTCACCAGCGGATGGAAGAGCAGGTTCGACAGGATGATGAAGATCGTCTCCGGATCCTGCACGTCGAGCCCATTACGCTGTGCATAGGCGCGGCCGAAGATCCCGACCGAGATCGCGCCGATCAGCGAGATCGCCATCCAGCCCATGCCGATATTCCGCGCTTTCGGCACATCGGCGACCGAGCGCACGGCCATAAAGCGCACGATGATGTGCGGCTGGCCGAAATAGCCCAGCCCCCAGGCGACGGCCGAGAGCCAGCCCGCGAAGGTCAGCCCGTTCGTCATCGACAGGAAGTTCGGGTCGATATCGCTCAGTCGGCTCGCAGCCGCGTCCACGCCGTCGCCCTGACCGGTCGTGAGGATCACGATCGGCATGATGACGAGCGCGAGCATCATGATGCAGCCCTGCACGAAGTCGGTGAGCGACACGGCGAGGAAGCCGCCGATCACCGTGTAGACCAGAACGACACCCAGCGTGAGGATGACCCCGGTCATGTAGCTGCCACCGAAGGCGCTGGCGAAGAGCTTGCCGCCGCCGACGAGACCCGACGCGGTGTAGACCGCGAAGAAGACCACGATGATCACCGCCGAAACCATCCGCAGCAATGTCGCGTGGCTCGGGAAGCGATTGGCGAGGAAGCCCGGGATGGTCAGCGCGTTGTCATAACGCTCGGTCTGCTCGCGCAGGCGCGGCGCCACGACGATCCAGTTCACGAACGCACCGACGAAAAGGCCGATCCCGATCCAGCTTTGCGTCAGGCCCGACACGAAGAGCGCGCCCGGCAGACCCAGAAGCAGCCAGCCCGACATGTCCGATGCGCCTGCCGAGAGAGCTGCAACCGCGGGGGGCAGGTTGCGCCCGCCCAGCATGTATTCCTCGGAACTCGACGTGGACTTGCGCCACGCGTAGACCCCAATGGCCAGCATCAGCACGAAATACAGTGCCAAGCTGATCCAGACTCCGATCTGCATTTTGTATCCTCCCTGTTACCGCATCTGCAAACTAGGGCAGATGCGCGCGTTTTCCCGTTTGGAGCGGACGATACAGGAGGACAAGAAGTCGAACCGACCAAATTTTTTTCATTGGAAGGCCATTCGCCCAAAAATCTCGCCAATCATGGGAACAGAGCCCAATCATGTCATTTCAGGCAATTCACACGGAATTACGCAAATGAAAACGCCCGCGCGGTATGCGCGGGCGTTTCGAATTCCAATCCTAGGCGGATTAGCGACGCAGGCCGAGGCGCTCGATCAGCGACTGGTAACGTGCGACGTCTTTCGCCTTCAGGTAGTCGAGCAGCTTGCGGCGCTGCGCGACGAGCATCAGAAGACCACGACGCGAGTGGTTGTCTTTCTTGTGCTCTTTGAAGTGCTCGGTCAGGTTCGCGATGCGCTTGGTCAGGACTGCGACCTGAACTTCGGGGGAACCGGTGTCACCTTCTTTGGTGCCGTATTCCTTGATAAGCGCGTTCTTGTCTTCAACAGTGATCGACATCGGGATCTCCTTACATTGAGGGTTCGGGCGCAAGCCGGGATGTCGTCCAGCAAGGTCCATAGACTGCCCCTTTCGGAACAGATGCGCGCGTATAGACGCGAATCGGCCTGTTGAAAAGCCTTATCTCAAAGCGCCTACCGCCTGTTGCGCCGCGAATTGCTCGGGCGTGAAGAGCGCGATGTCCTGCGCGCTCAACTCCGGCGCGTCGAGCACTTCGGCCAGCCGCATCCCATCGAGAAGGATCCACGCCGCACCGGAATGAACCTCCGAGGGCTCGACACTGATCTGCGGCAAGGCCGCGCCCTGCGGATCGTAGATCACGGCCAGCCGATCCTCGCCCGCCGTGTAATCGGCGATCGTTGCGGGCGTCGCCGGGTCGATCCAGTCACTCAGCGCAAAGCTGTCGGGATCTTCGCCACCATGCAGCCAATCGCCGGAGCCGCCAAGGAGCACATCCTCCCCTGCCCCGCCATTGAGGGTATCGGCATCGGCCGCCCCCAGATCGCGCGTCTGCAGCGTGACGCAGCGCAGCAGATCGTTTCCCGCATTGCCATTCAACTCGTCGCGCCCGGCGTCCCCGGTCAGCGTGTCTGCGCCATCCGCTCCGACCAACGTATCGCCCCCAGTGCCGCCCGCAAGTGTATCATCTCCCACGCCACCGATCAGCGTGTCGCCCCCCGCCTCACCAGAGAGCCGATCCGCCCCTGACCCACCGGAGAGGAAATCCGGATCCGCGCCACCTGCGAGCACATCCGCGCCGTCGCCGCCGATCAGCGTGTCCGCCCCCGCCTCGCCGCGCAGCGTATCGTTGCCGGCCGCCCCGAGAAGCTCGTCATCACCGCTGCCGCCAAGCAGGCTGTCATCGCCACCATATCCATCGATCTGGTCATCGCCCGCCGCCCCCGCGATCGCATCGTCGGACGCATCACCCCAGGTCATGTAATCCTCCGGGCCGGGCGCTGGGGGATCGACCGGTACCGGCGAAGCCTCTCCGGCACTGACCAAGGTAAGAAGGTTGCCCTCACTCTCCATGGACGTGCCATCCGGATCACCCTGCGGCGGCTCATCCTCCTCATTGTCGGAGGAAACCACCATGAGACCCGCCGTGGCACCCGCCATCAGCAGACCCAGAAATCCCGACAGAAACAACATTTCGAGCACCCCTGCGAAGATGCGCGGACGTTACGGTCGCGGAGAAGAAATCCCTAGGACTTAAGCGTTAAATGCTTAACGATACGCTCACCCTTCCGGGGCGAACCACAGCTCGGGCTGATGCTCATACGCGATGTAGAGCGGATGCTTCGGCGCGCCTGCCTTGGTCAGCCCGAGATGGTGCAGCGCCCGGCCACTGGCGCGCAGCAAGTCCTCTACTGCGGCGCCCCGTTGAAGATGCGCCCCATGCGCCCCCCAGGCGCAGATGATCCGGTCTTCGGGACCGCTCGCCCAATCGAGGCTCTCGCGGATCGACGCATCATTCTCCGGACCGACCGGATCTTCCTGCGCCCGCATCACCTTCGGATCGGTTGCGCGATAGGCGAAGATATTGGTCACACGGAACGCCCCGAAACCCAGCGCCCGCGCGCGGCGCTCGCAGCGCTCCACCGTGGGATCGTTCTGCACTTCGGTCGCGGTCGAGGGGTTGAGCATGATGAAAAGCGCCCGGGGTTTGCTGTCGTCCCAGACCCGCGTCAGCAGGTAGCGGTAGTTCTCGCAATCCGAATAGACCGCGATGGAGGGGGCGTCGCCTTTAATATGCTCGCGGGTGATCATCTCTCGTCCTGACCGTTGCGTGTGTGGCAGAGGGCGGAGGCCTCCGGCGGGGATATTTGGACCAAGGGGAAGGGCGCGTCAAAGATTGAAGACGCGGCTCGGATGGACCTCGCCGGATTTGTAGATGCCGACGGCAAGCGGTTTGCCCTCATGGCTCACCCAGACTTCCTCGCCCCATTCGGCGTCACCCGGCAGAACCATGCCCGGATTGCCGTTCTTCAGCCGCACCGCGCCCTCGGGCGTGGCTTTCAGCTGCACCAGATCGTCAAGACCAAGCTCCACAGGCAGCAGTTTCGCATCGAGTTCGGGCGTCTTTGCCAGTTCGTCGATCTCCGCCAGCGTGATCCCGTCGCTCGCCTCGAAAGGCCCCGACCATTCGCGGCGCAGCCAGAGGACGTGGCCGAGACAGCCCAGCTTCTGCCCCAGATCGCGCGCGATGGAGCGCACATAGCCGCCCTTGCCGCAAACCAGTTCCAGCTCGACCGTATCGGCATCGGGCCGGCCCAGCATCACGAGGCTTTCGACATAGAGAGGCCGCGCGGCGAGTTCCATTTCCTCGCCCGCCCGGGCCAGGGCATAGGCGCGCTCGCCATCGACCTTCACCGCGGAGAATTGCGGCGGCACCTGTTCGATATCACCTTCGAAAGCGGTCAGCGCGGCGGCGATCTCTTCATCGGTGGGGCGCAGATCGGAGGTCTCGATCACCTCGCCCTCGGCATCGTCGGTCTTGGTCGCAGCCCCCAGCCGCACCTGAAACCGATAGCACTTCAGCGCATCGGTGATGAAAGGCACCGTCTTCGTGGCCTCGCCCAGCGCCACCGCCAGAACCCCGGTCGCCGCCGGGTCGAGCGTGCCCGCGTGGCCCGCCTTCTTGGCGCCCAGCGCCCAGCGCACCTTGTTCACCACCGAGGTGGAGGTGATGTCCGCGGGCTTGTCCACGATCAACCAGCCGGAAATGTCGCGACCCTTCTTGCGTGCCATGAGGCCTCCGTAGTCAACAGGGGCCGCCTGCTAGCCCAAGCGGCGCGAGCCGTCAATCTCCAGCAGCGGGGTCCGCGGGCGCGATCAGCGCCACGATCGGCCCCATCGGCAGGCCCATATCCTCGCGCCCCTGGCCGGGAATGGTCAGCCGAGATATCTTTCCGTCGAGATAGAGCGCGTTGGGCACCTGCATCTTATCGCGGAAGAAACGGCCGAATTCGTGAAAGCTCACCGGCGCATCGGAGATCGCGAAATAGGCGGTCTTGCCATCGGCCGAGACACCCACCCCGTTGCGGATGTTCTTCGACGTTCCGTCGGCGAGGAATTTCGGATGCAGCGCGCCGTCGATCACCAGCATCGGCCCCGATTGCGTCGCATAGGTGCAGTCCTTCGGGTCAGCGGCGAAGGCGCGCGATTCCGTCACCGAGAATGTCTCGCCGATGCAGAAGACACCATTTGGCAGCAGGCCGAAATTGCCCGGCCCTTCGGAGGTGACGATCGAATGCAGTTCCTTGCCGTTCTCGATGAACAGGCCCACCGGCTTGCGATCGGGATGGTACATCCCCGCATTCATCGCGAAGATAACGCGGTCGCCTTTGGGGACGACTTCGGAAAGCCGCTCGGGCGTTCCGATCAGATTGCCATCGGGATCGTCGAGGAACAGCTTCAGGTCCTGCCCGAGCTGCGCTTCGCAGACCGTGTAGGTCACGCCGTCGAAGCTGCGATCCGCGCAAGGAGCGTCGGCCAGCGCAGGCGTGGCCAGCAGCATCAGCGCGGCAGCATTAGTTGCGATCGTCTTCATCGTCTTCGTCATCGTCCCGCGCAGCGATATCGCGCTGCACCGTCTCGTCCGAAAACATACGGCGCGTCTCGTCCAGCCGGTCATAAGTCTCGTCCAGCCGGAAGCGCAGATCGGGGCTGTATTTCGCGGTCATTTCTTTGCCCAGCAGACGCCGCAGCTCGCCCTTGTTGCGCGCGAGCGCCGCGATCAGCTCTTTGCCGCCTTCCCCGCCCAAGGGCGTGACATAGGCGGTCGCGACCTTCAGGTCTGGAGAGCAGCGCACTTCGCCCACCGTCACCGAGAAGCGGCTGAGATCGGGATCATGCACGTCGCCGCGCATCAGGAGGTCCGACAGCGTGCGTCGGATCAACTCGCCCATGCGAAGCTGACGTTGCGAGGGGCCATCGCCCGAGGAGAAACGGTTCTTTGCCATGGCGCTCACATAGGGCGTCTGCGGGTTTTGCGCAACGGGGGCTTTGCCAAGCGCGCCTGTGCAAGCTAGATAGCGCGAAACCGTGAAGGAGAAAGACATGAGCGACCTGCCGGGCATCGTGATCACCGGGGCGTCGGGCCGGATGGGCCAGATGCTGATCCGCACCGTGAGCGAGAGCGACAAGGCGCGCCTTTTGGGCGCCGTCGAACGCACGGGCCACGACTGGGTCGGACAGGATCTGGGCGAGGCGATGGGCGGCGCACCGAACGGCGTTATCGTGACCGACGATCCGCTGGAGGCGTTTTCCGGGGCGCAGGCCGTGATCGACTTCACCGCGCCTGCCGCCACCCGCGAATTCGCGAAGATCGCGGCGCAGGCACGCCTCACCCATGTGATCGGCACGACCGGCATGGATGACGATGACATCGCGGCGCTCAAGCCCTGTGCCCGTCACGCGGTGATCGTGCGCGCGGGCAACATGAGCCTCGGGGTGAACCTGCTCACCCAGCTGACGAAGAAAGTCGCACAGGCGCTCGATGCCGACTGGGATATCGAGGTGATCGAAGCCCATCACAACAAGAAGGTCGACGCACCCTCTGGCACCGCGCTGATGCTGGGCGAGGCGGCGGCGGAAGGCCGTGGCATCTCGCTCGAAGGCAATCGCGAGTCGGGCCGCGACGGTATCACCGGCGCACGCAAGCATGGCGCGATCGGCTTCTCGGCCATTCGAGGCGGCGATATCGTGGGCGAGCATGACGTGCTGTTTGCCGGCATGGGCGAGCGGATCATCCTGCGCCATGTCGCCACCGACCGTGCCATCTTCGCGCGCGGCGCGCTCAAGGCCGCGCTCTGGGGTCAGGACAAGCGCCCCGGCGAATACGACATGCTCGACGTGCTGGGGCTCTGAGTCACAGCAGTTTCGGATTGGCTCAAATATCCTGGGGGTGAGGCGCAACGCGCCGAGGGGGCGACGCCCCCTGCCCCGGCATCAAAGGGCGCCGCGATCAGAAGTCGATCGCGAGGCCCTTCTTCTCCCAATCGCCGTAGCGCACGGGCTCGGGACCGTCGCGACCGCCAAGCTCGGTCGGGAGTTCCGCCGCCTGCGCGTTCTTGCGGCGCTCCTCGGCTTCGGCGAGCGCGCGCAGGGCTGCGGGCGGCAAGTCGCGCTTATCTTCGGGCTGATCGGACATGGCGCGTCCTTTCTTGTCTGTGGATCGGGGCATGATATAGGCCTGCGCTTAAGCCGCAACAAGCCAGGAAGCCGCAGCCCATGTCCAGACCCGACCCCGCGCGCCGCGCAGCCCTTGGCCTGATCGTGGGCGTTCTCGAGGATCGCGAAAGCCTCTCCGAGCAAATCGGCGCGGAAGCGCTCGACGGGCTGGAGCCTGCGCAACGCGCTCGCGCCCAGCGCCTCGCGACGACGACGCTGCGCCATCTGGGCCGCGCCGACCGGATTCTCAAACCGCATCTGCGCCGTCGCACGCCGACAGACGTGATGGCGATCCTGCGGCTGGCCACGGTCGAGCTGCTGGAGGAAAAGCAAGCCCCGCATGGCGTCGTCGATGCCGCCGTGACGCTGGTGAAATCGGCCGGGCCGAAGTTGCAGAGCTTCTCGGGACTGGTGAATGCCGTGCTGCGCAAGGTCTCCGAGGAGGGCGATAAATGGGCCACGACGCCTGCGCCCGAAATGCCGGGCTGGCTGCGCGGGCGCGTCATGTCGTCCTTCGGCAAGAAGGCCGCGCAGGCGATGGAAGTTGCGCATCTGGCGGGCGCACCGCTCGATCTGAGCGTGAAGGACGAAGCCGCAGGATGGGCCGAAACACTGGGGGCGACGCTTCTGCCCACTGGGTCGCTGCGGCTGACCGATCCGGGCAAAGTGTCCGAGCTAGCCGGTTTCGAAGACGGCGCGTGGTGGGTACAGGATGCCGCCGCCGCGCTGCCCGCGAAACTTTTGGCCCCTGAGGCGGGCGCACGGGTGCTCGACCTTTGCGCAGCCCCCGGCGGCAAGACGCTGCAACTCGCCGCGATGGGGGCCGATGTGACCGCCCTCGACATTTCCGAGGCGCGGCTGGAGCGGCTCGCGGAAAACCTCGACCGGACGCAGATGGAGGCCGAGATCGTCGCCGCCGACGCGCTCGAATGGGAGCCGGATGCGCCTTTCGACGCGATCCTGCTCGATGCGCCCTGCTCGGCCACCGGCACGATCCGCCGCCATCCCGACCTGCCCTTCATCAAGGACGGCACCTCGATCAAGCCGCTCTTCGCGCTTCAGGAACAACTCCTCGACCGCGCGCTGCAATGGCTCAAACCCGGCGGCATGCTGGTCTATGCGACCTGCTCGCTTCTGCCCGAAGAGGGTGAGGCGCAGATCAAGGCGGCGCTCACCCGGCATCCGGACCTCACCGTGATCCGCCCCGATCTGCCCGGCATCAATCCCGCGTGGATCACCGAGGAAAGCGGGCTGCGCCTGCGGCCCGATTTCTGGCCTGATCTCGGGGGGATGGACGGATTCTACATGGCGCGACTGCAACGCTCTGCGTGAACTGGCACCGCAGGCGGTGACAGCGCGCCTGCCTCCCAGTAACGTGACCGCATTCCCCGACAGAAGGGCATGCAAGCGGCGACGGAATGGGCAAGGACAGAACCCGATCATCGGCAAAATTCGGCATGGCGCTGAACCGACTCGCTGCTGCGCGCGCGGGCCGTGCGCAAACCGTGACCGGCTTCGTCAGCCAGCCGGAACCGCGCACGATCGGCTCTTATGCCAAGGGGCGGCAACTCGTTCAGGGCAATTTCCTGTTCGCCGGCTTCCTGATCGAAGGTCCGGGGGTCAATATCTGGGATCTGCCGATGCCTGACCCCGCGTTCGAGGATGCGCTTCACGGTTGCGGTTGGCTGGACGATCTCGCCGCGCTGGGCACCCGCGAGGCCCGGATCCGCGCGCAGGATTGGGTCTTCGGCTGGATCGACCGCTTCGGCGACGGCAAAGGGCCGGGCTGGACGCCCGATCTGACCGGGCGCCGCCTGATCCGCTGGATCAACCACGCGGTCCTGCTTCTGAACGGGCGCGAGCGCGTGGATGCCGACCGCTTCTTCCACGCCTTGGGCAAGCAGACGATCTTCCTTTCGAAGCGCTGGTCCGGCGCGGTGCAGGGGCTGCCCCGGTTCGAGGCGCTGACCGGTCTCGTCTATGCGGGACTTGCGCTGACCGGGATGGAGCGGCACGCCGCCCCCGCGCTCGAGGCGCTGTCGCGCGATTGCGCGCAGGAAATCGACGCGGAGGGCGGGATCGCCAGCCGGAACCCCGAGGAACTGCTCGAGATCCTGACGCTTCTCAACTGGGCAGCCGAGGCATTGGAAACGGCGGGGCGCACGCCGCCGGGTCCGCTCCTCGATGCGATCGCTCGGATTGCGCCCACCCTACGCGCACTGCGCCACTCCGATGGGGCGCTGGCGCGGTTTCACGGCGGCGGACGCGGCCCCGAAGGGCGGCTCGACGCAGCGCTCTCGGCGACCGGCATCCGCAGCGTGCGGCGCGAACCGATCGCGATGGGCTATGTGCGAATGCAAGGGGGGCGCGGCTCTCTCATCATCGACGCGGCGCGACCTCCGCAGGGCGAGGCCTCGGCCAATGCCCATGCGTCGACGCTGGCCTTCGAGCTGACCTCCGGTCGTCGCCCGCTGATCGTCAATTGCGGCTCGGGCGCGCAGTTCGGCGCGGATTGGCACCGGGCGGGCCGGGCCACCGCCAGCCATTCGACCCTCTCGATCCGCGGCTATTCCTCGTCGCGCCTCGGCCCCGAGCGCCTCTTCGGACGGGCGCCGCGCGCCTTTCTCGACAAGACGCCGAAAAACGTCTGGTTCAAGCCCGACGACCTGTCCGAGACCGGGATGATCTTCGGCCATGACGGCTATGCCGAGACCCACGGCATGTCGCATATCCGCGAGCTGGACCTCTCCGTCGACGGGCGCGAATTGCGCGGGCGCGACACGCTGGGCGCGATGACGCCTCAGGATATCGAGCGCTTCGACCAGATCTTCGAGCGTGAAGGCCTGCGCGGCATTCCCTTCGACATCCGCTTTCACCTGCATCCCGATTGCGACGCGGCACTCGATCTGGGTGGCACCGCCGTTTCGGTCGCGCTGCGCACCGGGGAAATCTGGATTTTCCGCCATGACGGGGTCGCCGATCTGGCATTGGAACCCTCGGTTTACCTGGAAAAAGGGCGCATTCGCCCGCGTCCTGCACAACAGATCGTGCTTTCCAGCAAGGTTCTGGACCGGGCCTGCCAGATTGGCTGGACCTTTTCGCAAGCACGCGATAACCCCTCGGCCATCGACGCGCCCTGACCTTGGGGCAGATCCCCCAAGGATGGCCGGGCGCCCCTGACCTGAGCCTTGCGAGGAGCTGCCCGTGACCCGCCCGATCCCCCTGACCCGTGCGCTGATTTCCGTTTCCGACAAGACCGGACTGGTCGACTTCGCCCAAGCGCTTGCTGCGCGCGGTGTGGAACTGCTATCCACCGGCGGCACCGCCAAAACCCTGCGCGAAGCTGGCCTCAGCGTGCGCGACGTGGCCGATCTGACGGGCTTCCCGGAGATGATGGACGGTCGCGTTAAGACGCTCCACCCGAAAGTGCATGGCGGCCTGCTGGCGCTGCGCGACAACGAAGAACACCTCGCCGCGATGGAAGCGCATCAGATCGAGGCGATCGACCTGCTGGTGGTGAACCTCTACCCGTTCGAGGAAACCGTGGCGAAAGGCGCCGATTACGACACCTGCATCGAGAATATCGATATCGGCGGCCCGGCGATGATCCGGGCTGCGGCGAAGAACCACGCGTTTGTCTCGACCGTCGTGGATGTCGAAGATTACGCCGCCGTGCTGGAAGAGCTCGACGCGAATGATGGCGCGACCTCTTACCCGTTCCGCCAGCGCCTCGCCCAGATCGCCTATGCGCGCACCGCGGCCTATGATGCCGCCGTCTCGACCTGGATGGCCGGCGCCATCGGCGAGCAGACCCCGCGCCGCCGCGCTTTCGCGGGCACGCTCGCCCAAACGCTGCGCTATGGCGAAAACCCGCACCAGTCGGCGGCCTTCTACCTCGACGGTACGAACCGGCCCGGCGTCGCGACAGCGAAGCAGCTGCAGGGCAAGGAACTGAGCTACAACAACATCAACGACACCGATGCCGCCTACGAGCTGGTCTCGGAATTCGGCACCGAGAAGCCCGCCGTCGCGATCATCAAGCACGCCAATCCCTGTGGCGTGGCGACCGGCGAGACCGTGATCGAGGCCTATAAGCGCGCCTTCGACTGCGATCGCACCTCGGCCTTCGGCGGCATCATCGCGCTGAACCAGACGCTCGACGCGGCGACCGCCGAAGAGATCACCAAGATTTTCTCCGAAGTCATCATTGCGCCCTCGGTGGACGAGGCGGCGAAAGAGGTTATCGCGAAGAAGAAGAATGTGCGCCTTCTCGAAACCGGTGGCCTGCCCGACATCACCGCACCGATCACGACCTATCGTCAGGTCGCGGGCGGTTTCCTCGTACAGGACAAGGACAACGGCGTGATCTCGCTGGACGATCTGAAAGTGGTGACCGAGCGCCAGCCCTCCGAGCAGGAGCTGAAAGACCTTCTGTTCGCGTGGAAAGTCGCGAAACACGTCAAGTCGAACGCGATCATCTACGTCAAGGACGGCGCGACCGTCGGCGTGGGCGCAGGCCAGATGAGCCGCGTCGACTCGACCCGGATCGCGGCGCGCAAAGCGGAAGACATGATGGAAGCCGCTGGTCTGAGCGTGACTCCCACCAAGGGGTCAGTCGTGGCCTCGGACGCCTTCTTCCCCTTCGCCGACGGCCTGATCACCGCGGCTGAGGCAGGCGCCACCGCGATCATCCAGCCCGGCGGCTCGATGCGCGATCAGGAAGTGATCGACGCGGCGAACGAGCGTGGTCTCGCGATGGTCTTCACCGGAATGCGCCATTTCCGCCACTGATCCGCCCGTATCTTTGCGTAGCCCGGTGGATGCCGGGCTGCACCTTCTGGCATGAAGACGTGACGAGAAACAAACGAGGGCCAGATGCGGCTAGCAGCGAAAGTGACAGCGGGCGTCCTGCTCCTCGACCAGGTGTCGAAATATATCGTGGTGCAGGGGATGCATCTCGACCAGCGCGGCGCGATCGACGTGGTGCCGCCCTACCTCAACTTTCGCATGGCATGGAATCGCGGCGTCAATTTCGGCCTGTTCTCCGGCGAAACCGACTGGATGCGCTGGGTGCTGATTGTCGTCGCGCTGGTGATTTCGCTCTGGGTCTGGGTCTGGATCGCGCGTGAGCCGCATTCGCGCCGGGTGAATATCTCGGCCGGGCTGCTGGTCGGTGGCGCGCTCGGAAACGTCGTCGACCGGCTCGTTTACGGCGCGGTGGCGGATTTTCTCAACATGTCGCTACCGGGTTGGGAGAACCCCTATTCTTTCAACGTGGCAGATGTGGCGATTTTCCTCGGCGCTGTCGGTCTGGTGCTGTTCACCGGCAAGGACCATCGCCCCAACGAAGGCTAGCCTGTTTTTCGCAGGTGACGACGCTCCAATGTTGCGTTAAGACGGGGGCGGAACTGGCAAGGGAGTGGTTCATGCAGGCGAAGATCGGCACGCTCGGACTCGCGTTTACAGCGGTACTGACGCTGGCTGCCTGCGGCAATTCCCGCGACCCCAGCCTGATGAATCTGCGGTCTTCGCACCAAGGCCCGGACGAATTCGGCGTAATTCCGACGAAGCCGTTGGAGATGCCGGAGAATCTGGATGCCCTGCCGCCCCCCACGCCGGGCGGCGCGAACATCACCGATCCCACGCCCGAGGCTGATGCCGTCGCCGCTCTTGGCGGCAATCCGCGCCGCCTCGATCGGAACGGCCAGGTGCCGACGTCGGATCGGGCGCTCGTCTCCGCGGCTTCGCGTTACGGCAGCCAGGCGGGCATCCGCCAGACCCTCGCCGCCGAAGATTACCAGTGGCGCAAGGATCACGACGGTCGCCTGCTCGAACGTCTGTTCCAGGTTTCGGTCTACTACAAAGCCTACAAGCCGATGGAGCTCGACCAGTCGGCAGAGCTCGAGCGCTGGCGCCGTCTCGGCGTCGTCACCCCGGGCGCCCCGCCCTCGGGTGAAGCGCAGCAAGCGGTCAAGTAATCCGAAAAATCATCACGAGAACGTCACCGGCGTTTGCACGCGAAGCGAGAGTGCTTATCTTCGCCGAAACTGTGTCTTGTGAGGAGTTGGGCATTGCGTGCATTCCTGTTCGCCCTGCTGACATTGGCAGGTCTGAGCCCGGCGGTGGCCGGTGACGTCTCTACTTTCGAGTTGGAAAACGGTCTGAAAGGCGTCGTGATCGAAGATCACCGCGCGCCCGTCGTGGTCCATATGGTCTGGTACAAAGCCGGATCGGCCGACGAGAAGCGCGGCAAATCCGGCATCGCGCATTACCTTGAACACCTGATGTTCAAGGGCACCGACACCATGGCCCCCGGCGAGTTGTCGAAGACGGTCGCCGCCAATGGCGGTTCGGACAACGCCTTCACCAGCTTCGATTACACCGCCTATTTCCAGCGCATCGCCGCGGACCGACTGCCGCTGGTGATGAAGATGGAAGCGGACCGGATGCGCAATCTGCGTATCTCGCCCGACGACGCGAAGACCGAGCTGCAGGTGATCCTGGAAGAGCGTGCGCAGCGTACCGATTCCAACCCGCAGGCGCTGTTCAACGAACAGGAGCGCGCCGCCCAGTTCCTCAACTCGCCCTATGGCACGCCGGTCATCGGCTGGCGCAAGGAAATGGAAGGCCTGACCCGGCAGGACGCGCTCAAGTGGTATCACGAATATTACGCGCCCAATAACGCGGTACTCGTGGTCGCGGGCGATGTGAAGCCCGACGAGGTGAAGGCGCTGGCCGAGAAGTATTACGGCAAGCTGAAACCGACCGAGGACCTGTCGCCCCGCGCCCGCCCGCAAGAGCCGCCGCAACGCGCCGCGCGCCACCTGACCTTCGAGGACGCCCGCGTCGCCCAGCCCTATCTGGTCCGCACCTATCTCGCCCCCGAGCGCAATCCGGGCGATCAGAAGCGCGCGGCCGCCCTGACCGTTCTGTCGGAGATTCTCGGCGGCAATCAGGCGACTTCCGTACTTGGCCGAAAGCTGATCTACGGCGACGGCACCGCGATCTACGCGTCGAGCTACTATGACGGCATGTCGATCGACCCGACGACGTTCAACCTCTCGGTCATGCCTGCCAAGGATGTGAGCCTCCCCGAGGCCGAAAAGGCACTCGACAAGGCGCTGGCGCAATTTCTGAAGGAAGGCATCGACCCTGAGCAATTTGCCCGCATCAAGACGCAGGTGAAGGCCTCCGAGATCTATTCGCGCGACAACACCCAGGGCCTCGCACGGCGCTATGGCGAAGCACTGGCCTCGGGCTTCACGGTGAAGGATGTCGAGGACTGGCCGGACGTTCTGATGTCGGTGACCGAGGAGGACGTGATGGCCGCGGCCCGCGATCTGTTCCAGAACAAGTCCTCGGTGACGGGCTATGCCAAGCGTCCCGATGACGCCCCCGCCGAGACTGCGGCCCCCGCCGCGCCGCCCGTGACCGCGCAGGAGATCACGCAATGATCCATACCCGTTTCCCGATCACAGCGCGCCTCGTGATGGCGTCGCTCTTCGCCTTCGTGCTGGCCCTGCCCGCCCGCGCGATCGACATTCAGCAGGTCACCTCGCCCGGCGGCATCAAGGCGTGGCTGGTGGAGAATCACGACATCCCCTTCACCGCGCTCGACATCGCCTTCCGGGGCGGGGCGAGCCTCGATGCCAAAGGCAAGCGCGGCGCGATCAACCTGATGACCGCCACGCTCGAAGAAGGCGCGGGAGAGAAGAACTCGCAGCAATTCGCCGAGGCCGAGGAAGCACTGGCCGCACAGTTCGGCTTCGATGTGGGCGACGACTCGCTCGACATCTCGGCCCGGATGCTGACCGAGAACCGCGACAAATCCGTGGATCTTCTGCGCGAGGCGCTGGTCAATCCGCGTTTCGATCAAAGCGCAATCGAACGCGTGCGCCAGCAGGTGCTCGCCGTGATCGCGTCGAGCAAACAGGACCCGAACGACATCGCGGGCGAGAAATTCCGCGAGATCACCTATGGCGATCATCCCTATGGTAGCTCGCTCAACGGCACCACCGAGAGCGTGAAGGGCCTGACGCGCGAGGACCTGTTCGAGGCCAAGGACCGTGTGATGACCCGCGATCACATGGTGGTCTCCGCAGTGGGCGACATCACCCCGGAAGAACTCGGGCCGATGCTCGACAAGCTGCTGGGCGATCTGCCCGCCAAGGGCGCCGACATGCCACCCCCCGCGGATCCGAGCTTCAAGGGCGGCGTGACTACGGTCGATTTCGACAGCCCGCAATCGGTGGTGATGTTCGGCCAGAAGGGGATCGGGCTGAAAGACCCCGATTTCTTCGCGGCCTATGTCCTCAACCAGATCCTCGGCGCGGGCGGGTTCTCGTCGCGCCTGATGGACGAGGTGCGCGAGAAACGCGGCCTGACCTATGGCATCGCCTCCTATATCGTCGACAAGGATCTGGCGAAGACTTGGCAGGGCAGCTTTGCCTCCGCCAATGAGAAGGTCGCAGAGGCGATCTCGGTCGTGAAAGAACAGTGGAAAAAAGCGGCGACCGGCAAGGTCACCGACAAGGAGCTGGAGGACGCCAAGACCTACCTCACCGGTGCCTATCCGCTGCGTTTCGACGGCAATGGCACGATCGCGGGCATTCTCACGGGGATGCAGCTCAACGACATGGCGCCGAGCTATATCGACACCCGCAACGACAAGGTGAACGCGGTCACGAAGGAGGATATCCAGCGCGTGGCCAAGCGCATCCTGAACCCCGACAACCTGACCTTCGTCGTCGTCGGACGCCCGCAGGGCCTGAACTGATTTCGCTGGGGATAGCTGGCGCGAATCTCTTTAGATGAGCGCCGCGCCATGCTATCCCTAGTGGAATGAACCAGCACAACCGCAATATCGGCGCGTCTGAGCGTCCCGTGATCCGGCAGCTCGATGACGCTGCGGCAAACCGCATCGCGGCAGGCGAAGTGGTCGAACGTCCGGCATCGGCGGTGAAAGAGCTTGTGGAGAACGCGCTGGACGCGGGCGCCTCGCGGGTCGCGGTGGAATATTGCGATGGCGGCAAGACGCTGATCCGCGTGACCGACGACGGCTGCGGGATGACCGCCGAGGATCTGCCGCTGGCGCTCTCGCGCCATGCCACCTCGAAGATCGACGGCTCGGACCTTCTCAACATCCACACTTTCGGCTTTCGCGGAGAGGCGCTGCCCTCGCTCGGCGCGGTCGGACGGCTGACGATCACCTCGCGCGTCGATGGTCTCGACGCCTTCCAGATCAGCGTGGCGGGCGGCCAGATCGGCCCGGTGAAACCGGCGGCGCTGAACCGGGGCACCGTGGTCGAGCTGCGCGACCTGTTCTTCGCCACGCCCGCACGTCTGAAATTCATGCGCACCGACCGTGCCGAGGCGCAGGCGATCGCCGATGTGATGAAACGGCTGGCGATGGCGGAGCCCTATGTCAGCTTCACCCTCACCGATGTGTCCAACGGCAAATCGCGCGAGATTTTCCGCGCCGATGGCGAGCAGGGCGAATTGTTCGACGCGCTGTCCGAGCGTCTGGCCCGGGTGATCGGGCGGGCCTTTTCGGACAACGCGGTGAAGATCGACGCTGAGCGCGAAGATATCCGTCTGACCGGTTATGCCGCGCTGCCCACCTATTCGCGCGGCGCGGCGGTGGAGCAGTTCCTCTTCGTCAATGGCCGCCCCGTGCGCGACAAGCAGCTGACCGGGGCACTGCGCGCGGCTTACATGGATTTCCTCAGCCGCGAGCGTCACCCCGCCGCCTGCCTGTTCCTGACCTGCGAGCCCGAGCGCGTCGACGTCAACGTCCACCCCGCAAAGGCCGAGGTCCGCTTCCGCGAGGCCGCGACCGTGCGCGGGCTGATCGTGACGGGGCTACGCCATGCGCTGGCGCAAGCGGGGCATCGGGCGTCCTCGACCGTCTCGGATGCGACGCTCGGCGCGATGCGGCCCGAACCGACCGCCGATCAGCCACCGCGCATTTACCAGATGGATCGCCCGAGCCTTGGCGCGATGCGGTCGTCCTACTCCGCGCAGGCGCCGCTGCCCGATCCGGCCTATCAGCCCCCATCCTACCCGCAGCCGTCCTTCCAAGAGGCCCCTGCGCCCAGCTTCGACTATGCGCCCTCGGCGCGGGCCGAGGCACCGGCCCCCGCAGAGCCCGCGCTGACCGAAAAGCCCTTGGGGGCTGCCCGCGCGCAGGTGCATGAGAATTACATCATCGCCCAGACCGAGCGCGGCATCGTCATCGTCGATCAGCACGCGGCCCATGAGCGGCTGGTCTATGAGAAGCTGAAGGGCCAGATGGCCGAGAACGGCGTGCCCGCGCAGGCGCTGTTGATCCCCGAGATTGTGGAGCTTTCTCAAGGCGACGCCGCGCTGCTCCTGGAACATGCCGACGCGCTTTCCCGCCTTGGGCTGACCATCGAACCCTTCGGCGGCAGCGCGATTGCGGTGCGCGAGACCCCTGCCGTTTTGGGCGAAATCAATGCCGAGGGGCTGCTGCGCGACGTGCTCGACGAGCTGTCCGATCTGGGCGACAGCCAGTTGGTGCAGGCCAAGATCGAAGCGGTACTCAGCCGCATGGCGTGCCACGGCTCGATCCGCTCGGGCCGCCAGATGCGCGCCGACGAGATGAACGCGCTGCTGCGCCAGATGGAGGCCACCCCCCATTCCGGCCAATGCAACCATGGGCGTCCGACATATGTCGAACTGAAGCTCAGCGATATTGAAAGACTGTTTGGCCGCACATGATCCAGCTCGGTTCCCTCACGCTCGACCTTAACGATCCCGTGGTTCAGGCTCTGATCGGCGCAGTCGTCGTCGCGCTGATCTTCGCCGGGCTGTGGCTGTCTGCGCGCAAGCGCGCGGCGGAACTGGATGCCGATCTTGCCGAGGCCGAACCTTACCGCGAAGAGGCTCAGAACCTGCGCGAGGCGCTCGCTGCCTCTGAAGCTGCGGCAGAACGTCTGCACGAGGTCGAAGCCACACTGGAGCGTACGCGAAACGCGCTCAACGACGAATACCGGGCGCGCGTTGCCAAGTCCGAGGCTTATGAGAGCCTGCAGCGCGAACATGCGGCGCGCCTCGAAGAATTGCGCGGCATGAAGAAGGAGATCGAGGATCGGTTCTCCTCGGTCGCCTCCGGCGTGCTGCAGAAGAACTCCGAGGCTTTCCTGGCGCTCGTCTCGGAACGGTTCAAAACCCATGAGAAGACCGCGAAGGAGGAACTCGACCGCCGCCGCGACGCGATCGAGCATCTGGTGAAGCCGCTCAACACCCGGCTCAACGAGTTCGGCGAGCAGATCCAGTCGATCGAGAAGGCCCGCAACGAGGCTTACGGCGCGATCCATGCGCAGGTGAAGACGCTGGCCCAAGGGCAAGCGCATCTGGGGCAGGAGACCCGCAAGCTTGTGCAGGCGCTACGGGCGCCGAAGACGCGGGGGCGCTGGGGCGAAATGCAGCTGCGGCAGGTCTTCGAGATGGCGGGGATGTCCGAGAACGTGGATTTCCACCTCGAGCAGCATTTCCAGACCGATGCAGGCGCGCGCCGTCCCGATGCGATCGTGCATATCCCCGGCGGCAAGAGCATCGTGATCGACGCCAAGACCCCGCTCGAGGCTTATCTCGATGCGCTGGAGGCGGAGACCCCGGAACTGCAGAACGCGGCCATCACCCGCCACGCGCAGCAGGTGCGTCAGCATGTGAAGCTGCTGTCCTCGAAATCCTATCAGGACCAGCTGCACGAGACGCCCGATTTCGTCGTCATGTTCATCCCCGGCGAGACCTTCGTGGCCGCCGCCGCCGAGGCCGATCCGGGCCTTATCGAATACGCGTTCGAGAACAAGGTGCTGATCGCCTCGCCGACGACGCTGATGGCGCTGGTGAAAGCCATCGCCTATGGCTGGCAGCAGGAGAAGATGGCCCGCAACGCCATCGAAGTGCAGAAGACCGCCAAGGATCTCTACGAGCGGATCAAGACCTTCGGCGGCCATGTCGAATCCGTCGGCAAGGCGCTGACCCGCTCGGTCGAGAGCTACAACAAGGCGGTGGGCTCGCTGGAAAGCCGCGTGCTGCCTTCCGCCCGCCGCTTCGAACAGATGGGCGTCGTGCCCGATGGCGGCACGCTGGAGACGCCCGCGCTGGTCGACAGCCATCCGCGCGCGGTCTCCGCCCCGGCGCTCGTGCAAGAGGAAGACTGACACCTATTGCCGCTTGCGCAAAAGAGGGCGGAGGCGCAAACTCAAGCCTCAGGAGGGATACATGCTCACCATCAGCCCCGCCAAAATCGCCCATGTCATCATCCGCGCCCGCAAGTTCGACGCGGGCGTGCCCGGCTCCGGCCAAGCCCGTGAGCTGCGTGCCTTCATCGCCGCGCTGAACGAGGATGAGCAAGCAGGTCTGACTGCGGTGATGTGGGTCGGGCGCGACACTTATGACGCGTCGGAACTGGATGAGGCGATCGCCACCGCCAAGGCCGAGGCCACCGCGCCCACCGAAGATTACCTGCTGGGCAATCCGATGCTGGCCGATCATCTCGAAGACGGGCTGAATGCGCTTGGTATCTCGCTCGAAGAGGCCGAGGAAGACATCTACCCCACGGTCTGAGCCGCGCATCCCAAGCGCCGCATAAGGAAAAGGCGGCCCCCGCAGGAGCCGCCTTCCTCATTTCCAACCTTGGCGCGCGTCACGCAGCCCATGCCGCGCGAAACGCTTCAGTTCAGGCCACCAGACGATAGCCGCCCGATTCCGTCACCAGCAGGCGTGCATTCGAGGGATCGGGCTCGATCTTCTGACGCAGGCGATAGATATGCGTCTCGAGCGTGTGGGTGGTGACACCCGCATTATAGCCCCAGACCTCGTGCAGCAGCACGTCGCGCGGCACCACGCCGTCGGTCGCGCGATAGAGGAACTTTAGAATATTGGTTTCCTTCTCGGTCAGACGCACCTTGCGGTCCTTGTCGTCGACCAGCATCTTCATCGCGGGCTTGAACGTATACGGGCCGAGCTGGAATACGGCGTCTTCAGACTGTTCATGGGTGCGAAGCTGGGCGCGCAGACGGGCCAGAAGCACCGGGAACTTGAAGGGCTTGGTGACGTAGTCGTTGGCGCCGGAGTCGAGGCCGAGGATCGTATCGGCGTCGGTGTCATGCCCGGTGAGCATCACGATCGGACATTTCACACCGCTTTTGCGCAGCTTCTTGCACAGTTCACGGCCATCGGTGTCGGGAAGGCCCACATCCAGAACGACGAGGTCGTAAAGCGTCGATTTCGCCTTATCTACAGCTTCGTGACCATTGCTGGCCTCGAACACCTCGAAATCATCGGTCGCGACGAGCTGCTCGGCGAGCGCCTCGCGCAGATCGTTGTCATCGTCAACCAAAAGGACCTTCTTCAATGATGCCATGTCCTGAGCCTCCATTTGCGTTTGACGAATAGCTGTTGCCCTTTCACAGCGATGGCAAGGGTGGTGAAACCTATCTCACGCTGACGTGTCGAATCACCGGCAGATATTTCAATTTGTTACAGTCGAGGCTATCTCAGAGCGCATGACCGGTACCTATTTCCTCGGGCCGAGCCCGGCTGAACGACTGAATCGCGCCCGCGCCGATCTGCGCATGGGGCTGCCCGTCTTGCTGTCAGATCACCTCGCGGTGGCGGTCGAAACGCTCTCGCCCGAGCGGCTGGCGGCGTTGCGCGCGCTGGGGCCGTTGACGCTGGTGCTGACCGCGCGCCGGGCCGAGACGCTGAAAGCCCGGGTCTATGACGCCGATATTGCCCGGATCGAAGTGCCTGCAGACGCCGATCTGCTCTGGCTGCGCGCGCTCGCCGATCCGGCAGACGATCTGCGCGTGCCGATGAAAGGCCCGCTCAAGGCCCTTCGCGGCGGCGATGCGGATCTCTCCCGTGCCGCTATCCGGCTGGCAAAGTCCGCCCAGCTTCTGCCCGCAGCGCTGATGGTCGCAGCGCCCGACCCCACGCCGACGGATCTGACCTGCATCACCGCCGAAGAGGCGCTCGCCGCTGCCGACATCCCGCAGGCTTTCGCCCCGGTCTCTGCCGCGCGCGTGCCGATGCGCGCCGCCGAAGCGGGGCGCCTGCATATCTTCCGCCCCGACAATGGCGCCGAGGAGCATTACGCGATCGAGATCGGTCGCCCGGATCGCTCGAAACCGGTTCTCGCACGGCTGCATTCGGCCTGTTTCACCGGCGACGTTCTGGGCTCTCTGAAATGCGATTGCGGCCCGCAGCTGGACGCGGCGCTGACGCTGATGGGGCATGAGGGCGCGGGCATCCTGCTCTACCTCAATCAGGAGGGGCGCGGGATCGGGCTTGCCAACAAGATGCGCGCCTATTCGCTGCAAGATCAGGGATTCGACACGGTGGAGGCGAACCACCGCCTCGGCTTCGAGGATGACGAGCGCGATTTCCGGATCGGCGCGGCGCTGCTGCGCAAGCTCGGGTTTTCGCAGGTGCGGCTGCTGACCAACAACCCCGCCAAGGTTGCGATGCTGGAGGCCAACGGCATCGACGTGACCGAGCGCGTGCCGCTGAAGGTCGGCATGAGCCGCCATAACGAAAACTACCTGGCCACCAAGGCGGCGAAATCGGGGCATATCCTGTGATGCGCCTGACGCCCACGGGCCTGCTGTTTCGCGGTCGCCGTTTCCCGGTCGAGATCGGCCGCGGCGGCATCACCGGCAGCAAGCAGGAGGGCGACGGCGCGACCCCCTCGGGGCGGCTGCACATCCTGCGGATGTTCTACCGCGCGGATCGAATTGTCGCGCCTCAAGACTGGGCCGAACCGATCGGGCCGCGCGATCTGTGGTGCGACGCCTCCGAGGATTCGGCCTATAACCAATTGGTTCGCCCACCCTACCCCGCCTCGCATGAGGCGATGCGGCGCGCCGATCCGCTTTACGACATCGTACTGGTCACCGATTGGAACTATCCGCAGGCGCAGGCAGGCAAAGGCTCGGCCATCTTCCTGCATCAGCGCCGCCGCGCGGGCTACCCTACCGCAGGCTGCCTCGCCTTCCGCCGGGACCACCTGATCTGGATCGCGCAGCATGTTGCACCGGGCGAACCGCTCGACATTCCAATTCGGCTTGGAGGAAATATCCTCCGGGGGTCCGGGGGCGGAAAGCCCCCGGCGCTCGACGCCCGGGACAAAGCTTAGGAATAGTCGCGCGCGCCGAAGATTGCCGAACCCACGCGCACATGGGTTGCGCCCGCCGCGATCGCTTTCTCGAAATCCGAGCTCATCCCCATCGAGAGACCGTCGAGCCCGTTGCGCCCGGCCATCTCGGCCAGCATCGCGAAATGCGGCGCAGGGTCTTCGGATTCGGGCGGGATGCACATCAGCCCGACGACCGGAAGATCCTTCGCCCGCATGTCCGCGACGAAAGCGTCGACATCATCGGGCAGCACGCCCGCTTTTTGTGGCTCCTCGCCAGTATTGACCTGAATGAAAAGATCGGGAGAAGCCCCGCGCGTCTGCGCCAGATTGGCCAGCTTCTTGCCCAGCGAGGGCCGGTCGAGCGTGTGAATCGCCTCGAACAGCTCCACCGCCAGCTTCGCCTTGTTCGACTGCAGAGGCCCGATCATGTGGACCTCACAGCCGGGAAATTCCTCGCGCCAGGCGGGCCATTTGCCTTGCGCTTCCTGCACGTAGTTTTCGCCGAAGAGCCGATGCCCTTCGCGCAGAACCGCCTCGACTCGCTCGGCGGGCTGAACTTTCGACACGGCGATCAGCTTCACCGATCCCGCGTCGCGCCCTGCCTCGTCTTCCGCTTTCGCAATCCGCGCCTGAATCTCGCTCAGTCCCATCTGGCCCTCCCTCGTCAGCGCGCCCAAGAAACACCGAAGGACCTAAAAAGAAAAGAGCGGGCGCAAGGCCCGCTCTTCCCATCGTTCTGTCCCGAAGGATTAGAACGAGAACTTCACGCCGAGGTCGGCTTGGGTGTCGGTGCCGTCGATGTCGCTGTCTGCAACACCACCGACGATCGAAGCGCCACCGCCCAGATCGTACGCAGCGCCGAGGCCGTAAGCGGTGCCTTCAGCGCCGTCCGAGTCTTTGGCGTAGTTGACGTAAGCCATGACCGAGGTCGCACCGAAGACCGAAGTCGCGCCGATGCCGTAACCTTTGTCGAGGGTGTTGCTGCCGCTGCCGTCCGCATAGTAGGCTTTGACCGAGGTGTTGCCGAACTGAGCAACACCCGAGATCATTGCTTGCTTCGCGTTCGAACCGGTCGTCGGGTCGACGATCTCGTAGCCCAGGCCAACGGTGTAGTTACCGAAGGTGTAAGCGCCGGCAACCGCGTACTCCTGATTCACACTGGTCGAGCCAGCTTTGCCGTCCGACATCGACGCCGCGACCGAGAACGCACCGAAGGTGCCGGTGTACAGCAGGTTCGGGCCCGAGTTGTCGGTGCTATCAACAACCATGCCGCCGTTGTCGCCGGTCAGGTACGGGATTTCGTTCGCACCCACGTTGTTGCGATCACCGAACGCGGTCGAAATGTTGCTGAGGCCAGCACCGTCGAGGTCGGTGTAGCCGACTTCCGGCAGGTCGCCGAACAGAGCTTCCGGAGCGCCGACAACGTCGCCCATCGAGAGCTTGCCGAATGCGCCGGAAATGTAGACCGAAGCAGCGGTGCCGCTGGTCGCTTTCGAAGCTTGGTCAGCGCGGACCGAGCCACCGAACTCGAGGCCACCGTCGGTGGTGCCCGAAGCGGTGAACGAGACGCGGATACGGCTCGAGAAGTTCCAGTCGGAGCCGTTATACACGACACCCATGCGGCCGTCGCCGCCAACCGAGACCTCAGCGGCAGCGATGCCAGCCGAGAACACGAGCGCGGTCGTCGCGAAGAGAACCTTTTTCATCGTTTTCCCTCATTGTCTTACAGGTAACCCCCAACCTGGGGAATCCGAAGTTGGGTATGACGGTGTTTTCTCTCCCCACCCCTTTTATTGCAACTCAAAGCGCCCGCCCCGGTCGAATAGGGTGTTTGATGGTGCAGACATGTCACAGTAACGTCAGCCAGCCTTTGCAGCCTTTCCTTGCCACCGCCTCGCGAGAGCCCTCATGTGCGTGTATAGCGGCACAAGACCCGCGAATGGCAGCGGGCCGATCGGGCGAATTCCGGGGCGAAAAGGGAAAAACCTTGTCGGGCTTGGGGCCATGGGCTAGAGAAAAGGCAACCAATGACGCAGGCCGACGGGGACAGCTTCGCATGACTTCCAGAACCCTTTTGAAACGCACGGCAATTCTGGGCCTGTGCCTCGCGCTCGCAGGCTGCGGCAAGGGTATCTCGAGCGGCAACATCTTCTCGGGTAGCGGTGGGACCCCCGCGCAGCGCGACGCTAATCAGCTTAGCCATATGGCAGGCACCAACGAGGCCGTTGCCGACGGGCCCTCGCGCCGCGTTCAGAAGAAATCCACCGTTTGGGACCTCTTCAGCGGCAAGGGCGATCCGAACATCACCGTCGAGGTGAACAAGTATCTCTGGCAGGCTTCGCTCGAAGTGCTCGACTTCCTGCCGATTCAAGAGGTTGACCCCTTCTCCGGCGTCATCGTGACCGGCTACGGCACCCCGCCGGGCGGCGGTCGCGCCTACAAAGCCACTGTTTACGTCACCGATCCGGCGCTCGATGCGCGCTCGCTGAAAGTGTCGATCCGCACCCGGGGCGGAGCAGTTTCCGCCGATACGCAGCGCGCCGTGGAGAACGCGATTCTCACCCGCGCACGTCAGCTGCGGGTCCGCGACTCACAACTCTGATCCCGAAAGTCGACCGCAGGACGCATTCAGATCCCCGCCCGAGCCAGCCTCCGGCGGGGATATTTCTGTCCAAATGAGCGCGGCGGCTGGACCTCGCCCCCAAGGCCAGTGTAGCAAGCTCGCGCAGAATTCGACGTGATGAGGGGCCCGACATGGCACGCTACGAACCGAGCCAGAGCGAGACGAAATGGCAAGAGGCCTGGAACAGGGCGGATCTCTTCGCCGCGCGCCGTGATCCGGCCAAGCCGAAATATTACGTCCTCGAGATGTTCCCCTACCCGTCGGGCCGCATCCATATGGGCCATGTGCGCAACTACACGATGGGCGACGTCGTCGCGCGCTACAAGATGGCGAAGGGCTTTTCCGTGCTGCATCCGATGGGCTGGGATGCTTTCGGGATGCCCGCCGAGAACGCCGCGATGGACAATGGCGGTCACCCGAAGGACTGGACCTACGGCAATATCGCCGTAATGAAGGACCAGATGAAGCCGCTGGGCCTCTCGATCGACTGGTCGCGCGAATTCGCGACCTGCGACCCGGACTATTACGGCCAACAGCAGGCGATGTTCATCGACATGCTCGAGGCCGGTCTCGTCTATCGCAAGAACGCGGTGGTGAACTGGGACCCGGTCGACATGACCGTGCTTGCCAATGAACAAGTGATCGACGGCAAGGGCTGGCGCTCTGGCGCCGAGGTCGAACGCCGCGAGCTGACGCAGTGGTTCTTCAAGATTTCCGACTATGCCGAAGAACTGCTCGACGCGCTCGACAACCTGAAAGACTGGCCCGAGAAGGTGCGCCTGATGCAGGCAAACTGGATCGGGAAATCGCGCGGCCTGCAATTCGCCTTCTCGACCGTCGATGCGCCGGAAGGTTTCGACCGGCTGGAGGTCTACACGACCCGCCCCGACACGCTGCGCGGTGCGAGCTTTGCGGCGATCTCGCCCGATCATCCGCTCGCCAAACATCTGGAACGCCACGATCCCAAGGTCGCGGAATTCGTCGCGAAATGCCGCGCGGGCGGCACGACAGAAGAAGCCATCGAGACTGCCGAGAAGCTGGGGATGGATACCGGCATCAAGGTCCGCCACCCGCTCGACACGAGCTGGGAACTGCCGGTCTATATCGCGAATTTCATCCTGATGGATTACGGCACCGGCGCGATCTTCGGCTGCCCGGCGCATGACGCGCGCGACTTCGAATTCGCGACGAAATACGAGCTGCCGATCACGCCCGTTTTCGAGCCGCTCGAAGGTGACTATCCCGACGCCGAATACGTCCCGCTGAAATCGGAAAAAGTCCGCTATATCCGCGGCTTCGCGGGCGACGAAGTGCAGACCGGCGAAGAGGGCGTCGCAACCGCGATCGCCTTCTGCGAGGAAAACGGCATCGGTCAGGGCGTGACCAAGTTCCGCCTGCGCGACTGGGGCCTGAGCCGCCAGCGCTACTGGGGCTGCCCGATTCCGGTCGTGCATTGCGAGACCTGCGGCGTGGTGCCGGAGAAGAAGGAAAACCTGCCCGTCGAGCTGCCTTACGACGAGGACGGCCAGAAGATCGACTTCTCGATACCTGGCAACCCGCTCGACCGTCATCCCAGCTGGCGCGACTGCACCTGCCCGAATTGCGGCGGGCCGGGTCAGCGCGAGACCGATACGATGGATACCTTCGTCGATTCGAGCTGGTATTACGCGCGCTTCACCTCGCCCGGTGCCGCCACGCCGACCGATCCGGCCGAGGCCGAGTATTGGATGAACGTCGATCAATATATCGGCGGCATCGAGCATGCGATTCTTCACCTGCTCTATTCGCGCTTCTATGCCCGCGCGATGCACAAGACCGGCCACCTGCCAGCGAAAGCGATCGAGCCGTTCGATGCGCTGTTCACACAAGGCATGGTGACGCACGAGATCTACCTCACGCGCGACGCCAAGAATCGCCCCGTCTACCACCTCCCCGAAGAGGTCGAGGACGGTAAGCTGAAGGCGACCGGCGAAGCGGTCGAGACCATCCCCTCGGCCAAGATGTCGAAATCGAAGAAGAACGTCGTCGATCCGATGAACATCATCGCCGAGTTTGGGGCCGATACCGCCCGCTTCTTCGTGATGTCCGACAGCCCGCCCGAGCGGGACGTGGAGTGGACCGCCGCTGGCGCCGAAGCCACGTCGAAATTCCTCGCCCGCGTGCACCGCATTGCCGACGATATCGCCAATTCGGATGCGCCCGCGAACGAGGCCGAGGATACGGCGCTGCTTAAGGCCACCCACAAGGCAATCGACGAGGTCACCAAATCGATCGAGGGCTTCACCTTCAACAAGGCGGTCGCGACGCTCTACGGCCTGACCAACACGATGTCGAAATCGAAGGCCGGGGCCGAGACCAAGCGCGAG
This sequence comes from Thioclava sp. F34-6, assembly GCF_002213235.1. Classification (NCBI taxonomy): domain Bacteria; kingdom Pseudomonadati; phylum Pseudomonadota; class Alphaproteobacteria; order Rhodobacterales; family Paracoccaceae; genus Thioclava; species Thioclava sp. F34-6. The sequence continues at coordinate 93,129 of NZ_NBOA01000008.1, forward strand.
GCGATGAAGCTGATGGCGCAACTGATGGCGCCGATGGTTCCGCACCTCGCCGAAGAGGTCTGGTCGATGCTGGGCGGCGAAGGTTTCGTGATCGCAGCCCCTTGGCCAGAGGCGGACCCGGCCCTGCTAGTCGAGGATTCGGTGACGCTGCCGATCCAGATCAACGGCAAGCGCCGCGCCGAGATTTCGGTGCCCAAGGACATGCCGAAGGAAGAGGTTGAAAAGCTGGTTCTGGCCGACGAAGCTGTGGTCAAGGCGCTGGCCGGTGGCCAGCCCAAGAAGCTGATCGTTGTGCCGGGGCGGATCGTCAATGTGGTCATCTGACAGACGCGGATTTCTGGGGCTCGCGGGGGCCGCTGGCCTGCTCGCGGGCTGCGGCTTCACCCCGGCCTACGGGCCTCAGGGCGGGGCTGCGAAGCTGCTCAAAGGGGTCGAACCGGCTGCGCCCACGACGCGCGACGCCTTCGCCCTCGTTCAGCAGCTGAATGCCCGGCTCGGCCCGTCGCAGGCCACCCGCTACCGGCTCGATTACAAGATCGACACCGAGGCGGTCGGTCAGGGCATCTCGCCCGACAACGCGACGACGCGCTACCAGTTGAACGGCACTGTGGATTACACGCTGCGCGATGCGGCCGATAACGCCGTGCTGCTGACCGGGCGCGTCACCTCCTTCACCTCGTGGTCCGCAACCGGCACCGTGGTCGCCTCACAGGCCGCGCAGGAAGACGCGCATCGCCGTCTGATGGTGATCCTTGCCGATCAGATCGTGACGCGCCTGCTGTCCCAAGCACCGAGCCTTCCGGAATGAAACTGACCGGCGTAGCAGCGACCCGCTATTTCGCCAAACCCGAGCCAGAGCGCACCGGCCTGCTGATCTTCGGGGGCGATGCGATGCGCGTGGCCCTGCGCCGTCAGGAAGTCATCGCCGCACTGATCGGCGCAAAGGGCGAAGAGGAGATGCGCCTGAGCCGGATCGCGGGCGGCGATCTGCGCAAGCAACCCTCGCTGCTGCTCGATGCGATCAAGGAGGTCGGCTTCTTCCCTGGCCCGCGCGTGGCCTTCGTCGAAGACGCGACCGACGCGGTGGCCGATGCAGTGAAAAACGCGCTCGACGCATGGCGCGAAGGCGATGCGCAGATCGTGATCACCGCAGGCTCGCTCGCCGCGAAATCGAAGCTGCGCAAAGCTTTCGAGGGTCACAACAACGCCTATTCTGTAGGGATTTACGACGACCCGCCGAGCCGCGAGGAAATCGAGGATATCCTGCGCCGCGCCGGTCTGCGCGACATCTCGAACGACGCGATGACCGATCTCGTGGCGCTGTCGCGGGCGCTCGATCCGGGCGATTTCCGCCAGACCGTCGAGAAGATCGCGCTCTACAAATTCGGTGACACTACGCCGCTTGCCCCTGCCGATGTGGCTGCCTGCGCGCCGTCTTCGGTCGAGGCAGGCGTCGATGACGTGCTCTCCATCGTGGCCGAGGGCCGCGCGCCCGAGCTTGGTCCGGTTATGCGGCGGCTGGAAAGCCAAGGGGTGCAACCCGTGCAGCTCGCCATCGCCGCGATGCGCCATTTCCGCGCGCTGCATGCCGCGGCCTCCGACCCGCAAGGCCCCGGTGCAGGCATCGCCCGGATGCGTCCGCCGATCTTCGGCCCGCGCCGCGACCGGATGCAGCGGCAGGCGCAAAGCTGGGGCATGTTCAAGCTGGAGACCGCGCTGAAGGAACTGGTCGAGACCGACCTGACCCTGCGCTCCGCCAGCCGCGCGCCGCAGATGGCGGTGATGGAGCGCGCGCTGATGCGGCTCGCGATGCTGGCCCGGCGGTGAGCGCGGCGGCGAAATCCGCGCTCGTCATCGGTGGCGGCCCGGCGGGACTGATGGCAGCCGAGGAACTGGCGCGGGCCGGTGTCGCCGTGACATTGGCAGAGGCCAAGCCGACGCTCGCGCGCAAATTCCTGATGGCGGGAAAGTCCGGGCTGAACCTGACCAAGGATGAGCCGCTCGACGTCTTCCTGTCCCATTATTCCCACCCGCAGATCGCCGCGATCACGCGCGCGTTCGGCCCCGAGGCGACGCAGAGTTTCGCCCGCGATCTTGGTATCGAGCTGTTCACCGGCTCCACCAGTCGGGTCTTCCCGACGGTGATGAAAGCCTCGCCGATGCTGCGCGCCTGGATCGCGCGGCTCGAATCTCTCGGCGTCACGATCCACACCCGCTGGCGCTGGCAGGGCTTCGACGGCGACGCGCTGATCTTCGACACGCCCGAGGGGCGCCAGAGCCTGAGCCCCGATGCCACGATTCTCGCGCTTGGCGGCGCAAGCTGGCCGCGGCTTGGCTCGGATGCGGCATGGGCGCCTTGGCTGAGCGCGAAAGGCGTAAAGATCGCCCCCTTTGCCCCCGCCAACATGGGGTTCGAGATCGACTGGTCAGCGCATATGGCAAACCAGCTCGGCCAGCCCGTGAAAGGGGCCGCGCTGATCACGCCGACCCGGCGCACGCGCGGGGAATTCGTGATCTCGGAGCGTGGCCTTGAGGGCGGCGGCATCTATGAACTTTCCGCCGAATTGCGCGAAGGCGCGCCGCTGAGCCTCGATCTCGCCCCGGATCAAAGCGCCGAAGACCTTGCCGCACGGCTTGCGAAGATCCCGCCCAAACAGAGCCTTACGAACCGCCTGCGCAAAGGCGCGAAGCTGGACCCGGTGAAACTCGCGCTCGCTCTGGAATGGGGACGCCCGCTACCCAAGGACCCGACGCAACTTGCGACAACGCTAAAATCCTTGCCCGTGCCTCTCGGCGCGCCGCGCCCGATCGCCGAGGCGATTTCCAGCGCGGGCGGCATCGCGTGGGACAGCCTCACCGACGATCTGGAACTGACCGCCCTGCCCGGCCTCTACGCCGCAGGCGAAATGCTCGACTGGGAGGCCCCGACGGGCGGCTATCTGCTGACCGCCTGCCTCGCCTCCGGCCGCCATGCCGGACGCGCCGCCGCGCGACAGCTCGCTTCTTCTTGATAGAAAATCCCGGGGGAGGTCCGTAGCACCGGGGGCAGAGCCCCCTTACTCGTCCCGCTTCGCCACCGCGCGCTTATAGGCGGGGCGCGCCCGCATCCGGTCGTGATATTCGCTCAGCCGATGCTCGACGATCGGGAATTTCGCCATCAGCGCCCAGTCGAGGCAATGCGTCAGGATGATATCGGGCACGGTCATTTCCTCGCCCATCACGAACTCCCCATCCCCCATTCGGTGGATCAGCGTGCGCTGCGAGCGCTCGAACTCCCAGCGCAGGGAATTCTTGATGCCCGACAGCCGCAGCTCTTCGGGCAGGACGAAACTGTGGCGCGCGGCGGTCCAGAGATTCGCATCGAACTCGTCGAGCAGGAATTGCGTCAGGCTGTCCTGCCGCGCACGCTCCAGCGTACCCGCCTCATGGGTGAACTTCCCATGCGCATCAGCAAGATAAGTGAGGATCGCGGTGGAATCGGTGATCGGCGTGCCGTCGACAACGAGCACCGGCACCTTGCCTGCCGGGTTGAAGGCCACGACATCCTCCGAGCGCGGCGCGGCCCGCACGTGCTGATACTCCGCGCCCAGCTCCTCCAGCATCCACAACACGCGCAGCGTCCGCGAGCCGACCGTTCCGATAACCGTATACATCCTGCCTCCCCTCGAAAGTTACGCCATTGGGCCATGGCTGCGGGGGAGGTTCAAGAGCGGCTCTGGGGCATTCCCGCGCGATTGTGACCGAGACAAGCTCGCGATTGACGCGCTGCAGCATCCATGGCGATATGCCGCCCGCGCGGAAGGAAGATCCGCCGGGAGACGTAGAATGACGCAAGCCAGACTGTTCACGCCGGTTCTGATCGGAGGGGCCGTGATCCTGATGCTGAGCTTCGCCATCCGGGCGAGCTTCGGCGTTTTCCAGATTCCGATCGCCAGCGAGTTCAACTGGCCACGCGCCGAATTCTCGCTCGCCATCGCGGTGCAGAACCTCGCCTGGGGCATTGGTCAGCCGATCTTCGGCGCGATTGCCGAGCGCTGGGGCGACCGGCTGGCGATCATCCTCGGTGCGCTGGTCTATGCGCTCGGCCTCGTGCTCTCGGCCTTCGCGGTGGAGCCTGGACAGCATCAGCTCCTGGAAATCCTCGTGGGTTTCGGCATCGCGGGTACCGGCTTCGGCGTGATCCTCGCCGTGGTAGGCCGAGCGACCTCGGACGAGAACCGCTCGCTCGCGCTTGGCATCGCGACGGCGGCAGGCTCGGCCGGTCAGGTCTTCGGCGCGCCGATGGCGGAGCTGCTGCTAGGCCATTTCCCGTGGCAGACCGTCTTCGTGATCTTCGCCGCCGTGATCCTCGCCTCGCTGGCCTTCCTGCCGCTGATCCGCGCGCCTGAGCGCGCCAGCCGCGAAGAGATGGCCGAGAGCATGGGCACCGTTCTGATGCGCGCCTTCCGCGATCCGTCCTACACGCTGATCTTCCTCGGCTTCTTCTCCTGTGGTTATCAGCTGGGCTTCATCACGGCGCATTTCCCCGCGATGGTGACCGAGATGTGCGGCGCGGTGCCGCCCGGATCGCTGCTCGCCGGGATCGGGATCGAGACGACCTCGGCGCTCGGCGCCGCCGCGATCTCGGTGATCGGCCTCGCCAATATCGCTGGCACGATCTATGCGGGTTGGGCGGGCAAGCGCTGGTCGAAGAAATACCTGCTGGCGGGAGTTTACCTGCTGCGCACATTCGTCGCCGCCGCATTCATCCTGACGCCGATGACGCCCGCGACGGTGCTGATGTTCTCGCTCGCGATGGGGGCGCTGTGGCTCGCGACCGTGCCGCTGACCTCGGGGCTGGTCGCGCATATCTACGGGCTGCGCTACATGGGCACGCTTTACGGGATAGTCTTCTTCTCGCACCAGGTGGGCGCCTTCCTCGGCGTCTGGCTGGGCGGCAAGCTCTACGACATCTACGGGGATTATACGCTGGTCTGGTGGGTTGGCGTGGGCGTGGGTGCCTTCTCCGCCATCGTACACCTGCCCGTGCGCGAGAAGCGGGTGGAGCTTCAGCCCGCCTGATCGAGAAGCGCACGCAGCCCTGCGCGGTAATCCGGATAGCGCAGCGTGACGCCGAGGTCGTGTTTGATCTTGTCGTTTCGCACTCGCTTGCTCTCCGCATAGAAGCTGCGCGCCATCGGGCTAAGATCGGCCTCCTCAAACGGCACCTCGGGCGGTAGCGGCAGGTCGAGCAGTTCCGCAGCATAGGCGATCACGTCCTGCGGCGGCGCGGGATCGTCGTCGCAGACATTATAGACCGCGCCCGGATCGGGACGGTCGATCGAGGCGAGCAGCACCTGCGCGATGTCCTCGACATGAATGCGCGAGAAGACCTGCCCCTCCTTGATAATCCGCCGGGCCTTGCCCTGCCGCACCTTCTCGAAGGGCCCGCGCCCGGGGCCGTAGATGCCCGCGAGCCGGAAGATATGCAGCGGCAGGTCATGGGCTGCGGCCAGCGCACCCCAAGCCGCCTCGGCCTCCACCCGCGCCTGCCCGCGCTTGGTCGAGGGGGTCAGCGGCGTTGCCTCATCTACCCAGCCGCCCGCGTGATCGCCATAGACGCCGACGGTCGAAAGATAGCCGATCCACTCCAGATGCCGCGATGCAGCAATTTCGGAATGCTGCGCAGCGAGAGCCGGATCACCCTCCTGTCCCGGGGCCACCGAAGACAGCAGATGCGTCGCTTGATCGAGCGGCAGAGGCCCACCTTCCCAGACCAGCGGCTCCACGCCTTCGCTGCGCAGCATTTCGGCCTTCTCGTCGCTGCGCGTGGTGCCGATCACGCGCCAGCCACGCGCCAGAAGAAGCGGTGCGAGTGCACGGGCGGAATAGCCGTGTCCGATGGAAAGAAGCGTCGGCATCACGGCCTCCTTTGCGTTTCTGTCATCCGTCATAGGTAGAGGCTGTGTGAAGGCATAACAACGTCTCTTGAACCTTCCCGCACGCAATGACAGGCTTGGACATGGAACAGAAGAACAAGATCAAATCCTGGCCCGAAGCCGCACCGCGATTGATTGCCGTGGCTGCCGGGCGCGAACCTGCCGACCTCGTGATCCGGGGTGGCAAATGGGTCAATGTCCACACACGAGAGGTTCTCGACGGCTACGATATTTCCGTGGCCGAGGGGAGATTTGCTGCCGTGGCCCCCGATCTCTCGGACAGCATCGGACCCGATACCGAAGTGATCGAGGCCGGAGGGCGCTATATGGTGCCGGGCCTGTGCGACGCGCATATGCATATCGAGAGCGGTATGCTCACGCCCGCCGAATTCGCCGCCGCCGTGATCCCCCACGGCACGACGAGCATGTTCACCGATCCGCATGAGATCGCGAATGTGCTGGGGCTCGACGGCGTGCGGATGATGCATGACGAGGCGCTGATGCAGCCGGTCAACATCTTCACCCAGATGCCTTCCTGCGCGCCCTCTGCGCCCGGGCTGGAAACGACGGGCTTCGAGATCACCCCCGAAGATGTGGCCGAGGCGATGACATGGCCCGGCATCATCGGTCTGGGCGAGATGATGAACTTCCCCGGCGTGATCAATGCCGACCCGAAGATGCTCGCCGAGATCGCAGCGACGCAGAACGCGCAAAAGACCGTGGGCGGACATTACGCCTCCCCCGATCTGGGCGCGCCGTTCCGCGCCTATGTCGCGGGCGGGCCCGCCGACGATCACGAAGGCACCTGCGAGGCGGACGCGATCGCGCGGGTGCGCAACGGGATGCGCTCGATGATGCGGCTGGGCTCGGCTTGGTATGACGTGGAGACGCAGATCACCGCCGTCACCGAGAAGGGTCTCGACCCGCGCAATTTCATCCTGTGCACAGATGACTGCCATTCCGGCACGTTGGTGAATGACGGGCATATGAACCGCGTCTTCCGCCACGCCGTGGCGTGCGGGGCAGATCCTCTGGTCGCGCTGCAGATGTGCACGATCAATACCGCGACCCATTTCGGGCTGGAGCGCGAGCTGGGCTCGATCACGCCGGGCCGCCGGGCCGATGTGATCCTGACCTCGGATCTGGCGACCCTGCCGGTCGAGCAGGTCATCGCACGTGGGCGCACGGTGGCGAAGGATGGAAAGCTGCTGGCGGACTGCCCGCATTACGACTGGCCCGAGAGCGCTCGCAACACGGTGCATCTGGGCAAGACCCTTACCGCCGCGGATTTTGAGATCGCGGCACCGGAGGGCGCTAACACAGTGACCGCCAAGGTGATCGGCGTGGTCGAGAACCAGGCCCCGACCAAGGCGCTGACCGCAGAGCTGGACGTGACCGACGGGCTCGCCCAGCCCGACACCTCCAAGGACATCGCCCAGATCGCGCTGGTGGAGCGCCATCAGGGCACGGGCGGCGTCACCAACGGCTTCGTCTCGGGCTTCGGCTACAAGGGCCGCATGGCGATGGGCTCGACTGTCGCTCATGACAGCCACCACATGATCGTGGTCGGCACTGATCGCGAGATGATGGCCGCCTGCGCCAATGCCCTCGGAAAAATGGGCGGCGGCGTCTCTGTCTGGAAGGACGGCGCAGAAATCGCCGCCGTCCCGCTGCCGATCGCAGGGCTGATGTCGGACGATCCGGCACAAACGGTCGCCGCGCGCGCCGCCAAGATGGTCGAGGCGATGGGCGCCTGCGGCTGCACTTTGAACAACGCTTACATGCAGCATTCGCTGCTCGCGCTCGTCGTCATTCCCGAGATCCGCATTTCGGATCTTGGCCTCGTCGACGTGACGCGTTTTGAACTGACGGATCTTTTTGAATGAATGAAACGCTAGACCTCATCACCCCTGACGCAGCCCCTGCGGAGAGCTTCACCGATGCCGCCGAGGCCGTGGCCCGGCTCGAGGCGCTCTATGACGAGGCGACCGCCTTCCTGCTCGAGAAATTCAACGAGACGTTGGAGAGCAAGACCGCGCGGAACCGCTTTCGTGCTTTCTACCCGGAAGTGCGCATCTCTGTGCCATCGCATATCAAGGCCGATAGCCGCTTGAGCTTTGGCCATGTGGCGCTGCCGGGCACCTACACGGCGACGATCACGCGCCCCGACCTGTTCCGCAACTACCTGACGCAGCAACTGGGCCTGCTTATCAAGAACCACAATATCCCGGTCACGGTCGGCCCGTCGGAAACCCCGATCCCGGTGCATTTCGCCGTCGCCGCGCATCCGGAAGTGACGGTGCCGCAGGAAGGCGTGCTCGACTTCTCGCTGCGCGACGTGTTCGACGTGCCGGACCTTGCGGGGATGAACGACGATATCGTCAACGGCATGGCGGGGCCGAACCCGGACGGCTCGGGCCATCTCGCCCCCTTCACCGCGCAGCGGGTGGATTACTCGCTGGCGCGCCTGTCGCATTACACCGCGACCAAGGCCGAGCATTTCCAGAACCACGTGCTGTTCACGAACTACCAGTTCTATGTGGACGAGTTCGAGGCCGTCGCGAGGCGCCTGCTGGGCGACAAGAACTCGGGCTACACAAGCTTCGTCGCGCCGGGCAATCAGGAGATTACCGACCCGCAGGACGAGATCCCGGGCCTTGCGAAACTACCGCAGATGCCCGCCTATCACCTCAAGCGCGCCGACGGCGGCGGGATCACGCTGGTCAATATCGGCGTCGGCCCGTCCAACGCGAAGACCGCGACGGACCATATCGCCGTGCTGCGCCCGCATGCGTGGCTGATGGTCGGTCACTGCGCGGGTCTGCGCAATTCGCAGCAGCTGGGCGATTTCGTCCTCGCCCATGCCTATCTGCGCGAGGACCACGTGCTCGATGACGACCTTCCCGTCTGGGTGCCAATCCCGGCGCTGGCCGAGATCCAGATCGCGCTGCAGGAAGCGGTGGCAGAGGTGACGAAACTGGAAGGCTACGAGCTGAAGCGGATCATGCGCACCGGTACGGTAGCGACGATCGACAACCGCAACTGGGAGTTGAGAGACCAGTCAGGCCCGGTCCATCGGCTGAGCCAGTCGCGCGCGGTTGCGCTCGATATGGAAAGCGCGACGATCGCCGCGAACGGTTTCCGCTTCCGGGTGCCCTACGGCACGCTTCTCTGCGTCTCGGACAAACCGCTGCATGGCGAGCTGAAGCTGCCCGGCATGGCGACCGAATTCTACCGCACGCAGGTGGCGAGCCATTTGCTGATCGGCATCCTCGCGATGGAGAAACTTCGCGAGATGCCTCTGGATCGTATTCACAGCCGGAAATTGCGTAGCTTCGAGGAAACAGCTTTTCTGTGACGTGGGAAAAACCCGCGCATTCTGGGAAAAGGGCTTGCCATGCTCAATAAAAACGTGTGGAACATGGCCCACCAACCGTGCAACGCGGACGAAATTGACCCTGGATTACCGGGGCGGAGAGAGGAACGAACATGTCGAAACCGATGACCAAGACCCAGCTGGTGGCAGCCCTCGCCGAGGCGATGGACGCCGACAAGAAGACGGCTTCGGCCGCGCTCGACGCAATCACCGACGTCGTCACCAAAGAAGTGTCGAACGGCGGCGCCGTTACCCTGCCGGGCATTGGCAAAGTCTACTGCCGCGAGCGCCCCGAGCGCATGGTCCGCAACCCGGCCACCGGCGAGCAGATGCAAAAGCCGGCTGACAAGCAGGTCAAAGTGACCGTGGCGAAAGCGCTCAAGGACAGCGTGAACTCCTGATCGCAGGACTCTCTCTAGAGAGGGACAGCCAGGTTTTTAGGGCGCCCGCGAGCAATCGGGGCGCCCTTTTTCAGGCCCGGAGGAAAGATGGATCTGCGCGCGATCGGAATGGGGCTCGCCTTTGCCCTGATGTGGTCTTCGGCTTTCACGTCCACGCATATCATCGTGGCGGAGGCGCCGCCCCTTGCGGCGCTGGCGTTGCGGTTCGCCCTGTCCGGCGGGATCGGCATCGCGCTTGCGCTGGCCTTCGGGCAAAGCTGGCGGCTGAGCCGGGCCCAATGGCGCGCCACGATCATTTTCGGTATTTGTCAAAACGCGCTCTACCTGGGGTTTAACTGGGTCGCGATGACGACGGTCGAAGCCTCGGTCGCCGCGATCATCGCCTCGACCATGCCGCTGATCGTTGGCGCGCTCGGCTGGATCGTCTTCCGCGACCGGATTCCGCTCCTCGGTATCGCCGGGCTGATCGCGGGTTTCGCCGGCGTTGGCATCATCATGGGCGCGCGGCTGCAAGGCGGGATCGATCCGTTCGGGCTGGGTCTTTGCGTCGCGGGCGCCTTGGCGCTGGCAGTGGCCACGCTGACCGTGCGCGGCGCGAGCGGCGGCGGCGGCGGCGTCTTGATGATCGTCGGGCTGCAGATGCTGGTGGGTTCCGTGAGCCTCGCCGTGGTCTCCGCCTTCACCGAGCATCTGGACGTGACCGTCACGCCGAAACTGGCGCTGGCCTTCACCTATACGGTAATCGTGCCAGGCCTGATGGCGACCTGGGTGTGGTTCCGCCTCGTGGGCCGCATCGGCGCGGTGCGCGCGGCGACCTTCCACTTCCTGACGCCGGTCTTCGGCGTCGCCATCGCCTGGGCTGTGCTGGGCGAGCATGTCGACTGGCACGACGCGCTTGGCGTGCTGGTGATCGCAGGCGGCATTCTAGCGGTGCAGATCTCAAAGCAAGAGGCGCGGAGGTAACCCCCCGCGCCCCTGAACTTTACGCCTAGCAATTCACGAGCCGCGCAGCACCTGCAGCAGCTCCAGCGTAGCGTAGCCATCGGGCGGCAGACCGCGCGATTTCTGGAAGGCCACGATCGCCTTCGACGTATTCGCGCCGATTTTGCCGTCGGTCCCGTCCGTATCGAAGCCCGCCGCGGTCAACCTCTCCTGCAGCTCGACCTTCTGCTTCGAATTGAGCGGCTTGCCCGTGCGGGGCCAATCCTGCACGAAGGGCCCCTTCCCTTTCAGACGATCGGACAGATGCCCTACGCCGATCACGTAGCTGTCGGCGGAGTTGTAGCGCGAGATGGCGCGGAAGTTGCCGAAGATCATGAAGGCCGGTCCCTTCGCGCCTGCGGGCACGAGGATCGACGCCGAGCCATAATTCGGCACCGTACCGCCCGTGGCCGAGCGCACGCCAAGCGCCGCCCAATCGGCAGGGCTCTTCTTCGTGCCCTTGCCGGTGAGGCCGTAGTTGAAGCCAGAGGGCAGGATGACCTCGACGCCCCAGGGCTGCCCCTTCGACCAGCCCGAGCGCGCCAGATAGGCCGCCGTCGAGGCCAGGGCATCGGTTGGATCTTCCGACCAGATATCGCGCCGACCATCGCCGGTGAAATCAACCGCGTAGGACAGATAGGAGGTCGGGATGAACTGCGTGTGGCCCATTGCCCCGGCCCAGGAGCCGGTCATGTGCCGCGCATCCACGTCGCCGGACTGGATGATCTTGAGCGCGGCGATCAGCTGCTTGGCGAAGAACTCGCCGCGTCGCCCGTCATAGGCCAGCGTCGCGAGCGCCGGGATGATCGCCGTCTTCCCACGATAGGCGCCGTAACGGCTCTCCATGCCCCAGATCGCGACGACGACTTCCTTGTCGACCCCGTATTTGCGTTCGATCGCATCCAGCTGCGGGCCATATTGGCGCAGCATCTGCTTGCCGGTGGCGACGCGCTCAGCCGAGACCGCGCTGTCGAGGTAGTCCCAGATCGACTTGGTGAATTCCGATTGGTAGCGGTCGCGTTCGATCACCTTGGGATTGTAGCGCACGTCGGCCATCGCGCGGTTCCAGGTGTACTCGGTGATGCCGTTCGCCAGCGCGCGTGATTTGAAGCCCGCGAGCCAGGACTCGAAACGCGCTTCCGTTGCGGCGTCCGTCGGCGGGATCGGATCCGCCACGGGCGCGCTGCCCCGCGCCAGCGGCCGGGGCGAGGATTCGGGAGGCCCCGCACAGGCCGAGAGCGCGGAAAACGCCATGAATGTCAGTGGGATAATCTTGCCCGGAATTGCCATGTTGCCTGCTCGCTGTTTTGCCCTTTGAACCACTGTATCAACGGTTCGTGAGGTTTCAACGGGCGTCAAAAGACACTCTATGGCTTACTGCAGCGGCTTCTTGTCGTTGCCGAAAAACGGCTCCATCTGGGCGATGATCACGGAGTTCTCGTCGAGCGCCCGTTGCATCAATTCACGTTCAGCGTCGTCGATCTCGTGCCCCTGTTTTTCGCGTTCCGCGAGCGTGCCGTAACCCGTGACGTCAAGCGGCGCCATCTCGGCCTGCTTGAGGATCGCCACGGTCTCGCGCACGGCCTCTGCCTCGTCCACCCCCGATGCGTAGCAGAGCAGCCCCGCCCCGGACGCGCCTTTCGGCAGACCGTCATTGGGCGAGCGACCGACCTCGACCAGCAGGGTGAAGACCTGCTGGCGCGAGGGTTTCTTCTTCGGCTTTTCCGGCTTGTCAGTCACGCAGCAGCTCGTTGATGCCGGTCTTCGACCGGGTTTGTGCGTCGACGCGCTTCACGATCACCGCGCAGTAGAGGTTGATGCCGTTCTTGGACGGCATCGAGCCCGACACGACGACCGAATAGGGCGGCACTTCGCCATACATCACGTCGCCGGTCTCCCGATCAACGATCTTGGTCGACTTGCCGATATAGACGCCCATGCCCAGAACCGAGCCTTCGCGGACGATGCAGCCTTCGACGACTTCCGAGCGCGCGCCGATGAAGCAGTTGTCTTCGATGATGGTCGGGCCGGCCTGCATCGGCTCCAGCACCCCGCCGATGCCGACGCCGCCCGAGAGGTGAACGCCCTTGCCGATCTGCGCGCAGCTGCCGACGGTGGCCCAGGTATCGACCATCGTGCCCTCGTCGACATAGGCGCCGAGGTTCACGAAAGAGGGCATCAGCACCACGCCCGGTGCGATGTAGGCCGATTTACGCACGATGCAGTTCGGCACGGCGCGGAAACCGCCGGCTTTCCACTCGTTGTCGCCCCAGCCCTTGAACTTGCTGTCGACCTTGTCCCACCAGTGACCGCCCTGCGGGCCGCCATCCTGCTGCTCCATGTCCTTCAGGCGGAAGCCCAACAGAACCGCCTTCTTGGCCCATTGGTTCACATGCCAGTCGCCGTTCTCGCGCTTTTCGGCCACACGCAGCTCGCCGCGATCCAGCGCGTTGAGCGTGTCCTCGATCGCCTCGCGGGTCTCACCGCCGGTTGACGGGGTGATCGTGTCGCGGGCTTCCCAAGCGGCTTCGATTGCAGTTTCGAGCGCGGCGTTCGACATGGGCAAATCCTCTTTCAGGTGGCCTTTACAGCGTTCAGCCTATAGTTGGTCAGAGCCAATCGCGCAATGAGCAGGTGCCCCTATGAAGGACGACACGACGCATTCGTTCCGCCACTCGCGGGAAGACGCGCAGACCGCAAAGAACATTCCCGACACGCCACAGACCCGCGCGCCCGCCTATCGGCTGGCCTATACGGACGTGGATTTCATGCTGCGCGACGAGCTGCGCCCGGTTCGGCTGCAGCTCGAATTGCTCAAGCCGCAGCTGATCATGGACGAGCGCGGGATCGAGTCGACCATCGTCATGTTCGGCGGCGCACGCATCCCTGCCCCCGAAAACAAGGCGAGCGCCAAGACCGAATATCTCGCGGAACTGTCGGGTTACTACGAGGAGGCCCGCATCTTCGCCCGCGCGATGACGGAGCGTTCGATGCAGGAATATGGCCGGGAGAACGTGATCTGCACCGGCGGCGGCCCCGGCGTGATGGAGGCTGGCAACCGCGGCGCGCATGAAGCGGGCGGACAGTCCATCGGCCTCAATATCGTGCTGCCGCACGAGCAGGCGCCCAACGAATTCGTGACGCCCGATCTGACGTTCAACTTCCACTATTTCGCGATCCGGAAGATGCATTTCCTGATGCGCGCCCGCGCGGTCTGCGTCTTCCCCGGCGGCTTCGGCACGCTCGACGAGATGTTCGAGGCGCTGACGCTGATCCAGACGGGGCGGATGTCGAAGATCCCCTTCATCCTGTTCGGGCGAAAATTCTGGGAAGAGATCATCAACTGGGATCGTCTGGCCGAGGCCGGGACGATCTCGCCCGAAGATCTCGAGCTCGTCAGCTTCGTAGAGACCGCAAAAGACGCAGTCGCGATCATCGACGGCTGGGATTACGACAACTGCTGAGGCGTGGGCTCAGGCCTTCGCCTCGGCGCTGACCTCGGGAAGCTGCGCGCGATGTTCGACACCGGCGCGCGCGGCCGCCACCAGCGCCCGAAACAGCGCCCGTTGCCGGTGTGCATAGGTGAGGTATTCCGGGTGCCACTGAACGCCGAGGGCGAAAGGTTCCTCGATCCGCTCCACCGCCTGCACCATGCCCGAGCCGTCGCGCGCCGCGACCCGTAGGCCATCGCCCAACCGATCCACCGCCTGACTGTGGAGCGCGTTGACCCGCATCGGCTCCAGGCCGGCCAGCGCACCGAGGCGGGTGCCGGGTTCGATCCGCACATCCTTTTTCGGCAAGAGCGTCGTGTGTTTGCGCGCGTTGTAATGGTCGTAGGCGTCCTGGTGCAGATCACCGCCGAGCGCCACGTTGATCATCTGTGCGCCGCGGCAGATCCCCAGCACCGGCTTTCCCTGCGCCATCGCCTCCTCGACCAGACATTTCTCCAACTCGTCGCGCGCCGGATCGAGGACCGCGCTCGCGATCAGATCGCCGCCATACAGCTCTGGAGAGATGTCGTCGCCCCCGCCCACGATGACGCCATCGACATGGCGCACCTCGGCGCGTTTGCCTGCTACCCAGCGCACCGAACGCCCGCCCGCAAGCCAGACACCGAAGGCGATGAAAGGATAGACCCGCCACCCGGTGCGACGCGAGGTCGATATGCCGATCAGAGGCTTCATTTATGCCCGGCAAGCCTCAGAATTTTCTCGCAGGTTTCGAGCCATTTCCCACCCAGCAGATGAAATTCGGTTTTCGCCCTCAACCATTCGCGACACATCAGACCCAGCAGTTCAGGGTCTGCCGCGAGCGTCTCCACGAACCACCAACGCTTCCATTCGTTATCGAGCGACCATGTCTCATCGTCGATGCGGCAATCGGGCAGCCGGAAATGGAAGGCGGGACGCGGCGAAACGGTGCCACCCTTCCCTTCTTCCGGCGCGATCAGGTCGGGTCGCAGTTCGCAGAAGATCGGAAGCATGTCGAGCCCGTGGTTCCGCGACAGCGTGTGCTTGCGATAAGCCAGGATCACCGCGTCGAGCGCGGCATCCGGGCCGAGCCGCGCCAAATCTTCGATCAGCTTCTTGGGGTAAGGGGCGGTGAAGGGCAGCACTTCGCGGGTCGCCTCGATCGGCCATGTCTCCCGCATCCACTCCTCGATCAGCGCGAAGGCCAGTAGAGGGCGGACGATGTCCTCTGCGTTGCTGGACGCGATCTCCGGGTTTAGGTGAAGCCCGAAACCATAGAGCAGCGACCGACCAGTTCCTTGCGCGCCCTCGCTGCGCAGCAAGTCAAGGAAATCAGATAGCTGCAGGAGCCCTTCGCGGTCCAGCGGATCGGTCACGATCTCGACCGGAATGACCTCGCGCCCGATGCGTAGACCAAGCTCTTTGAGCGTCCCACCGGCTTGTTTGCGCAGCGAGATATCGAGATAGACCTGCAGATCGCCGAGCTTCGTACCGGTGACTTCCCAGTCCTGACCGTCGCTGCGCTGCGCCTCGCCCCCCAAGGCCCGCGCAGCGATCTGCGCGATGCGCGCCTCGGTCAGCCCCGCGAACTCGATCTCCACGCCGGTGCGGCGCGGTTTTCCCTCGGCATTGCAGGGCTTTGGCAGCGGGGCGATGGCCTCTCGCGTCATGACGTCTCCGGAAACTAGCCACACCCAGCGTCAATGCGGACCCGGCGAAGCGGGTTCCTTAAAGACCCGCCTCCGCCTGAATTTGCGCCCGCGACTTGCGCGCCCGCTCGGTCGCCGATTTCAGCTGACCGCAGGCGGCCATGATGTCCTCGCCGCGCGGCGTACGGATCGGCGAGGCATAGCCCGCCTTGTAGATGATGTCGGCGAAGCTCTCGATCCGCTCCCAGTCGCTGCGCTCGTAGGGCGCGCCCGGCCATTCGTTGAACGGGATCAGGTTGATCTTCGCGGGGATGCCGCGGATCAGCTTCACCAGGCGCCGCGCGTCCTCGTCGCTATCGTTCACCCCCTTGAGCATCACGTATTCGAACGTGATCCGCTCGGAGTTCGACAGGCGCGGATATTCCCGCAGCGCGTTCAGCAGCGTCTCGATATTCCAGCGCTTGTTGATCGGCACCAGCTTGTCGCGCACTTCGTCGGTCGTGGCGTGGAAGGACACCGCCAACAGACAGCCGATCTCCTCGGCGGTCTTCGCGATCTCCGGCACCACGCCCGAAGTCGAGAGCGTGATCCGGCGGCGGCTGAGGCTCAGCCCCTCGCCATCCATCACGACCTTCATCGCGTCGCGGACATTCTCGAAGTTGTAAAGCGGCTCGCCCATGCCCATCAGAACGACGTTCGACACCAAACGGGTCTCGTTCTTCGGGCTGTTCTTCTCGGGCCATTCGCCCAGATCGTCGCGTGCGAGCATGACCTGGCCGACGATCTCGCCGGGCGTCAGGTTGCGCACGAGTTTCTGCGTGCCGGTGTGGCAGAACGAACAGGTCAGCGTGCAGCCCACCTGGCTCGAGATGCACAGCGTGCCGCGGCTTTCCTCCGGGATGTAGACCGCCTCGACTTCGTGGCCGCCCGCGATCTTCAGAAGGTATTTCCGCGTGCCGTCCTCGGAGACCTGCTTCGAGACGATCTCGGGCAGGGTAATCTCGAACGTCTCGGCCAGCATCGCCCGGTAATCCTTGGCGAGGTTGGTCATCGCCGCGAAATCGCGCACACCCCAGTAATAGAGCCACTGCCAGATCTGGCCGACGCGCATCTTCGCCTGCTTCTCGGGCGTGCCCGCCTCGATCAGCGCCGCGCGCAGCTGGTCACGGGTGAGGCCGATGAGATTCACCTTGCCGCCTTCGGGCAGCTTGCGCGGGATCGTGTGCACGTCTTGCGTGATCGGAGCCTGAGACTGGGTCATCGCATGTTTCCTTGAAATGAGGCGCCTCATATAGTGGATTCGCCCCTGCATTAACAGGGGGCGTCGCGCTTTTGGCTCGAACGCGAAAACCCCGGCGCGCGGCCGGGGCTCGAATGTCAGGCGCGAGGGTCGCTTACTTGCAGCGCTGCTCGGCTTCGTCGGTCGCGGCGGTGAAGCCCATCAGCGAGAACGTGTCCTCGGTCTGGGTGCCACGGCTCGAACGACCGGTCAGTTTCACGTCTGCGCCAGCCTTTAGGGCGGCGATGATCTTCGCGTCCTCTTCCGGCGATCCGGCCCAAGCGCCGCCACCGTCGGTGAAGAGGGTGTATTTCTGCCCCCCGACTTCCAGATCGACGGTCGAGCCATCCGCGAAAGGATAGCCGCCCATGAAGGAAATCTCGGGCGCCTTACCCGGACGATAGGTCACGAAGAGCAGGATATCCCCGCGGTTCACCTGTACGACCTTCCCAGCCTTGGTGTTGACCGTTTTCTTCGGCTTCGACACGCCCCAACATTCTTTCGGATCGTTATCGACGAAGACGCTCCAATCGGTATTCGCAGCGACGCGGTTGGTGCTTTCCTGCGCAATTGCGCCGTGCCCCGCCCCGATCATGAGCGCGGCGACCGCCGCGATCCGCAGACCCTTCATCATCATGCTTACAGCCTCCAGCTGTCACGTTGCCTCTGCATCGCCCGGGCTGGTCACCCTGTTTTCGGTGGCGGATGCGTTTTCCTCTCGATAACACTCATTTAACCCTAAAAAGCCTAGGGGGAAAACCCCGCGACGGCGAGATTTCGCGCATAGGAGGCAGGCGATGACAGCACCCGAGGCAATGATTGAGCTATGGCGCGGAGGGATGTGTGAATCCGTCCATCATGGCCATGCAGTGATCTTCGGCCCCGAGGGCATCGAAGCGGCTTGGGGCGATCCCGAAACAGTAATTTTTCCGAGATCGTCCGTGAAGATGATTCAGGCTTTGCCGCTGCTGGAAAGCGGGGCGGCGGAGGCGGCTGGCCTGACCACTTCCCAGTTGGCCCTGTCCTGCGCGAGCCATTCCGGCGCTCGCATGCACCGCGCCGCAGTCGAAGACTGGCTCGCGACGCTCGGGATGAAGGACGATGATCTGCGCTGCGGGGCCCATCTGCCGCGCGACAAGGCCGAGAAGAAACATCTGATCTGCGCGGACGACGCGCCTTGCCAAGCACACAACAATTGCTCGGGCAAACATGCCGGCTTCCTGACGCTGAACCGGCATCTGGGCGGCGGGCCGGACTATATCGATATCGATCACCCGGTGCAGCGCGCCGTGAAATCCGCCTTTGAAGAGGTGACCGAAGAGAGCTCTCCGCGCTATGGGATCGACGGATGCTCGGCCCCGAATTTCGCGACGAGCCTCGCTGGCCTCGCGCGAGCGATGCAATTCTTCGCGTCGGCGAAACCGGACGGCGATCTGCGGGCGCGCGCTGCCGCCCGACTGGTCGACGCGATGATGGAGTATCCTGAAATGGTCGCGGGCGAAGGGCGCGCCTGCACCGAAATCATGCGCGAGGCGAACGGGCGTGTCGCCGTCAAAACCGGTGCGGAAGGCGTCTACGTCGCCATGCTTCCGGATCAGAAGCGCGGCGTCGCCCTGAAAATCACTGATGGCGCAACCCGGGCCTCGGAAGCGGCGATAATCGCGCTGCTGATCCGCCTTGGTGCGCTCGATGCCAACGCGCCCGTGGTGCATCGCAGATTGACCGGGCCAATCACCAATTGGCGCGGCCTAAAAACGGGCGAGCTGCGCCGTGCAGCGCAGTTCCCCTAAAGCCTAGAGTCGAAGGGACAGGCCCTGCGTCCCTGTGTTCCGCAACAGGCTGAGCGCGACATTCTGCGGAGAGACGCTGGCCATGTTCGAAAGCTGCGCGCGCAGTAGATAGTCCCGCGTCAGGGCAGCCAGCTTCTCCGGCGCGGCGAGTTCAGCCGGATCGGAGGTGCCGTAGACGCGTTGCGCCTTGGACATGTAGATGTCGCGCTGCTGCTCGACATCCAAAGCGCCGACACTCGGCGGCAGGTTGAGCGCGGTCTGGAAGACCCGGCTCAAAGCGGGCGATCCGATAATCGTGTACCATTTCGCACGCTCGGACAGGTCCCTTGCCGCGAGTGCGGGCAGATCACGCTGAAGGGACATCGCCATGCGCATGTCGTTGTCGACCCCGCCGACCGCGACTTCGAATTCCCGGCTCTCGAATTGGTTCAGGATCTCATCCGCGAATGTCGAGAGCTTGGTGCGCGGAATAGCGAAATCTCCAAAACCGAATGCCTTGGTCAGTGCGAGATAGCTTTTATCCGACAGCTTATTGGCAAGCGCCGTGCGATCCAAAGACCCCTCTTCGAGTACTTTGCGGATGAAGTACTTGTTTTCGATATCCGCATCGAGACCGAACGCGCCCAGCGCCACGCTCAAAAGGCGCCGGTCATCGACCAGTTCCTGTGCCGTATCGATGCTTCCGATCGTCTCACGGAAATAGCGATCAAGACGCTGGTTTTCCGACGACGCCGCGAAAGCCGCCTTCTGCGTTTCCATCGTGCGCGAGAGAAACCGCCACCCCGCGAACCCGGAAAAGGGAATAACGGGTTGATAAGTCATGACGCGCCCGCGGCGAGGAGACGTTCCTCCCGTGGGAGAAGCGTCCGTAGCGCCTTCAGCGCTTGGTAATGCTGGTTCTCGATCACGGCGAGCGTGGCCGCATTCAGCTGCGCCCGGCTATCGTGATCCTTGAGAACTTGGCTGAGTTGTTCGATCCCCCGAAGCAACTGCATCCTTGCCTCTTCGGGGTCGGTGTCCCCCGACAGCACGAGCTGCGCGATATAGCACACGCGCCGGACAGGCGTGTTCACCTCTTCCGGATGGATCGCGTCGCGCAACCGCAGGATATTTGCGTTCGGCGTCATGATCGCGAGCCGCGATCGGCGATCTCCGTTTTCGATAACCGCGCCATTAATCAGCACTCTCTCCTTTGGGGCGAGTTTAAGCACGAGGCCGCTCATTGTTTGATCCCTTCTTGCCGCAAGCCGCGCATGATTGCGGTGTTCACGTCGATCAAAACATCGACCGAACGCTTTTCCGAAAGGACGAGGCGGCTATGCGCCTGCGTGAACTCGTTTAGAAAGAAAATGCGCGCGCGGAGGTCCTGCGGCAAGCCATTCTCGGGATCCGCCACATCCGCCGCGAGCGCGGTCCAGAGGCGGCGGTTTTCGAAGATCGCTTCTGCCAGCGCGGCAAAGGGCACGTCCTGCGATGACACCTGTTTAAGGCGACGCGTGATGCGGGCAAATAGCTCGAATTCGAGACCCCGCGGTGTGCGCATCGGCTGGCTCGGATTGGAATAGGCCGTTTTGGCCAAAGTCGTCGCGTACACGGGAAATCCTTCCGGTGACTGAAACTGATCATGTGCGGAGGGCATGAGGGAAGCGGGGGCGCCGGATCAGGCGCCCCTACCCGAACTTTAACGGAACAGCGAAAGGATGTTCTGGGGCTGCTGATTGGCGATCGAGAGCGCCTGGATACCTAGCTGTTGCTGAGTTTGCAGAGCCTGAAGCCGTGCCGAGGCCTCTTCCATATCCGCGTCTACCATCGACCCGATACCGGCCTTGAGCGAGTCGCTGAGGCTGGAGATAAAGTCGGCTTGCGTGCCGATCCGGCCCTCGACCGAACCGAAGGAAGAAGCCGCATCGGTTGCCGTCTGGATCAGCGTCTCGATATTGGTGAGCGCAGCGGTCGCCCCCGCGTCAGTGGTCACGTCGATCGATGCGACCGCGGCGAGACCGCCCGAGCCCGCATTGAGGAATTGCGACACGATCGTCAGATCGCCGGCCAGATCGGCGCCGCCATCATTCTTGAAGGTCAGGGTCGAGTCGCTGGTGGTGCTCACACCGGCGGTGAAGTCGACTTGCAGGTTGGCGATGCCCAGCGCGTCGATCGCCGATTTCAGTCCAGCGGCGATCAAGTCGGTGCGTGCAGTGCCGGTCTGCGCCGCATCCGCTTCGGAGAGCGTGTAGCTGACCGTTTGATCTCCGAGGCTGACCTTCACGCTATCGCCCGCGGCCCAGGTAACCGTGTCATCGAGAAAGACTTTGACTCCCGTCGTATCAGCCTTGGCGAGAGTCGTGGCGGCGGTATCCTTATCGGTAGACACCCCGGCCGAACCGGTGAAGGCCGCTTTCGCAGAGTAACTGCCGACAGAGAGGTTTTGGGCGGTGACATCGATATGGCTCGCGGAAACGGTGCCGTCCGAGGCGCGGTCGAGCGACGACAGCACTTTAACGGTCGCAGCTGAGGAGCCATCGACCAGGTTCAGGCCATTGAACTGCGCCGCCCCGACGACCGACGTCAGTTGCTCCTGAAGTGCGTCGATATCCGTCTGAATCTTGTCGCGGTCGACATTCGACTCCTGTGCCGCGACGATCTTGCTTTTCATATCGGTCAGCAGGTCAGTCACGGTTTCGGCGGCCTTACGGGCCACCGCGACAGTCGATTCCCCCAGCGCGAGGCTATCCGAAATGCCAGAGAAGCTCTTTACGTCGGACTCCATGACCTTCGAAATCGCCCATACGGCCGCGTTGTCTTTCGCCGAGCCGACCGATTTGCCGGTCGAGATTTCAGATTGGGTGGTGGCGAGGCCGGAATTGATCCCTTTCAGAGTCTGCAGCGCGATCATGGCGCCGGTATTCGTCAGAATGCTGGACATGATTTATCCTTTTAATGTCGACGCTTTGCGTCACTCGGTTGCAAAGCCGCGTGTTCGACGCGGCGCTCATGGCTTTCTGACCAATGCGCCTCGTGAGCTTTGAAGCGCGCCATCGCTTGGATGCGGCGCCACAATGGCCGAGCAAAGGCTAACAACCTGCTAAATCCTGTCCCTAAAATCTTGAGAAATGTTTTTCATGATTAACAGCTTATGCACGCCGCTCGAAATCCGCACTACCGCGGCGAATAGGCTGCGGACGCCCTTCTCGGTCATAGGAATCGAAGCCTTTCGCCGCCGCCACAATTACCTTGAGACGGGCCTGCGCAGCGCGCACTCCTTCCAGAGCAGAGGCCAGCAGCACCTGATTCTCGCGAGCAAGCGCCTGAATCTGCTCGACCCTGCCGCGATCAGGCTTCGTCAGCGCGGCCATCGCGCGCTCCTTTCGGTCGCTCAAGGCAATGAGGTCGGAGAACTCCGCCGACCGGATTGCTTCTCGTTCGAGGCGCAGTAGCGAGATGAGCTCTTCCGCGACATTCGTTTCAGGCATCCTGTTCTCCGTTCTTGAGCGATTCGAAGATGACTTTGGCAAGGCCGATCCCCCCTGCGTCGACCATGGCCTTCGACTGTTCGACTCTTAAGAAAGATGCGAATTGCGCTTCCCCGATGCCGCCGCCGAAAGCGCCGTCGTCAGCCTGCAGTCCGGCCTCTTTCAACATTTCCGAAAGGAAACCAGCTTCGAACGCCTTGGCTCTCGCGAAAAGTTTGGCGTCTTGCGGCGAAAGGACCGGGGCACGCGGCCCTGGTGACATGGTCGGGCGAAGCATTGAACTCTCCAATTGCGGATAATTTTCTGCACTCTGCCAGTCGGGCGTAAAGAATCGGTAAGTTCCTGCCGCGATAGTGGGTTCGACACAGACAGAGGTCGTGAGGACCATGATTCCCTTTCCGATGCCAGAAATGCCGAAAGGCTTGGGCAGCCAAATCAAGTCAGCGACCGTAAATACCGGGGCGGATGAAGCGCCGAATGGGGATTTCGCGCTCGTGGCCGAGGCAGCGGCGCCTACTACCGACGAAGCTCGTAATACGGACGCGGCCGCATCAAAGGAGAGCGGCGCAGGATCAGAGGACGATCAGTCCGCGCATGAGGAGAGAGAGGGTGCCGTTCTCCGCGCATCGGTTTCAAATGACTTGTCTGAGGTCATCGTGCTGCTTGGACCGCAGAAATCCCATCGCCAACTGCAGTCTGCTTCCACGGTCGAACGAAACCAGGTCAAAGGGATCGATATCGTGAAGCCCACGGAGAAGAACGTTGCCGCGAGAGACGGCGTCGCGCGCCCTCGAGGGAGAGAGAACGGCGCCGAGACAGACAAGTCCAGCGAAACGCACCCGACAAAAGCCGCAGCAAAAGTCGCTGAGACTACCTCCGGCAACGTGATGACTTATGCTCAAGTTTCGAGCGGAATCACGATGCAACCACATATCGAGCCCCAAAGAAACGACTCCAGACAGGATGGGCTGGCACCACGATCACTGTCGAACCGAAAGCCACTCGCGGTGCCGAGCGACGCGCGAGAACAAAGAACTGCCAATCCCGGGAAAACATCTGCGGTGTCATTGCCGGCAAGAACCGGTGCGTCTGCTTCCGATAGTGTGGTCGTTCACAGTGCCGAGCATGCCCCGAAAACAACCTTCGACGTGAACGAGTCGCTCGCACCCGCCCCCGAGAATGAGCAGCCAGTAGCTGAGCATGTTGCATCAAAGCGTCACAGGAAAAGGGACACGGGAGGCACAAAGCCTCTCCGTTCCCGTGCCTCGCCGGAAACTTTGCCCGCGGAGACCGAGGAGACGGCGCGGTCCGCGCACGCGCCTCCTGCAGAAACCGGGACTCAGGCGCCATCTCTATCCGCAGAACCGTTTTTTCAGGGGCGGAGTAACACCGCAGCGAAAGCGAACGGGGAAGCGATCCGGGCTGTAATCCGCCATGGGCCAGAGGCAGCGCCGGCGCAAGCATACCCGAACAGAGGTGACCACGAAGCCGCGACGCCGGTTTTCACGTCAAAACCGGCCACAAGCACCGAGGCAGCCGACGCTATGCCTCCAAGCGCGGGAGCTGCGGGGATCACAGTGCGGCGGAGCGCATCCTTGGAAACGGTCGAAACGGTCGCCGTGTCCGCAAAAGTAGTGCAGAGCGGGAAAGCATCAGACCCTCACTACGCTTTGGCGGCCAAAGCTCCGCCAGTCGACGCAGAAATTGCGCGGGCCTCTACCCGCTGGCAGCCGCCGCCACAACCACAGTTCAACACAGCGCGCCTTTTAAGCACGCCAAGCGATACGTCCAAGAATGACAAAGCCGAGGCGCGCGAACCTTCGGTCCGGGTGGATCGTGATATTCTACCCATGGACGTTGCGGCCCATGCCCCGACTGCTCGCATGAGCCATGCTCAGGCTATCTATCTGGGGACAGCTGCGCTTCGGGCGGCGCAGGGGGACACGGAGAGGTCCGCGTTGCCCAGAGCGCGGTTCAGTACGGCTGAGACGCCCGAAACCTCAGCCGCGCACAGCGCACCACTGGCTGCGGGGACAGGCGGGGCGGCGCCGACAAGTTCAGCGCCGCAGCCCGCCCCGGCTTCTATCGCGCAGTCAATAGCGCATCAGATTGGTATTTCACTGCAGCGGATGCCCGATCGGCCAGTGGAAATTGCGCTTTCGCCGAAAGAATTGGGCCACGTGCGCGTGATCCTCCATGCAAGCCAGCATGGCATGACGGTCGCGATACAGGCCGATCGCGCCGAAACACTCGAGCTCATGCGCCGCCATATCGATACTTTCGCGCGCGAAATACGCGACTTGGGTTACGGCACGCTCGATTTTCAGTTCAGCCAGCGCGAGGAGCGCCCCCAGCGGCGGCCCGATATATTCGACAGGTCAGGTACTGGCCCGGGCGTCGCCCACATTGAGACGCCGATTGACCCCAATCCGCGCCCCGCCACCCGCCTAGCCCCACACAAAGGCGGGCTCGACCTGCGCATGTAGGAGATCATCATGACCACCACCACTTCCCCCGTAACCCCGACGAACCCCAACGTCGCCGCCACGGCCGCAGCGAACAGTGGCGATGCAAAAGCCCCCTCGGCGCTCAGTTCGGATTTCGAAACCTTCCTGACGATGCTCACCGCCCAGATGAAAAATCAGGATCCGCTCAATCCGATCGAAAGCGCCGATTTCGCGGTGCAACTCGCGACATTCTCCAGCGTCGAGCAACAGGTAAAGACCAACGATCTGCTGATCGCTCTGTCAGGCCAGATTGGACTTGGCGGTTTGAGCGAACTGGCGAGCTGGGTCGGAATGCAGGCCCGCACGGAGGCACCGAGTTACTTCGACGGCTCGACGCCGATCGACCTTGCGCCCGCGGCGCAATCGGGGGCCGACGCAGCCGTTCTGGTGATCACGGATTCGACCGAGGAACAGGTCGCGAAGAAGCTGATTTCGCCTACGCTCGAAAGCTATGCGTGGGACGGAACCAACGAGGCGGGCCAATCGCTAGGGGCTGGGCAATACCGCTTCTCGCTGCAAAGCTACGCGGCGGGCAATCTGATCGGCACCGATCCGGTCGCGGCCTATAGCCGGGTGGTCGAGGTGCAAGCAGGCGCTAACGGCGCGATGTTGACGCTCGAAGGCGGGGCCAAAGTTCCCGCCGATACGGTCAGCGCGCTGCGGGAGGGTTAAAGCAGCTCGCCCAGGACGACGCCAAGCAGCAGAAGGGCCGTCCCAGCTGAGATCAGTGCCGCGTAGCGCCAGCGGGTCACCGTCACCGGGGGCGGTGTCGGTTCGGTCTGCTTGCGGATCGCCGCCTTCACGAGGTCAGGAAGTTGCGGCCCGAAGCGACCCAGAACCTGCACCGTCTTGCGCAGATCATTCGCGATGGCACGCGGACCGAGGCTTTCGCGAATGTATTTCTCCACGACCGGCTTTGCGACTTCCCACATGTTGATCGACGGGTGGAGCGAACGCGCCACGCCTTCAACAACGACCATCGTGCGCTGCAGCAGGATCAACTGCGTCTGGGTCTGCATCCCGAAGCGCTCCGTCACCTCGAAGAGATAGGCCAAAAGCCGCGCCATCGAGATATGGGCGGCGTCCATCCCGAAGATCGGCTCGCCCACGGCGCGCAGCGCCAGCGCGAACTCGTCGACATCGCGATCGGCGGGGACGTAACCAGCCTCGAAATGCACCTCGGCCACACGCTTGTAGTCGCGCTGGATGAAGCCCATGAGTATCTCGGCATAGACCCGGCGGGTATATTCGTCGATCTGCCCCATGATCCCGAAATCATAGGCGAGGATATCCCCGTTCCCAGCCACCTTGAGATTGCCATGATGCATGTCGGCATGGAAAAACCCGTCGCGCAGAGCATGGCTAAGGAACAGTTGCAACACGCGCTCGCCGATGGCGGCCACGTCATGTCCCGCATCGCGCAGACCCGTCGGGTCGCCCATCGGCAGACCTTCCGCCCAGTCAAGCACCATCACCCGCTTGGCCGAGAGGTTCCAGACCGGCTGTGGCACTAGGAAGCCCGCATCACCTACGGTATTGGCGCCGAATTGCGAAGCCGAAGCCGCCTCCAGACGCAGATCCAACTCGCCCAGAACCACGGATTCGAAGTGTTTGATTACCTCGCTCGGGCGCAAGCGCCGCGACGCGGGCGAAATCCGCTCGATCATCGCGGCGGCGAAATGGAAGGCGTCGAGATCGCGACGGAAAGCGCGCTCGATCCCCGGGCGCAATACCTTCACCGCGACCCGTTCACCCGTGTCGGCACGGCGCGCGGAATGGACCTGCGCGATCGAAGCGGCGGCGACGGGCTCGGAAAACTCGATGAACAGCTGATCGGCGGGCGCGCCCAGTTCGTCTTCGACCATACGCTTGGCGATAGAGGTCTCGAAGGGCGGCAGCTTGTCCTGCAGCACGCGCAGCTGATCGGCCAATTCGGCGCCGACTACGTCCGGCCGCGTCGAGAGGACCTGACCGAACTTGATATAGGCCGGGCCAAGCGCGGTAATCGCGCGCGTGACCGGCGGTAGCTCCGGATCGCCCTTGTAGCCAAGCCACGCGAAGGGCGCGCTGATCGCATAGGCCACGGCGCGCAGCCGCGGCGGCGCATCCATCGCCTCAAGCGCCTGATGCATCGCACCCGTGCGGATGAAGGTCGCGCCCGTCCGGATCAGGCGCCAGATGTTGTGGGGTCCGCGCATCGGTTAAAGTTTCCAGCCCGAGTGCAGCGCCGCGATTCCCATCGACAGATTCCGGTAGGAGACATTGTCGAACCCGGCTTCACGGATCATCTGCGCGAAGGTCTCCTGCGAGGGGAACTTGCGGATCGATTCCACCAGGTACTGGTAGCTGTCGCGGTCATTCGCGACGATTTCACCCATCTTCGGGATCACGTTGAAGGAATAGAGATCATAGGCCTTCTGCATCAGTTCATTCGGGATCTGGCTGAACTCCAACACCATGATCCGTCCACCAGGCTTGAGCACCCGATAGGCCTCCGAGAGCGCATCCGCGATCCGCGTCACGTTCCGGATGCCGAAAGAGATCGTGTAGACGTCGAAGGAATTATCCGCGAAGGGCAGCGCCATCGCGTCGCCGACCACCCAGTCGAGACTGTCGGCCATGCTTTCGGCCTCGGCGCGCTTGCGGCCCTCGATCAGCATCGATTCGGTCATGTCGCATACGGTGGCATGGCCCGAGCCTGCGCGTTTTAGGAAGCGGAAGGACACGTCACCGGTCCCGCCCGCCACGTCGAGCAACTTTTGACCCGGTCGCGGCGCGAGCCAATCCATCATCGCGTCCTTCCAGACGCGGTGGATGCCCATGCTCATCAGGTCGTTCATGATGTCGTATTTCGATGCCACTCGCGAAAACACGCCGTGAACCATGCCTGCCTTGGCATCTTCGTCCACGGTCTGAAAACCGAAATGCGTGGTCTTTGATTGCTCTGCGCTCATGGGCCCTTGCCGATCCTCATTTCACCCCCTTCTTATAGGGGCCCTTTGCCCCAAGACAATGCGATGAGGAGGAACTATGCCCGAATTGCCCGAGGTCGAGACGGTTCGTCGCGGGTTGGTCCCGGCCATGGAAGGCCATCGGATCGAGCGTGCCGAAGTCAATCGGCCCGACCTGCGCTGGCCCCTGCCCGAGCGGATGGCCGAGCGGTTGCAGGGGGCCCGCGTGGACCGTCTGCGGCGACGGTCGAAATACATCCTCGCGGATCTCGACAGCGGAGAAAGCCTGCTGATCCACCTCGGGATGTCGGGCCGCATGCTGGTCTCGGGCGTGGCGCTTGGCGAGTTTCACCTCGAACATCCCGCGCCTGCGAAACACGATCACGTTGTTTTGCACATGGCGGGTGGCGGACGTGTGACCTTCAATGACGCGCGTCGCTTCGGGGCGATGGATCTGGTGCTGACCGAGCGCGAGCAGGCGCATTGGCTTTTGGCGGGCCTGGGCCCCGAGCCCTTCGGCAACGACTTCCACGAAGACTATCTGGTCGAGGCGCTCAAACGCCGCGCGACCCCGATCAAGTCTGCGCTGCTCGACCAGCATGTCGTGGCGGGTCTGGGCAACATCTATGTCTGCGAGGTGCTGCACCGGGCAGGTATCGACCCGCGCCGTCAGGCGAAGCGGATTTCGAACGCACGCATCGCCTCGCTGGTGCCGATCATCCGCGAGGTGCTGACCGAGGCGATCTCGGCGGGAGGGTCGTCTCTGCGCGACCATCGGCAAGCGGATGGGGAACTGGGATATTTCCAGCACAGCTTCCATGTCTACGACCGCGAGGACGCGCCCTGTAGCACTTGCGGGACGCCGATCCGGCGCATCGTTCAATCCGGACGATCCACCTTTTTCTGCCCGGCCTGCCAGAAATGACGCAGCGCTCCGGCATCACAAGACGCTTGATCTGATTTGACGCTCTGCTAGGAGTCCCGTTCAGAGACAAGGAAAGGCAAGACCGAAATGGCCTACCAGACCCTGATCGTCGAGATCGAGGATTACGTTGCCCTGATCCGGCTCAACCGCCCCGACGCACTGAACGCCCTGAACTCCCAATTGCTGGGGGAACTGGCCGAGGCACTGAAATCGGCGGAAGAGAATGACAAGGTGCGTTGCATCGTCATCACCGGTTCGGAAAAGGCCTTCGCGGCTGGCGCAGACATCAAGGAAATGTCGGAAAAGAGCTTCGTGGACATGTTCACGAGCGACTTCTTCGGCAAGGAAGCGGATGCCATCAACCGCATCCGCAAACCGATCATCGCTGCAGTGGCGGGCTACGCGCTCGGCGGCGGTTGCGAATTGGCGATGATGTGCGATTTCATCATCTGCGCGGAGAACGCCAAGTTCGGCCAGCCCGAGATCAATCTCGGCGTGATCGCCGGGATCGGTGGCACCCAGCGCCTGACGCGCTTCGTGGGCAAGTCCAAGGCGATGGACATGCACCTCACGGGCCGCTTCATGGATGCCGGCGAGGCCGAACGGTCGGGACTTGTCAGCCGGGTCGTCCCGAATGCCAAGCTGATCCCCGAGACGATGGCTGCGGCGCAGAAGATCGCCGAGAAGTCGATGCTTGCGACTCGCGCCGCGAAAGAAGCGGTGAACCGCTCCTACGAGACGACGATGAACGAAGGCATCCTGTTCGAGCGTCGTCTGTTCCACGGGCTCTTCGCCACCGACGACCAGAAAGAGGGCATGGCTGCCTTCCTCGAAAAGCGCGAGCCTCAGTTCCGCGACAAGTGAGCCCTTTCGGGCCGCTCGCACGACACCAGATGGCGGGGCTTCGGCCCCGCTTTTCATTATTCCCTTTCCCTTTTGCGCAATTTGCCTTATGAGGCCGCCTCACATGCGCGTGGAGCCCGCTTAGGCTAGAATCATCTAGGTTCGCTGGAGCCCGGGGTCTGTCGTGCGATTGAAAGATTTGAACAGACCCGGAAAGTGGGAAGATACACATGGCTAACACGCCCCAGTCCAAGAAACGCGCCCGTCAGAACGAGCGCCGCCAAGACGTCAACAAAGCTCGTCGTTCGCGCATCCGTACCTTCATCCGCAAAGTCGAAGAAGCGATCGCTTCGGGCGACTACGAAGCGGCAACCAACGCTCTGCGCGCTGCCCAGCCCGAGCTGGCTCGTGGCGTCACCAAGGGCGTTCTGCACAAGAACACCGCATCGCGCAAAGTCTCGCGCCTTGCGTCGCGCGTGAAGGCTCTCAACGCCTGATCTGCGCCCCGGGGTCGAGCCGGCTCCGGAATACGCTGGATTCCTTGAGAAAAAACGCGTCCGCCTATTTGGTGGGCGCGTTTTTTCTTGGACAATCAGTGCCTTGACACGAAACTGTTGCAGTTTTGCGCAGCCCCCTCAGATTCGTTTCGGGGAATCTCACGTCAAGCGCAAAGGTCGGTTGCCTGCTGGCTCGCCAGCTTGCTAGCTTCTACCTGCGATTCACGTCGCCTTGGGGGACATGACGCATTTATCTGGCCGTCGGGGGCAAATAAGTCTGCCACGACAAATGAAAAAGCCTGTTGGCGACCAGCGAAATGCGATTCCGATTCTCGAGGGGGTCCAACTCCTCACTTTCGGCAACTCTGCCTGAAACCGGGTTTCAATCCCGGCAGGTAGGTCGTGTCTGTTTGTAATCGAGGCCGAGCTGCCAGCCGGGCTTGCCGCAATCCCAAGGGACGAAGACGCAACTTATTTGTGTTTGGCGATGGGCGGAAAAATGACGGACGAAACTTGGGGGCAGGTCTGCAATGAGCTTCAAAAAGCTGTTGGGCAAAACAACTACACGACCTGGATCGCTCCGCTCGAGCTGATCGACCTCGAGGACGGCATCGCCTCATTCCAAGCACCGACGAAATTCATGTGCGACTGGGTCTCGCGCAACTTTGCGGAACCGATCCTGAGCGAACTGCGTCGGGCGGGCATCTCTGCAGAGCGCGTCGACATCTCGGTCCCGGCCCGTCGTCCGATGAACGGCGCGGCGAATGGCGCGACCCGCCCTGCGGTTCCGGCCCCCGCCCCGGCTCCCGCGGCAGCCGCCAAGCTCCGCAAGACCCCGCGTCCCGACGAGCCGCTTCCCGGCGCGCCGCTAGATTCGCGCTTCACCTTCGACAGCTTCGTCGTCGGCAAGCCGAACGAACTGGCCCATGCCGCCGCCAAGCGCGTTGCCGAAGGTGGCCCGGTCACGTTCAACCCGCTGTTCCTCTATGGCGGCGTCGGGCTTGGTAAGACCCACCTGATGCACGCGATCGCGCATGACCTGCAGCATCAGCGTCCGGATCTGCGCGTGCTCTATCTTTCGGCCGAGCAGTTCATGTATCGCTTCGTGCAGGCGCTGCGCGAAAAGCAGATCATGGACTTCAAGGAGATGTTCCGCTCGATCGACGTTCTGATGGTCGACGATGTGCAGTTCATCGCCGGGAAAGATTCCACGCAGGAAGAGTTCTTCCACACGTTCAACGCGCTCGTGGATCAGGGCAAACAGATCGTCATTTCGGCGGATCGTGCCCCGGGCGAGATCAAGGACCTCGAAGAGCGCATCAAGTCGCGCCTGTCCTGCGGTCTCGTCGTCGACCTGCACCCGACCGATTACGAACTGCGCCTCGGTATTCTTCAGACCAAGACCGAAGCCTACAAGGTTCAGTATCCCGACCTGCAGATCGCCCCCGGCGTTCTGGAATTCGTGGCACACCGGATCACCTCGAACGTGCGTATCCTCGAAGGCGCGCTGACCCGCCTCTTCGCCTATGCCTCGCTGATCGGGCGCGAGATCACGATGGATCTGGCACAGGAATGCCTCAAGGACCAGCTGCGTCAGTCCGAGCGCAAGGTCACCGTCGAAGAAATCCAGCGCAAGGTGGCGGAGCATTACAACGTCCGTCTCTCCGATCTCGTGGGGCCCAAGCGCCTGCGTGCCATCGCTCGTCCGCGCCAGGTGGCGATGTTCCTCGCGAAATCGCTGACCACCCGCTCGCTTCCCGATATCGGGCGCCGCTTCGGCGGGCGCGATCACACCACGATCATGCACGGCATCCGCAAGATCGAGGAACTGCGCGGCACGGATTCGCAGCTCGCCGAAGATATCGAGTTGCTCCGCCGCCTCCTTGAAAGCTGATCTGGCCCGCTGGGCTTGACGCTCCGGACAAAGCGACCGAATGTCTGCGAAAACCGTTGTGCCGGTGGCGCGAGGTGCTACCTTGCCAGCCCCGGAAAGTCGTGAGGGATCGACATGAAATTCAGCATCGAACGCGCCGCGCTGCTCAAGGCCGTCTCGCAAGCGCAATCCGTTGTGGAACGCCGCAACACGATCCCGATCCTTGCTAACGTGCTGATCGAAGCCGAAGGCGACACTGTCCAGTTCCGCGCGACCGACCTCGATATCGAGGTGGTCGACAAGGCGCCCGCGCAGGTCGAACAGGCCGGGGCCACGACGGTCTCGGCGGTCATGCTGCATGAAATCGTGCGCAAGCTGCCCGATGGCGCGCTGGTCTCGATCTCGGACGACCCGGCCGCCGGGCGTCTGAACGTGCAGGCCGGTCGGTCGAGCTTCAACCTCGCCACGCTGCCGAAGGAAGACTTCCCGGTGATGGCTTCTTCGGAATACACCGCGAATTTCACGGCCAAGGCCGGGGTGCTCAAGCGCCTGTTCGACAAGTCGAAATTCGCGATCTCGACTGAAGAGACCCGCTATTACCTCAACGGCGTCTACATGCATATCGCGACCGGCGAAGACGGTCAGGTGCTGCGCTGCGTCGCCACCGACGGTCACCGTCTGGCGCGTATCGATTCCGGCCTGCCCGAAGGCGCCTCGGGCATGCCCGGCGTGATCGTGCCCCGCAAAACGGTGAACGAGCTGCGCAAGCTGCTGGAGGACGACGATCAGGAAATCGCGGTCTCGGTCTCGGAAACCAAGGTCCGTTTCGCGACCCCGGTGATCACGCTGACCTCGAAGGTCATCGACGGCACCTTCCCCGATTACACCCGCGTCATCCCGACCGGGAACACCCGCCAGCTGGAAGTCGACGCATCGGAATTCGCAAAAGCGGTGGACCGTGTGGCGACCGTCTCGTCGGAGCGGTCGCGCGCGGTGAAACTGGCTCTGGAAGCCGACAAGCTGGTACTTTCGGTCAACGCACCCGATGCCGGTGCCGCGGAAGAAGAGCTGGTCGTGGCCTATGCCGACGAGCCGCTGGAGATCGGTTTCAACGCGAAATACCTGCTCGAGATCGCGAGCCAGGTCGATCGCGAAAATGCCGTCTTCCTGTTCAATTCCTCGGGCGATCCGACCCTGATGCGCGAAGGTGGCGACACTTCGGCGGTCTATGTGGTCATGCCGATGCGCGTGTGAGGCCTGACGGAAGCCTCCGGCGGGGATATTTCCATCGAGAAGAAGAGGCGCGATGCTGCGTGAACTGAAGATATTGCAGTTCCGCTCGCATCGTCGTGCCGAAATCGCTTTCGACGGGCGGCCCGTGGCAATCTACGGGCCCAACGGCGCGGGCAAGACGAATATCCTCGAGGCGGTGTCGCTGCTCTCACCCGGGCGTGGGCTGCGCCGGGCGCAGGCCGACGAGTTGATGCGCCGCGCCGAAGCCGTTGGCTGGAAGCTGCGCGCCGCCACCGACACCCATGAGATCGAGACCTCCGCCCTGCCCGGCGAGTCCCGCCGGGTCGAGATCGATGGCAAAGCCGCGCCGCAGGTGGCACTGGCGCAGATTCTGCGGGTGCTGTGGCTGGTGCCCTCGATGGACCGGCTCTGGATCGAAGGGGCCGAAGGGCGCAGGCGGTTTCTCGACCGGATGGTGATGAGCTTCACCCCCGCCCATGCCGAGGTCACGCTGGCCTATGAAAAGGCGATGCGCGAGCGGAACCGCTTGCTCAAGGACATGGTCCGCGATCCGAACTGGTATCACGCGCTGGAGGCGCAGATGGCCGAAGCTGGCGCTGCGATCCGGGCGAACCGGGCCGAAGCCCTCACGCGGATCATGCAGGCGCAGGCGGATGCGGCGACGGCGTTTCCAGCAGCGCATCTGGTCCTCGAGAACGAAGGCCCCGGGGATCTGGCCGCAGCCCTCGACGCCAATCGCCCGCGCGACATGTCAGCGGGCAGGACGCTGGAGGGGCCGCACCGGGCCGATCTGCTCGCCACATATGTCGAGAAAGATGCCCCCGCCGCGCAATGCTCTACCGGGGAGCAGAAGGCGCTGCTGATCTCGCTGATCCTCGCCAATGCGCGGGCGCTTGCGGGCGAGGATGTGGTGCTTTTGCTCGACGAGGTCGCCGCCCATCTGGACTCCGGCCGGCGCGCGGCGCTTTATGACGAAATCTGCGCGATGGGCGCGCAGGTGTTGATGACCGGCACGGGAGCTGAGCTGTTCGACGCGCTCGGGGACCGGGGACAATATCTCGAAGTGGTCGAGGGGCCGCAGGGCTCTGAGGTGAGGGAGGCTATGCCGTGAGCTATCCGCAGCAACGTGTGACGCTGATCACGCTGGGCGTGGCCGATCTCGACCAGTCGAAGCGCTTCTACGCAGCGCTCGGCTGGCAGCCCCATGCCGAGCAGGAGGACGTCGCCTTCTACCAGTTGCACGGGATGGCGCTGAGCCTGTTCTCCTTGCCGGCGCTGGCCGCCGATCAGGGCCTTACCCGCGCAAGGCTGGGCACAGGCGCGATGACGCTGGCGCAGAACTTCGACAGCCCCGAAGACGTGGATGCCGCTTTCGCTGCCGCCCTCAAGGCAGGCGCAACCGAATTGAAAGCCCCCGAGGAGACCTTCTGGGGCGGCTATGCGGGCTATTACGCCGATCCCGACCACCATGTCTGGGAACTTGCCCATAATCCCTTCTGGCCGCTGGCCGACGACGGAAGCCTTACCCTCCCATGACCCTCACCTTATCGCAGATCGCGCTCTACACCGGCGCGCTTCTGGTTCTCTTCCTCACCCCCGGGCCGGTCTGGCTCGCCCTTCTCGCTCGCGCGATGGCCGGCGGGTTCGCCTCTGCATGGCCGCTCGCGCTTGGCGTGACGGTGGGCGACATGGTCTGGCCCGCACTCGCAATCTTGGGCGTATCGTGGCTGGTCGGCGAATTCAGCTGGTTCCTCGATGCGCTGCGCTGGGTGGCGGTCGCGATGTTCGTGGGGATGGGGGCGCTCCTGATCCGCCATGCCGAACATCAGATCAGCTCCGACAGCCGCCTGACGCGCCCGGGCATGTGGGCGGGCTTCGTCGCCGGGCTCATCGTGATCATCGGCAATCCCAAGGCGATCCTGTTCTACATGGGCATCCTGCCGGGCTTCTTTCCGATCGCCACGATGACCTGGATCGACATCGCCACGGTCAGTCTGATCTCGGCCATCGTACCGCTGACCGGCAACCTTATCCTCGCCGCCTTCGTGGGCCGCATCCGCGCCTTTGTACAAAGCCGCGGCAAGCTCGCAAAGCTCAACCGGATCGCGGGTGGGCTGATGATCCTCGTCGGCCTTCTTATCGCCGTGACGTGACCCCCTAAATCTTGTGTCTGACGCGTGACATTCCCGGGCCCAGCCGATATAAAACCGGCAACAGATAAAGGACGGGCAGGCATGACCGACGACACCCCGAAGAAGAACGCATACGGCGCCGATTCCATCAAGGTTCTCAAGGGCTTGGAGGCCGTGAGGAAACGGCCCGGCATGTATATCGGCGATACGGATGACGGCTCGGGCCTGCACCACATGGTTTACGAGGTCGTCGATAACGGCATCGACGAAGCCTTGGCGGGTCACGCCGACTACGTCGCCGTGAAAATTCACGCGGATTCTTCGGTCTCCGTGCGTGATAATGGGCGCGGGATTCCCGTCGACATTCACGCCGAAGAAGGCGTCTCCGCGGCCGAGGTCATCATGACCCAGCTGCACGCCGGCGGGAAATTCAACAACACCGACGACGACGGCAACGCCTACAAGGTGTCGGGCGGTCTGCACGGGGTTGGCGTCTCGGTGGTGAACGCGCTGTCGGACTGGCTGGAACTGACGGTTTGGCGCGACGGCAAGATCCACAAGGCGCGCTTCGAGCATGGCGAATGCGTAGAGCATGTGCATGTCGTGGGCGAGGCACCGAACGAGAGCGGCACCGAGGTGCGCTTCCTCGCGTCAAGCAAGGAAGACGATCCCGAGGGCACCTTCTCGAACCGTGAGTTCGTCTTCGCCACGCTGGAAAAGCGTCTGCGCGAACTGGCCTTCCTGAACTCCGGCGTTCGTATCATCATCGAAGACGAGCGCCCCGCCGAGCCGCTCAAGACCGAGCTGCACTATGAAGGCGGCGTTCGGGAATTTGTGAAATATCTGGATCGATCGAAAAACGCCGTGATGGAGGACCCGATCTACATGGTCGGCGAGGTGCGCGGCATCGGCGTCGAATGCGCGATGTGGTGGAACGACAGCTACCACGAAACCGTGCTGCCCTTCACCAACAACATTCCGCAGCGTGACGGCGGCACCCATATGGCGGGCCTGCGCGGGGCGCTGACCCGCACGATCACGAAATACGCGCAGGAAAGCGGCATCGCCAAGCGCGAGAAGGTCGACTTCACCGGCGACGACGCGCGCGAAGGTCTGACCTGCGTGCTCTCGGTAAAAGTGCCCGATCCTAAATTCTCCAGCCAGACCAAGGACAAGCTGGTCTCCTCCGAGGTCCGTCCGGCGGTCGAGAACCTCGTGAACGAGAAGCTCGCCGAATGGTTCGAGGAAAACCCGAACGAGGCCAAGCAGATCGTCGGCAAGATTATCGAGGCTGCGTTGGCCCGGGAAGCTGCTCGCAAGGCACGCGAACTCACGCGCCGCAAGACGGTGATGGATGTGGCCTCCCTGCCCGGCAAGCTCGCCGACTGTCAGGAGAAGGATCCGTCGCTCTCCGAAGTCTTCCTCGTCGAGGGTGACTCCGCGGGCGGTTCAGCCAAGCAGGGCCGCGAGCGCAAGAACCAGGCGGTGCTGCCGCTGCGCGGTAAGATTCTCAACGTCGAGCGCGCGCGCTTCGACCGGATGCTCAGCTCGGATCAGATCGGCACGCTGATCACCGCGCTCGGCACCGGAATCGGTCGTGACGAATTCAACATCGACAAGCTGCGCTACCACAAGATCGTCATCATGACGGATGCGGATGTCGATGGTGCGCACATCCGAACGCTTCTGCTGACCTTCTTCTTTCGCCAGATGCCCGAGATCATCGAGCACGGTTACCTCTACATCGCGCAGCCGCCGCTTTACAAAGTCGCGCGCGGCAAGTCCGAGGTCTACCTAAAGGATCAGACCGCGCTGGAGGATTACCTGATCGATATGGGCGTCGAAGGGGCGATTCTGCGGCTCAACACCGGGGAGGAGATCAGCGGTCAGGATCTCAAGCGCGTCGTGGAAGAGGCCCGCCTGATCAAGCGGATCCTCGCAACCTTCCCGACCCATTACCCGCATCACATCCTCGAACAGGCCGCGATCGCGGGCGCTATGGTGCCGGGCAAGATCGACGGAGACGCGCAGGGCGTCGCGAACTCGGTGGCCGAGCGCCTCGACCTCGTCGCTCTGGAATACGAGCGCGGCTGGCAGGGCCGTCCGACGCAGGATCACGGCATCCGCCTCGCCCGCGTTCTGCGCGGCGTGGAAGAGGTCCGCACGCTCGACGGTGCCGTGCTGCGCTCGGGCGAAGCGCGCCGTCTGGGCAGCCAGACCGAGCAGCTGCAAGAGGTCTACGACCGCCCGGCGAAGCTGGTGCGCAAAGAGCGCGAAATCCTGATCCACGGCCCGCTCGAACTGCTCGACGCGATCTTGAACGAGGGTGAAAAGGGCCTGAGCCTGCAGCGCTACAAGGGTTTGGGCGAAATGAACCCCGAGCAGCTGTGGGAAACCACACTCGACCCCTCCGCGCGGACCCTGCTTCAGGTGCGAGTCGAGGACGTGGCCGAGGCCGAGGACATCTTCTCGAAGCTGATGGGCGACGTCGTGGAACCCCGCCGCGAGTTCATCCAACAGAACGCCCTGGCGGTGGAGAACCTCGATTTCTGATGGGTTGTAGGTTTGCGCAAAGCTTTGCATTCCACCCAAAGGTTTGCGCAATTTGCGCATAAGTTTGCGCGGTCGGAAAATTTCTAAGAATCGTCAATAGGAGTTTTTTCGACCTTCTCCCGTTGGTGCGTAGGAAATTTTCCCGTCCGCATAGCCCTTGGCTCAAGCGCCAAAGCAGCGTCGATTCCGATAGGTCGCCAGTCGCCATGTGGGAGCCACGAGCCACGCGTCCTTTTTGGAGCCGGACGTTTCACGCTTTTGGCCTATGCACCCAAGCAAACGAAGCGAATGACCGATGCCAGATCAAACCGCGATTGCAGTAATTCTGCACCGTTGTGCCGCACCTGACCTGCCACGGGATTTTTCCTCCACCATCGATTAGAGTCCGACCCAACTGATCTGATCCCCGGAAACTGGACCGTTTGAAGCTGGAGTTTTCCGCTACGCTTCCTTGGCTGGAAGAGGAGTGGAA
>NZ_NBOA01000009.1:0-79814 GCF_002213235.1 Thioclava sp. F34-6
TCGGGGTTCTCCGACAGCAGGCCATAGCCCGGGTGGATCGCGTCGGCGCCGCTTTCCTTGGCGACGCGGATGATTTCGGGGATCGAGAGATAGGCGGCAACAGGGCCCATGCCCTCACCGATTTTATAGGCTTCGTCCGCCTTGAAACGGTGCAGCCCCAGCTTGTCCTCTTCCGCATAGACCGCAACGGTCTTCTTCCCTAGCTCGTTGCAGGCCCGCAGAATGCGGATCGCAATCTCGCCCCGGTTTGCAACGAGAATTTTGTTGAAGTCTTGCATCTGTCCTACTGCTTTGGAGTAACTTTCAAGGCTCGACTGAGTAATGAGCCGCGGCGGCGCATGAAATGTCGCCGCACGCGGTCCACCATGGCCCGGACCGGCTCAAGGGCAGTCCGAAAGAGGCGTGTCCATCTCGAGAACGACCTCTGCGCCAAGGCGTGATCTGGTGTCCGACAGGGTCGATCTGGCACGGAAGCGTTTGCCTCCTGGGCCGTTGCCCGGTGACCATGATGCGCACAGGTTACGCCGGGATCGACACGACCCCATCGAGAATGAGCGATTGCATTGCCTTGCCATGCCCGTCGACGCGAAGGGACACGGAGATGCCGCCGCCAAGCCCACGACGCATGACGAAATTCAGGGCATGCGTTCCCGGCAACTCGAAGCGTTCGATCTCCCCCGCCACCACACCGTCGTAGAGACGCTGGACCATATCGACCGTGACTTGCTCCCGGATCACCTCCCAATGCTCGGGCCGGTATGCAATCAGGGATACGTTGACGATATCGCCCTTGTCTCCCGAGCGCGAGAAAGCGATCTCACGCAAAGACACTTCCTTGGTTTTAAGATCTGTTGCCATCTCAGGTCTCCATGTAGGTGATGCGGGTGCTGATCTGTTCTACCGGAATATAGACCGGATAGACGCCCAGTACGGGTTCCACGCGCCGCGACACCCCACCCCCACCTGCGGGCCCTTCGAGGAAGAGCCGTTCAACTTCGAGCGAAATTGTTTCGGCCGCTTTCTGTGTGGCGCAGCGCGCCGCGACACGCAGACGAACCTCGACCGGGTCGCTGTCGTTCTTGGCGCGGAAATGATCGCCGACCATCGTGTTTACACCATGCATGTCTATGCGGTGCTCCTGAACGACTTCGCCCATCTTCGTGATCCGCTCCCGAATGACCCCTTCGGCCAGTTCGGCGCGCACGAGACTCCCGCTCGCGGCGTACGAAATCTCGGCGACAACCTTGTATCCCATGTCCACGGCGACGAGGACCTTCGCAAGATCCGGACGCGGCTTGCCGCGCGCACCCTTGACCTCGACCCGATCCGGTCCGACGACCTTTGCGGTCACCTGCGTGAAATCGGCGACGATATCGGGGTTGGTATAGGCTGCGGGATCATGCACTTCGTACGACACTTGAGCCGCGACGATTTGTTCGTCGACACGCCCCCCGGTCCCTTCGAGCTTGGTGATGATCGCCGTTTTGTCACGCACCTCAGCGTAGGGGAACGGGAGGTTGCCAAGTCCTTCGACCACCCGGTACGGCGGATCAGCGAAGTATCCTCCCGTGACATGCGTCGAACATTCAAGCAGATGCCCGACCAGCGTCGCGTGGGCGACCCGATCCCAATCATCCAACGACCAGCCGAGCGCATGACAGATCGGACCGACATAAAGCGCCGGATCACAAAGCCTGCCACCAACGATCCAGTTCGCGCCGTTTTGAAGTGCTTCAAGCACTTCTTTTGATCCAAGATAGGCATTGGCGGAGTTCACCCGCCCGCCAAGTTCACTGACATGCTTTCCAAGTTCGGCAATGTAGGGGTCAGCGCTGCGCACCTGCTCAAGCACATCATCCCCCTGAATTGCCGCGACCTTCAGGCCGTGGTAACCCATCTCGCCCAGCCTCTCGTGGACGATTTTCGCCCCGGCCTCGACGTTCGCGGCACCGAAACTTCCGACGATTTTCAGACCGTTCGCGACGTATGGCGCAAATTTTTCGAGCAGCTCATCGAGCCGGTCATCATACCCTTTGCTCGAGTCAGCGCGGCGTCTGAGGTGCGCGAATGCCAAGGTGCGCTCAGCCAGCGCGTCGAAGCCGAGATAATCGACCTTGCCACTGCGGGCGAGTTCGAGAGCGGGCTCGAGCCGATCCATAGCAAAGCCGGATCCGCATCCGACCCGAGCTACCTTTTCAGCAGATTTGTCCAACACGGCAAAGCCCTCCTCTGTGCACCTGTGTGACCCGCCACCCTTCAGCCAGGCCCCTGCATTGCATGCCAACACTCGGCTCAATGCATGCGATCCTTGGAAAATAGCCGAGTAAATGGCAGCTTCAGCCCAATATTGCATACGATTATGTACAGATCAAGCGATTTTTTGGCCATTGATCGACAAACAAAGTCGAAATCGTATGCTATTTGTAAATTAAAGCGATAGAAGCTTCCGAAAAGCTTCGATATACTGAACCTAGATCAGACAGTGAAAAACGAGCAGCGAATGAACCGTGAAGAAATGACGTCCGACCAAGGGGCAACGAGTGTTGATCAGATTGTTGGCGATGCCCGTTCAGGCGCTCAGCAACTGTACGAGAACATCCGCAGCGCGATCCTTCGGGGCGAGTATTCCTCGGGTCAGCACCTGACGGAATCCTACCTTGCTCGCCACTTCGGCGTCAGCCGGACGCCGGTCCGCGTCGCGCTCGCCCGTCTCGAAGGCGACGGTCTGATCGAAACCATTCCGAACAAGGGCGCCTTTGTCACCGGGTGGACCGAAGCCGATCTTGCTGAAGTCTATGCGATCAGGATCAGGCTCGAACCTCTTGCCTGCAGGATGGCTGTCGGACGGATTGATGAAGCAACGCTCGATCGCCTGGACGAGATCGCTCTGGAAATGCTGCGTCGACTCGACGAGGCTGAACCGGGCTGGATTGAAGCCTGCACGGAACTCAACGCCACGTTTCACGACGAGATCTTGCAGGCGTCCGGTGCAACCCGGCTGATCGGAATCCTAGGTTCACTGACGGAAGTACTCATCGTACGCCGTACGATCAGCCGGTATCCCCGCGAAGCACTGAAACTGAACTTCACACAGCACATCCAGATCGTGCAGGCGCTCAGACAGGGCGACGCGGATTGGGCTGAAGCCCTGATGGCCGCACATATACTAGGTGGCCGTCAGGCCATTCTCGATAAGACGACCTGAGTTTCAGACCGACCCGGCAATCGTCTGGCGCGACTCTCATACCGCGCCCCGATGGCGCGATGTGCTGCCGTGGATCAGCCCATAAGTTCCGAAATGCGGTTGGCAATCATTGTGGCGATCCGCTCATCTTGCTCCAGCGGTCCGCCTGAGACTCCCACCCCACCAGAGAGCTTTCCACCAGAAAACACCGGCATACCGCCCTTGAAGAGAACGAGGGGTTTCGACTGACTCGTTTCGAGCCCGTAAAGCGGCTGCCCTGGGGCGACCAAAGGCAAATATTCGTCCGATGGCGCCTCCAGGGAGACAGCGGAGTAGGCCTTGCCCGAAGAGGCCTCGATGCTGACGATCCGCGCACCATCGAGCTTCGCAAACGCTACCAAGTTCCGGCCTGCATCCAGGACCGTGACAGTATAGGGATCCTCTTCCCCCGCGAGCCACTGATCATGCGCCTCGGCAATCGCCTGAGCGGCGCACTTGTACGGAATATTCATTGTGGTCTCCTCTCATATTCCTAACTGGTAAGCCGGATCGATCATCTTTGTCGGGCCGATCGGCGCCAGAACACTTTTCTTGCAACATCGACGTTGGCCATACCGACGGTCGAGGCGATTTCAGCGCGCTACGTTGTAATCCTCTTTGATAAGATCGGCACATTTTTCCCCGATCATGATCGATGACGCATTTGTATTAGCAGATGTGATGTTCGGCATGATCGACGCGTCGGCAACGCGAAGCCCCATAATGCCGTGAACCTTCAGACGCGGATCAACGACCGTGCTGGCGTCGTCTTCCGGTCCCATCCGGCATGTGCCGCAGTTATGGTAGGCCGATACGCCGGTCTCGCGGATATGATGCATGACCTCGTCGTCGGTCTCGCATTCCTTGCCGGGGAAGGTCTCGGAGACGATGTATTTTCTGAGTACATCGGTGCGGAATATCTCGCGCATGTACCGGAAGCCGGCCAGCGCGACATCTTGATCTGTTTGCGTCGAAAGGTAGTTCGCGCGGATGGCAGGCATCGCCAACGGATCCGCGCTCGTGATGTGAACGTAGCCTGTGCTCTCAGGCCTGTGCTGGTTCGAGATCATTTGGACGCCCGGGAACTTCTCAAGGCTTCCGGTCGAAACGTCGTTCGAGAATGGCCCCATATGGATCTGGACATCTGGCCGGTCGAGATCGGGCCGAGTCTTGACGTTGGCCCCAACCGAGAAGGGGGGCCATGCGAGCGGCCCTTTGCGATCGATGAGGTAGCGCGCCATGGCAAGCGCCTGCTGATGCGTCCGACCGAGTTGGTCATTGAGCGTGATCGGCCGCTTCACCCGGTGAACCACCTTGGAGCACATGTGATCCTGAAGGTTTTCGCCCACGCCCTTGCGGTCGACCCGCACATCGATGCCGAACGACCGGAGCCGATCTGCGTCGCCAATCCCGGAAAGCTCGAGGAGTTGCGGTGATTTGACCGCGCCGGCGCTCAGGATCGTTTCATGCCCCTTGGCCAGACGCTCGACCGATCCCTGCTTGTAACGGATGCCGATCGCTCGGCCGTTCTGAATTGCCACACCGAGAACATTAGCTTTCGTGACGATGTGCAGATTCTGTCGGCTTCGGTGCGGCTTCAGGTATGCCGTCGAGGTCGATACCCGTCTGCCATCACTGCACGAGACGTCATAGTAGCCAATGCCGTATTGCTCGGCGCCGTTGAACCCATCGTTGCGCGGAAGCCCAAGCTGAAGCCCTGCCTCGATCACCGCGTCGTTCAACTCGTTAGGCCAGCGATTGGAGCGGATCTGCATTGGGCCGCTCCGACCCCGGTACTCCGGATCGCCCCTGTCGTAGGACTCGAGCTTTTTCATGAAGGGCAGTAGATCCGCATATCCCCAGCCAGGATTGCCTGCGTCACGCCAGTCGTCGAAATCCTGCCGGTGTCCGCGAATGAAGACCATCCCGTTGATCGAACTGCTCCCGCCAAGCGTCATACCGCGGGGAACATAAGCT
Source organism: Thioclava sp. F34-6 (assembly GCF_002213235.1). NCBI lineage: Bacteria > Pseudomonadati > Pseudomonadota > Alphaproteobacteria > Rhodobacterales > Paracoccaceae > Thioclava > Thioclava sp. F34-6. The sequence continues at coordinate 5,201 of NZ_NBOA01000009.1, forward strand.
CTCCGCCCGTTCATCCCCGGCTCCTCCTCCCCATTATACATCCAATTGTACTTGGGGTTCTGAAAGAGTTTGACGAAACCCACCGGCATCGACAGGAAGATGCTTTTGTCCTGCGGTCCTGCTTCGAGCAGAAGGACCTTCCACTTCGGATTCTCGCTCAGACGTGTCGCAACGACCGCGCCAGATGATCCTGCCCCCACTACGATGAAATCGTATTCTACCTGATCCACTGCGAATCCCTCCTCGTGCCTCGGGTCTGCGCGATCGCGGTGCAATGTGCACCGCGGCTTCCGTTCGATCAGATGAGACCGCCGTCGACGACGATGGACTGACCTGTGACGTAGCTCGACTCGTCAGACGCCAGATGCACGTTGACCTGCGCAATCTCGCGAGGATGGGCCTGCCGCTGCAATGGGACCGACACCTTGAGCATTGAGTCCCTTGCGTCGACACCGCCAAGCGTTTCGATCACGGGACCGTTGAATGCGGTATCGGTCCAGCCCGGACAAACCACGTTGACGCGGATCTTGTTTTTACCGAGCTCCATGGCCAAGGCTCGACCGAAGGCCACCATAGCGCCTTTTGATGCGGAGTAAGCGGTCATCTCGGGCCCGCCACGCAGCCCGGCTGTCGAGGCGATGATGACGATCGACCCTTTTCCGGCTTTACGCATGTACGGAATGGCGTGCTTTGCCGTAAGAAAGGCGCCACCGGCGTTCACCGCCATGATACGGTTCCAATCGTCCAAAGCCAGCGCATCAGCCTCACCGGAAATCTGCATCCCAGCGCAATTGACCATTGCGTCGACCTGGCCGCCAAATTCGCCTGCCTGAGCATACAGTGCTCTGACGTCGTCCTCCGACGACACATCGCATTTCTGAAAACAGATCGAGTCCTGGAACATGTCTGAGAGTTTTGCACCGGCTTCGACGTTCAGATCACCGACGGTGACTAGCGCGCCCTCTTCGATGAGCAGCTTCACCGTCTCGAAACCAATTCCAGTTGCGCCGCCAAACACTACAACGCGCTTTCCATCAAGTCTACTCGGCATCACATCCTCCTCCGATCTGAACGATATTCCGACCTCCCACGCGAACACGTTGCGCTCGACCGCTGGTCTTGCCACTCTTATTGCATGCAATTTCTCTAAAATCAAGCGAGAAATCGCGTAATATTAGCGTAACGTCACCGTTATCGCATACGATACGGGCGGATGTATCTGAAGGATGTCGGGATTTTTCACAGGCTGCGCTCAGGAACGTCTCACCTGCTTCCAACGATCAGCGTCTTGGCGAAATCGACCCAACGCGATGTCCGGCGCGATAGCGGCCCGTCAGGTCGACTTAGAGCCAACTGGGCCTCGCCCTAGAACGCATCAAGCGTTGGAGGGCGGCGCGAGGCGATGTGCCCGCGCCGCCCTGTATCGGTCAGGCAGTAGCGACAACCTCGAAGGCACCGACTTTTCCGGAAGTGGTCGCAGCACGTACGAGTGCTTCGCTGGTGATCTCCGAACCCGTCAACTCGGCGACGATTGTACCGCGGTTCATCACCAGAACCCGGTCAGCCACCGAAAGAAGCTCCTCGGGCTCGCTGACCGCGACAATCACAGCACGCCCCTGATCGGCGAAGCGCCCCAGCAGTTCATGAATGTCTGCACGGGCGCGAACATCGACACCCACCGTGGGGTCATCAAGGACGACGACGCGCGCGTCCGCAAGAAGACACCGCCCGAGCAACACTTTCTGGCGATTCCCCCCCGACAGCGCCCGCAAGGGCTCATGCGCGCGGTGTGCGAGGCCGAGATTTGACAGGACGGAATTGGAAAACGCGTCCTCCATTTCTTGGGTGACGAAACCGAGCCGGCTGATCTGGGGAAGGCTCGCCGTGACCAAGTTCGCGCGTATGCTCATATCGACCATCCCGGCTTTCGCTCGCTCGACCGGCAGGTAGGTCACGCCGCGCTTCAATGCCTCGGCCGGACTGTCGAAACGCATTTCTTGTCCAGCGGCCCTCAACTGCCCACTCACCGGGCTCCGGACGCCACCGAGAAACTCCATTACTTCATTGACGCCAGAGCCGGCCAACCCGCAGAACCCGAGGATCTCACCAGGCCGGACCGAGAAGCTGATGTCGCTAAGGATACGTCCACTGACATTGCGCATCTCAATGGCCGGGGTGGCATTGGGCTGGGCCGGTTTCTCACGCAGCACGCGCTCAGAGAGAGCGCTGTCCTGAACGACCGCCGCGACCAGTTCATCCTGCCGGCAGCGTTCCTTTGATAGTCGGTCCACGGTCATGCCGTCGCGCAAGATCGTTACTTCGTCGCAAAGCTCCTCGACCTCGTTGAAGCGGTGAGAAATATATACGACGGAGTACCCGCTTTCCCGTAACCCACTGACGACCCGAAGAAAAACCTCGGCCTGCGCCGCATTCAAGGCGGCTGTTGGCTCATCCAAGATCAATGTATGTGCGCCGGTATGCAGGGCGCGGGCGAGCATTACGATCCGCTGTTCAGCAGGCTCGATCTCGCCCGCAGTCCGCGCCACGTCGAGCGAAACACCCATCTCACGGAGGAGTTTTCTCGCGATGACCCGCGATCGGCGAGTGGTGGTGAAGCCAAGTACGGAAGGCTCCCGCCCCATGGTGATGTTTTCGGCCACGGACTGATCCGGAACGATTGTGAGCTCTTGCGGCATGGCGACGATGCCTGCCGCGAGAGCGTCGGGAACCGACCTGAGATCTGTTTCCATGCCATTGACGAGGATGCTGCCACCATCGCGGCGCACAACGCCCGACGCAATCTTGATAAGCGTCGACTTCCCCGCCCCGTTAGCGCCGACGACGCCGTGGATCGTGGCCTTCGCAATCCGCAGGTTGCCTTCGCGAAGCGCCGCAACACCTCCGTACGACTTGGTGACGTTCCTGAGTTCGAGTGCTATCGGATTACTGTTCACGCTTTCCGCGCCGCCCGCGCCAGTAAGACCGCCGAAACTAGAACGGCACCTTGGATAAGATCCTCGACCCAGCTGGGAACCTGAAGGATAATAAGTCCGGTCGACAAGGTTCCCATGAAGATCACGCCAAAATAGGTGTATGCGGGGTAGAAACGGCTTGCACCAGCGGCGCTCCACCCAAGGAAGCAGGCAGCGAACGCAGGGAGCAGCAAACTCGTACCAGAACGCGGGTAATATGACGCCGCCTGCGAGGAAAGCAGGATACCCGCAAAGGCTGCAACGACACCCATCAGGACGAAGGTCAGCACACGGACCCTGTTGGTTCTGATCCCAGCAATTCTTGCTGCTTCGTCGCTGCCGCCGACGGCGTAGATACGACGTCCAAAGACCGTGAAGCTGCTCATAAGGCTAAGGGCAAGCACAATCAGGATCGAGATGACGACGAGTGACGGGAACCCCAGGACCTTCGTTCCCGCGATACCGATGAACGCCGAGGGAATGCCGTCATAAATCGTCTTGTCGTCCCAGATCGACCGTTCGAGCCCGAGCGCCATCGAACCGACGGCGAGGGTCGCGATCAGCGCAGGAACACGACCGAAGGCAACAGTGATCCCGTTGAGGAGACCGAACAAGACACCCGCGCCGAGTGCGAGCAGGATCGAGATGGGCACGGGAAGGCCCATTTCTTTCAGACCGAACACGGCAACAGCCCCTGCGAGGCCCGCGATGTTGCCAAAGGAGAGATCGAACTCTCCGATGGCAATCACCAAGGTCAATGCCGCAGCTACGACGCCGAGAACGGCTGCGTCGGCAAGAATGGCCTGCAATGTACCCATCTGCAGGAAGACACCCGGCCTGAGTACGGAGAACGCTATGACCATGAGAACGAACACGGCAAAAACGCCGTATCGCATCATGAATCCCAAGGAAAAGATGGTCCGTTTGTTCCGAGGAACCGCCGTCCGGTTCGCACGGGACGTGCTTGAGTTTTCATTGCTAGCCATTCTACTTACGTATCCAGTTGGTTAGTTATTCGAGAACGCCGTTGCCCAATCGGCAACGTATTCGTCAAGGTAAGGCTGGACGTCATAGGGCGTCAGGAATTCGTCGCTTTCTTCCGGCAGGTTCTCCTTCGTGAAGATCTCATAGGAAATTTTGTGCCGCGGTGCGGCGCTGTCGAAGGGCTCATCGCTTTCGAAATGGCGAACCAGTTGATCGACCGCCATCAGGCTGACGATCTCCACGGGGCCATCTGCGACCGCGACGAGACGCGAGTTTTCGGCCCACATGTAAGGAACGTTCACTGCATCCGCGAAGAACGAATAGACGACGGTATCTTCCGCACCAGCGCTTTGGATCGCATTGCCGGCGGCGGGAGCAAAGAAGTCGTAGACTGCGATCACAGCCGCGAGATCCGGGTTCGCCGTCAGATAGGTCGAGACCGTCTTGCGCGTATCGCCCACTGCGTCGGTCAGGCTGACGGAGCGCTCGCCCACGATCTCAAGCTCCTTGCCCTCGAGCCCGGCCTTCAAGCCATTGCCGCGGATTTCACCGGCAAGAATGGTTGTGTCGCCAAGGATACCGACCTTTGCACCGTCGCCGAGCTCGGCTGCCACGAATTTCCCAAGCGCCTGCCCGATCGCATGATCGTCGATCGGCAGAGACAGGTCCCATGCGGCTTCGTCTGACATCGGGCACCCGATCTGTACGGTCGGAATACCCTTCTCCTTCGCGAGCTGAAGAGCCGGACGCATCGGCGCGGAATCTGCGCAAGACGTGACGAGCGCATCGATTCCTTGGTTGAGCAGACTGATTGCCGCGGTGTTTGCCTTCGTCGGATCGCCGGCGGCGTCCTGAAGTTCAACGTCCCAGCCAAGAGCCTCGGCCCCGGCGACGAAATAGCTGTAATACCTGCGCTGCATGGCCCCCGCAGCGATCAGGTCAACATATCCGATCTTCTGTGGCTTGACGCTCAAGGTATTCGCTTGCGCCAATGCAGGCTGCGCCGTCAGCGTCGCCAAAACTACGCCGGACCCGAGCAAGCTCATCCGCGAAGTGCGGTAAAAAATAGATTTCATACTTTTCCTCCCATTGGTTTTCATTCGGCCACATAACCATCGATCTAGACAGAGCCCTCCGAACACCGGCGCAGTCAAATCAAGGAAGCCCGCAAATTACGCGACCTCGCGCGTTGGCGGTCCCTCCAAGTCGTTGAGCGTTGCACAGCATTCCGAAAGCGGTTTCCCCACACGCCATAGGGGACCCAGATCGATCTCCTCACAGTCCATCTAGCTTGGCAGAAGATTGCACGCACTTTTTGCTGAAAGCAAGCAAAACTTCGCGTTTTATACGTTTTTTTTTAAATATTGTATTCAATAAGGTGTTCCGCGCCCATGACGTAAAGCAATCAGGCCTGATTGCCCCTCATTGAAGTGGGCCGTCGCCATGTCAGAGAAATCTTTGGACCGTATTGGTTACAAACGTCACGTGCACGACGACACTATCACGCCGGCGGAACGGATTGAGGTCATGGCGGACAACCGCCGGAAGTCGTCACCCGTCAAAGGCTTTCGGCCGCAAGACATGTCAAACGGCCCTTTAATTGCGGTTCTGCGTCAAGCCTGCTTTTCTGTCCGTGCCTGGGTCATGGTCCTTTTCGAGGTCATGGCCTCATGTTGATGTTCGGGTCGGGTGCCTTCAACGTAACCAACGCAGGTGCCTTGCTGGCCTGCAGCCGATTGAACGAGGTCACCGCAACCACCGTCCCGGCGGGACATCACAGGCTTGGTGTCAGACCTGTAATCTCGGGGTCGGGTCAAGCGTCGGTCATGCAGGCAGCTCGTTCCCCCATTCAAAGACTGTCCCGTCGACTCAGATGCAGTGGAGGATCACAGCCAACTTCCGGGCGACAGCGACCTGCGCCTTCTTCATTCCGTTGCGCTTGGCGAGGCGCAGTCCCCATGCTTTCAGTGCGCACCATTTCTTAGTCCAGTGTAGCAGGACACTGGCCGCCTCGATGTGAACAGGCATGCAATTTTGGCTCTGACTCAATTTCTGTGGCGCGGTCATGCCGAATGCTGAAGGCGCGCTAGAAGAAGGTCGATACCTGCAGCGCCATACATCTGCCGTTTCAACATCTTCAGCCTGTTGATCTGGCCTTCTGTCTGGCCGTTGGACCAAGGCTCGCGCAGCGCCGCCGCAACCGCGTCCAGATCGGCGGAGAGTCCGCGCGCAAAGGCTGCCAGTCCGGAGGTCTTTGCTTGATCCAACTGACCCGCCATGGGTCTTTCATCCAGCCACGACCGGAGACCGGTTGTGTTGCTCTTGCCTACGTTTTCTAGCCCACCGGACGTCGGAGTTTCCGACCTTTGTCACGATGGGGGGCTGGCTGCGCCAAAGCACGGACACCCGAACCTTGCGGTCCGGGTGTGCCTATTCCCCGCACATGCGGGGGACGCGCCATGCCTTACGACGAGGATAGTCGCTGAGTTCGGGTTCGGGTCATCCCTGCACATGCAGGAAACTCATTCAGGCTGGCGATGGCCTCCGTTGACCGGAGGCGGGCTGAGCGGGATTTTCCGCGGCTCTTACTCTTAAAATAGGTTCGGCGACTCTCCTGCGGAAACCCAATCCGATCCGGCAAGGTCATTTTTTGTTATCACCTAACGTCAACTCTCGTCGGGTCACCGCCTATTCGCTTACTAACTATCCTTCATTGCTTTTGGTGGCGAGAGGCGACGATAACCGCCTCTCCCATGTGACATGGGTCGCTTCATGCGTGGACGGAAATGAAAATTTGGCTCGCGCCGCATTTTTTTCCGTCGTTGCTCCGGCAGTGACCTGCCGAATGAAGCCTGACCCCCACCACCTGTTCGGCGGTCATCCTCGGGTCAGTCCCAGTTTCTTCTCAGCTGCCTATTCGGCGGCCAACGTTATCCCTCATGGGGATGGGGGAGACGACGACAACCGCCTCTCCCATGTGACATGGGTCGCTTCATGCGTGGACGGAAATGAAAATTTGGCTCGCGCCGCATTTTTTCCGTCGTTGCTCCGGCAGTGACCTGCCGAACTAAGCCTGCCCCCTACTTTCGAGATCGGTGATGGACAGGGTTTCAAGTGCCGAAGTTTCTTTGAGGTTGTCGTCCATGTTTTATATCCGTCACCAAGTTCAGCGGTGCGCCCGTTGGATTTATGACGAAGCCGATGTCGTCGGTTCGTTGCATTTCAACTCGATCGCGGCCTGTCGCTCTCGGAATGCGCGAACAAGAATTGGACGGAACCGGTCGGGCCGCCTATCCTGATAGCCACGCATCTGCGGTGGTGCCGCAAGGAATCCGGAAGGCTCAAGATGACGAGACACCCGCACGATACCGGAGCCGAGGCGCGTTCTGTCTCTGAACACAGCGGCGGCGTTGAGAGTGCGTGGCTGGACGCATTTACCGAAGCGATGTCCAAACCGACGGCTCAGGAGATTGCTTTCTTCGAGAGGCGGCGCGCGCTCGGGCTGGGCGTCGGATTGGATGAGAACGGCGATCTTGTTTACGCCCGCCAGTCTTCTCGCGAATAACCCGAACGTTATTGGAAGCCATAAAGGTTGTCGCGGATCTCATCCTCGAATAGGTCCAGTCCGATCAGATCGGCGAATTCCGCGCCTGCATCCGCTGAAATATCCATGAACTCGACAGGTCCATTTTTCAGATCGGTGAGCATTCCGGCGTATGTTCTGTAGCCGAGGCCGCGCGCGGCGAGTTCCATCCTCAGGCTTGGACCGAGTTCTGGGAGGGCCAATGCAAGATGGCGCTTGAAGCGGCGGATGTCAGACATGCCGAGTGCGATGGTGGCGGGTTGCATGGTCTCTCCTTGAGCATGGGGTTCAGGTTGGCCTTTTGGGGGTTGCCGGGGATATGGGACCTGCGCGCGGTTACGGAAAAAAGTTCGCGCGTTTGCGCGAAAAAGTTGGTGAGTGATCGCGCGGGGCGTTGGTGACGACGCAATTTGGCTCGGTAGGTTCAGCGCCACCGTCGGGGGGCGGGCTGGGACGACCACTGACCACGCAGGGGGCCGTGCAAGTTCGAGAGATTTTGTTGGGAGACGGCTGCAAGGCATGACGCAAGTATGCGCACCGACCTACTGAGTTCTTGACCGGGAAGGCGTAAGCTTCGGCCTAGCGCCAATGATAGGCGATCTCGACGAGCAGGCCGTGGTCGCCGGGGTCGCGGGTTTCGCGGAGGTCGATTGCCTGATCGACTTCTTCTTTAACAAAGCTATTCCACCCAAGAAACCCTGGCGCCGTCCCGGAATTCAGCGACGACAGGGCGTCGGCGCGTCTGCTGAGGACGCCATAGTTTTCGTTGCGCAGGTCGTCGAACATCATTTTTTTCAGGACCGGTCCGGCGGATTCGGGATCGCTGCAAATTTTACTGGCAGTGGCTTCGTCCAGCGAAAGACGTTCGGCGGTAATCCTTACCAGAGTTTGGTCCCAGTTCAGCTCTTTGTGGAGCCACTTGGGCGTGGCGTCGCTGTGATCCGCGCACCAGCTCTTGTCCTCGCGCTGCGAACACACACCGATGACTTCGAGGGAGGGGCGTTCAGACTCGCCGAACTGCATTTCGACATAGTCGTAAAGGTGGATTTCAAGGTCCGCCACACTGACGGCCTCACCCAGATCGAGGTCGGCTTCAGTGATGAGCAGGCTCTTATTGCCGTAATGTGAACTCATGATCAGTTTCCTTTTTCTTGCGGCGGTTGCGCGTGGGAGGGGCAGCCGCGCTAAACGTGTTCCGGAGATGGCTAGCCGCACGATCCCGTTTTGGCCACGCTCTGGACTTGGTTTGACCTCTTTTGCGACGGGTTTTTGGAGAGAGGAGCAGGCGCGGTGTTTGCGCGCCTGCAGTGCCGCGAATTTGTCTTCACGACGACGCGGACGGGGTCCGGCTCGATAGGGTGAACCACAGGACCTCAGTGCGACCCTGCCATCATGAACGCTTCGATTGCCGATGGAGAGCCCCGCGCTAACGTCGTCGCATAACGCGTTTCAGGCAGCCGCGCGGGAGCCGATCAGGCGTAGCTATTCGCGACCGGTGAAGGCGCCGGACGAGACCTCTGCATCGGAGCCTTGCATTGGGCCGAGAGCCGCAACTCCTCCTCAAGGGCAGGGCGATGCTCATCGACGAGGCCCATCAAAGCTGCGACCTTCTCGCTATCCGCTTTTTCACGGAAGCTCAGCTGCAGATAGACGTCGGCGTTGGCACAGTAGGCCTTGATGACCAGTGGGCTGAGCTTCGGGTGCTTGGCCTTCCTGGAAGGGGCGCGAACCCTGAGGTCGAGATAGGAGCCCGCGCGGTCGGAAAAGCGGAAGGTGATCCCCCCGCTGCATGTCCGGGACAGGACCCGCAAAATCGGGGCGTCGAAAAGTTTCAAGAGATCAAAAACCGCGAGAAGGTCGGCGTCGTCGAAAGCTTCAAATGAAGACATGCGTAAGTTCCTTTTCAGTGTTGGTGCGGAGGGGGAAGAGGAAGGAGCGCCGATGATCCGACTTGCGCGGGACCTGTCGGTCTCAGAGTTGAAGACTGGGGCGACTTGCTAGCGCCCATGCGGGAACGCGTCCGAACTCGCGTGGCGCGGGCGGAGGTGTTGCCTGCCGACTGAATCTGCAGCAGGCTTTGCGATACCGCGTGAGGTTCTCGTAAATTCGGATGACGTCAGGGTGATGCTACCGAGGAAACGGAGTGCGTTTCCCCGGAACCTGTTTTGCGATGATCAACCTGAATGCGATGCCGCCCCTGTCCGACGCGACTTCAAGGGCGGTTTGCCAGTTTGAATAGTCGCGACGGAAAGTCTCATTGGGATGCTCTTGCGCGAGCTTCGCGTGCGTTTCAAAATCCCTCGCGAGCTTCTTGGCCGTGCTCACCCCCAACGTGCCGCTGCAGGCCGCGAGCTCGATGAGTTGAGAAAATGGCCACAGAGGCCGAATGTGGCACGATTCAAAATATTGAGAGCTGGCATCCGACTTCTCGTCGTTGCTGCCGTATTCGAATTCCTTCTTCGCGATCGCCAGCTTTGCAAGCTCCCTCAAAAAGTCGTTGTTGTAGCAATAGGAGCCGGCTTCGAAGTGGTAATGTTTTTCGAATTTGTAGAATTTGTCGTGTTCGAGATCCAAAGCATAATGTGCGAAATCAGGATCGATCGCGGGAACAAAAGCATCGATTGATTTGCCGGTGCCCATTTCGATCGCCTTATCGCCGTAGGCGAAGGCGTCGACGCGGCGAAGGTTACTAAAAGCGTGAACGGTAAGACCCATGGTGTTTCTCCAGATAATATTGGGTGTTGATTTCGAGAATTTTCTCGATGGGGGGTAGATTTGGACAAGCTGTATCGATCTGGCTCCGTGCAAATCGCGAAGCTCAGCGGCAGATTTTTGAATATCTGCCAATATTGTAAGGCAAGGGGAAAGGGGGAGGCGCCTTGCGTCAGGATATGGCTATAAGAAGCTCTGTCTCCAAAACGAAGATATTACGTCAAAGAGAGAAGCGTTTATATTTGAAACCATACCGGCACATGACTGAAGTGGCCGTTTCTTCGAACGCGAGTCTGGTTTTCCGGCGATCAAAGATGGTTAGTGAGGCTAGTTCATTTTTAGTTTACCTTTCAGTTTGGGAGGATAATTTCCGAGCGAATAGGTTGCGGTTCAGTTGATATTGGTAGTGGCTACCGGTTGCGTTTTCGATTGGCCACAAAAAAATATCTGGTTTGACCTCTCTCTTATCAACGCCCAGGGGCCGGTTAAAAAGGATGGTAACGGGGTAAAGGAGCGACATGATGGGCAGGCGAGGCACGCGCTCCAGCTGCTGTCTGATGGGGTTTGTGATGTCCGGCTGTGGATTCGTAGGCTGCGGTGAAGGTAGCGTGAGCGCTACGGCGGGGTGTTTCTTCATTCATTGGTTTATCTTTTTAGGTTCGGGGCGTTAAACAACATGCCGCGCGGTGTGGTTCGGGTGGTGACGGCGCTCGGAAAATGCCCTGCGCCGAGGGAAGAGATATCGCCGAAAATCGTTTTCGAGAAGATTTTGAGAATGGTTTGACCTCTTTTTTTGGTGACGGCAGGTGACGCCACCTTGGGTGGGACGAAGGGTGCGGCGCGCGTAGCGAACTCTTTTCGCCGCATCCGGATGTGAGGTGGGCCTGGTCGGAGGCCGCGGAAGGAAAAATCTGCAGAAATTTGAAATTTCCTCGACGACGAAGAAGCGCCAGGCCGGGAGATCCCGGCCTGGCGCTCTTTTTATTAAGCTTGGATGCGGCGCCGAAGCGCGGACACCTGACGCTCGGCGGTCAGCTGATCTAGCACCGTTTGACGGAGGTGGCGAAAGCGGCGAAGTTGCTCCCAGAGCCGCCGGATCGCCTCGAGCTCCGGGTCGAGGAAGGCAAAGTCGTCGGTATCGGAGTTCAGCGCGATCTCGCGGTAGCCCGGAACGCGGCTCGCAAGCGTGTCGAGCACCCGGGTTTGCAGCAGGTCCAGAGTGGCCTCATCGCCATCGCGATAAAACTCGCCTGTGAGAAGCGCCTCAAGCAGGGCGCGGATGCGCGGTGCGTCCTGCTTTAGGTCGAGGGGACTCTCTTCAAGAGCAGTCTGGAGGGCGCGCGCCGCCTCGATCGCCGCGCGAGCTGTGGTTTCAATGTTGGGCTGGATTTGTGTAATGGTCATGAGAGACTCCTGTTTCGATCTGCTGGAGCGCAGATCGTTCAAGGTCGCGCCGCCAACTGGTGGGGGCGGCGCGAGGTGCGGTCAGGCCGCTTGCTGGCGTCCGCGCGTGTCCGCGCGCTCTTCCGCCTGCAGATCCGCGAGGCGATCGGTATATTGGTCGGTGAGAAGGCAGATTTCTGCGACGACGGGGTCGTTGGGGTCGAGGTCGGCGAAATATCCCGCCTCGAGGCTGTTGAAGTCGTCCACGAGCTCGAGCGTAAGCAGGTCCGAGACCCACTGGAGCTGCCGCCACAGCGTCCGGGAAATCGGGGTAGGCTTCGCCAGATCGCGCGTGAGGGCTGCTACGCGATGCGCGGCCTGGGGACCGCCGAGGCGCGTGGCGGCGTCGCGAAGCGCTTCACGATTTTCGGTGAGGAACTCGGACATCAAGATGCGTGCAACGGGAATGTGGTGATGGTGCATGGGACAGATCCTTCTGTCGTGCCCGACGGATTTTCCGCGGGCTTCAAGAACGGCCCCGCTAGGGAGCCATTTCGATTGGGTCAGACTGGTGAAACGTGACGCAGCTCAACGGAGGCGAGGTTCGCTTTGACTGGCTGAAAGAGCCGCTGGGGCCGTGTGATGGCGCTTCGCTTCGAGAGCGCCATCGACGGGTCAGGGGCTTAGAGGCGTTTGTTCCTCAAGCGGGGCTTTTTCAGCGGCCGTATGCTGGGCGAGCAGACGTTTTTGAACCAAGAGCATCCGTTCGAACGCCCGGCCTCTCAGAGCGCCAAGCACTGGGGTGCGCAGGTCCGGGCAAACGCAGAGCGCGGGGTCGTTGGTTCGGATCACGCGCGTGCGCGAACCGAGGAAACCGGTCGCGCGGTCGAGGCCGCAAGCCATTGCGGCGTTGAGCGCCAGCGCGATCCCGAGCGGGGTGCGGGCTTTTTTGCGGCTTGACGTTCCGTAGGCAATACAGAGCCAGCGCTGACCGTGCTGGTGTGAGACGGCAAGCACGAGACACGGACGGGGCTTTGGGCGCTCCTCTGTCGCCCCCTCTCGTAGCGGGAAACGATAGGAGATGATGTCGCCCGCTTTGATGGTTTCAGACCAAGGTTTCGGGCGCGGCTGTTTGGCAGGGGGCGTCTTGGAGGTATCAAGCATGTGTCAGTCCTTAGTGTCGGAATGACGCACGAGGTTCGAAGGAGCCGTAATTGGCTTTTCTGTCGCGCGTCACACCGAGCGCGCGACAGAAAAGCCAATCGCAGGCTACTTCTCTATTACTCTCTGAGTTTGCTGCCTGTTCGTGGGTCGCCGTAGTCATGGTCCCATACGGCACGGTGCGGAGGCGGACCGATCAGCACAGCTGATTTTGGCCCGCTAGAACCTTGGCCCGGTGCCCCTCCGCAGGGCGCGTTCAGGCCGATCCGCCGCCATCCTGCGCATCCGTTTCTTTTCGCCAGTCTTCGCACCACGTTTGTCGTTCCGGGGGCCGATTTGATCGATGAAAGGTGTCGATGAAAATTTTTTCGAATTTTTTTTTCATCTTTCGATTTTTGTTTTTCCGCGACCGCTCGACTTCCCCTTCACAACAAACAGGAGAAGTCCTCATGACCATTCACGCCCCCTTCGATAAGCCGACCTGCAAAGTCTCTTCCGCGCTCGATCAGTTCTTCACGCGACCCGAGATTGCCAAAGCCTGTTACGGCCGCCTTGCGGAGCTCTATCCCGTCCAGGCCAGTGATCTCTGGATCGAACCGTCTGCGGGCTCTGGTGCGTTTCTCGATCTGATGCCGAAGACGAGTATCGGGCTCGACCTCGCTCCCGCCGCAGATGGCATCACCTACGCAGACTATCTCGAGTGGACGCCGCCGCGCGGGTTTCAGCGTCATCTGGTTGTCGGCAATCCGCCGTTCGGTCGGAACACGAGCACAGCGGTCGCCTTCTTCAACCGGGCCGCGGAGCATGCGCAGGTGATCGCGATGATCCTGCCCCGCTCGGTGCGCAAACCTTCGGTGCGGCGCAGGCTCGACGCGATGTTCCATCTCGTCGATGAAACCCTTCTGCCGAGCGGGGCTTTCTTGCACGAGGGGAAATCCGCCTCCGTTCGCACGGTGTTTCAGATCTGGGAACGCCGCGACCACCCGCGTGTCGAGGCGCCGGTCTGCACCAGCCATCCGGACTTCGTCTTCTGCGATGCCGCTGAGGCGGAGTTCGCCATCCGCCGCGTGGGCAGCGTCGCGGGCCGGATTTTCGACGATCCTGCGCATCGCTCGCCGAACTCACATCTCTTTGTGAAAGCGGCCGACGGTGTCAGTGCGGAACGGCTGCGCGACCGCTTCGCGCAGCTGGATTTCAGCGAGGTGCGCGAAGATTCTGTCGCGCATTACTCGGTCGCAAAGAGTGACGTCGTTGCGCTCTATGAGGCGCTGGTCGCCGCAAAAGGGCAGACTGCGAGCAGTTTGCTCGATGGCAGTGACCGCGACGCCAAGGACGCGTCTCGCGAGGATCGCCCGAAAGGCGTCGAGAATAAGGCAAGTTGCCAAGCGCGGTGCGAAGCGCAGCGCTCGGAGCCCAAGCTGCGGTCCATCAGCGAGAAAGCGTCGCCCGATGTTCCCCCGCAAAATTCGAGTCAAACCACTCCGGAAACCTCGCCCCGCCTCGCGCGGCCCGCTAGGACCCCGGCTGTGCGCACCTATCACTTTATCAAAACAGGACAAAATATCATGCAAGGCAAAACTAGGGTCTCTGAACTGAAGACTGCAAATCTCTCGGTGCGGAATTTCGAACTCTACGCTCATACCGAGGATCTGCTCTTCCTCGAAGCGGAACTCGTGTTTGAGCTTGCCGCTACGCGCGTGCAGGTCGTCGCGGAGATCACCATCACTGGCGAGAATGTCTCTGTGCACGCCGAACGCATCGAGGACGAAAAGGGCCTGCCTGTCGTGGGAGAGCACTTGCTGGCGGTCGTTATCGCCAATCGCCGGGAGGAGATCGCCGATCTCGTGCGGGCTGCGGTCATGACGCGTGCTTGATGACGAAGGCCTTGCGAGTCCATCGGGTTCGCAAGGCTCCTCACCGGAGGCGCGAGACAACGCTCTGCTTCTCCGATTTCCTGATACCAAACCAAAGGCAATCAATGCTTCAGTATCCCATCACCAACTGTCTTCTGCTTCCCGAAGACACTATCGATGAAGGTCAATTTGACATCGATCCCGTCGAACGGCGTGACGATCGCTGCTACGACGCAGAAGAACTCGAAGATTTTCGTTACGAGATCGAGTTCCACCTCAATATCCTTCTCGACAACAAGGCAGGCTACTGCTGTGTGCTCGGCTTCGCCTCGGAATGGCTCGATATCTCATTCGTGGAGCCGCCTCCCGCCTATTGCTCCCACATCCCCGTCGCTCCGAAATTCATCAAAACCGGAGAAACCTGGGACGAGACGATGAACGCTGTCGATGCATATTTCGGTGCAGATCCTCAGTGCGGCGCGAAAACCTTGGAAGAATACGAGCGACAGACGCGCGAATTTCGTGAGGAGCAGAAAAAGCTGGACCGGGCCATCGCGCATCTTCGCATCGATGAAGAATGGGAAGAGGCGAAACGTCTCGAAAGGAAATGTCGAGAGTTGGCCGAGCCGGTTCGGCCGGGGTTTCATCGGCTCGACGCCTTCACGGGGGACCCGGTCGAATGGGCGATCGATTTCGGCACCGTCTATTCACGCGAGCGGCTCCTTCTCGAGGTCACCTTCGAAGATTGGCCGGTACTGAACTCTGCTCAAGTCGCTGGCCGCTGAGAAGAGAAAGTGTCGCCTGCGGCTCAGGGCGTTGAGAGCTAACGCACTGACGCAGGCGGCGACTCTGACAGAAGAGTTCCGGAATGCGTATCGAGTGGTGGATCGCTGCTCAGCATCGGGTTCAGAGCTGCGAGAGGCGAGTTTCAGGGGATGCGGTGCGCTGAACCGATATGCGTATGAGTTGCGCAGGGCTACGCCGACTTACAGGACTTCAACCAGCTGCACGGTACTGGTCCTGCACATTTTTCAGAGTGCGCGGTGGCCCTCGCCCCTCCGGCGATGCCGAATTTTCGTTATCGAAAGCATGAGTTACGCGGTTGTTCGGGCGGCGTATATCCTCATGTTGCGGCGGATCAGGCCAACGCGACGCGGCATCTTGAAAGTTGATAGACCTCAGCTGCGCCAGGATGTCGGCATCGTGTTTCAGTCCTACAACTTCTTCCCGCATATGACTGCAGCGGAAAACTTGATACTGGCGCTGCGCAGGGTCTTATCCGCGCTTCGACGCGGTTTGTTTCGACGCGTCCAGACGGTCGTCCCGGTTCGCCTCGTGGCCCGTCTGAAAAGATTGGCGCTCGATGATCTCGAACCCCAGATCGCGCACGGCGGGGCGTGGGTCCTGACCTTCGAAACGTGCCAGCAAGGCCTCTGCGGCGGTGCGGCCGAGAAGATCGCGATCGACCCGCACCGTGGTGAGCGACGGGGCGATATCGGCGGCGAAATCTTGATCGCCGAAGCCGATGACCGAGAGCGTGCCGGGCACGTCGATCCCGCGCACCCGCGCTTCGATCAAGACGCCGTGGGCCAGCAGGTCCGAACTGCAGAAGATCACGCCGGAGCGGAAGCCGTGAATGTCGATAGCCTCCGCAAGCGCAGCGCGTCCGGCGGCAAGGCTTGCCGGGCCGGGGCAATCGACCCGCGTTACCGGCTCGCCGCCGTCGGCCTCGAATTCACGGGTGAACGCCTCGCGGCGACGATGCGCGCGCGAGTCATTCGCGGTGACCGTTGCAGCGCGCTGACTGCCAGCACTGCGCACGAAGCCGGCCACGGCCCGCCCGGCTTCGGGGTGGCTGAAGCCCACGCAGATATCGATCGGAGTGTCGGTGATGTCCCAGACCTCGACCACGGGAATATCGGCGCCGATCAGCATCCGCTTCGATTGCGCGGAGTGGTGGATGCCCGTCAGCAGCACCGCGTCGGGGCGGCGCGAGAGGTGGGTCGCGATCAGCGCCTCTTCGATTTCGGGCGCGAACCCGGTTTCTGACAGCAGGATTTCGTAGCCATTCGCGCGCAACGTCGCGCTGAACGATTGCAGCAGCGACGAATAGACGATGTTGGTGAGCGACGGCACCAGAGCCGTCACCAGTTTCGAGCGGCTCGAGGCAAGTGCGCCCGCCACGGCGTTGGGCACGAAGCCGGTGGTGCGGATCGCCTCGCGGATTTTCTCGAGTGTCGCGGGCGAGACCTTGGACGGGTCCGAGAGTGCGCGCGAGACCGTGACCTGCGACACGCCGGCAATCCTGCCCACGGTCGCCATGGTCACGCCGCCGCCGCCGCGACCGCCGGGGCCGCGCTTTCGGCTTTGCTCGGGATCCGTATCCATCATGCCCATCGTTTTTCCCGATCTGCGCGATTTGCGCAACCATTCCGCGCTTAGCCGGGCTGCGACGGATTGGCCGTCTCCGCGTCCCGCTTTGCGCGGCGCGACAGGTAGATCGAGCCGGCAACCGACCCCACGATCAAGAGCCAAAGAACGACCGCGATCCAGCTCTTGGTGAAGAAAATCGTGACCGAGCCGAAGCTCTCCAGCGTCTTGACGAAATAGACTTCGGCGGACGGCCCCAGAATGAAGCCGATGATGAAGGGCGCGACTTCGAGGCGCAGCTTGGTCATCAGCCAGCCGAAGAAGCCGAAGATCGCCAGTGTCCAGACATCGAACATGATCCCGTAATTGATCGTATAGGCACCGATCACGCACATCATAAGGATGACCGGGAACAGGATGTGTTTCGGGATCGCGACGGCGAGGGCGAGGTAGCGGATCGCGAAATACATTGCCACGAACATGGCGATATTCGCGAGCAGCATGCCAAAAATCATCATGTCCCACGTCGCGGGGTTGTCGGTGATGAAGAGCGGCCCGACCTGCACCCCTTGCAAGGTGAAGGCCCCGATCAGCAGCGCGGTTGTGGAGTCGCCCGGGATGCCAAGCGACAGAAGCGGCACCAGCGCGCCGCCGGTCAGGCCGTTATTGCCCGACTCCGACGCGATGATGCCCGCAGGCTCGCCCTTGCCGAAACGCTCGGGGTGGCGCGAGAAGGTCTTGGCGTTCGTATAACTCAGGATCGACGCGGCCGAGCCGCCAACGCCAGGCAGGATTCCCACGAAGGTGCCGATCCCGGAGGAGCGGATCAGGTTCACGATCTGGCCTTTGAAGACGCCGAACGAGAAGCGCGAATGCGCGCCGACCTTGATGTCGCTCAGCGACTGGCCCTTGGGCACGCCATACTCGGCCTCCTGCAGGATCGCCGCCAGACCGAAGAGGCCGATCAGCACCGGCAGCAACGAGAACCCGTCCTGCAGCCAGTATTCGGTGCCGGGCGGGATCAGGCGCTCCTTGCCATTGCCGCCATTCGAGACGTCATACGTGCCGATCAGGCTGATGAAGATGCCCAGCACGCCCGAGAAAATACCCAGCAGCATGTCAGACGACAGCGCGGCCATCACGGTGAGCGCGAAGAAAATGATCAGGAACTTCTCGACATAGGAGAACTTGATCGCGAAGTCGGCGAGAACCGGTGCGAACAGGAACAGCGCCAGAAGGCTGAGAATGCCGCCCACGAAAGACGACACGATGCCAATCTTGAGCGCCTTTTCTCCTTCGCCGCGCAACGCCATCGGGTGGCCGTCGAAGGTGGTTGTGATCGAGCTTGGCGTGCCCGGAATGCCCAGCAGGATTGCCGGCACCAGCCCCCCCGATATGCCGCCCACATAGAGGCCGAGCAGTAGGCCGAGGCCGTTCACCAGCCCCAGCGAATAGGTCAGCGGGAGGCAGACTGCGACCGCCATCGTGGCGGTCAGGCCCGGGATCGATCCGAAGATGATGCCGACGACCGTCCCCGAGACGGTAAGCAGCAGGAAGAGCGGCGTGATCTGGTCGAGAAATTCCATGATGCGGTCCGATCAGGGCAGGGTGAGGTAGAACAGATCGCCGAACAGCCACCACACGAAAGTGGGCGCGATCAGCGCGGTCAAAGCGAGTGGCCAGACCTGCCGCCAGCCGCGCTGGTGCAGGAACAGAAGCCCGTTCAGGAAGACGAAGGGGATCGAGCAGAGCAGGAAACCCATGCCCGTATTGGGCCAGATATTGCCCACTGGCTCCATCGCCGAAAAATATATCAGCAGCAGAACGAGCGTGCCGAAGAAGCGCAGCTTGTCCATCTGCGCGAAGATGCCGCGCCAATGCGCCCCCGAGGCGAGGATCGCGCGGCGATGCGTGATCGCGATTGCGATTCCCAGCAGGGCGAGAATGCATGCGATGATGGTCGGAAAGATCAGATGCGAGCTGTCGAAATCGATCTTGATATGGGTCAGGCTGCCCATGCGGCCTCCGCGAGATTACGGTGCGCGAGAAAATAGCCCGGCCGAACGGGTCGGCCGGGCCTCCGAAAACGGAGCGGATCAGCTCGAGGTGATGTCCTCGATCACCTTCTTATAGGTGTCCGCTTTTTCTTTCAGATGGGACTGGGCTTCGTCGGTCGGCAGGTAGTTCGGGATGAAGAACGCGGCCTTCTGACGTTTCTGGATCTCGCCGTCCTTGTAGATCTCGGCGAGCGCGTCGGAGACCTTCTTGCTGATAGCCGGGTCCATGTCCTTGTTGAACAGGAAGAAGAACTCCTTGTCGAAAGTGAAGTCTTGCTTGCCGTCGAGCGTGACGTTCGTCTCGGGGCTGGCGTATTTCAGCAGATCGGCGCGGGTCGTCTTGCCCATGCCTTCCTCGGGCGCCTGTTCGAGTGTCTTCTCGCGGGCCGTGATCCAGACGAATCGCATCGCTTTCTGGTCATCGGCGGGAAGCTGGGTGAACTGCTCGTTGGCCTGGATCGAGCCGTTGATCACGTCGGCCAGCCCGTCCCACATCGCCTGGTTCTTGTCCGATTGCGAGCCGGTATTGACCGCGACGATGTTCTTCTCCGAGCCCGGGTTCATCACCTTCGCGGCATTCTTCATTGCCGAGAAACCGATCTCCGAGACGCCGCCCGGCTGGATCGCGACGCGGATCTTGGTGCCGTCGGCCGCCGCTCTGAAGATGTCGTCCATCGATTTGTAGGGCGAGTCCTTCGGGACGAGATAGGCGTTGCCCGGGTTGATCGCGACGGTCGGTCCGATCGCGTAGGTGTCGAATGGGTTCTCGTAGCCGGTCTGGCCATAGAGCCAGCCGAGGTAGGACTGGTCGTGGAAGATCATCCAGGTGGTGCCGCGGTTGTCGCGATCGAGCGCTTTGAAGGCCGCAGATGCGCCGACCGCGTCGACCTTCACGTTGATTCCAAGCTTCTTGGCCAGCGCGTCGGCCACGATGGCGGAGTTCTGATAGGTGTCGCCGCCGGTCGATTTCGAGCCTATCACGAGGCGGACGTTCGGCGGCAGTTTCGTTTCGGCCATCGCTGCAAGCGGGCTGGTGGCAGCCGCGGCGATCAGGCCGGTAACGAGTAGAGTTCTACGATTTATGGACATGGTTTCCTCCCAGTGAGCCGCATGACGCGGAAATTTCTCTCGGGCCCTCGCTCCTTCGGCCCGGCGTATGAATACGCATACATAATTTATCAGCACAGCAAGTCGATGCTGTCAATCGCCAGTATTGTAGAAATTCGTATAAATCGAAAATCAGTAGTTATTGCGGTCTTTCCTTCGCGCAATCGTGTTGACAGTCTAAAATGAATGCGCATACACAAAACGAGAAGATACGGGAGGAACACATGACCGAGTCGATCCGCAAGCAGCCTTCCGAGCTGCGTAGCGCCCGCTGGTATGCGCCCGATGACCTGCGCAGTTTCGGGCATCGGTCGCGGATGATGCAGTTGGGCTATTCCGAAGAAGATTATCGCGACAAACCTGTGATCGGCGTGCTCTCGACATGGTCGGAGCTGAACTCGTGCCACAGCCATTTCCCCGAACGGGTGCAGGACGTGAAGCGAGGTGTAGCGCAGGCAGGCGGCTTCGCCGTCGAAATGCCGACGCTCAGCGTCGACGAGAGCTTCACCAAACCAACCTCGATGCTCTATCGCAACATGCTCGCGATGGAGACCGAAGAGATGATCCGATCGCACCCGCTCGATGGCGTGGTTCTGATGGGTGGGTGCGACAAGACCACACCGGGCCTTGTGATGGGCGCGATCAGCGCAGGTGTTCCGATGATCTTCCTGCCAGCCGGGGCGATGCTGCGCGGCCATTACGCGGGCAAGATCCTCGGCTCTGGCTCGGATGCGTGGAAGTTCTGGGACGAGCGCCGCGCCGGCAATATCACAGACGAGGAGTGGCTCGGCGTGCAGGGCGGCATCGCGCGCTCGGCGGGTACGTGCATGACGATGGGCACGGCGGCGACGATGATGTCGATCACCGATGCGCTGGGTCTCACGCTGCCCGGTGCCTCGTCTATCCCGGCGGTGGATTCGGGCCATAACCGGATGGCCGCCACGTGCGGACGTCGCATCGTCGACATGGTCTGGGAAGACCTCACGCCCGACCGGATCGTCACCGACGCGGCAGTGCGGAACGCCGCTCTCGTCGCGATGGCCACGGGCTGCTCGACCAATGCCGTCGTCCACCTGATCGCAATGGCGCGGCGGGCCGGGATTAACCTGACGCTCGATGATCTCGACCAGCTGGGTCGCACCACGCCGCTCGTCGCCAATGTCCGGCCGTCGGGCAAGGACTATCTGATGGAGGACTTCTTCTACGCGGGCGGTCTGCGCGCGCTGATGAAGCAGATGCAGGATCGGCTCGACACCTCGTGTCTGACGGTGACGGGAAAGACTGTCGGTGAGAACCTCGAAGGCGCGGAAGTCTATAATGACGACGTGATCCGGCCGCTGTCGAACCCGGTCTATCACGAGGGGTCGCTCGCGGTGCTGAAGGGCAATCTCTGCCCGAACGGCGCGGTGATCAAACCCGCCGCCTGCGATCCGAAATACTACAATCACGAAGGTCCGGCACTGGTCTTCGACAGCTACCCCGAGATGAAGAAAGCGGTCGATGACGAGAACCTCGACGTCACGCCCGACACGGTCATGGTGCTGCGCAACGCAGGCCCGCTGGGCGGTCCGGGGATGCCCGAATGGGGCATGCTGCCAATCCCGAAGGCGCTGATCAAGCAGGGCCATCGCGACATGCTGCGGATCTCAGATTCGCGGATGTCGGGCACGTCTTACGGTGCCTGCGTGCTGCATGTCGCCCCGGAATCTTTTGTCGGCGGCCCGCTCGCGCTGCTGAAGACGGGCGATATCGTCCGCCTCGATCTGGCGAACCGGCGGCTCGACATGCTCGTCGACGAAGACGAGATTGCGCGTCGCCGTGCTGCGTGGACGCCGCCGGAGCCGCGCTTCGAGCGGGGCTGGGGCTGGATGTATTCGCGCCACGTGACGCAAGCCGACAAGGGCTGCGACTTCGACTTCCTGCAGGCCGATTTCGGTCAAGCTGCAGGCGAACCAGACATTTTCTAAGGAGGGCTCCATGGGTTTCGATCTCGAAAAAGCCTTGGGCGGTATCTCAGGGATTCTCGTGACGCCCTACGGCGAAGACGGCAATCTCGCGCCCGATCGGTTGAGCCCAATCATCGACCGCGCACTGGGAGCGGGGATGCATATCCCCGTCGTCAACGGCAATACCGGCGAGTTCTATGCGCTCACCACCGACGAGGCCTGCACGATGGTCGCGGAAGTCACCGCGATGGTGGATGGCCGCGCACCGGTTCTCGCGGGCGTCGGGCGGGGCATCCGCGATGCGTGCAAGCTGGCCGAGGCTTCCGCGAAGGCGGGCGCGTCGGCGCTGATGGTGCATCAACCGCCGGATCCCTTCGTCTCGCCGCGCGGCACTGTGGATTATGTGCGTCAGGTTTCCGAGGCCGGGGGCGGGTTGCCGCTGATGCTCTATCTGCGCAACGACGCGATCGGCACCGACGGGATCAAGGCGCTGTGTGAACTGCCCGGGGTGAAGGGCGTGAAATGGGCGACGCCGAACCCGCAGAAACTGGCCGATGCGATTGCCGCCTGCGATCCCTCGATCACCTGGGTCGGCGGTTTGGCGGAGGTCTGGGCGCCCGCGCTCTACGCCGTCGGCGCGCGCGGCTTCACCTCGGGGCTGATCAACATCTGGCCCGAGCGGTCGATGGCGATCCACGCCGCGCTCGAGGCGAGCGACTACGTTACGGCCAACGCGCTGATCCGCGAAATGAAACCCTTCGAGGACATCCGTGCAGAGGAGTTGAACGGCACCAATGTGACCGGCGTGAAAGCAGCGCTGATCGCGACGGGCCACGATTGCGGGCCCACGCGTCCGCCCTCCGCCTGGCCGCTGACCGAGACGCAGCAGACGAAGATGCAAAGCTTTCTGCGCGCGAACGGACTCGTTTGATGCGTGATCGCACGATCATCGTCACCGGAGCCTCGGGCGGGATCGGTCGCGCCACTGCGCGGGCCTTCCTCGCTGCGGGCTGGCGTGTCGGTCTGATCGGACGGCGCGAAGAGGCGCTCAACGAAGCGGGGCAGGGCGACGCCAAGGCATTGGCGCTGCCCTGCGACGTGACCGATGAGGCCTCGGTAGAGGCAGCTTTCGACCGCGCGATGACGGAATGGGGCCATATCGATGCGCTCTTCAACAATGCAGGCGTCGGGCTGAAATCGGTCCGCGTCGATGAGGTGAGCCTCGAACAGTGGCGCCGTGTGATCGACACCAATGTGACCGGGATGTTCCTCTGCGCGCGCGCCGCATTCTCACGGATGGCGGCGCAGGTGCCGCAGGGCGGGCGGATCATCAATAACGGTTCGATCTCGGCGCAGGTGCCGCGGCCGGGTTCGATCGCCTACACGGCCTCGAAACACGCGGTCACGGGCATGACGCGCAGCCTCTCGCTCGACGGGCGGGCGGTGAACGTCGCCTGCGGCCAGATCGACATCGGCAATGCGCGCACCGACATGGCCGCAAGTCAGGCCAAGGGCGTGCCGCAGGCCGACGG
This sequence comes from Thioclava sp. F34-6, assembly GCF_002213235.1. NCBI lineage: Bacteria > Pseudomonadati > Pseudomonadota > Alphaproteobacteria > Rhodobacterales > Paracoccaceae > Thioclava > Thioclava sp. F34-6. The sequence continues at coordinate 28,861 of NZ_NBOA01000009.1, forward strand.
GCGTATCGCAGTCGAGCCGATGATCGACGTCGACCATGTCGCCGCTTCGGTTCTGCACATGGCGCAGCTGCCGCTCGAGGCGAACGTTCAATTCATGACGGTGATGGCCACGGCCATGCCTTACATCGGGCGCGGATGACGCCCAGCGAAAAGGAGACATCATGACCTTCACCCCGCACGGAAAACACCTGATTGCCGGCGAATGGATCGGCACCGACAAGACCGTCGCCTCCGACCCCGCGCATGGGCCGAGCCATGAGTTCTGCGTCGGCACGGTCGAGATGGTGAACGCCGCCTGCGAGGCAGCCGAGGAAGCGTTCTGGGAGTATGGCTATTCGAGCCGCGAGACCCGCGCCAAATTCCTCGAGGCCATTGCCGACGAGATCGACGCGCGTGGCGAGGCGATCACCGAGATCGGCACGCAGGAAAGCGGGCTGCCCGAGGCGCGTCTGAACGGCGAGCGCGGGCGCACCGTGGGCCAGCTGCGGCTCTTCGCCGATCATATCCGGAAAGGCGACTATCTCGATCGGCGTCACGACGAAGCGCTCCCCGATCGCCAGCCGCTGCCGCGCCCCGATCTGCGGATGATGCAGCGTCCGATCGGTCCGGTCGCGGTCTTCGGCGCGTCGAACTTCCCGCTGGCGTTTTCGACGGCGGGCGGCGACACCGCCGCCGCGCTGGCCGCAGGCTGCCCGGTCGTGGTGAAGGGCCACTCCGCCCATCCCGGCACCGGCGAAATCGTGGCCGAGGCGATCAAGGCCGCAGTCGAGAAGACCGGCATGCCCAAAGGCGTCTTCAGTCTGATCCAGGGCGGACGCCGTGACGTGGGGCAAGGGCTCGTGCAGCATCCGCTGATCAAGGCGGTGGGCTTCACCGGCTCGCTCAGTGGTGGCCGCGCGCTCTTCGATCTGTGCGCGCAGCGCCCCGAGCCGATCCCCTTCTTCGGTGAACTCGGTTCGGTCAACCCGATGTTCCTGCTGCCCGAGGCCGCGAAGGCGCGCGGCGCCGAGATCGGCACCGGCTGGGCAGGCTCGCTGACGATGGGCGCGGGCCAGTTCTGCACCAACCCGGGCATCGCCGTGGTCGAGGACGGCCCGGCAGGCGACGCCTTCGTTGCCGCCGCGAAAGAGGCGCTGTCGGCCTCCGGCCCGCAGGTCATGCTGACAGACGGCATCGCGCAGGCTTATCGCGACGGCAAGGACCGGTTCGATACCCGCAATTCCGTGACCCCGGTGCTGACGACCGAGCAGGAAGGCCGCAACGCCTCCCCGAACCTCTACGAGACGAGCGCCGAGAACTACCTGCAGGACCATGCGCTTGGCGAGGAAGTCTTCGGGCCGCTCGGTCTTGTCGTCCGGGTCTCGGACCCGGCGCAGATGGTCGATCTTGCGAAGGGCTTCGAGGGTCAGCTGACCGCCACGATGCATCTCGATGACGGCGATGCGGAGCTTGCCCGCAAGCTGCTGCCGGTGCTCGAGCGCAAGGCGGGCCGCGTGATGGCGAACGGCTTCCCGACCGGCGTGGAGGTCAGCGATGCGATGGTCCATGGCGGGCCGTACCCTGCGTCCACGAACTTCGGCGCGACCTCGGTCGGCACCCTTTCGATCCGGCGGTTCCTGCGGCCGGTCTGCTACCAGAACATCCCCGAGGGCGTGCTGCCCGCGGACCTTGCGTGAGGGAGGATACGCAAATGAAGGAAGAGACCCGTAACAAGCTGATGGGCGTCTCGGTCGCCACGCTGGCTACCGCGCTGTTCAAGCGTGGGCTGCGCAATCAGGTGATCCAGGGCGTGCAGCCGCTGGGCTGGAAGGGCAAGAACATGGTCGGTCCGGCCTTCACCCTGCGCTACATTCCGGCGCGCGAGGATCGCAACGGCATCGCGGTGTTCCGCAACGCCGATCACCCGCAGCGCGTCGCGGTCGAGACCTGCCCGGAAGGTTCGGTGCTGGTGATGGACAGCCGCAAGCAGGCAATGGCGGCCTCGGCCGGGGACATCCTGATTACGCGGCTGATGAAGCGCGGCGGGGCGGGCGTCGTCACCGATGGCGGATTCCGCGATGCGCGCACCATCGCCGAGCTGGAAATCCCGGCCTATCACACGCGCCCTTCGAGCCCGACCAACCTGACCAATAACGAGGCGATTGCGATCAATGAGCCGATCGGCTGCGGCGACGCGCCGGTCTTCCCGGGCGATGTGATCGTGGGCGATGGCGACAATGTCATCGTGATCCCGGCGGAGATCGCGGATGAGATCGCGGACGAGGCGGTCGAGATGACGGCCTACGAGGATTTCGTGGTCGAGAAGGTCAAGGAAGGCCAGACGATCATCGGTCTCTACCCCTGCACCAAGGACGAGAACCGCGAGGCGTTCGAGGCTTGGCGCAAGGCGAATGATCGCTGAGGTCTCCTTGGGCCACGGCCCTTCATTTCCGGCGGGGCAGGATCTCGCCGGAAAGTTCATCGCGGATGATCTGCGCGATCACCGCGATCACCGGTTCCGGTTCGGTCGGGCGCATCGCCAGATAGAGGTCGGAATGCAGCTCGTCCGGATCGAGCCCGATATCGTGGAATACGAGGTTCGGCAGCCCGATCAGCGAGCTCGAGCGCGGCACCAGCGCCGCCCCGAACCCTTCGTTCACCAGCCCCAGAACGGTATGGCGCTGCGCCACCGCGAAAAGTTCGCGTGGGATCACACCGCGCGCCTTGAGATAGCCGTTCACCACTTCGGCGAGAAAGCCCCCGCGCTCGGTCGAGTAACCGATGAAGTCGTGTCCATGCAGATCTTCGACTTTGAGGTCGGGCTTGTCGCGCAGCGGATCGTCCTTATGCGTGACCAGCATGAAGGGCTCGGACCAGACCTTTTCCATCGGCAGCGAATAGGTCTCGCGCGGCAGGCGGATCAGCCCGAAATCGAGGCTGCCCGAGCCGAGAGATTCAATCGCCTCATAGGTCATCACCTCGTTGAGGGTGATCGTCACTTCCGGCATCTCGTTCCGGATGCGGCGGGCGAGCCGGGGGATCACCTCGACGCAGGCCGAGGGCACGAAACCGATCTCGACCGAACCCGCCGCGCCGCGCGCGGCTTGGCGCGCGGTCAGAACCGCGCTTTCGGTGCGGGTGAGAATGTCGGTCGCGTCGCGCAACAGGCGTTTGCCGGCCGCCGTCAATCGGACCGAGCGGTTGGTTCGATCGAAAAGCGGCGTGCCAAGCGTATGTTCGAGCAGCGCGATATGTCGCGAGAGAGGCGGTTGCGTCATGTTCAACCGCTTCGCCGCGCGGCGGAAGTTCAACTCTTCAGCCACGGCCACGAAATAGCGCAGCTGGTTGAGTTCGATGGTCTGTCCGCTCATCGCCAATCCTCACAACTCGACGTCCCACATGAGACGAGTCGGCATCAACATTTACATGTCCGATCGGAAATTCCTAGTGCTCGCTATATCAAGTGGCTGATTAGGAAGGAAGATTTACCAGTATAATACATGTTTACATGTTTGCTGAAGTAACGCAGTCTTGACGCAAGGGAGGCGCCATGATTGATGCACGGGCTTTGCTAGGAATGACACTGATGGCTGTGGTCGCGGTGGGGGCAGCGCTGGACGCGGTCATCGTGCGCCATCTCGCGGGCGCGGTGCATCCGTTTCAGATGGGCTTCACTCGGGTCCTCTTCGGGTTGATCGCGGTTCTGCCGCTTATCGTACGCAGACCGGGTGTCCTGCGCAGCGAGGCGCGTACGGCGCATCTGGTGCGTGCGGCGCTGAAGCTCGGCGCGCTGGTCACGCTGTTCGCGGCGTTGCAGGCCGCGCCAATCGCCACCGTCACAGCGATCACCTTCGCCGCTCCGCTTTTCGTCACGCTGGGCGCGTGGCTATTGCTGTCCGAGCGGCCCGGACGACTGCGCATCAGTGGGCTCGGCGTCGGGTTCGCCGGGATCGTCGTGATCCTCGGTCCGGCGATGGGGTTGGGGGCAGGGCAGGCGCTTCTCTTGGCGCTCTTGTCGGCGCTGCTGACCGCAGCGATCCAACTCATCCTGAAGACGATGGGGCGCCGCGACGGGGCGGATACGCTGGTCGTCTGGAACCTGATCCTGTCGGTGCCGCTGGCGCTGATCCCGGCGGTTGCCGTCTGGTCTTGGCCCACGCCCGAACAATGGGCGCTTCTGGCGTTGCAGGGCGTAATCGGAGCCTATTCGCAACTTGGGGTAACACGGGCGTTGCAACTGGCCGACGCCTCGCTGGTCGCCCCAATCGACTTTCTCAAATTGCCGCTCGTCGCAGTCGCGGGCTGGTTGTTTTTCGCTGAAGTGCCGCGATTCGAAAGCTGGATCGGAGCGGGGTTCATCCTCGTCTCGATCCTTCTTCTCGCGGCGAGTTCGCGCAAGCGCGCGCATCATTTCGTGCCTACGTCGGATGGAAAGGGGGGGTGATACTGCGGGGCTGATGAATGATACCGAGATTGGATCATTGTGCGTCAATTTGGCGTGGACTGAAGCCCGGCCTTGCATAGACTCGTTAATGATCCAGGAGGAGCGACGGACCTGATCGTCGTGGATCACCAAAGCTTCGGCGAATGCGGCGGGCGCCGGATACAAACAATCGCGCCGTGAAATTTGGGAGGAATTCTAATGAATTGCAAGAACACCCTGCTTAGCGGGGCGGTCCTGTTGTGCCTGGCGGCACCTGCATTCGCCGCCGACACGGACGTAAAAATCGTCCTTAACGAAGAGCTCGAAAACGTCGAACCCTGTATGGCGTCGCAGTCCAATATCGGGCGCGTCATCCTGCAGAACATCTCGGAGACGATGACCGAGCTGAACGTCAAGAACGGCGATCTGATGCCGCGTCTGGCGACCAGCTGGGAGGATCAGGGCGACGGCACGTGGCGCTTCCATCTGCGTGAGGGCGTGAAGTTCTCTGACGGGTCGGACTTCACCGCCGAGGACGTGAAGCACTCGATCGAACGCACCCTGTCCAAGGACATGACCTGCGAGATCGGGGCCAAGTATTTCGGTGGCATGACCATCACGCCGACGATCGTCGACGACCACACGATCGACATCAAGTCGGACCCGGCGCAGCCGATCCTGCCACTGCTGATGTCGACCCTGACCATCGTGCCGAAATCGACGCCGATGGAGTTCACCCGCGAGCCCATCGGAACCGGCCCCTACGTTCTGGCGAACTGGGATCCCGGTCAATCGATCGAGCTCGACCGTCGCGACGACTACTGGGGCGACGAGCCCGCAGTGACCAAAGCCACCTATCTGTTCCGTTCGGATGACGCCGTGCGTGCGGCGATGGTGCAGACCGGGGAGGCCGATATTGCGCCGCTGATCAGTCAGACCGACGCGACGAACCCCGAGACCGACTTCTCCTATCCGAACTCGGAAACCACTTATCTGCGCCTCGACACGTCGATCGCGCCGCTCGACGACGTGCGTGTGCGCAAGGCCCTGAACATGGCCGTCGACCGCGAAGCCTTCCTGGGCACTCTGATCCCGGACACGGCTGAAGTGGCGACCCATATGACCGTGCCGACGACGCTTGGCGCGGACGAGGATCTGGGTGTGCCGCCCTATGATCCCGATCAGGCCAAGAAGCTGATCGCTGAGGCCAAGGCCGATGGCGTTCCGGTCGACAAGGAAATCCTGATGATCGGTCGCCGGGGCAACTTCCCGAACGTGACCGAGGTGATGGAAGCCCTGCAGCAGATGTTTGGCGATGTCGGCCTCAACGTGAAGTTGCAGATGGTCGATGTGGCGGAATGGGTGAAATACTACTCCAAGCCCTTCGCCGCCAAGCCCGAGCCTTCGATCGTCGAGGCAATGCACGATAACAACCGCGGCGACCCCGTCTTCTCGATGTATTTCAAGTACGCTTGTGACGGTCTGCAGTCGGGGATCTGCAACGAGGAGCTCGATCAGGAGATCGCCGATGCAACCGGCACCTCCGGTGAAGGTCGCGGCGACGCGTGGCGCAAGGTCTTCCGCAAGGTGGCCGAACTGAGCCCGGATGTCTTCCTGTTCCACATGGTTGGCTATTCGCGCGTCTCGCCGCGTCTCGATTTCACGCCGACGATTGCGACGAACTCCGAGCTGCAGCTTTCGCAGATCAAGTTCAAAAACTGATCTCGGAAAACTGATCCAGGTCGGGGCGCCGCCATCCGGCGCCCCGCACGCCAGAGCCCACGGATAGAGGGGCTCCGATTTCCCCATGGCGCACGCGCCGTTCCAACGGAGAGAACCGATGCAGAAATTCCTCGCGAAACGCGCGGTTTCCAGTGCGATCTCCTTGATCTTCTTGATCATTGCCGTCTTCTTTCTGTCGCGCCTGACAGGTGACCCGACGGATCTTTACCTTCCGGTCGATGCCAGCCAAGCCGCGCGCGACCAGTTCCGCGAAATCCATGGCCTCAACGATCCGCTGATCGTGCAGTTCGGCCGCTATGTCTGGGATCTCGTGCATCTCAATTTCGGCGAGTCGATCCGCCGCGCCGAACCCGCGCTGCCCGTCGTGCTGCAAGCCTTCGGCTGGACCTTCCGCCTCGCACTGATCACGATGGCGATCGTGACCGTCGCTGCGATCACGCTGGGCGCACTGGCCGCCTTCCGCGTCGGTGGCGTCTTCGACCGCATCGCCACCTTCTTCTCGCTAATCGGGGCGTCCGCGCCCGATTTCTGGATCGCGATCGTCGCGATCGTCGTCTTCGCCGTGGGTTTGGGCTGGGTGCCGACCTCCGGAGTGGGCGGGCCGCAATACTGGATCCTGCCGGTCGCGGTACTCTTCATCCGACCCTTCGGTCTGATCCTGCAAGTTGTGCGGGGCTCGATGATCAACGCGCTCGGCTCGGCCTATGTGAAAACCGCCCGCGCCAAGGGTGTCGCGCCGAAGAAGACGATCTTCGTCCATGCCCTGCGCAACGCGATGCTGCCGGTGATCACCGTGATGGGCGATCAGGCGGCCGCGCTTCTGAACGGCGCCGTGGTGGTCGAGACAATCTTCGGTTTCCCCGGCGTCGGCAAGCTGATGATCGACTCGATCCTCAACCGCGACTTCACCGTCGTGCTGGCGGCCATCATGGTCACCGCATTGGCGATTTTCATCATGAACATCCTGATCGACATCGCCTACGCGATCCTCGATCCGCGTATCCGGTATTGAGAAATGACCATGTCCGACACTCGAACCCCGGCAACCTCCGTCAAAGCGGAGACGCCCGAACCCGGCAAGGCGCGTAAGATGCTCCAGCTTCTGCTGGCGGATAAAACCGCGACCATCGCCGCAATCTTCCTGATCGTCATCATCGCCTGCGCGATCCTCGGCCCCTTGCTGCTCGATCAGCTGGCGACACGGCAAAACCTGCGCGGACGCAATGCGCCGCCCTTCGATCTTGCCCGTGGCTTCTTCTGGATCCTCGGCGGCGATCAGCTGGGCCGCCCGTTGCTCGCCCGGATCATCGTCGCCGCAGGTAACACGATGGCCGTGGCCACTGGTGCGGTTATCGCCTCTATGACGATCGGCTCTGCCTTGGGGCTCGTCGCGGGCTACTCGCGCGGCAAGCTGGGCGACATCGTCCCGCGGATTGCGGACGTGATCATGTCCTTCCCGTCGCTCCTGCTCGCGGTGATCGTGCTCTACATGCTCGAGCCTTCAGTGAGCAACATCGTCATCGTGCTCGCGATCACCCGTATCCCGGTCTATCTGCGCACGACCCGCGCCGAAGTGCTGGAGGGGCGCGAGCGGATGTTCGTGCAGGCCGCGATCGTGATGGGGGCCTCTCATGTGCGCATCATCTTCCGGCATATCCTTCCGGTCATCCTGCCGACCCTGCTGACCATCGCGACGCTCGACTTTGCCTTCGTGATGCTGGCGGAAAGCTCGCTCTCGTTCCTCGGCATCGGCATCCAGCCGCCCGAAATCACATGGGGCCTGATGGTGAGCCAAGGCCGTCCCTACCTGACCTCGGCCTGGTGGCTGTCGTTCTGGCCGGGCCTCGTGATCATCCTTACAACCCTGTCGCTCAACCTGCTGTCGAACTGGATGCGCGTCGCGCTCGATCCGACGCAGCGCTGGCGGCTCGAAATCGGAGGCAAGAAGAATGGCTGATCCGCTTCTTCAAGTCCGCAATCTCTCGGTCACGTTCCAGACCGCTCGCGGCCCGGTCCATGCCGTCCAGAACGTAAGCTGGCAGATCGACCGGGGCGAAGTGCTCGCGATCCTCGGGGAATCCGGCTCGGGTAAATCGGTATCGGCGTCCGCAGTGATGGACCTCATCGACTGCCCCCCGGGCGAGATCACCAGCGGCGAGATCTTCTACGAAGGCCGCGACCTGCTGACCATGAGCCGCGCTAAGCGCCGTGCGATCAACGGCAAGAAGATCGCGATGATCTTTCAGGATCCGTTGGCGCACCTGAACCCGGTCTACACCGTGGGATGGCAGATCGAAGAGACCATGGTGATCCATGGTACCTCGGCTGCCGAGGCGAAGGCCGAGACGATCAATCTGCTGCGCAAGGTCGGCATCCCGAACCCGGAGGACTCGGCCCAGAAATACCCGCACCAGTTCTCGGGCGGGCAGCGGCAGCGCCTGATGATCGCGATGGCACTGGCGCTCAAGCCCGACGTGCTGATCGCGGACGAGCCGACCACCGCGCTCGACGTGACGGTCCAGGCGCAGATCCTTCAGCTTCTCGAGGATCTGCAGAAGGAAACCGGCATGGCGCTTCTGATCATCACGCATGATCTGGGCGTCGTGGCCGAGATTGCGCATCGCGTAGTAGTGATGAACCACGGCGAGATCGTCGAGCAAGGCTCGGCGCGCGAGATCTACGCCAACCCGCAGCACCCCTACACCAAGCGCCTGATTTCCTGCGCGCCAGGACAGGGCGAAATCCATGACAAGGTGCCCGAAACCGAACCGCTTCTGAAAGTGCGTGAGGCCAAAAAGCTTTACGGTGCGTTCGAGGCGCTCAGCGGTGTCAGCTTCGACCTGCATGAAGGCGAGACCCTGGCCATCGTCGGCGAAAGCGGCTCGGGCAAATCGACGACGGCGCGCATCCTGCTGCGTCTCGAAGAGGCCTCCGGTGGCACGGCGCATTACAAGGGCAAGGATTTGTTCTCGATCTCGGCGAAGGAGATGTTCGCGATGCGTCGCGACATCCAGATGGTGTTTCAGGACCCGACGCAGAGCCTCAATCCCCGGATGACCGTCTACGAGCTGATCTCCGAGGCTTGGGCGATCCACCCGGAAATCCTGCCGAAAGCGCAATGGAAGGCGCGGGTGGCGGATCTGCTCGAACATGTCGGTCTGCAACCCGAACACGTGCATCGCTACCCGCACCAGTTTTCGGGCGGGCAGCGGCAGCGGATCGCGATCGCCCGGGCGCTTGCGCTCGAGCCGCGCATCATCGTCTGCGACGAGGCGGTCTCCGCGCTCGACGTGCAGGTGCAGGGGCAGGTGATCGCGCTTCTGGACCGGCTGAAGGCCGAATACGGCCTGAGCTATATCTTCATCGCTCACGATCTGCCGGTGGTCCGCGATTTCGCGGATCGGGTGATTGTGATGCAGGGCGGGCGGATCGTCGAGCAGGGGCCAGTGCGCCAGATCTTCGACTTCCCGCGCGAAACCTATACCCGAAATCTGCTTGCCGCCTCGCTGGACCCCGATCCCGAGGTGCAGGCCCGGCGGCGCGCCGAGCGGCGGGCCAAGGAGGCCGTGTAATGACCAAACCCGACGTAATGATGCTTTTCCCGCAACGCCCGGTGGCGATGGCGCAGCTCGAAGAGGCCTATACGCTGCACCGCTGGGATCTTGCGGAGGATAAGGCGGCGTTCCTGACCGAGCATGGCCCGAAATGCCGCACGATCGCGACCAACGGCCATGCGCCGCTCGACGCGGCGATGATCGAGGCGATGCCGAATTTGGAGTTGGTCTCCTGTTCTTCTGCAGGCTTCGAGAGCTTCGACCTCGCGGCGCTCGCAAAACGCGGCATTGCGCTGACCAACACCTCGCAGGCGCTGTGTGACGATGTGGCCGACACCGCGATCATGCTGATGCTCGCCGCGCGCCGCTCGCTGGTGGCAGCCGACGCCTACACCCGCTCGGGTGATTGGGCGACGCAAGGTCCGTTCCCGCTGCAGCGCAGCCTCAAGGGGCGCAAGCTGGGCATTGTCGGACTTGGCACCATCGGACAGGCGATTGCTCATCGCGGCGAGGCGATGGGGCTGCAGGTCAGCTACTGGAACCGCCGCAAGAAGGACGCGCCGTGGCGCTTCGTGCCTGATCTGGTCGAGCTTGCGCGCGAGAGCGACAATCTGATCGTGATCGTCGCGGGCGGCGAGGGGACCCGCGGCCTGATCTCGGCCGAGGTGATGGAGGCGCTTGGCCCCGAGGGGCTGCTGGTCAACGTGGCGCGCGGCTCCGTCGTGGACGAACCCGCGATGATCGCGGCGCTGTCTTCGGGCAAACTTGGCCATGCGGCGCTCGATGTCTACGCCTCCGAACCAAATCCCGATCCGGCGTTGACCGCGCTGCCCAATACTACGCTCTTCCCGCATCACGCCTCGGGCACGGTGGAGACGCGCGACGCGATGGCGCAGCTTCTGGTCGACAATCTCAAGGCGCATTACGCGGGTAAACCGCTTCTCAGCCCCGTCGATCTGCGCGCCTATCTGCCCGGAACGGTAGAGGCCTGATATGTTACGCTATTTTCTCTGGGCCTACATTGTAACCGCAGCCGGTCTGGTCGGGGCGTTCGCCCTCGGCTGGAGCTATTCCGGCACCCTGCATGGCGCGATCAGCTTCGGTCTGATCGGGGCGGTGCTGGCGGTGCTCGAAATCTCTCTCAGCTTCGACAATGCCATTGTCAATGCCAACAAGCTGGAGGCCATGACCCCGGTCTGGCGGCATCGCTTCCTTACCTGGGGCATCCTGATCGCGGTCTTTGGCATGCGGATCATCTTCCCGCTGCTGGTCGTCGTTATCGCCGCCCATATTGGCCCGATCGAAGCGATCCGCCTCGCTGCGACCGATCCGGCGCGCTATGCCGCGATCATCGGCTCTGCGCATCTGTCGATCGCGGCCTTTGGCGGAGCCTTCCTGATGATGGTGGCGCTGAGCTACTTCATCGACGACGGCAAGGAAGTGGATTGGATCTCGTGGCTCGAGCGCAAGCTGCGCCGCTTCGGCTCGGTGCGCGGCACGGAAATCGCGCTGGTGCTGCTTATGATGCTCGGCTTCTCCTCGCTGCTGGAGATCGAGGATCGCGGGACCTTCCTTTACGCCGCGAGCTTCGGTCTGATCACCTTCCTCGGTGTCGAACTGCTGGGCCATGTGCTCGACCGCTCGGATGCCGCGATGACGGTGGCCAAAGGTGGCTTGGGCGCGTTCCTCTATCTCGAAGTTCTGGATGCGTCCTTCAGCTTCGACGGGGTGATCGGGGCCTTTGCGCTGACGCAGAACCTGTTCCTGATCGCGATCGGGTTGGGGATCGGTGCGATGTATGTGCGCTCGATGACCCTGATGCTGGTGGAGCGCGGCACGCTTGCCGAGTTCCGCTACCTCGAACACGGGGCCTTCTGGTCGATCTTCGTCCTCTCGGTGATCATGTTCGCGCAAGCTCTTTTCCATATTCCCGAGGTGATTACCGGCCTGCTCGGCGCGGGATTTATCGGGCTCGCGCTGCTTTCGTCTCTGCGTCACAACCGCCTCGCCGGAGAGGACCGGACCTAAGATGACCGACCGTTTCAGCTGTCTACGCACGCCACTTGCGGCAGTGCGCCGGGGGAGGAGTGCCTGATGGCCGCGCTCGACAGAGATACGCCGCGCCATGCGCTCGTGACCGGGACGAGTTCCGGGATCGGGCAGGCGGTGGCGGCCCGGCTGCTGACTGACGGTTGGCGGGTCACCGGGATCGCCCGGCGCGCCCCACAGGCGCTGGAAGGCGACTACATGCATCTTCCCTGTGATCTGAGCGATCCCGAGGCACTGGCCTCGACAGTCGCGCAGGCCGGGCCCGTCGATGCGCTGGTCCATGCAGCGGGTCTGCTGCGTGTGGGCCCGATCGAGACGGCGGATTTCAACGACGGTGCCGCGATGTGGCAACTGCATGTCGATGTTGCAGCCCGGCTGATCTCGCTCTGCGCGCCCGACATGCCCGAGGGCGGCCGGATCGTCCTGATCGGCAGCCGCGTTGCCCGTGGCGCGGCGGGCCGCGCGCTTTACGCTGCCAGCAAAGCCGCGCTCAGCGGGCTTGCGCGCTCGGTAGCATTGGAACACGCGCCGCGCCGGATCACCGTCAACATCGTGGCGCCCGGCGCCACCGACACACCGATGCTGCGCGATCCCGCGCGAGCGTCCGAACCGCCCCGCATGCCGCCTTTCGGTCGCCTCGTGCGCCCGGAAGAGGTCGCGGGTACGACCGCTTTCCTGCTCTCGCCCGATGCGGGCGCCATGACCGGGCAGGAACTCATCATTTGCGCAGGAGGATCGCTATGAGCGCCACCCATAACCACGACACGATTTCCGGACTCAAGCTGAGCCATCTGGTGGTGCCGATCGCGAAGCCGGTCTCGGACGCGAAGGTCGCAACCGGGGTGCAGACGCCGCTGGCCGCAGTCGATCTGCTGCTGGTGGAGGTCGCCACCGATGCCGGGCTGACGGGCTTCGGCTTCACGTACACGCTGCGCGCGGGCGGCACGGCACTGATGGCGCTGGCGCGCGAGATTGCGCCCGCACTGATCGGCGAGGACCCGAACCGCATCTCCTATCTCTGGTCGCGGCTTGCGTGGCGCACGAACAGCCTGGGCGAGGGCGGCGCGGCCGCTCAATGTAGCGCCGCCTTCGACAGCGCGCTGTGGGATCTCAAGGCCAAGCGCGCGGAGCTGCCGCTGGCCCATCTGATCGGCGCGCGGCGCGAGGGCGTGCCGGTCTATAACACGTCGGGCCAATATCTGCAGGCGACGATCCCTGAGATGCGCGACGGGGCCGAGGCCGGGATCGCGCGCGGCATCGGCGGCATCAAGATGAAGGTCGGGCAGCCCGACGTGGCCGAGGATATGCGCCGTATCGCCGCCCTGCGCGAGGTGACCGAGGGCCGCGTCGCGTTAATGATCGACGCCAACCAGCAATGGACGCGCCCCGCTGCGCGGGCCTTCTGCCGCAGCGTGGATGAGTTCGGCCTGAGCTTCATCGAAGAGCCGCTGGCCGCGCGCGATCACGAAGGTCACGGCGCGTTGGCCGCGCAACTCGCGACCCCCATCGCCACTGGCGAGATGCTGACCTCGGTCGCCGAGCACCGCGCGCTGATCAGCGCGGGCGGGGCCGGGTTCTGCCAGGTCGACGCGCCCCGCATCGGGGGCATCACCCCGTTCCTGAAGGTAATGGCGATGGCCGAGGAGTCCCGCATCGGCCTCGCGCCCCATTTCGTGATGGAGCAACACCTGCACCTCGCCGCCGCCTTCGACGGCCCCGTCTGGGTCGAGCATTTCGATTGGTTCGAGCCGCTCTTCAAAGAACGGCTGGAAATCCGCGACGGCCAGATCTGGCTACCGCGCGCGCCGGGCTTCGGCCTGACCCTGTCGGGGGCCGCGCGCAGCATGACCAAAGACACGCATAGCCTTGGGCAACTGCCTGCGGCGCTTCAGAAAACCGCTTGAGGGAGGAGACCCCAGATGATCGACAACAAGGACCTGCAGGAGCGCATTCGCGAGGGGCTGCTTTCATTCCCGGTGACGCCGTTCGACGGTGACGACAATTTCGCGCCGAAGCCTTTCGCGGCGCATCTCGAATGGCTGTCCGACTACCCGGTCGCGGGACTGATCGTCGCGGGCGGCACGGGCGAGCTGTTCTCGCTCACGCCTGCCGAGGTGGTCGCCGTGGTCAAGACCGCGAAGGCGTCTCAACCCGGCCAGCCCATCATCGCGGGTTGTGGTTACGGCACCAAGATGGCCTGCGAGATGGCACAGGCGATCGAGGCGGCAGGCGGCGACGGGATTCTGCTGCTGCCGCATTACCTGATCGGCGCGCCGCAGGATGGCATCGCGGATCGCATCCGGGCCGTCTGCAAATCGACGAAGATGGCGGTAATCGCCTACAATCGGGGCCAAGCCCGCGTGACGGCCGATACGCTCGAAGCGCTGGCCGAGGAATGCCCGAACCTGATCGGCTTCAAGGACGGCACCGGCGATATCGACACGGTGCGCCGGGTCACGCTGCGCATGGGCGACCGACTGAGCTATATCGGCGGCATGCCCACGCATGAGCTGTTCGCGCAGGCCTATCGCGGCGCGGGGATGCCGACCTATTCCTCGGCTGTGTTCAACTTCGTGCCCGCGACGGCGCTTGAATTCCACCGTGCCTTTACCTCGGGCGACGACGCGACCTGCGAGCGGTTGCTGACCGAATTCTACTATCCCTTCGCGAAGATCCGCGACCGCAAGACCGGTTACGCAGTCTCGGCGATCAAGGCGGGTGTCAAGCTGCGCGGGTTCGAGACCGGCCCGGTGCGAGCGCCGCTGACCGATCTGACCGGCGAAGAGGTGGAGATGATGCAAGCCCTGATCGACGGGCGGTCGTGATGGTGAAAGTCGCCCTACTCGAATATTTCGAACCCGAGATTCGGCCCAAGCTGCAAGAGCTCGCCGGGGCGGATCTCGATCTGATCTTCTGCGAAAGCAACGACGATGCGGATCGTGCACAGGCACTGGCGGAAGCGGAATATGCGCTCGTGCGCTCGATCCCGATGCCAGCGGCGCTGCTCGATGCGGGGTCGAAACTGAAGATGATCCACCAATGGGGCACAGGGACGGACGGTATCCCGATTGCCGAGGCGAAGGCGCGCGGTCTCACCATCGCGCGCTCGCCGGGGGTGAATGCGCCCTCGGTCGCGGACCTCACCGTGGCGCTGATGCTGGCCTGCTTGCGGCGGGTCGTGGTCGGGGACGCCCGCATCCGTGCAGGCAACTGGGCGGAACCGAACCTCTACGAGATCGGGCGCGACCTCACCGGAGCGCGTGTTGGGCTTGTTGGCTACGGCGCGATCGCGCGTGAGGTGGAGAAGCGGCTCAAGGGCTTCGACTGCGAGGTTCTGCATAGCCGCGCCTCGGGCGGGGCCGGATCGACGCCGTTCGAGGAGCTGCTGGGGCAGATCGATGTTCTCTCGCTGCACGCTCCCGCGACGCCCGAGACCCGGCATATGATCAACGCAGGAAGCCTTGCGCGAATGAAGCCCGGTGCCGTGCTTATCAACATGGCGCGCGGCGAGCTTGTCGACGAGGCGGCATTGGCCGAGGCGCTGAAATCCGGCCAGCTCGGCGGCGCAGGCCTCGATGCCTTCTCTCCAGAACCGCTGCCTGCCGATGCGCCGATCCGCTCCGCGCCGAACGTGGTCCTCTCGGCGCATTCGGGCGGGCGCACGCGCGAGAATTTCGCGCGGCTGGTGCGCCACTGGGCGGGCAATATCCGCGCCCATGCCGCAGGTGAGCCGATCGACCCGTCCTGTCTGGTAAGCTGAGCCTATGGCGCGCGTGCTGATCATCGCCGACGACCTGACGGGCGCGCTCGATAGTGCGGTCGCCTTCACGATGCATGGCGCGCGCGCGCAGGTAGCGTTGCAGGCGGGTGTTCTGCCTCGGATGATTTCGGACCCGACGTTCGACGTGGTGGCGCTTGCGACGGGAACGCGCGACGGGACCGAAGAGGCCGCACGCGCGGCTATCTCAGCTCTCGCGCCGGTCTTGCAAAGCTGGTCCGGCATCATCCTGAAAAAGATCGACAGTAGGATGAAAGGTCATGTCGCGGCGGAACTGGCTGAACTGACGCGGCTGCTTCCCCGGTCCGTTCTGGCCTGTCCCGCGCTGCCGCGGCTTGGTCGCGTCGTCACGGAAGGCGCGGTCACCGGGGCAGGGGTCGCGGCCCCGATCCCGGTTGCGCCTGTGTTGGGACGGCCAGCGCAGGTGGTTGATGCGACGCGCCCCGAGGATATCGCGGCGGCGCTGCCTGCGCGGCTCGACGAGTGGCTCTATCTAGGGGCAGGTGGCCTCGCCGAAGCGTTGGCAGAGCGGCTGTTTTCAGGGGCGCGCCCGGCGCCGAAGCCTCTGGAAACGCCCGCGCTTTTCGCCATCGGCTCTCGCGACCCGGTGACCTTGGCGCAGATCGATGTGCTCGATCTGCCAGTAACCCTCGCGCCGAACGGAGCTGTGCCGGACTTCGCGGCAGGACCCTTTTCGCTGCTGCAGATGGTTGCTGGGCCTTCGGATTGCGATCCGGGAGAGGCTGGCACTCGCTTTGCCGAGGGCGTCGCGCGCGCGATCAAGACCGGGTCGATCCGCACCATTCTGGCCTGCGGCGGCGAAAGCGCCCACGCCATCCTGCGCGCAGCCGGTTGTCATCGCCTGGAGATCGAAGCGGAGCTCTTCGCGGGACTGCCGCTCTCACGCTGCACCGCGACGGGCCTGCGTGTTTTGACCAAATCCGGCGGCTTCGGCTCCTGCGACCTTTTGCGCCAAGTTGTAAACAGGTTTGCCAATCCTGTGTCACAAGATGTATCAGGGGAGAGTAGCCACCGCCGATGAGGGTTCGATGCAGGAGCAAGCGGCCAAGCCCCGCATGACGCTGACCGACAAGGTTTATCACCGCCTGCATGGGCGGATCAGCAATGGCGATTACCCACCCAATCACAAGTTGCCCGCCGAGAACACGCTGAGCCAAGAATTCGGTGTGTCGCGCCCGGTGCTGCGCGCAGCCCTCGATCGGCTCCGCGACGAAGGGTTGATCTATTCACGTCAGGGCGCGGGCAGTTTCGTGCGCGTGCTGGTCTCGCCCCCTGTCGGGTTCCAGAGGGTCGAGACGCTGAGCGACATCCAGCGCTGTTACGAGTTCCGGATGGTGATCGAGGTCGAGGCGGCCGAGCTTGCCGCCGAGCGTCACAACGTTCAGGCGCTGGCTGAAATCGATGCGGCATTGGGGCTGATGCGCGACGCGACCGTGTCGATGGAGCATCGCGAAGATGCCGATTTCGCGTTCCACCTCGCCATCGCGCAGGCGTCGAACAATCAGTATTTCCTAGCGACGATGCGAGCGCTCCGCGACCACATCAATGTCGGCATGAAAATGCATGGCCAGTCGCTGATGCCCGACGGGGCGGAGGCGCTGCGCGAAGTGCTCTCGGAACATTGCGCGATCCACGACGCGATTGCAGCGCGTGACGCGAAGAGCGCGGGCGCGCTGATGCGGTCCCACTTGGAGCACTCGCGCGACAGGCTGTTCGGTGGCGGTCTGATCGACCTGCGCATGAAGTAGACAAGAGTATTACAAGTTTACTTATATCTTGACATGTCGAGCATGCTGTGACCTTCTGCCGGCGGGGAGGAACGTGCATGATTGTAAAGCAGATCGAAGCCGGGATGACCGGATGGCTGGCGATGGTGGCGCCGGGGATCGAGGCGAGCTTATTGCCGTCGCCGATGGTGCAGAACCACGCGAGTTTTCTGGCTGAACTTCCCGACGGCGCGGTGATCTGCGCATGGTTCGGTGGCTCGCTGGAGGGAAAATCCGACATTGCGATCCGCGCGGCGGTGCTGCTGCCTGGGGCCGATCGCTGGGGGCCGACGGTGACGTTGAGCCGTGATCCCGACCGGTCCGAGCAGAACCCGGTCATCTTCGTGGACGGGGAAGAGATTTACCTCATACACACCGCACAACCATCTGGAAATCAAGACGAATGCGAAATCCGCATGGCGCGGATCGCGCGCGACGGAGAAAACCTGCGCGTCACGTCCGAGCGCTATCTCGACTTGCCGCGCGGCTGCTTCGTGCGCGCGCCGATGCGCGTGCTCGATGAGGGCGGTTGGCTGCTGCCGCTCTTCCGCTGCGTATCGCGCCCCGGTCAGAAGTGGACCGGAAGCCACGATGTCGCGGCGGTCGCGATCAGCCATAACCGCGGCTCGACATGGGACTACCGAGAGGTGCCGGGCTCGGTCGGGTCTGTTCATATGTGCCCGGTGCCGAGTGCGGATGGTATGGTCGCCTTCTACCGCAGGCGGCAGGCCGATGAGGTCCACCGCTCGGAAAGCGCGTATGGGGTGACATGGTCCGCGCCAGCTCCCACGGATCTGCCGAACAACAACTCCTCAATCGCGGCGCAGCGACTGTCCTCTGGCGAGGTCGCGCTGATCTGCAACCCGGTCAATGCGACGATGTCGGGGGCGCGGCGCGCCTCGCTCTACGACGAGTTGGGCGAGGACGATGCGCGCCCCGATGCCGATCCTGAGGGTGGTTGCATGCCGATCTGGGGGGTAGAGCGCGCGCCGGTCGCGCTCTGCCTGTCACAAGACGACGGGCGCAGTTTCCCCGAGCGATATCTGATCGAAGACGGACCGGGCACCTGCCTGTCGAACAACTCGATCGATGGGAAAAATCACGAGCTGTCCTACCCGTGGCTTTTAGAGACGCGCGACGGTGCACTGCATCTCAGTTACACCTACCATCGTCGTGCAATCAAACACTTACGGCTTGCGCCCGGCTGGCGAGACCGCCTGCCCAAGCTTTGAGCGGGGCCTAGCGCCCCGCCGCCAGCTTGCCTGCATAATCGAGCGCGCAGAGCATGTTCGCGTGGTTCGCTTTGCCAGTCCCGGCGATGTCGAACGCAGTCCCGTGATCGACAGAGGCGCGGTCGATCGGCAGACCTAGCGAGACATTCACCGCCGTATCGAAGGCGATCAGCTTGATCGGGATATGGCCCTGATCGTGATACTGCGCGACCACGAGGTCGAAATCCCCCCGATGCGCGCGGAAATAGACCGTATCGGCCGGGATCGGACCGACCACGTCGATGCCTTCGGCGCGGGTGGCAGCGACGGCGGGGGCAACCTGATCGTCATCCTCGCGCCCGAAAAGGCCGTTCTCTCCGCAATGCGGGTTGATCCCCGCCACCGCGATGCGCGGCGCGTTGATGCCCATCCGTTGCAGATGGCGGTGACCGGTGCGGATCGTCTCGGCCACGCGCTCGGGCGTGGCGCGGGTGATCGCGTCGCGCAGCGCGACATGGGTCGAGACATGGATGACGTTGAGCGTCGCGGAGGCAAGCAGCATCCAGGACGACTGGCTGCCCGTGAGATGCGCGAGCATCCCCGTGTGCCCGTCGTAGTGATGCCCTGCGGTGTTCAGTGCCTCCTTGTTGATTGGCGCAGTAACGATGCCCGCAGCGTCACCCGCAAGCGTCATTTGAACGGCTTTTTCGATGTACCGGAACGCCGCCTCGCCACAGGCCGGGGAGAGCTCGCCGAAGCGATCGGGCAGGCCCTTCACAGACACCTCGATCAGACGCGGGGCGTCGGGGCCGTCGAAAGGAAGATTAACGCCGCTCGCCGCAATTGCGCGCTTCAAGACATCGCGGTCGCCGATCACGGCATAGCGCGCGCGCTCGGGGCCGGAGAGGTTCGCGAGGGCTTTGACGGTGACCTCGGCGCCGACGCCGGAAGGGTCGCCCATGGTTATGACGATCGGTGCTTGGGACATTGCGGGTCTCCGAGGTTTAGGCGAGGGCGTGATCGGCGAGTATTGCGCGGATGGCAGCGTCCTGATCGGGGTCGGGCAACAGCGCGGGCTGCCGCGAGAGGCCCACCGACGGGTCCATCATGTAGAGCGCACGCTTTACCATCGCCGGCGGAAAACCAAGCGCATAGAGTTCCTTGCGAAGCGAAGCGAAGGTAGACTGTGCAGCCTCTGCTGCCTCGGTGTCGCCCGCGTTGAATGCGCGCAGGATCTCTGCGAGCACACCAGGCGCGACATTCCCGAGCCCCGAAATTACGCCGGCGCAGCCCTGCTGCAGGCCCCAGTGAACGAGGTGATCGGGTGCACAATAGACCTCGAAGCCCGGCACGTCGCGCGCCACGGCGAGATAGTCCAGCACCGTCTCGGTCGAGCCACCAGAATCCTTGATCCCCGCGATGTTGGGATGCGCCGCAAGTGCGCGCGCGGTTTCGGGTTCAATGTGGTTCTGGGTGCGCGGTGGAATGTCATAAAGGTAAACGGGGCGCGTCACTGCATCGGCGACAGTCGAGAAGTGGCGGATGAGTCCGTCCTGCGTGCAGGTGATGAAATAGGGGGTGATCACTGCGATCCCGTGCACGCCCATCGCATCGAAGCCGCGCGCGAGTTGTAGGGTCTCGTAGGTCGCAGGGCAGCCCGCGTTGACGATCACCTTCACCCGGCCTGCGACCTCGTCCATCACCGCTTCGCAAAGCGCGAGCTTTTCGTCATGGGTCAGCGCCGAGAAGTCGCCATTCGTTCCGCAGCACATGATGTCGTTTCCAGCCGCGACCTGCCGGCGCACCTGCGCACGGGTGGCGTCGAAATTGATGGTCTCGTCTTCGTTGAAGCATGTCACGAGAGCGACATAGGCGGAGCGTGTCATTCGATCTCCTGTGTGGCGGGCATCCGGCCGGGGTGGCGGTGCTGCTGGCGCGAGATTGCTCACAACCATCATACATGTCAACGATGTTGCGTAGTTAATTTCCAGTTTTTCGGAAAGAGAAGGGCTTCCCAGCCCTCCAAATCCCAAAATATTTCTTTTATAACTGGTGAAAGCGCCGATTTCTGAATTCTGATGGGCGTGTGCAGTGATGTATATTACAAGGTGACAACATGTTCGGTGCGCGCAAGGCTCCTGTCAGGCCCGGAATCGAGGAGGAACCCCATGACCGATCTGTCGCACGCGATCGAATTGCTGCGCCCGCCGCAGGTGCTGTTCGGAGTGGGGATGCTGGAGCGGCTGCCCGATTGGGTCGCTTCCAGAGGCTTTGCGCGGCCCGTCGTTATCGCGGATCCGGTCAATGCGGCGCGGCTCGAGCGGCTGGGCCTGGGCGACGTCACCTGTTTCGCACAGGTCGTAGCGGAGCCCGACATCGAGAACCTCGAGGTCGCCCGCGCGGCGGCGGCTGGGGCAGATCTGATCATCGGCTTCGGCGGCGGTTCGGCGATGGATTTGGCGAAGCTGGTCGCGGTGATGATCGGGCACGATATGCCGCTGTCGGATATCTCGGGGCCGGGCAGGGCGCCTGCGCGCAAAGTCGGGCTGGTGCAGATCGCGACAACTGCCGGGACGGGCTCCGAGGTCGGCACCCGCGCGCTGGTCACCGATCCGGAGACTGGGGCGAAAGTCGCGACCGAAAGTCCGCATATGCTGGCCGATCTCGCCATCCTCGATCCGGAGCTGACTGTCTCGGTGCCGCCTCACGTGACGGCGGCGACCGGAATCGACGCGATGGCTCATTGCGTCGAAGCCTATACGTCGAAGCGGGCGCATCCAGTCATCGACCATTATGCGCTCGAAGGGATCCGGCTTGTCGAGCGTTACCTCGCGCGCGCTGTCGCTGACGGCACGGATCGTGAGGCCCGCGCCGGGCTGACGCTTGCCGCGTTCTATGGCGGAGTTTGTCTGGGACCGGTTAACACCACGGCGGGACATGCGGTTTCCTATCCGCTCGGCACGCGCTGGAAGCTCGCCCATGGGCTCGCGAATGCGCTGATCTTTCCGCATGTGCTTGCGGTCAATGCGCCGGCCTGTCCAGAGAAGACGCGAGCGATCTGCGCTGCTCTTGGGATCGCCGATGACGCGCCCGAACGAATTCGAGACGGTGCGAAAGAATTCTGCGGAAATCTTGGTCTCGATATGCGGCTCTCTGAGCATGGCGTCGATGCGGAGAGCCTGCCAGTGATGGCAGCGGAGGCACACCGAATTCGGCGTTTGCTCGATTGGAATCCGGTCGATCTGACCAAAGACCAGATATTGCAGATTTATAATGAAGCGTTTTGAACGCCCGCGCGCATGGATGGTCGGCCGCGAACACCCGACCCGGATAGCGAGCGCGCTCTGACTCAGGTCCGCGCTGCGCCGCCGTTTCGCAGCGCCGGGCCGACAGCCACACCCACGCATGCGAGCCGATCCCGCCGCGGCCGGTTTCTAGATTGCGTAGGGCCGGGATGCTGATGTCCGCTGATGAGACGGCAGCGTCCTGAGTGAGGCCGAGTGCGCGGCAGTGGCGCGCGGATGGAGGGCAGGGGTGTCAAACTATGTTTCTGAAATTGGCGCTGGAGATGGAACGATAGTTTTTCATGGATCTAGGGCTGTGGGCGAGATCGGAAATTCGAGGTGGGGACTGAGTTGTAATAATTGCCGTTGAGCAGACCGATTGGACGAGATGGCTTTCGGCCCATTGCGGCCGTTCGGGGTCGCTCGAATGCTGCGGCGCGGCTTCCCTGAATCGGCCTTTCAGCATCTTCCCCTGGCGCCCACGCAGAAGTCGACGACGGTGCCGTTTCCATTGGTCGCCGGCTTTTCGTCGAACGACTTGGCCACAGTGAAGGCAAAACTCTCTCCGATCCAGGTGATCAAGGCTCCAAGGGCGACCTGCTCTGGAACCCCGCGCCTCAAAGTAGTTAAGGGTGACGATCCAACGCTGGGCACACACAGATAAAGATGAATAGAAGACAGGCGGTCATCAATTCTTCTTTCGATAAATTGTCTTGAGAAATGCGGGACTCGAACTATTCTGAGCCCCGCCCGTAGGCGTCAGTTTGTCTTCGAAATCTCGAGGAGGCGCTTCATCCCGTCCTCGCCGATCACGTCGGTGCCATACTTGTCCCAGACCGGAACCATGGCGTCTTTCCATGCGGCTTGCTGCTCGTCGGTCAGCCGATGGATTTTCTTGCCTTCGGAGGCGAAGAACTCGAGGTCGCGGGCGTTGATCTGGTCTGCTTGCTCCGCGTTCCATGCCGTTGCTGCGTCCAGCGCGGACTGGAGACCTGCGCGTTGCTCATCCGAAAGGCCGTCCCACCACATCTTGTTCGCGCCGACGATCCACGCGGTGTAGATGTGCTCGGTAAGGGTGATTTGATCGATCATCTGCCACATGCCCGACCCGCGCCATGCGTTCGGGGTGGGTTCTGCCCCATCGATAACGCCCTGTTCAAGCGCCGTCGGGGTTTCCGACCAGCTGACGCCGACCGGGTTTGAGCCGATCGCTTCGAAGGGCGCGACATAGATCGGTGCGGATTGGACGCGGATTTTCAGACCCTGCGCGTCCTCGGGTAGAAGGACCGCTTTGTCGCCACGATAGCCAAGATCGCGCGGGCCGTTCATCCAGATTGCGATGGGCTCGATGCCTTTGGCCTGCAGCTTCGGCACCCAAAGGGCGCGCAACTCTTCGTCCTTGAAGGCCGCCTGAATCTTGGCAGGGCTCGAGAGCAGGAAGGGCAGTTCGAACATGTTCACTTCCGGAACGAGCTGCGAATAGATGCCGATCGCCGGTGCGATGATCTGGGCTTCGCCAAGCTGCGTGCCAACAACCTGGCTATTCTGATCGAAGAGCGTGCCGCCATGATGCATCTCGGCGGTCAGATCGTCGCCAAGGGCCTCCTTGGCCTTCTCGACGAAGTAGTCGAAGGTCTGTCCTTTCAGGCCCTTGGCGTTGTTATCGTTCGACAACACCATGGTTAGCGGCTGGGCCGTGGCCAGGATCGGCATCGCCGCGACAAGAAGTCCGGCGAGGGTTGCAGTCAGTTTCATGGTTTCCTCCCTAATTGAAACTGTGGATCAGAGGCCGGTCGGCCCCGGCAGCCAGAGCGAGACGGCTGGAATGAAGGTGACGATCATCAGGGCGACCAGTGTCGCGAGCATCCAGGGGATCGTGGCGCGGAAGACGTCAAAGACGGACATTCCCGAGATCCCGGATGCAACAAAGAGGTTCATGCCGACGGGCGGCGTGATCATGCCCATTTCGATATTGACGATCATGATGATCGCGAAATGCACCGGGTCGATCCCGAGGCTTTGCGCTGCCGGCTGCAGGAGCGGGGCAAAGATCAGGATGGTCGGCACCGCCTCAAGGAAGAACCCGACGACCAGCAACAGCAGATTGACGCAGAGCAGGAAGACGATCGGCGACAGGTTGATGTGCAGGACGGCTTGAGCGAGCTGCGCGGGCAGGCCAATCTTCGTGATGAAATACCCGAAGATCAGAGCGTTGGTGGTGATCCAGAAGATCATGCCCACCCGCGGCCCGACCGCGATCACCACCCGGGGGATATCGCGGAGTTTCAACTCCCGATAGGCCAGAAGACCGATGGCAATGGCGAGCACCGCAGAGACGGCCGCCGCCTCGGTCGGGGTGAAGATCGCGCCGCCATCATAGCTAAAGGAGCCAAGGTCGAAGGCGGGCAGGCCGTAGATGCCGACCACGATGAACACCGGCAGCATGAGGGCCGGGATCGCCGATTTCACGGTCGACCCCGCCTCGGCGACGGTCGCTTTGCGGCGGACCGTGATGGGTTCCTTGCGTGCGAGGAACCGCGCGGTGAAAAGCAAAAGCGCGCCGTAGATGATGCCGGGCACGATACCGGCGAGGAAAAGCGCGGGAATCGGGGTCTCGGTGACGAAGCCATAAAGGATCAGCGGAATCGACGGCGGGAGCAGAATCCCGATCGCGCCTGCAGTCGCCAGGGCTCCGATGGCATAACGCTCCGAGTAACCTTCCTCGCGAAGGGCAGGGAACATGATGTTGCCGACGGCTGCGACGGTGGCGGGACTCGAGCCCGAGATCGCAGCGAAGAAGATGCAGGTCAGCACGGCCGTCATGCCCAGCCCGGCCTTCAGGTGGCCGACGAATACGCGCGCTACGCCGATCAGGCGGTGGACCAGGCCGCCGGTCTCCATGAACTCGGCCGCTAGGAAGAAGAAGGGCACGGCCATCAAAGTGTAGTGGTTGATGTTTCCGAAGAGCTTTTGCCCGAAGATCCCGTCCGGGATCGGCGCGAAGGCCAGAGAGGACAGCACTGCAGAGCCGCCAAGGGCCACCGCGATCGGCGCGCCGATTACGATCAGGACGAAGAAGGTGACGATGAGGAATGCGACGGTCATTTGTGCACCTTCGGCTCAGCGGAGCCGACACGCCGGAGAAACGCATCCTCCGGGTCGGAGCGCAGATCCGTCCACATCGCGATAATCAACATCAGATAGCGAAGGAGAAAGAAGGTGAGGATGACCGGCAGAATGGCAAAAGGCAGCGCGAGGTTGCCGCCGAATTCCGGGTGTGTGACGCCCATCCCCCAGACGAAGCGCGCATAGCTCACCGCATCCGCGAGGTAGAAAGTCACGAGCAAAAGAGCTGCCCCGAAGGCGAGCGTGTTCAGCGCTGCCCGCGCGCGCAGGGGAAGGGCGTGCATCAGGAGATCGACGCGCGGGTGGGTGCCGGTGCGCACAGCGCGGCTCGCCCCCATGAGCATCGCCCAGACCAGCGCGGTGACGGAGCCAGCTTCGAGCCAGTGGATGCCCGTGCTGAAGACATATCGAAGGACGACCTGCAGCACCGCCAGCCCCAGCCCCAACAAGGAGCCGATCAGAATTATGGAAACCTCGACGGCTGACAGCAGCCGATCTAATGCTTTCATGATTTTCCTCCCACGGCGCTCTCCTCGCCGGATCGTAATTTCAGCTATGTGCGAACATCGGCTTGCCGGCGAAGGGCAGTTCGGCGCGCAGAATTGAGGCGGTCGACGCCTCGGTGATGTAGAGATTCCGGTTCTCGGGACCGCCAAAGGCGATGTTGGCCGTGAGCAAGCCTTCCGGAACCCGGATGCGGAACATCGGCTCTCCGAGACGCGTCATGACCCAGACGGTCCCGAGGCCCATGTGACCGATCACGAGCTCCCCACCCGCGCCGAGGGCCAGACCGTCCGGCCCGGCGAGGCCGCCCGAAAGTTGAATGAAGGTGCCGGATTTTGCGACCGTCCTACCATCGGGTAGAAACCGGACGCGCCAGACCGCGTTCGCACGCGTCACGGCGAGGAAAAGCTGGCTTTCGTCCTCGTTCATGCACAGGCCGTTCGGGCTCGGGATGTTGTCGATGACGCAGTCCAGCGCCCCGTCGGCAGTCAGCCGGAACAGTCGGCCATAGGGGGCGTGCAGCCCGCTCTGCCCTTGATCGGTGAACCAGAGATCCCCGTTCATTGCGAAGTGCAGGTCGTTGAGCCCGTGGAACCGCTCGAGACCCGGCCGCGTCAGGAAGGGTTCGACCTTCCCCGAGATCGGGTCCATCACCATCAGCCCATGCGCGTGATCGGCGATGAAGATGCGCCCGTCGCGATGGATTTTCAGGCCGTTGGGTTCGCCCTCATACTCGGCGGCGATGGTGACGTCGCCTGCCGGGTCGAAACGAAGGATCCGGCCGTGGCAGATGTCGACGCAGTAGAGGTTTCCGTCCCGGTCGAACGAGGGGCCTTCGAGAAACGCCCGGAATGTCTTTCCCGGATGCTGGACGCTTGCCCAGCCCGAGGTCTCATTCGGCCTGAGGTCGTCGGGGACAGTGGCGAAGACTTCGGCGGTCAGCTCTGGCGGCGGGGCGAAAAACATTTGTGACTCACTTTGGCTTTTAGTAAGCGTAAAGCCAAAGTTGCTTTCGGCGCAAGGAAAATGATTGCGCTAAATACAAATGCTTACTCATTTAGATCTGAAGGGGGATCGGCGCGGTCAGGCCTGAAAACCAGCCGAGTAGCGAAAGGCGAATGGTTCCACGTAGAGCGCTTCACCATAGAGGATCTTGCTGTCCTCCGGAGTCAGCAGGACATGCGCACGCATCAAAAGAGGGGCACCTTCCTCGATGCCCAATTCGCTGGCCTCTTGGGCCGAGGCGACCACCGCACGAAGGGCGGCGTCGATGCGTCCGATCTCAAGGCCAAGCCGGTCCCTGATCAGCGCGTGGACGCCTTCGGTCGCCAAGGCCTGTGCCGACATCGACATGGCCAGATCCGGATGGAACCACCGGGTTTCACTGCCGATGCATTCGCCGGCGACGAAACGAAGTCGGCGCAGGCAGAACACCTCAAGGCCCGGCGCGAGATCGAGCTTTCTTGCGGCGCGGTCGGGCAGGGGGCTCGGAGCGAAACTCAGGAGCCGGAAGCTGACGGTTTCGCCAGTCAGGGCCACCTCGTCCTCGAAGGACTGGATGTTGTGGATGTCGAGCCCGACCCGGATCTGCATGTCGTCGTCGCGGCGGCACGCGAAGGTGCCACGCCCGGCCTGACGCCGCACGAGCCCCTCTTGCATGAGGCGCGACATGACGACCTGCACCGTGGAGCGGCTGACATCGAACGTCATCGCGATTTCCGCTTCGGTCGGAAGCTGAGCACGAGGTGGAATTTCCCCGGACTGAAGCGCCGTGACGAAATGTTCGTAAATCTTTTGGCGAATGGAAGGTGGGCGCACAGGCTTAGCCTTCCACCCAGGCTCGCGCGTTCGGCGACTTCCGCTGACGCGCGTCTTCGAGGTGTCTGCGCAGACGCTCCGAAGCCTCGGGGATGCGCTCCTGTTCCAGCAGGGTCAGGATTTCGAGATGCTCGGTGCATTCGTTTGACAGACGGCCCCGGTCCACCCGAGCACGGTATTCCATAAGGCGGCGCATTCTGTTGACCCGCTCCAGCGCAATCAGGAAGAACGGGTTGCCGGACATTGCGACGATACTTTCGTGAAAGTCGGCCCCGTGTTGCAGGATGGTTTCGTTGGGCATCGTTGCAGGGTCTGCGTGGATCAGCTTCTCCTGCACTTCGCGCAGCTCGGCCAGCTTCGCGAAGTCGACCTTGAAGGTGGGCTCCAGCATTGCGATCGGCTCGTTCGCGATGCGGAAACGATAAATCTGGTCGAAGGCCTCCGGCGTTTTGGCGACCGGCAGAAACCGCCAGCCATAGCCTTCCTTGCGTTCGGCCCAGCCTTCGCGCTGTGCGCGTGCCAGCAGGTCTTGCGTGCGCGCCTTGGTCCAAGAATAGCGTTCCCGAAGTGCAAGTTCGGTCATCTCCTCAGGGATGCGATCCCGGATCCAATCTTCGGCGAGGTTCTGATATTCCCGCGTGATCTCGTCTTGATCGCTGGCACTCAAAGCGCCTTCCGGAATTGCGCTGCTGACGAAATAGCCGCGGTTCGGGACCTGTCTGAGAATCTCGCGATCTGCGAGAATGCTGAGAGCGGCGCGCACAGGGGTTCGGGACACACCGTAGCGATCCGCGATCGACTGGGTCGTCAAACGGTCTCCCGCATTGTAGTGACCTTCCGCGATTTCGCGGATCACCCGATGCGATATCTTTTCGGCCAAATCAGCGCTGCGCATTCTGGTCCTCCTTGCACAAATGAACACTCATTTTAGGGTGAGCGCAAGTTGGCTTTTACGTCGATGTAAAACCAAAACATGTTGCTTTTTAGAGTGCAAAAGACCAAAGTGAGTCGCGCAATCAAGGGAGGAAATTATGATTCGCATTCTTAGCGCGGTGGTTTTGGCCGCCATCACAGCCCTGCCAGCAGCCGCTCAGGACAAGCCTTCGAACACCGAGTGTATCGCCCCCGCAGCACCCGGCGGCGGCTGGGATTTCATCTGCCGCACCGTGGCGAAGGTTCTGCGCGACGAGGATCTTATCGACGGCGCCATGCAGGTCACGAACATGACCGGTGGCGGTGGCGGGGTTGCCTACGCGCATGTCGATTCGAAGCGTAACGACGATGAGAATCTGCTGATCGCGGCTTCGAACGGCACCACGACGCGCCTCGCGCAGGGTGCGTTCCCGGGGTCGGACGTGGATGACGTTCGCTGGCTTGCCTCGTTCGGCGCGGAATATGGCGTGATCGCGGTTGCCGCTGACAGCGAAATCGACGATCTCCCCGAGCTGGTCAAAATGATGAAGGAAGACCCGCGCTCGGTGTCCTTCGCCGGTGGCTCCGCCGTCGGTGGCTACGATCACCTCAAGATCCTGAAGCTGGCCAAGGCCGCCGATCTCGATGACGTGCGCAAGGTAAAATATGTCGCCTTCTCCGGTGGCGGTGAGGCGATGACGCAGGTTCTCGGTGGCTCGATCACCGCCTTCTCCGGCGACTTTTCGGAAGTGCGCGGCTTCGTCGAATCCGGCGATATCCGGATCCTCGCGGTCCTCTCGCCCGAGCGTCTCAAGCAGTTCGATCAGTTCCCGACCGCTATCGAGCAGGGCTATGACGTGACCGGCCCGAACTGGCGTGGCCTGTATGTGCCCAAGGGCATCTCCGACGCAGCCTATGAGAACTGGAACGAGATCATCCAGAAGATGGTCGCTTCGGACGAGTTCCAGAAAATCCGGGCCGATCAGGGCATCGAGCCGCTCGATCTCTTCGGCGCCGAGGCGGACAAGTTCGTGCACGACAATGTCGCCGAAATCCGCGCGCTCTCGAAAGAGATCGGTCTCATCCAATAAGCCGGTCAGCCAGGGAGCGATCCCTGGCTGCCACTCATCTCGGGAGGACATCCTATGAGCGATCGTATCATGGGGGGGATCGGACTCGTGCTCGCAGCCTTCTATATCTGGGCGGCCACGATCATCCCCGAAAGCTTCATGGCCGACGTCGTTGGCCCCGCCACCTTTCCCATCGTCATCGGGGCAATCATCGCCCTGTGTTCGGTCTGGTTCATCTTTCGACCCGACCCGGAACCGACCTGGCCGTCGCTCAATCGACTGGCGGAGATCGGGTTCGCGATAGCTGTGTGTCTTCTTTACGCAGTGCTGCTTCCGAAGCTTGGTTTCCTGATCTGCACTGCGCTTGCCTCCGGCTACATGAGCTGGCGCCTCGGCGGGACACCGTTCGGCGCCGCGTTGACCGGGGTCGGGCTCGCCGTCGGGATCTGGGTGATCTTCAAACACGTTCTCGGCCTTTCGCTGGCCGTGGGTCCGCTCGGAATCTGAGGTCGGCACATGGAACTCTTCTCATCTCTCGGCATCGGCTTTGACGCGGCGCTGACATATTCGAATCTCGGGATCGCCCTTATCGGCGCTTTCCTCGGAACGATGATGGGTGCGTTGCCCGGGCTTGGTCCAGCGAACGGTGTCGCCATCCTCATCCCGATCGCGTTCTCGATGGGCCTCGGGCCGCTGCCCTCGCTCATCCTGATGACCTCGGTCTATTACGGCGCCATGTATGGCGGTCGGATCAGTTCGATCCTGCTCAACATTCCCGGGGATGAGCCGGCAATGATGACCTGCCTCGACGGCTACCCGATGGCCCGCAAAGGCATGGCGGGCGAGGCGTTGTCGCTTTCGGGGATCGCCTCGTTCATCGGGTCGATCGCCGCCACCATCGGCCTTGCGCTCCTCGCGCCGCAACTGGTGAAGATCGCTCTTCTCTTCGGTCCGGCGGAATATTTCGCCTTGTTCACCATCGCCTTCGCGACGCTCGGCGGTATCTCTTCGACCAATCAGGCCAAATCCGCTTTCGCCGCGGCCTTCGGTCTGGCAATCGCGATGATCGGCGTGGACACGCAGACCGGCGTGCAACGGTTCACCTTCGGCGAGGTGCACCTGTTCGACGGCATCGACTTCCTCATCGCCATAGTCGGACTCTTCGCCCTGTCCGAAGTCTTCGTCTTCCTTGAGCACCGGGGCGGCGAGAACACCTCCACGCAGAGCATCGGCTCGATCGGTCGGATCGTGGCGCCATGGCGCATGATCCGGAGCTGCATTCCGACCTTCGGGCGGAGCACAGTGATCGGCTTCTTGTCCGGCGTGTTGCCCGGGGCAGGGGCGTCTCTGGGGTCCTTCCTGTCCTATTCGGTCGAGAAGCAAATCGTGGACCCGACCGGCAAGACCTTCGGGAAAGGCGATCCGCGCGGTGTTGCGGCACCCGAAGTCGGCAACAATGCCGCGGCTGGCGGGGCGCTCGTGCCGATGCTTGCGCTCGGCGTGCCCGGATCGGGGACGACGGCCGTGCTGCTCGCCGTGCTGCTCTCGCTCAACATCACGCCCGGGCCACTGCTCTTCTCGCAAAACCCCGACGTGGTCTGGGGGCTGATTGCTGCGCTGTTCATCGCCAACGTGATGCTGCTGGTTCTCAACATTCCTCTGGTCGGGTTGTTCAGCCGGGTTTTGCTGGTGCCCGTTCACATCCTGATGCCGCTTGTCGCGATGGTGAGCTTTGTCGGGATTTACGGCATCTCCGGTTCGTCTTTCGACCTTATTCTCATGGTGCTTTTCGGTGTTGTCGGCTGGGCGTTCCGCAAGCTCGACATTCCCCTCGTCCCGATCATCCTCGGCATCCTGCTCGGCAACGAGATGGAGGTGAACCTGCGTCGCGCGATGACCCTGTCGGACGGCGATTGGCTGACCCTCGTCGGCAGCCCCCTCGCGATCTCGCTTTGGGCGGTGGCGATTGTCGGGTTCATCGCGCCGATGATCTTCGGTCGCAAGGTTAAGAAAGCGATCGCCGAGGAGAATGACGAGATTGCCGTCGGCGACTGACCTGCAATTCGCACGAGACGCCGTGGCGTCTCGTGCTTCCCGGCGGCCCCGCCGAAAAATTCTCACGACCGGCCCCGACGCCGGACCAATCCAAGGACCCTGACATGGTGCCCTCCCGATCTGTCCAGAGCCAAGGCGAAACGCTGTTGGTCACCGATCTGCCCGAAATTCTGTCCGGTCTGATCGACCGGATGCCCTATGTGCTGCGCCTGCTAGCCGAGAACCATCTGCGCTGCGGAGGCGATGCGGAAGACCTGCGCCGGGCCCTCGAGGCGAAGCTGCGCGGCGATGCCACGGATTTCGAGCTGATGTTCCGGCCCAACCGGCTCTTGATGCATGACACGACCTGCACACCCGCGCTGGCCGATATTGCGGGCCTCCGGGATGCGCTGGCCGAAGCGGGTGCGGACCCTTCGGTCCTGGCGCCAACGCTGCCGGTGGAAGTGTCGGTCGATCATTCGCTGGCCGTGGATGTTTTTGCCCGCACCGGGGCGTCGGAGATCAACTTGCGCAACGAGATCGAGCGCAACGCCGAGCGCTACAGCTTCATGAAATGGGCCTCGGAAGTGATGGATACGGTGCATGTGAACCCGCCGGGCACCGGTATCATGCACACGCTTAACCTCGAGCAATACGCCACCTTGCTCGACGTCGCCGCAGATGGGCGCGCCCATCCTGACATGATGCTCGGCACCGACAGTCATACGCCCATGATCAATGGTATTGGTGTGCTCGGCTGGGGCGTCGGCGGGCTGGAAGCGGAAAGCGTGATGTTCGGGCAGACTGTCTCGCTCGCGATGCCCGAGGTCGTCGGCGTGCGGCTGGAGGGACGTCTGCCTGAAGGTGTGACGTCGACGGATCTCGCGCTCGAGCTGACGCACCGCTTGCGCATGCTGGACGTGACCGCCGCCTATGTGGAGTTCTTCGGGCCGGGCGTGGCGACGCTCACTGCGGATGACCGCGCCGTCGTGGCCAACATGGCGCCCGAATATGGCGCGACGACAGGGTTCTTCCCCGCCGATGCGAACTCGGTCGCCTATCTTGTGCGAACTGGACGCCCGCAAAAGCTGACCGACGCCATCGAGCCCGCCTTCCGAGCGATGGGCCTGTGGTTCGATCCGGACGCCGCACCGCATTTCGACCGGCAGATCGCGCTGGATCTCGGCAGCCTCGAACCGACGCTCGCCGGCCCGCGCCGCCCGCAGGACAGTTTGCCCGCCCGCGCCGCGCGCGAAGCGATCGAGAAAGAGGTGGGGCGGGCGCTTCCCGCCCTCGTGGAGCGCCCCGCCGAATTGCCCGACGGCGGGATTGGGATCGCGGCGATCACCAGTTGTACCAATACCTCCGACCCCCGTCTGCTGATCACGGCGGGCCTGCTGGCGTGCAAG
This sequence comes from Thioclava sp. F34-6, assembly GCF_002213235.1. Taxonomy (NCBI): domain Bacteria; kingdom Pseudomonadati; phylum Pseudomonadota; class Alphaproteobacteria; order Rhodobacterales; family Paracoccaceae; genus Thioclava; species Thioclava sp. F34-6. Next base: position 61,542 of record NZ_NBOA01000009.1, read on the forward strand.
GCGCAGGAGTGCGGCCTCGCCCCGGCGCCCTGGGTCAAGACCTCGCTCGCCCCCGGCTCGCCCTCGGCACGCAGCTACCTCGAGCGCGCCGGGCTGTTGGGCGGCCTCGAAGCGGTCGGTTTCGGCATCGTCGGTTTCGGGTGCACCACCTGCATCGGAAACTCCGGTCCGCTTCCCGATGCCGTGGAGGCCGCGCTTGCCGATGGCAAGGCGGTGGCTGCAGTGTTGTCGGGCAACCGCAACTTCCCCGGCCGGGTTCACGCCAAGCTGGATCTGGGTTTTCTCGCCTCGCCGCCGATGGTCGTGGCCTTCGCGTTGCTCGGCCATGTGCGCGCGGATATCACGCGCGATCCGCTGGGCCACGACGCCGAGGGGGCCCCGGTCTATCTGTCCGACCTCTGGCCGCGCCCCGAAGAGGTCGAAAGCGCGATGGCGCGCGCGTTCCGGTCCGATGATGTGCATGCCGACTTTCAGGAGGCCCTCGCGAACCGCGACTGGGCCGCGCTCGAGGCCCCGACCTCTGCGCGTTTCCCGTGGGACCCGGAGTCGCGAAATTTGCGCCGCCCGAAATTTGCGCGCGCAGCCAGCGTCACCGCGCTCGGTCCGCTGACCGCCCGGCCGTTGCTGGTGCTGGGCGATGACATTACCACCGATCACATTTCGCCCGCCGGCTGGATCGACCCGGCGAGTGCGGCAGGGGAATGGCTCATCGCGCGCGGCGGCAATCCGAAGAACCTGAATGTCTACGCGAGCTATCGCGGCAATTGGGAGGTCATGCTGCGCGGGTTGTTTACCAATCGATCGGCGGTGAATTACCTCAACCCGCATTTGCCGCCCGCGCATCTTCGCACCGAAGCGGGCGACGTGCTGAAGCTTCACGAGGCGGCAGAGCGATTCGAGGCGGACGGCATCCCGGCGGTGATCCTCGCAGGCGAGCGCTACGGAATGGGCTCGAGTCGGGACTGGGCCGCAAAAGGGGCCGCTTTGCTTGGCGTGCGGGCGGTGATCGCGCGCAGCTTCGAGCGCATCCACCGCACCAACCTGATCGGAATGGGAATCCTGCCGATCGAAATCATGGATGATTTCATCCCCTCCGAGGGCGGGTTGAGCGTCTCTGATAACGTCTCTGTCAATGTGGATGCGGACAGCCTTAACCCCCGGCAGCACACCAAAATCGTGGTGACCGGCAAGCAGAGCGTCCGGCGGATCGCGGGCCGTGTCGCGGTCGAGACCGAGCAGGAGATCGAGATCCTGCGCGCCGGTGGCGTCCTCCCGAAAATCCTGACGGAACAGCTTGCCCGGGCGGGTGACATTCGAACGGCATGAGGCCACTCGGGGATTTCAGAGACAGGGCGCGCTCGGTGCAGCTCTCCGCAATTCTGCGCACCTTGCTCACGCTGCTTGTGGCGGTGGTTGCTGGCGCTGCTTTGACGTGGTTGGGCGTGCCGCTCGGGTGGCTGCTCGGCGCGATGCTGACGATGATCGCGGCGGCCCTGCTGCGCCTTCCGGCCGATCAGCCGCGTGTGATCGTGCCTTGGGTCAAGGCCTCGGTGGGCACGCTGCTCGGCGCCTCGATAACGCCCGATATCGTGGCCGGGGCGACACAATGGTGGCCTTCGGTGCTCTGCATGTGCATCGTGATCGTGCTGGGCGGGCTGATCAATTTTCAGATGCTGTCTCGCCTTGCGAAATTCTCGAAAGTCGAGGCGACTCTGTGCTCGATGCCCGGCGGCATCACCGAGATGATCCTGCTGGGCGAGATGGCGGGGGCGGACCAGCGCCGCGTGGCCATCGTGCATACGCTGCGCATCACCTTGTCGATCCTGACGATACCTATCCTCGCGACGCTGATCTTCGGCGTCGCCATCGATCGGGCGGGGGCGCCGGATCGCCCGCCGATGAGCGTGGCCGACTTGTTCTGGTTCGCGCTTTGCATCCTCGCCGGCGTGTTGGCGGATCGGCACACGCGCGTGCCCGCGCCCCTGATCCTCGTGCCGCTTGCGTCGTCTGCGGCGCTCCACCTGTCGGGTCTCACAGCCTTCGGCGTCCCCAACGCGGTGTCGACGCTTATCCAGTTGGTCATCGGGATGAATGTCGGTGCGCGGTTTCTGGGGGTGAACGTGCGTAGCCTCGTCGCGATGGCCGGGGCCGCCTGCTCGGTCGTGGGGGTCCAGATTTCGCTGGCGGTCGCGGCGGCGCTGCTGATGTCGAGGTGGATTGGCGGCGATCAGCTGTCACTTGTGCTGGCATATGCGCCGGGCGGGCTTGCCGAGATGTCGCTCATCGCGATTGCGATGGGGCGTGAGGTCGCCTTTGTCGGGCTTCACCATGTTCTGCGTGTTCTGCTGTCGCTTGGCGCTTCGGCCCCTCTGGTCCGCCGGGCGGCGCGCTAGTCGGGGATGATCGCGCAGTCGCGCGACACGCCATGGCGTTCGAGAATGTCGCCCACGGTCCCGTCGCGCAGAGCGGTCCGCAGGAACGCCTGCAGGTCGGCGGATGCCTCGGGGCGCCCCTGCGGCATCGCCATGGCCTGCCGGATTTCCATGAAAGGCGGGCTGAGCACGCGACTGCCGGGACGGTGGCTACTCTCATGAGCCATCGCCTCGCGGATCCCGGCCACGGCGCTGACTTCGCCCCGATCGAGCGCTTCCAGCGCCACCTGTAGACTTTCGTAAAGGGTTAGCGCTTCGGCTCCGGGCTTGCGCTGCAGCGTGAGCGTATAGGCGCTGCCGCGCACCGAGCCGACCAGCGCCCCGGACGCTACGAGCGCACGGGCATCAGCGGCCTCGCAATCAGCGCTCGCGAGATAGCATCCTTCGATCCGGACATAGGGTTCGGTGAAGGCGATTGTCTTTGCGCGCTCCGGATCGACGGCTAGAAAGCAGACGTCCCATTCGTCCTTGCCCACGGAGGAGGAGACATCGACCGCGCGATCATACTCGACGAATTCAAGGTCGCATCCGCAAGAGGCGGCATAGGCCCGCGCGAGATCGACGCTGATCCCCATTGGTCGACCCGCGTCGTCGCGCCCGACCAGCACGAAGTTTCCATGGTTCAATGCGAAGCGCAGCGGCGACCGGGGCGAAGACTTATCAGACGACATTCATTCAAACCATTTTGCTTTTTGGTGATTATATAGCCAAAATCCACGGGTGGCCAACGTATTTTTGGTGGCTGCGCTGCAGGACGCTCCTGGAACTCGCCCACGCAGCGCGCCTATCGCGCGGTCCTTTGCAGCGATGGGCGCGTATTTCTTCGATATCGAATTCGGAGTTAAACGATCACCGTATGTTGCCTTGGGTAAGGTGACACAAAGTTCTTGGCTTTTGGCGAACACCCGAGGCCGAGCGCGGCGAACGACCGCTCCCCGCCCTCTTTGGTCCGAGCGTCATGACCGGCCCAGAGCGGCCGTTTTGCCCCTGCGCAGCGAAAGTCCGTTGTTCCTTCCTCCCAACGCGACATCGATATGCTGACGATGCTCACATGTATTAAGAAATTAACGCTCGATCGGCATCCCCACCATGCTTCCCCATTCCGTCCACGATCCGTCATAGACGCGAACGTTGTTGTAACCGAGCAGTTCAGTCATTGCGAAGCTTGCGAGCGTCGCGCGGTGTGCGAGCCGACAGTAAGATATGATCGATACGTCCGGGCCGTCGACATGTTCGGCCAAGATAGCCTGGGTAGCCGCCGCCGATTTGAAGGTGGTAGCCTCGTTGAGGAGGGCATCGAAGGGAAGATGTGCCGCGCTGGGGATGCCGCTGTGTTGCGGTTCTCGATCATGGTGGCCCGACTTTGGACCGCTGCCGCACGATCGGTTTCGTTTTTGAAATGCCCAAGCAAGCGACTCGAAACTGCATGAAATTCGGGCGCGCCGCCCAAAAAGACGACCTTTAATCCGACAGACGAAAATTCGCGCTTGGTCAATCGGTCTCTGCGCTTCGGATGTTCGCTTGGTGGCTCTATGCCGGGGCGACGGACGACAGAAGTGACGCATGCCCGAACTCCTTTCCATCATCGTGGTCGAAACGGATCCTGAGCGCGCCGGGCTCATCGAAGACAGCCTGCGCGAGGCGGGGGCCTACGAGATCACTGTAATCCCCGAGACGACGGGAATTGCGCGACGTATCTCGGAGATCAAACCCGATATCGTGCTGGTCGATATGGCGAGCCCCTCGCGCGACATGCTCGAGGAGTTGACGCTGGCCTCGGGGCCGCTGGAGCGACCGGTCGCGATGTTCGTAGACCGCTCGGACGACGCGGCGACGAAGGCCGCGATCGATGCGGGCGTGTCGGCCTACGTAGTGGACGGGCTGCGCGCGGACCGGATCAAGCCGATCATGGATGCCGCGATCGCGCGGTTCAACATGGTGCAGCGGATGCGCACCGAACTGGAGACGACGCGCCGCGCGCTGGAAGAGCGCAAAGTGATCGACCGCGCCAAGGGTCTCTTGATGAAAGCGCGGGGGATCGACGAGGACGCAGCTTATGCGCTGTTGCGCAAGACGGCGATGGATCAGGGTCGGCGGGTTGCGGATGTCGCCCATGCTTTGGTGACGGCGGCGGGGCTCTTGTCATGAGTGGCGTGCCGCTCTTGGTCGGATATATCCCGCTGGTCGATGCCGCGCCTCTGATCATCGCGCGCGAGATCGGATTTGCCGAGGAAGAGGGGCTGGCGCTCACGCTCACCGCCGCGCCGAGCTGGTCGACCCTGCGCGATCAACTGATGCTGGGACGGATCGAGGCGGCGCATATGCTGTTCCCGATGCCGATCGCGGCGGCCCTGGGGCTGGGCGGGTTCAACACGCGCATCGATATCCTTCAGGTGCTTTCGCATAACGGCAATTCGATCGGCGTCTCGCGCGCTTTGGCGGACCGGATGCGTGTGGCGGGCTACGGCTTCGATTTCTCAGATGCCCGCGCGGCGGGGGCGGCGCTGATCGCGGCCGCGCAGGGACGCTTGCGCATCGGCGTGCCGTTTCCGTTCTCGATGCATGCGGAGATGCTGTATCACTGGCTGGGCGCGATCGGGTTGAGCGCGCCGCAGGACCTCGACGTCCACACCGTGCCGCCGCCGTTGATGGCCGAGGCTCTGGCGGCGGACGAGATCGATGCGTTCTGCGTGGGCGCGCCCTGGGGGTCGATCGCGGTGGAGATGGGGGTGGGAGAGTTGCTTCTACCCGGAACCGCAATCCGCTCCAATGCGCCGGAAAAGGTGCTCGCCGTGCGCCACGACTGGGCCGAGACGGAGCCGGGGCTGACGCGGCGGCTGATGCGCGCCGCATGGCAGGCCGGGCGCTGGCTCGGGTCGGAGCGCAACCTGCTGACGGCGGCAGAGCTTCTGTCCCGACGCAATTATCTGGACCTGCCGACGGAGCTGATCGAACGGGCCTTGACGGGAAATCTCGTGATCTCTCCGCGCGGCGAGATGCGCAACGTGCCGGGCTACATGAGCTTTCACAGTGGTGCTGCGGGCTACCCCTGGGCGTCGCAGGGGGCGCTCGTCGCCGCGAAGCTCGCCGCACGGATGGGGCTGTCACGTAACGAGGCGATGACCGCCGCACGGTCGATCTGCCGCACCGATCTCTATACCCGCAACCTCGCCGATCTGGACGGTGATCTGCCCGAAGCGCGCGACAAGGTGGAAGGTGCGCTCGACTCTTTTGGCGCTGTTCCGGGGGTCCAAGGTCAGGTGATTCTGCCCCCGGATGCGTTTTTTGACGGCTGGATTTTTGATCCTTTCGCGGATTGAGGGCTTTCTGGCGACGAATTTTTCGGCACTCTGAGAAAATGGGCGCTTTGCAGGCGCAGCATCCCGCCGGGACGTTGACGCTGCAGGCGCGAAAGGCGTTTCCTTGAAATATCGAAGCAAGGACGTTTCGATTTCCAACATATTCCGCCTCGCATCGCTGTGAGGCTCCGAACAAAGCCGTTCGACCCTGATCGCCGATCTTCCTCCTCCTTGGAAGATGTGCGCTCGGGTCGGGCGGCTTTTTTGGTTTCGACACCCCTCAGGATGCAAAGGGACTGTGAACGATGAAAAAGCTTCTGGCAGCAATTGCCACCACGACGCTCCTCGCTGGCCCCGCTTTCGCGGAGATGCTCGACGTCGAGAAAGACGAGCTGAAATTCGGCTTCATCAAGCTCACCGACATGGCACCGCTCGCGGTGGCCTACGAGAATGGCTATTTCGAGGATGAAGGGCTCTACGTCACGCTCGAGCCGCAGGCGAACTGGAAGGTTCTGCTGGACCGCGTGATCGACGGCGAACTCGACGGCGCACATATGCTTGCCGGTCAGCCGCTGGCCGCGACGATCGGCTACGGCACCGAGGCGCATATCATCACGCCATTCTCGATGGATCTGAACGGCAACGGCATCACCGTGTCGAACGAGGTCTGGGACGAGATGAAGAAGAACATCCCCGTGAGCGATGACGGCAAGCCGGTGCACCCGATCTCGGCCTCCGCACTCAAGCCGGTCGTTGAGAAATACCGCGCCGAGGGCAAGCCCTTCAACATGGGCATGGTGTTCCCGGTCTCGACCCACAATTACGAGCTTCGCTATTGGCTGGCCGCCGGCGGTCTGGAGCCGGGCTACTACTCCCCCGATGACGTTTCGGGCCAGATCGGCGCGGATGTGCTGCTGTCGGTGACGCCGCCGCCGCAGATGCCCGCCACCCTCGAGGCCGGCACGATCTACGGTTATTGCGTGGGCGAGCCGTGGAACCAGCAGGCGGTGTTCAAGGGCATCGGCGTGCCCGTGGTCACCGATTACGAGATCTGGAAGAACAACCCCGAGAAGGTCTTCGGCATAACCGCCGACTTCGCCGAGAAATACCCCAACACGACGCTCGCCATCACCAAGGCGCTGATCCGCGCCGCGATGTGGCTGGACGAGAACGACAACGCCAACCGCCCCGAGGCGGTGAAGATCCTCGCCCGCTCGGAATATGTCGGCGCCGATGCCGAGGTGATCGCCAACTCGATGACCGGCACGTTCGAATACGAGAAGGGCGACAAACGCAAGGTTCCCGACTTCAACGTCTTCTTCCGCTACTTCGCGACCTATCCTTATTATTCGGACGCAGTCTGGTATCTCACGCAGATGCGCCGCTGGGGCCAGATCCCCGAGAGCAAGCCCGACAGCTGGTATGACGAGGTCGCAAAATCCGTCTACAAGCCGGAAATCTACCTGAAAGCCGCGCAGATGCTGGTCGACGAGGGGCTCGCCGACAAGTCGGATTTCCCATGGGATACCGATGGGTATCGCGCGCCAACCGACGAGATGATCGACGGGATAGAGTATGACGGCAAAACCCCCAACGCTTACATCGACAGCCTGCCGATCGGCCTGAAATCGGGCCAGACGATCGTCGGCAGCAAGGTCGAAGGCTGATCCCCGACCTGCGGGCGGGGCCGCCCGGTCTCGCCCGCCTTTTCCTTCCCAAAATATCTGCAAGGACGACAAGCCATGACCGCCATCGATCCTGACGCCCTGACCGCGCAGCAAGCTCGCGAGGCCCGTCGCGAACGCCTCTTCACCCGTATCAACAAGGCCGATGGCTGGTTGAGGGTGTTGGGCCTGAGCTGGGTGACCCCGATCCTGCGGGCCGTCGCCGGAGACAACCCGAAATCGCAGATGAAAGAAATCTGGCAGCTACTGGGCGTGCCCGTCGCCGCGATCGTCGTTTTCCTAGCCGCCTGGGCGATGCTCGCGCCCAAGGTGGAGACTTCGCTCGGGGTCATTCCCGGCCCGGCGCAGGTCTGGGAGCAGGCGGAGGTTCTCTATGCCGACCACCTGCGCGAACGCGAGAAGGCCGCCGCCTTCTACGACCGTCAGGACGCGCGCAACGCCAAGCTGGTGGCGGCAGGCAAGGCCGACCGGGTGAAATACCGCGACTATACCGGGGCGCCGACCTATTTCGACCAGATCTGGACCTCGATCAAGACGGTGTTCTTCGGCTTCGCGCTCGGTACGATCGTGGCCGTTCCGCTGGGCATCATGGCGGGCCTGTCGAAAACCGCGAATGCCGCGATGAACCCGCTGATCCAGATCTTCAAACCGGTGTCGCCGCTGGCATGGCTGCCGATCGTGACGATGATCGTCTCGGCGGTCTACACCACCTCTGACGGGATGTTCTCCAAGTCCTTCCTCGTCTCGGCGATCACGGTGACGCTGTGTTCGCTCTGGCCGACGATCATCAACACGGCGCTTGGCGTGGCCTCGATCGACAAGGATCTCGTGAACGTCTCGAAAGTGCTGAAGATGGGTACCTGGACGAAGATCACCAAGCTGGTGCTGCCCTCGGCGCTGCCGCTGATCTTCACCGGTCTGCGCCTGTCGCTCGGGGTTGGTTGGATGGTGCTGATCGCGGCGGAAATGCTCGCGCAGAACCCCGGCTTGGGCAAATTCGTCTGGGACGAGTTCCAGAACGGCTCCTCGGAGAGCCTCGCGCGGATCATGGTGGCCGTATTCACCATCGGCATCATCGGCTTCGTCCTCGATCGCCTGATGTTCGCGATCCAGTCGATGTTCACCTTCTCCAACAACCGGTGACCCTCATGAGCATTCTCGAATTCAAGTCTGTCTCCAAAAGCTTCGGCGAAGGCCCGGCGCGCAGCGATGTGCTGAAGAATATCGATCTGAGCGTGAAAGAGGGTGAGTTCCTCGTGCTGCTCGGCTTCTCCGGCACCGGCAAGACCACCCTGATCAACCTGATGGCGGGACTGGAGATGCCCTCCAGAGGCGAGGCCCTGTTCAAGGGCCAGCCGATCACCGGTCCGGGCCCCGAGCGCGGCGTGATCTTCCAGAACTACTCGCTGATGCCGTGGCTGACGGTGGACCAGAATGTTGGCCTCGCCGTCGAGACGATCTTCCCCGGCCTGTCGAAGAAAGAGCGTCAGGTGAAGGTCGATCACTACGTGAAGATGGTGGGGCTCCGCCACGCCGCGAGCCGCCATCCGGCGGAGCTGTCGGGGGGCATGCGCCAGCGGGTCAACGTGGCGCGCGCGCTGGCGATGAACCCCGAAGTGCTGTTGCTCGACGAACCGCTGTCGGCGCTCGACGCGCTGACTCGGGGCAACCTCGCCGACGAGGTCGAGCATATCTGGGAGCAGGACAAGAAGACCTGCGTGCTGATCACCAACGACGTGGACGAGGCGATCGTTCTAGCCGACCGGATCATCGCGATGAACCCCGACGGCACTCTGGGCGAGGAGTTCAAGGTGTCGATCCCGCGCCCGCGCGACCGCGGTGCGATGAACCACGATGAAGGGTTCAAGCGCCTGCGCGCCGCCGTTACCAACTACCTGATGGATGTCGGCATGCAGGCCAAGGCCGAAGGCACCCGCAAACTGCCCGACGTCACGCCGCTCCACGCGCTGCCCAAGGCGGTGTCGGAAGCCGCGCGCTCGGCGCTCGAAGGCAAGTATCTGGAGTACTCGCAGCTTCACAAGATCTACCCGACCCCGAAAGGGCCGCTCACGGTCGTCGAGGATTTCAACCTCACGCTGAAGAAGGGCGAATTCGTCTCGCTGATCGGTCATTCGGGCTGCGGGAAATCGACCGTGCTGACGATGACGGCGGGCCTCAACGACGTGTCGAAAGGCGGCATCAAGCTCGACGGGCTCGAGGTGAAGGGCGCCGATCCCGAACGCGCCGTAGTGTTCCAGGCACCGTCCCTGTTCCCGTGGCTGTCCGCGCGCGAAAACGTCGCCGTGGGCGTCGACAAGGTCTATCCCAAGGCGTCGCGCGCCGAGCGTCAGGACGTGATCGACTATTACCTCGAGCGCGTGGGTCTGGGCGATGCGATGGACAAGCCCGCCTCGGACATGTCGAACGGGATGCGCCAGCGTGTGGGGATCGCGCGCGCCTTCGCGCTTTCGCCGAAGCTGCTGCTGCTGGATGAGCCCTTCGGGATGCTCGACAGCCTGACCCGCTGGGAGCTGCAGGAAGTGCTGATGGAGGTGTGGTCGCGCACCAAGGTCACCGCCGTCTGCGTCACCCATGACGTGGATGAGGCGATCCTGCTGGCCGACCGCGTGGTGATGATGACCAACGGTCCGCGCGCCACGATCGGCAAGGTGACGGAGGTCGATCTGCCGCGTCCGCGCACCCGCAAGGCGCTGCTCGAACACCCCGATTACTACTACTACCGCGAGCAGGTTCTGAACTTCCTCGAGGAATACGAACAGGGCCACGCGCCCAGGAAAGCGGAGGCTGCGTAATGGAAACCGAGATGCAGAAACTGGTCGTTATCGGCGCTGGCATGGCCTCGGGGCGGATGCTCGAGCATCTGTTCGAGACGGCTTCCGGCAAGTGGGACGTGACGCTTTTCAACGCGGAGCCGCGCGGCAATTACAACCGTATCATGCTGTCGCCGGTGCTTTCGGGCGAGAAGAGCTACGCGGAAATCGTCACCCACGACGAGGATTGGTATGACGCCCATGGCGTGACCTGCCGCTTCGGCGAAAAGGTCACGGGCATCGACCGCGACCGCAAGGTCGTGATCGGCGAGATGGGCGAGGTTGCTTACGACAAGCTGGTCATCGCCACCGGGTCGAACCCGTTCATCATCCCGCTCCCGGGGCATGATCTGGACGGGGTGATCGCCTATCGCGATCTCGACGACACCAACCGTATGATCGAGGCCGCACGGCCCGGCGCGCGCGCGGTGGTGATCGGCGGCGGTCTTTTGGGGCTGGAAGCTGCGGCGGGTCTGCGCCTGCGCGGCATGGACGTGACAGTGGTCCATATCATGGGCCACCTCATGGAACGTCAGCTGGACGAGGCGGCGGGTTACCTCCTGCGCCGCGCGCTGACCGATCGCGGTATAGATGTCCGCTGCTCGGCCAATTCCAAGGAGATATTGGGCGAGGACGGCAAGCTGCGCGCGCTGATGCTCGATGACGGGACCGAACTGCCCTGCGATCTACTGGTTATGGCCGTGGGCATCCGTCCCTCGGTCGCCTTGGTAAAGGATGCGGGGCTTGAGGTCGAGCGCGGCATTCAGGTCGATGCGCAGATGCAAACGTCCGACCCGGATATCCTGTCGCTTGGCGAATGTGTGGAATTCGATGGCCAGATCTTCGGCCTTGTCGCGCCGCTCTACGATCAAGCGAAGGTCGCGGCGCAGACCCTGACCGGGGAGGCCAGCGCATACATCCCCCGCGAGGTCTCGACCAAGCTGAAAGTCACGGGATGCGACCTGTTCTCGGCGGGCGATTTCGCTGAAGGCGAGGGCCGCGAGGATATCGTATTCCGCGATCCCGCGCGCGGCGTCTACAAGCGCATCGTGCTCGAGGGCGACCGCGTCATCGGCGCGGTGATGTATGGCGATGTGGCCGATGGCAACTGGTTCTACGGGCTGATCAAGGACGGCACCGACATCTCGGAGATGCGCGAGACGCTGATCTTCGGCCCGGCCTTCCAGGGGGGCGCCTCGGCGGACCCTATGGCGGCCGTTGCAGCCTTACCGGCTGACGCAGAAATCTGCGGCTGCAACGGCGTGTGCAAAGGTCAGATCGTTGCGGCGATCGAGGCGGGCGCGACGACGCTCGACGCGATCAAGGCGACCACGAAGGCAAGTGCGTCCTGCGGCACCTGTTCGGGTCTGGCCGAACAAGTTCTCGCGGTCACGCTGGGCGACGAATTCGTCTTGCCTACCGCGAAGCCGATCTGCGCCTGCACCGATCATCCGCACGAGGATGTCCGCCGCCTGATCAAGGCGAAAGAGCTGAAATCGCAACCGGCGGTGATGCAGGAACTTGGCTGGAAGACGCCCAATGGCTGCCATGTCTGCCGCCCGGCGGTGAACTACTACCTGCTCGCCGACTGGCCGCTGGAATACACCGACGATCCTCAAAGCCGCTTCGTGAACGAGCGCAACCACGCCAATATCCAGAAGGACGGCACCTATTCGGTCGTGCCGCGGATGTGGGGCGGGATGACCTCCCCGGAAGAATTGCTGGCGATTGCAGAGGCCGCGAAGAAATACGACGCGACCGTCAAGGTTACCGGCGGTCAGCGCATCGACCTACTGGGCATCAAGAAGGAGGACCTGCCCAACATTTGGGCCGATCTGAACGCCGCCGGGATGGTCTCGGGTCACGCCTATACCAAGGGGCTGCGCACGGTGAAGACCTGCGTCGGCACCGACTGGTGCCGCTTCGGTACGCAGGATTCGACCGGGCTGGGGATCAAGCTGGAAAAGCGGCTCTGGGGTGCGTGGACGCCGCACAAGTTCAAGCTCGCGGTGACGGGCTGCCCGCGCAATTGCGCCGAGGCCACCTGCAAGGATCTGGGCGTCGTCTGCGTCGATTCCGGCTTCGAGATCGGTGTCGGCGGCGCGGCCGGAATGGAGCTGAAAGAGACCGAGCCGCTGGCCAAGGTCGGCACCGAACAGGAAGTGATCGACATCACCGTGGCCTTCATGCAGCTCTATCGCGAGAGCGCGAATTACCTCGATAGACCCTATAAATGGATCGCCAAGACCGGCGGTCTGGACTGGATCCGCGAGCAGGTCGTCGACGATCTCGACAATCGCGCGGCGCTGATCGCGCGCTTCGATATCTCGCAATCCGTCTATCAGAAAGACCCATGGGCCGAGCGCGCGACCCCGGAATACGAACGCGCCTGGAGCCCGCTTGCCAATCTTATGCAGGAGGCCGCGGAATGAGCTGGATCGATATCGGAGCCCTCGAAGACATCCCCGTTCAAGGGGCGCGGGTGATCAAGACGCCGCTTGGCTGCGTCGCGGTGTTCCGCACCGCTGATGACGCGGTTTTCGGCCTCTCGGATCGCTGCCCGCACAAGGGCGGGCCCCTCTCGGAAGGGATCGTGCACGGCAACAAGGTGACCTGCCCGCTGCATAACTGGGTGTTCAGCCTGGAAACCGGCGCGGCTCAGGGCGCCGACGCGGGACAGGTCCCGACCTATGACCTGCGCGTCGATGCGGGCCGCGTGCTTATCGATTCCCGCAAGTTCGCCGCGCGAAGCGCCGCCTGAACCGGAGGGAGATGATGATGCGCGCGGCTCAGACCATTTGCACGACCTGCCCCTATTGCGGCGTCGGCTGCGGTGTTCAGGCGACGCCCGACGGCAGGGGCGGCTTGGACATCCGGGGCGACACCGCCCATCCGGCCAATGCCGGTAAGCTGTGCTCGAAAGGCTCGGCGCTTGGCGAGACGGTCGATCTGGACGGTCGGCTGCTGGCGCCGGTCGTGAACGGGCAGGAGACGGATTGGGACAGCGCGCTCGATCTGGTCGCCGGGAGGTTCAGGGCTACGATCGACGCGCACGGTCCCGACAGCGTGGCGTTCTATGTTTCGGGCCAGCTTTTGACTGAAGATTATTATGTCGCCAACAAGCTGATGAAGGGCTTCATCGGCTCGGGCAATATCGATACCAATTCGCGGCTCTGCATGGCGTCGTCGGTGGCCGGTCACAAGCGCGCCTTCGGAACCGATACCGTGCCGGGGCAATACGAGGATTTCGAGCAGTCCGATGTCATCGTGCTGGTCGGCTCCAACCTCGCGTGGTGCCACCCGGTGCTGTTTCAGCGTATCGCAGCGGCGAAAAAGTCGCGACCCGGAATGCGCATCGTAGTGGTCGATCCGCGCCGCACCGCGACCTGCGATCTCGCCGATCTGCATCTGCCCGTCGCGCCCGGCGCGGATGCGGCGCTGTTCAATGCGCTGCTGACCGAGATCGACGCGCAAGGTGCGGTCGATCGCGCCTATGTCGAGGCCCATGTCAGCGGGTTCGCGGATGCGCTTGCGGCGGCGAAGGAAAGCGATACCACAGTGACCGGGCTCAGCGCCACCGATCTGGCCGAGTTCACCCGCCTCTGGATCGGCTCGGAGAAGGTCGTCACGATCTACAGTCAGGGCGTGAACCAGTCGACCTCCGGCACCGACAAGGTCAACGCGATCCTCAATTGCCATCTCGCGACGGGCCGCATCGGCAAGCCCGGCGCGGGGCCGTTCTCGGTCACCGGCCAGCCCAATGCGATGGGCGGGCGCGAAGTGGGCGGGTTGGCCAATATGCTCGCCTGTCACCTCGACATCGAGAATGTGGCGCATCGCGACGCCGTGCAGGGCTTCTGGGCCAGCCCGACCATGGCGCCCGGCCCGGGTCTGAAAGCGATAGACATGTTCCGCGCCGTTGAAGACGGCCGGATCAAGGCGCTCTGGATCATCTGCACCAACCCCGCCGTGTCGATGCCCGAGGCCGACCGCGTGCGTGCCGCCATCGCGGGCTGCGATTTCGTCGTCGTCTCCGATATCACGGCCGACACCGATACCGCGAGGCTGGCCGATGTCATTCTGCCCGCTACCGGCTGGGGCGAGAAGGACGGCACCGTCACGAATTCCGAGCGCCGCATCTCGCGCCAGCGCGCGGTTCTACCCGAACCGGGTGAGGCGCGTCCCGACTGGAAGATTCTCTGCGACGTGGCTGCGAAGATGGGCTGGGCCGAGCATTTCGCCTATGAAGGCCCCGCAGCGATCTTTCGCGAATACGCGGCGCTGTCGGAAGTCGCGGGGCAGTTTGGGCGCGATTTCGACATTTCCGATTTCAAGGCGATTTCAGACGCGGATTACGAGGCGCTCGTGCCCTTTGTCTGGCCGCAGGGCCCGACCAAGAAGGGGGGCCGGTTCTTCGCCGATGGCGGTTTCTTTACGGCCGACGGAAAGGCCCGGATGCTCCCGATCACGCCGCGCGCGCCGAAAACCGCGCTGAGCCCGGAGGCCCCGTTCCGTTTCAACACGGGCCGGGTGCGCGATCACTGGCACACGATGACCCGCACCGCGAAATCGCCGCGCCTGAGCCTGCATATGGCCGAGCCTTATCTGGAAATTCACCCCTCGGACGCCGCCAAACTGGGGCTGAGCGCGGCGGGTCTGGCCGACGTGTCGAACAGCCACGGCCGCGCCGTCCTGCGGGTTCTGGAAAGCACGCGCGCGCAACCCGGCTCGGTCTTCGCGCCGATGCACTGGACAGGCGAAACCGCGTCCGGCGGGCGCATCGATGCGCTGGTCGCCGCCCATGTCGATCCGGTCTCGGGTCAGCCCGAAAACAAGGGCGGCGCGGTGCAGGTCGCGCCTTACAAGGCGGCGTGGTATGGCTTCGCGGTGAGCGCGCAGGACGTCGTTCCGCGCGCCGATTACTGGGCGAAGGCCCGCGCGAAAGGCGGCTGGCGGACCGAGCTGGCCGGGCGCGCCGCACCTGCCGATTGGGAGGCCTTCGCGCGAGAGTTCTTCGCGCTCCCCGACGCCGAGGCGGTGACGATGATCGACGCGGGCCGGGGGCTTGCGCGGATCGCGCTGATGGTCGAAGGGCGCGTCTCGGCGGTGCTCTTTGCGGCCCCCGAGCCCGTGGCCGTGTCGCGCGGCCATGTCGCGGGGCTGCTTGGCGAGACCGACCAACCCGCGCTTCTGGCCGGGCGCGCAGGCGCCGATCAGCCCGATCCGGGGGCAATCGTCTGTGCCTGTTTCGATGTCGGGGTGAACACGATCCTCGCCGCTATCACCGATCAGGGGCTGACCTCCGTTGAAGCCGTGGGTGCGGCGCTGCAGGCGGGCACCAATTGCGGGTCGTGCCGCCCGGAACTCGCGGCCCTTCTGGCGGACGCCCAACCCCGCGAGGCCGCCGAATGAGCCTCGCCCCCTACATCCACGCGATGGGCCGAGGCCCGGGCCGGGCACGGTCGCTGAACCGCGAGGAAGCCCGCGACGCGTTGGGCCAAATCCTGTGCGGCGAGGCCGCCCCCGAGGCGGTCGGCGCGCTTCTGATGCTGATGCGCTATCGCGGCGAGAGCGCCGCCGAGATCGCGGGTTTCGCCGAAGCCGTCCGTGGGACCTTGCCCGAGTGGACCGGCCCCGTGCCCGCGCTTGACTGGCCGAGCTATGCGGCGGGGCGCTCGCGCGGGCTACCGTGGTTCCTGCTGTCCGCGCGGCTGGTGGCAATGGCGGGGGAGCCAGTGTTGCTCCATGGCTGGAATTCGCATCAATCGCCGGTGGCTTCGGTGCGCGATGCGCTGGACGCGGCGGAGATCGGTTTGGCGCAGGATGTGCAAGACGCCGCCGCGCTGATTGAACGCGACAAGGTCGTCTATCTACCGCTTGAGCATTTCGCGCCGCGCGCGCTCGACCTGCTGCGGCTGCGCGAGGTTCTGGGACTGCGCTCGGCGGTCAACACCGTGATGCGCGTGCTCAACCCGGCGCGCGCGCGGGCTTCGGTTCAGGGGGTCTTCCATCCGCCTTATCGCGAGCTGCAGGTCGATGCCTGCGCGCTTCTCGGGCTGCAGGCAATGACGGTGATCAAGGGCGGGGGCGGCGAGTTCGAACGTCATCCCGGGAAAGAGATTGCGCTCTTCGGCCTGCGCGCAGGGGAGCCGTGGACGGCGCAAGCCTCCGGCCTTGTCGACGAGACCCGCCGCTTGGCCGACAGCGCGCCCAATCCCGCCGATCTGGGCCGCCTCTGGGCGGGCGAAAGCGAGGATCTCTTCGCCACCGAAATCGTGCTCGGCACCGCCGAGCTTGCGCTCGCGACCCTCGGATATCCGCAGCCCCGCGCCTTCGCCACAGACCTCTGGACGCGCCGCCATTCCGCAAGCGCCGCATGAAAGGACCACGCTCATGAAGATGTTTGCATCGTTTTTGCCTGTCCCGACCGGCGCTGCGGCCCCCATGCGGAAGGCCGGTATCGTCGCCTTCGTCAGCGAGGTTCTCTATGAAGCGCGCCTTGCCCTGTCCGGGCTGTCATTGGCACGCAAGACGCCCCGGAACGGCCTCCCGGAACGCTCGGGGCAGGGGGCGATCGCGCTCGTCGGTGCTGGGCCCGGCGCGCGCGATCTGTTGACCCTGCGGGCGGCCGAGCGCCTGCAACAGGCCGACATCATCTTCTATGATCGCCTCGTCGATCCGGAGCTTCTGGACCTCGCGCGCCCCGACGCGGAGCAGATCTATGTCGGCAAGTCCGTCGGAGTCTGCGCCTGGCCGCAAGAACGGATCGATGCGGTGATCGTCGCCGCGGCGCTGGAGGGCAAGCAGGTGGTGCGGCTCAAAAGTGGCGACCCGGGCATGTTTGGACGCGCGACGGAAGAGCTCGCCGCGGCGCGCGCGAACGGAATCTCGGTCGAGATCGTGCCGGGCGTCACCGCGGCCTCCGCCGCTGGGGCCGCGCTCGGTCGTTCGCTGACGGAACGCGGCGCGACAGACCGCGTGGTCTTCGCGACCGGGATGTGCCGGGCGGGCGATGACACGCCCGATTGGGGCGCCTCCACGTCCCCGGGAACGACGCTCGCCCTCTACATGGGGGTGCGGCAGGCGCCGGTAATCGAGGCGAACCTTCTCGCGGCAGGCGTGCCGGCTGGCTCTGGGGTCGAAATCGTTTCAGATATCTCGACCGATCGTCAGAGGATCGCCCGCTGTCGCCTCGATGCGCTCGCCGAGACGATCATCCGTGAAGAGATAGGAAATCCCGCGATCATCCTGATACGGTATGACAAGGCTGCCGTTCGCCTTGGCGGCGGAACTGAGATGGAGAATGGCCGCACCGCGCCGCTCGTCGTCAGTTGCTGATGCAGGCCGGAGGTTAGGCTCGAAGTGGTGACCTCCAAGTTCTTTCTCTGCGGCGTCTCCGGCGGAGTAGCTCGAGAGCGACTTGCGTTCGAACCAAAAATTTGAACCAAACGCAGCGATCTTCCGCTCACCGCCCTTTCCTGCTTGGGCGCAGTGAACGGCCTTTTGTGGACATTCGCGCGATAGCCATTGCTGCCGCGCAATGCTTCCAAACCAGCATTTGGCGGCGACGTGCAGCATTGTCCGGCAGGCGAAGGCCCCACAACGGCCAGTTCAGCCGGCCAGCTTATTGCCAGTAAGCCCGCCGGATTTAGCTGATCGGGCGTAAAGCGGCGGGAATGGGTCAGGTCTGATTGTGGTTATTGGGAGCCGTCCAGCTGCCTGCTAACTTTCCTTCTCGGGGGAGGTGGCTCATTCATCGGCGATTAACGGCAAGAACGCCAACTCGTCTAGACGTGCTGAGGCTCTAGGGTCAGGATTCATAACCAGTAGATGACGAGAGCCGCTAGGACGATGGCGGAGAGGAAGACCTTCGGAGATCGGTCATAGCGGGTCGCCACACGCCTCCAGTCTTTGAGCCTACCGAACATTATCTCGATCCGGTTACGGCGCTTGTAGCGGCGTTTGTCATATTTGATGGGCGTCTTGCGTTGCTTTCGGCCCGGGATGCAGGCGCGTATCCCTTTGT